>MPOS01000029.1 GCA_001896555.1 Candidatus Phosphitivorax anaerolimi
ATCATCATCGGCTCCACCGCCCTGGCCGCCATCATCTTCCGCTTCACCGCCAGAAAGGCCGCTCAAACCTCCCCCGCCAAAGACTGACGGCCGCCCGGCCCGGTCCCGGACCGCATCCTCGCCCTCTTAAAAGACCGGTTTTCCGGCGCATACAGGCTTAAAATACCACCCCTTGTTCATCCCTCCCGGTTTATCGGGCTGACCATCCGCAACCACTGTACCGATCTCGAACCCCTGCCGCAAATAGCGGGGCAATTAACAGGAATCAACCCGAAGTGATTGAAGGAGTGGCACTCCCGCACATCAATCCCGGTCGTCAGACCCAGCAGTGATCTCGACCCACTGGTGCTCGATCACGGCGAGTCGATTGATCTGATTGGTCCCTTCATAGATCTGGGTGAGCCGGGAATCCCTCCAGAGCCTCTCTGCTCCGCTGCTTTCCAGATAACCATGATCGCCCATGATCTCCAGGGCCTTGGTGCACACCTCGAATGAGATGTCCGAGGCCGCCACCTTTGCCGCCGCCGATGCCGACTGGTAGCACCGGAACTGGCTGCAACTGTGCCAGATCAAGGCCCGTGCCGACCAGAGCTTGACGATCATGTCGGCGAGCTCGATCTGGATATCCTGGTAATCGATGAGCCGCTTGCCGCCGAGCATGGTATTCCGGCAGAACTTAAGTGCGCTCTCGAAGGCGCCCCGGGCGTGGCCGAGCGCCATGGCCCCCACCACGGGCCGGGAATAGTTGAGGACGTTGCGGTTGTTGGCCCATCCGCTCCTCAAGCGGCCCACAACGTTTCTATTCGGCACCCGCACGTCATCGAGGATCAACTCTGACGCATCGGAAGCCCGCTGCCCCAGCTTATGCTCCTGCCTGCCGATTGAGTAGCCCTCCATCCCCTTTTCGATGAGGAAGCAGGTCCATGATTCCAGGCCCTCGCCCTCAAGTTTCGCAAACAGAGTCACCTTGTCTGCAAGGGCGCCGTTCGATATGAAGCACTTCCGGCCGTTGATCACGAAACCCCCGTCAACCTGCCGGGCGGTCGTCACCAGCCGGGCCTTGGCGCCTCCTTCAGTCTCTTCCACGTCAGAGCCTGCCCCCGGCTCGGTGATGGCAAAGGCCATGATCTCGGGCTTCCCTTTCAGCGTCCTCGCATACAGCGGGAGCAGGTGTCGCAGGATCGTAGGCGTATGCCCGCTCAGGATCAGGGGCGCACATCCCAGGTGGTGGGCCATGAGCAGCAGGGCGATACCCCCGGATTCAACCGCAAATTCCTCCGCTACCACAGCCACCTGAAAGGAGGCTGACTTGAGGAAATAGCTGCCCGGGAAGGCGGTCCCCAAAGGCAGGGCGAGCAGGAGGGTCTGAAATCCCTTGCGGGCCGCCTGCGAGATAATGGGCCTCGGGTCGTACTCGCGGGGCCGGGAATCGGCTCGTGCGGCGTCCGGTCTGATGTATCTGCGGGCAAAGTCCTTGGCCCGCCTTCTCCAGATCCGGGCGCCTGCAGGCAGCAGCCGGGTGTCGTGCTCCCAGATGGTCATCTCCCGGTTGTCCATGAGCAGCTTCCCGAAGAAATCGAGATGTTTCGATGCATTCACCGGGCGAAGGGCATCCACTCTTGCCTGAAAATCGAGATTTTCCCGCCTCATCAGATCTCCCCCCTTGCCGCATCGGAGATAAAGGCCTCAAGATAGTTCCGCGAGCCTGCCGCTGACTTGAGCACGATTGCATCGCGCAGCCTCTTTTCCATACAGTAGTCTTCCATATAGCCATAGCCTCCGAATACCTGCAGGGCATCGGTGACCGCGGAGAAAGCCCAGTCTGTCGTCATGAGCTTGGCAATGGCGCACCGGCGCAGAAAATCGGTGTTCCCACCGGCAAAACTACATGTCTGAACGAGAAGCGCGAAGGCGGCCTCGACCCTGGCCTCAGAGAGTGCCAGGAGCTTCCTGACCGCCGGATGCTCCTCTATCATGGCGCCTCCCTGGTAGCGGGTAGCCGCATACTCGCGCGCAGCCTTCAGGGCACCCGATGCGTTCCCTGCAGCCATGGCCGAGATGCCGAGCCAGTGGAGACAGAGTGCCTGTCCCATCAGGGGAAAGTCGTCAGCCGGCAAGAAGCGGCACTCTGAAGAAACCTCCACATCCTTCAAGATAAGATGACTGAGCCTGCAGGCCCGAATGCCGGTCCTCCCGCCGATGTCCTGAAGCTTCAACCCTGTTGCATCTGCAGGTACCAGAAGGCATCCCGTATCCTCTTTCCCGCTGCGGCCTTCGATCCTGCAGAAAACCAGGAAGGCGTCCGCCTTTTCCATACTGTAGACAAATGACTTGGTCCCGGTGATCGCCCATCCCTTCTCTGTAGGAAGGGCACGGGTGCCGATGCCATCATCAGATCCACGGCCCTGCCCGAGGACGGCCCGGAAACCCGGGAGCGTATGCCCTTCCTGCAGCGCGGTCGCCACCCGGACCGGAGGCTCAGGAAAGCTGCCTTTTGAAGAGGTGATGATGCGCGAGGCAAGCCCCTGCACATGGAGATTCATGGCGATTCCCGGGCACGCCTCGGCCACGACCGACAGGAGTATAGCCGAGAGCCTCACCCCTTCGGGATTGTCAGCAGAGGTGCCCCAGATGCCGTATTCAAAGCCCGGCATCCCTGAATGAGGGGATGCCGCGAGCCCAACCTCGAAGGCTGTATCCAGGATTGAGGGCACCATGCCGAGGTCGCCGTCAGGGGCGTTGTCCCCGAACAAGGGCTGAACGCTCTTGCGCACAAACGACCGGGTGAGCTCCACAAACTCCCGCTCCCCTTCCCGGGCATACAGAGAAAGATCCATGGAAACCTCCCCGTTTCATATCCACAAACACAGGCGCCGGGAACAGCCATCGCCCACCCCCCGGAAAAACCGCTCTGCAGAGCGGGCCCGGTCTCTTTTTTAAGACAGGGGCGTGAGGTGTTCCATGCGTCCTTGTAAACATGAAATGTTACATTTATAATACTATCATACAATCATGCATTATCAAAGAGGAGGGTTCGATGGCGGATGCACAAAAGGACGATTTCTTTGCCGGTGTAGAACAGGTCGATGTGTGGGCTGCCGGGCAGAAGGTCAAGCTCCCCATTTTCTATCGCGACGCCAGGGCTTTTCTGGCCGTATTCCCGGCCAATCTCCTTGCCGTGAAAAAGCTGCTTCCCGATCCCCGGTTCACACCCGCGCAGATCTTCCCGGGTGTGGGGGCCGTGGGCCTGGCATGTTTCGAGTACCATGACACCGATATAGGCCCCTACAACGAATTCGCCTTCACGGTTGTGCTCAACAATCCCCACATTATGCCTCTGCCGGGTTATAACCTCATGCGCCAGCTCATCCAGTTCAACTTCTATCCCTATATCTTTCACCTCCCCGTGACCACCGAGGCGGCCCTGAGGTGGGGGATCGATTTTTCGGGCTTCCCGAAGTTCCTGGCTTCGATCGATTTCACGGATTCCGGCGACTGGCTGAGCTGCGAGCTCAAGGAGGGCGAGAGGCTGATCTGCCGCCTCAGGGGCCGGAAGATTTCCACCCCCATGAACAAGGTGATGAAATTCCTCATCCGGCTCTACCAGTTCAGACAGCCCCAGTTCACGGAGTTCAAGATGAATGCCCGAAGTCTCGGGATATCCTTGAACCCGAAGGACGTGGAGCTCGAGATCGGAGGCGTGCATCCCATTGCCCGTGAGCTCTCGCACCTCCTGCTTATGCGGAGACCTGTGACTTACTTCCTCCTGCCGAGTGTCCAGTTCATCCTCTACGGCCCCGAGAACCTCTCTTTGCCGCTCATCAACTACCTCTTCCAGCAGGGGATGCGCATCCCCCTGGACCACCTGAGGGAAAAACCGGAGAAAGAGGAGAAAAAGCGGGAAAAAGAAAAGAAGGCGTCAAAGGAAAAAGGGCGCTCATGATAGCAGCGGTCGCCGGGAGAAACAGGTCCCGGAGCCATCGGGAGAGAAAAGACCGCCTTTATATGCCGTGGAACCTGAAGAAGGGCCACAGCACTCCAGCAATAAACATATGAGGTCCCGGTGTCCAAGGAGGGCAGGCGTCTCGCCTCACAGGACCATCTCGATCAGCCGGGGGCCTTGTTCGTCCAGGGCACGGGAGAATTCCCTTGCCAGGTCCTCTGCGGTTCTCACCGACACCGAGGGCACCCCCATGCTCTCACCCGCCCTCACCCAGTCCACCCCGGACAGGTCCGTGAGCCTTGAAGCCGCGGGGCCGGGCTGGAACACCCCCAGCCTCCCGAGCTCGAGCTTGAGAATGTCGTAGCTGCGGTTGGAGCAGATGAGTGTGATCACGTTCAACCGCTCACGCGCCTGGGTCCACAGGGCCTGCAGGGTATACAGGGCGGCTCCGTCCGCCTGGAAGTTGATCACCTGCCTGCCCGGACAGGCAATGGCGGCGCCGGCCGCGCATGGCGGACCCTGTCCGAGCGACCCTCCGGTCAGCGTGAGAAGGGTGAACGGCCGTGAGCCGGCTGTCAGGGGATGATACATCAGGCTGTTCGTGATCGCCTCTTCCACCACAATGCACCCTTCAGGCTGGAGCGCGGCCAGGATAGCGCAGATCTTCTCGCCGCTGAGCGGACCTGTGGGCAGATCCATGCGCGCCGGCCGGGCCAGGCAGTCTTCAGGGGCAGCAGGCGGCGCCTTGAGCTCTTCTGCCAGGGCTTCCAGAGCCTCACCCGCGTCCCGGCCCTCTTCCGTGAGCATGATGGTCTGACTGTCTTTGCCCACCAGCTCGGCAGGAACGTTCGGATAGCCGAAAAAGGAAACCGGCCTCTGCGCGCCCGCAAAGACCAGCAGGTCGTACCGGGAGAGCTGGTCAATAGCCATCTCCGATAGATAGTGAATCCTGGGCACATCGGGCAACCCTGCTCCCCGCTCCATACGGGCCGGGAAGGCCTCGGCCAGCAGGTCGCACCCGGCGGCAGCCCTGATCCTGGCCGCTGTCAGGAGCCCCTCGCGCCGTAAGGTTCTGCTCCCAAGCACAAGCACGGGCCGCTCCGCCTTCTTGAGCCCCGCAGCCGCCCTTTCGATCATCCCGGCATCTACGGATGCGCACTCAGGAGTACCGGCGTCGGTACGGTATTCAGGCACCTCTTCAAGCTGGAGATCGTAGGGGAGGATCAGGGTGGATATCTGACCCTGCCCGGCCTTATAGACGGCCTCCGTCGCGTCCTTGAGGATGTCCGCCGTGCGGGCCGTGGTCCTCTGCCAGCCCGAGAAGGTTCCCGCAAGGGCCTCGATGTCCATGGCCAGCGGGGGATCATATTTCCGGTGCCAGGTGGCATGCTCGCCCACCACTACAAGCATGGGCGTCCGTGCTCTGCGGGCGTTGTGAAGGTTGGCGATCCCGTTTGCCAGCCCCGGTCCCAGGTGCAGGAGCACCATGGCGGGCCTCCCGGTCATGCGACCGTACCCGTCGGCAGCACCCGTGCATACCCCTTCGAACACGCACAAGACCGGCCTGATACCCCCGATTGCGTCCATGGCCTCCACCAGGGGCATCTCGGTGGTGCCGGGGTTGGCGAAGCACACATCCACGCCAAGCTGCGCAAAGGTCTTGACCAGGGTATGGGCTCCCTTCATTCCGTGCCCCTTTCCGCCTCAGAAGCGGCATACGTGTCATTGACCACATACAGCGGTTCCAGGCCCTTGAGCACCCGGGCGATATTAGCGGCGGCCATGGTGATGATCCTGCCCGCCGCCTCGGTGGACACCCCGGCCACGTGGGGCGAGAGCAGGAGATTGTTCCCGGCCGCTTTCAGCAGAGGGTTCTCCGCGGGGAGCGGCTCGCGGGAGAACACATCCACTGCGGCCCCGGCGATCCGTCCCTCCTTGAGGGCTCGGGCCAGGGCGTCTTCATCCACGAGCTCTCCGCGGGCTACATTGATGAGATATGCACTCGGCTTCATGAGTATGAGCTCCTCGTCTCCGATCATGTACCGGGTGGCTTCGGTCAGGGGTGCATGGAGGCTCACGATATCGGACTGGCTCATAAGGTCGTGGAACGGGGAATAGACCGCTCCGAACTCAGCCTCTTCCTCAGCGGAAAGCCTGACGATATCGAAATAGAGCACCCGGGCAGGCGCAAATGGCCTCAGCCGCAGGCTCACGGCCCGTCCGATCCGGCCGAAGCCGACAAGGCCCCAGATCTTTCCGGCGAGCTCGGATGGATTGAGCGAGAGCTGCTCCCACCTGCCCTCCCGCATGCCCTGATTGGCTGCGGACAGCTTTCTCAGCAGGCTCAGGCCGCAGGCCAGGGTGTGCTCGGCAACGCTTGCGGTGTTGGCGCCCGGCGTGTTGGCGACAGGGATGCGGCGCCTGGTGCATGCATCGACGTCGATGTGCTGATAGCCCACACTCGGCTGCTGGATGAGCTTGAGCACGAGCGCCTTTTCGAGGAGATCGGATGATATCGGGCACTGGAATGTGTAGTCACCCATGACCGCGTGGGCGCGTGAGAATGCCTCCGAGAGCTCCTCGCGGCTCATCCCGCCTCCTGAGACCACCTCGAAGTCCGGCAGATCCGGTGTCTGCATGATCAGTGCCTTGACCAGATCCGCCGGAAGCGGTGCCAGAGACAGCACTACAGGTTTCATACGATCCACCTCCTCCCTTTATAAAATAAAAATACCGTCAATGGCTGGGAAAAACCAGTGTCTTTCCCTCCCGGATCAAGAAGACCGTTTCAAAACATCTCCCGCCCTGCTGATGGCGTCCTGCACGGAATCCGCCTGTCCCGATCTTCGGGCAAAGGCCAGGTAGGGTACGATGACGCTGTTCTTGTCACCGAAGGTGCCGTCGTAGGTCACGTTGACCACCGGCACCCCGGTGAGCCGCTCGATCCTGCCCGCCATTGCCTCGGTCACCAGCGCGGGGCAGCAGAATGCGGGGTTGACATGGATGAAGAGCGCCACATCCGGGTAGTATTTCCGGATGTAATAGGTCTTGAGGATGTTGTCCATGGTCTCCCCGCTGTGCTCGCTTCTTAAGCGGTATGGCGCCAGGATGTCCGCGACGGGATCGTTGAACTCGTGGTCGGGCTCGCGGAGCACCTGCTGGAAATGACGGTAATACTTCTTTTCCAGCGCGGTCAGCGCCGAGAGCACGGCCCGGCAGGAAAAGCTCCGTACGTATTTGCCCTCGTTGAACCATTTTTTGAAATAGGGGCGGGACACCATCTTGGCATAGCTGCTGTAGGGGGTGGTGATCACCTCGCCCCCGCACGCCTCGACAAACGAGATGAGGCCCTGGTTCATGGCGTCGTTGTCACGCACGTACAGGTCCCCGAATATGGCCACCCGGGGCCGGGGCTCGGATTTGAGCGGTATGGCCCTAAGGCGGTCGACCACGGCCTTGAGGACGTCTTCGCGCGAGGAAAGGCCCTCGAATGCATCGACGAAGAGCTTGAGCGCGTCCTCGATCACCTCGTCCACACTGCCTGCATGGACCTCATACGGCCGCAGCCTGCAGGCAACCCTCCTGAGCATGCCCCCGAACATGAAGGCGAAGTAGGCATTTATCACGGCCTTGAGCGAGATGTCCAGAAACGATATATCGCCGCGGTAGACCTGTGCCCTGCTCATGGCCGGGCCGCTCTTGTTCAGGATATTCTTGATGTGGTGTGGGATGACCTTCAGATTGCAGGGGATTTCCCCGTTGCCCATCCACAGCATGCACCGGCCCGGGTCCAGATCGTTTTGGACGATGTAATCCATGAATTCCTGCGCCATGATGTTGATGGGAATGCACTGTCCGGTATTATGCCTGAGGCTCCTCTGCAGATCTGTGCCGGTCTGGTCCATGAGTCTGGCGTCGAGGCCTTCCCTTCGCAGCAAAGCGGCCAGAAGGCTGCAGGAGAAACGGTCCCAGTTTGGAATGATGATAGTCTTATCTTCGATTCTCTCCACCGGCGAGATAGACGAAAGTATGGTTGGGGGTGCCGAGTGCCTGCGTGAGAAATGATTCGTAAACGACCTCAAACCCGCCTCGATTCTGGTCTCGTAGCCCACGTTCGAATCGTGCTCGTCCAGCTGGAGGATCAGGTAGGGCTTGCCGCGTGAGTTCATGAGGTTCTTGAAGTACTCGGCGGCGAACGAGTCGGGCGAGCAGCGGAATGAGGTGACGAGCACCGGATACACGCCCTCCATCCCGGCCACGATATCGGCTGTTCGCAGAATGTCGGCTGCGTGCTTCCAGGGCAGATCGTCCAGCAGCTCTTTCAGCGAAGCATCGGCTGTTTCCTGCACGGGGATCATGTCTTGGAAATAGACCGGGACGCCGTGGGAGGCAAAGATGTCGATGATGCCCTTGTTCATGGATGGGTCGAGCACGGTATAGGGCCTGCCCAGCAGCACCACCTGAATGCCTCGGGCCTTTGCCCTCTCGTGCGCGCACAGCTCGATCAGGGCCTTGCCGGTCTGCTCACGGAAGGCAAGGGCGCTATCATAGGCGTGCGATACCTCCCGGTAGGAGATTCTGCGGCCCAAGATTTTCTTGAGCATGGCAAAGAGCTCGAACTTGGTGCGAAGGCCGCTGTAGAGATAGCGGACCAGGGGAGAGAGGACCCTGTGCTCTTTCTCGCCCATCGCGGCCCCGGCAAGGCTCGGCGCATACTGGGTGTAGTAGCAGTACTGACGTCTGGCCGGGGTGTCTTGGTTGCGCTCCTCGAAGTAGAACGGGACAAAGACATAGTCACACTTGTCCAAGAGATATGCGATGTGGCCGTGCAGTGCAGTCAGGGGTGCGCAGAACTCGGCGCCCGCCAGATGCCTGCCCTCTTTCAGAGCACCCCGGAAACCCCGGCTCGTAACGGTCTTGATGGAGAGCAGATCGAAGAAGCACTGCCAGAACTCCAGGTCGTCGAACAGGTGGAGCGCAGCCGGGATGCCGATTGTAACACCCCGCCCGGGACGGCCCCGGCGAGAAGGATAGGCCTGGACCTTCTTGCGCTGCTTGAGCAGATCAAACCCGGAACGGTCCGGATCCACCCGCTTGCCGGTCTCGTAGTCCCTGCCGCACAGGAACCCGTAGGCGACGCTCCTGCCGTCGATATCCGCCACTGTGATCTTGCAGCTGTTCGTGCAGAGCGTGCATACCTCGGTGCGGACGGGGATCTGGCGCCGGTACAGGTCGAGCCCGGCAAAGGCGCTCTGTTCGACTCTCTTTTCGAGCATCATGAGGGCCACTCCCATGGCGCCCGTCAGGTGGCAGAACTTCGAGACGATGATCGGCCTGCCAAGTCTGTGCTCGAACGCCGCCACCAGGGCCTTGTTCTTCGCGGTGGCGCCCTGGAACAGGATGGTCCGGCCGATCATCCCCTCCACGGCGACCTTGGTCAGGTAGTTCTCGCACACCGAGTGCAGGGCCGAGGCCAGAACCTCGTCGGGCGAATACCCTTCCGAGAGGCAGTAGTTCATGTCCCGCTCCATGAACACCGTGCACCGGTCGCTTGCACGAGGTGCCCTCACGCCCAGGGTACGCTCCGCATACTCGCTCAATGGGCAGTTCATCTTCCGGGCCTGCTCCTCGATGAAGCTGCCCGTGCCTGCCGCGCAGACCGTGTTCATGACCGAAAAGTTCACCTGCCCGTCTTTGAGGGTGGTGAACTTGGAGTCCTGCCCGCCGATCTCGATGATGGTGTCGGCATCGGGATTCAGCTCGCATGCGGCCTTTGCGTGGGCGGATATCTCGTCAACCACCATGTCGGCGCGGATGATCCCGCCGATGAGCTTCCTGCCGGAGCCTGTTGTCCCGCTGCCGAGGATGACGGGAGAGAACCCGTATCGGGCCCCGAGATCGCAGACAGCCTCGAACACCGCGCACACCGCATCCACCGGCCTGCCCGCCGTCCTGGTATACAGGCCTGCGAGCACGGTCTTCGAACCGTCCATGAGGACGGCCTTGGTGCTGGTGGAGCCGATATCGATCCCGAGATAGACACCGGCGGACTCTATGCCTGAAAGGTCTTCGTATACG
This sequence comes from Candidatus Phosphitivorax anaerolimi, assembly GCA_001896555.1. GTDB lineage: Bacteria > Desulfobacterota > Desulfomonilia > UBA1062 > UBA1062 > Phosphitivorax > Phosphitivorax anaerolimi. Next base: position 10,022 of record MPOS01000029.1, read on the forward strand.
TCCACCTCTACGGTGTCGGGAACTGTCCTGGTACGCACCCGGTAGTCGTAATGCTCGTGTGACGAGAAATCAGGGTATGACGAACCGGCAAGGCAAAGGCCGTCAAAGGCGTACGCCCTCGATTCCTCCCGGGGAAGAATGAGGTCTTCGGTCCGTACAAACGACACAGCCGGCTCTTCCGCCCTTTCCAGCAACCGGATGGCTGCGCCCAGTGCCCCGTAGACATGCGAATACCCGTCAACCACGAACTCTCTTCCCACTATATCGCCGATGTGCTTCTGAACGGCCTTGTTTTTCGACACCCCTCCGCAGAAAACGACCGGCCCCTGGATATCCCTGCCGGCGAACAGGGTGTCTGCAATGTTCCTGGCAAGACCCCGGCACAGGCCGTCGCAGATCTCAGAGAGCGAATATCCCTCCTGCTGCGCATGGATGATGTCGGTCTTGGCGAACACGGCACACCGTGATGCGATCATTGGGACCTGCCCGCGGTTTTCCAGCGCCAGGCGGCTCAGTTCCTGAGTACTCTCAAGGCTCAACCTCACGGCCTGCTGATCGAGAAAGCTCCCGGTACCGGCCGCGCACGAGGTGTTTGTCCTGCTCGAAATATAATTGCCATTGCTGTCTAAGAGGATGAGCGAGAACTTCTCCGCGCCTACCTGGAGGATGGAGCGGACCCCGGGATGAAGGCGCCTGGCCGCTGAAATTACGGCCACCTGGTTGTCAACCCGTTCACTGAAGCGGACTAAAAATGGGGTCGATGAGGTGACGGCAACAATGAACTCCCCCTGCAGATCGATCGAGCCGAGCATTTCTGCAAGGGTTTCCCGTATCCTCCCCCGATGGATGCGATAATCGATAGCGGCGATCTCACCCCCGGGCCCGAGCACTGCCAGCCCAACAGACACAGAGCCCGCATCGATGCCGATGACGATATTTTTCACGATTTCCCCCTCACTGCCCGTTTTCGGAAGGCCGCTCCGGATAAGGGACTCATCTTGCGTTCCCCGTGGTCCGGAACCCAGCCCAGATAGTTTTACATTTCTTTTACAAACAGTATACCATGCACCTGAAAATTATCAAGCAGGGTCATCACGATCGTTATGAGGCAGGTCCCCCATCTTTCGGGGTTCAAGTTTCAACATATGACACCGAAAATGTCACATGCTGAGGCCACACCTCTATGCTTCGCTGAGGAAGAAATGCCGAGGCTCCCCTGAGAGGAAAAATCCTGTTATAATGAGATCATGAATGTCATGACCGAAATCGAGCAGAGGGTATTGGAGGTCAGGGATGAAATGATCAGGCTCAGGCGGGATTTTCACCGTCATCCCGAGCTGGGCTTCCATGAGAACCGCACGGCTCGCATCATTGCGGGCTACCTCCGGGACTTGGGCCTGGAGGTCCGTGAGGGCGTGGGGAAAACAGGCGTAGTGGGCGTGCTCCGTGGAGCGGCCCCGGGAAGGACCCTGATGCTCAGGGCGGATATGGATGCCCTGCCCATTCAGGAACGATCTCAAACGCCCTATCGTTCGACCAATCCCGGGGTCATGCACGCATGCGGGCACGACGGCCACATGGCGATCCTCCTGGGTGCGGCCCGTGTTCTCGCCGGCATGAAGGGGCGCCTGCGAGGGCAGGTCAAATTTGTGTTCCAGCCCGCTGAAGAAGGGGCCGGCGGAGCGCGGGTGATGATCGAGGACGGGGTTTTGGAAAACCCGGGCGTGGATGCCGTCTTCGGCCTCCACCTCGTCACCGCCCTTCCCTGCGGGACACTGGGCTGGGGCAAGGGCCTGATCATGGCTGCCATGGATTCGTTTGACCTCAAGGTCACGGGCAGGAGCGGGCATTCATCCATGCCCGGAGAAGGCGTCGATGCCATCAGGGCAAGCGCCCGTATCATTAGCGAGCTCCATGAGCTCAACACGGCAACCGGTGGGTTGGGCCCATCGTCGCTGATCAACATCGGCACCATCAGAGGCGGTGAGGCATCCAATGTCATCGCCGAAGAGGTGGAGCTCAGCGGAACCGTGCGGAGCCTGAATCCGGAGGCGAGAGCATCCATGAAAGACGCGATGTTAAGGATCGTGGGCAGGGTCGCCAGAGAGTTCGGGGCGGGATTCGACCTGGACTACCGGGATGGATACCCTCCGGTGGTGAACGACGGGGAGATGACCGATCTCCTCATCCGGGCGGCCGGCGACGTGCCGGGGGTCGACGGGCTTCTGGAGCTGCCCCCTCTCATGGCGAGCGAGGACATGGCGTTCTACCTCAGAGAGGTGCCTGGATGCTTTTTCTTCCTGGGCGCGGGCAATCCGGGAAAGGGGCTTACCAGGCCCCTGCACAGCTCGGAGTTCGATTTCGATGAGTCCGCCCTGCCCGTCGGCGCCTCCCTGTTCGCCGGGCTGGCCGCGAATCTGCCCGGTATGGAGTGAAAGGCTGCTCGATCTTCGGCCTAAAAAAGCCCTTCTCCAACAAGGGCACCGATGAGGGGAGCTCATACAAAACTTAAAGGAGTGTCATCTTCAAGGAGAGCCGGCTTGCCTCCCCTCCTGATCGTCTGTATGGACCCCAAAAAGAGCAAGCCCTGGCCCTGGCTTCACGCAAGAAATCCTTTTACTAGGATGTGACCCTTCCCTCCAAGTCATCTGAATCAGGCTCGGAAGGAGGAATCATGAAAAACCGCCCCCGGTTCAGGCCGGATATCCCACCGGCATGATCAGCAGCGGTTCGTGCACTGCCGGGATATCCATGGTCCTCACCACGTCCCCGTCGATGAACGCGCCCACGATTCCCGCCGCCAACCCCAATGCATGGGCCTGGAGAAAGATGTTCTGCGCCGTGTGTCCTGCCTCGATCATGGCATAGCGCATCCCCCTCTGGCCGTACTTGCCCGTCACCCGTGCGTACTCCGAGCAGATCGTGATCACAACCGGGGCGTTTGCCAGCCACATCTGAGAGAGTGACGCCCTGCCGAGGTCCATCCTGATATCCTTCTCGCTGATCCGGTCGAGGCCGTGGACCGCGGGCCGGTATCGATGGATCCCCGCCTCCAACCCTTCCACGGTGCCCGATCCGGTGACCGCGTAGATCTCGATTGGGTAGAGCGCCCCTGCCGATGGGACGGACCGCAGGCCGCCAGCCTCTTCCGTTATGCCCTGGGCGGCCCAGAGGATCTGTGAGAGAAAAGAAAGGCTCACCGGTTTTTGAGAAAAGGACCTCACCGACCTCCGGCCGCAGATGGCCTGTTCTACGGAAATATCACCCTGCAGCTTCGGATCGGGCAGTATCATGGCTCTCTCATCTCCACCTGATTCACGGAGCCCTTCACGCTGCACACGCCTGCATGCCCTGCCGCATCCTGCCTTTGCTTATGCGGGTACCTGCAGGGAAGAATACCCGGGTGTGCGGTCACTGCTCTTTCTTCGAGCTGCCGTTTGCAAAGTTCATCCATTTTTCGGTCAGCGCCTTGAGCTGCGCATCCACGAGCTGGTTGATCGTCCCCTTTTCAAAGGTTCCGTCCGCCTGCCGCACACCCGCCTTCATGCCGGTGAGGATCTCGATGCCCTCGTCGATCGTGTTGATGCTCCATATCTTGAAGTCACCCCTCTTCACCGCGTCCACCACCTCGTCCTTGAGCACGAGGTTCCTCACATTGTTCGCAGGGATCACGACCCCCTGCTCGCCGGTGAAGCCTTTTTCCTTGCACACTCCGAAGAACCCCTCGATCTTTTCGTTGACACCTCCGATGGCCTGGACCTCGCCCTTCTGATTGACCGAGCCGGTGACCGCGATGCCCTGCTTGATGGGCACCCCCGACAGGCCCGAGAGAAGCGCATAGAGCTCTGCGCACGACGCCGAGTCGCCCTCGATGCCCGAATAGCTCTGCTCGAATACGAGACGCGCCGAGAGACTCAGGGGCTTGTCCTGGGCATAGCGATGGGCCAGATATCCCGACAGGATGAGCACGCCCTTGGTGTGGATCGGACCGCCCAGCTTGGCCTCGCGCTCGATGTCGATGAGGCCCTCTCTCCCGAGCCCGATGCTCGCCGTGATCTTGTTCGGCCTGCCGAACATGATGTCGCCCAGGTCGATGATGGAGAGTCCGTTGACCTGCCCTGTTTTCTCTCCCTCGATGTCGATCTTGATCGTGCCCAGGCTGATCATTTCCCTGAGCTTCTCCAACAGAAGGCTCGAACGGGTGAACCGCTGCTCGATGGCCTCTTTCACGTGCGCCACCCCTACCAGGGGGGCGCCTTCCGAGGCGGCATAGAAGCTTGCCTCACGCACGATATCCGAGATGTCGCCGAAGCGCGTAGAGAGTTTGTGCTGATCGGATGCAAGACGGCTGCTGTGCTCAACCACCTTGGCAATGGCATATTTGTCGAGATGCTTCAACTGCTCCTCGTTGCAGATGCTGCAGATGAATGATCCGTAATGCCTCATGTTTTCTTCGCTTCTCTCCATCACGGTATCGAAGTCGGCCTTGACCTTGAACAGGTCACGGAAGTCGGGGTCGAGCTCGAAAAGCCGGTAATAGAGCCACGGCTCACCGATGAGCACGACCTTGACACGCCAGGGGATGGGCTCGGGCATGAGCCATCGGGTGGTCATGTATCCCAGCCGCTCGGCAAGCTCTTCGATGGTGATCTCGCGGTTGCGGATCGAGCGCTTCAGGCTCTCCCAGGAAAAATAATTCCTGAGCACGTCCTCGATGGGCAGGATCAGATAACCGCCGTTTGCCCGGTGGATCGATCCGGCCCTGATCATGGTGAAGTCAGTGAACAGAGCACCCAGCATGGCCTCCTTCTCGATCCTGCCGAAGAGATTGTAGTATGATGGATTGAGCTCCATGATAATGGGCACGCCTTTCAGATCCGTGTTGTCCACCACCACATTCACCCGGTATTTCCGGAACCGGAAGTCGTCTCTGGGCAGCAGAGGGAGCCCCGAGGGCATCCCCGGCGGCACGATCTGCTTTTCTTCATCCGAGCGGAACAGCGACAGGTTGTCCAGGATGTCGGTGCGCATGTCGTCGAGATAACGCATCACCTCGGGCATGTCGCTGAAGTCTCTCCTCAAGTCCTCCAGGAGATTGTCCAGGGTGTAGGACGCGATCTCCCGGTCGAGGGCCTCCACCATGTCCTGGGTCTGCCTCTCCATGGCGATCATCTGGCGGCCGGTTTCCTTCATCTTTTCGTTGATGGTCTTCTGCTTGCGTCTGATGGAGTTCTGCTCCTTTTTATCCAGAGACCGGAACTCCTCCTCGGTGAGCGGCCGGTTGTCCTTTATGGGGATGGTCACCAGTCCCATCGGGGTGGGCTGGATGATAAATCCCTGCTTCTGTGCCTGCTCGTTGATCTTGGTGATCAGGTTTTCCTTGCGCTGCTGGATCTCCTTGATGGTGTCGCTCCTCCTGGTTATGTATTCCTCGCTCTCGAAGGCCTTCTTGATGTTTTCCCGGGCAGCATCTATGAACCGGTCGACCTGTTTCTTGAACACCCTGCCCCGTCCCGCAGGCAGAGAGATGGCCCTGGGACGGTAGCTCTCCTGAAAGTTGTTGACATAGCACCAGTCGGGAGGAGTGGGCTTGCCCTTTGCAATCTCCTCCAGATACCGTTTCACCGCGGTTTTCTTGCCCGTGCCCGGAGCCCCGGACACGTAGATATTGAACCCCTTGTTCGAGATATCCAGCCCAAACTGCAGCGCCTTGAGCGCCTTGGTCTGGCCGATGATCGACTGGAGGGGTGTAATGCTCATGCTGTCCGCGCATCCGAATATATCCGGATCGCAGCTTGTCTTGAGTTTGTCCGGTGATAATGCTTCAACCATATCTTCATCCCCCTTCATCCCGCCTCTTTTCCCTGCCGCCAGGCAGCAAAAAAACCTGCTGTTCCTGACGCAATCACCCGGGCATGGAAAAATCGACTTAAAAAAACGGGTTGGTATAATAATAAAATATTGGATGTGCGTTCAAAGGCAAGGCGCCCTCACCAAGGCCCTTTACACATCCCCTGCCCGTGCTGTATGCCTTGTGAATTCGGAAATGAGGACTTACCATGAATACCAGGATGTATGACTATCTCAAGGGATACCGATTTTTCGCCCAGGTGGCGGACAGGATCGAAGATCTCGGCGCGAGGGAAATAGCCTCTCTGGGGGCAAGCGAGGTCAAAACCACCTTCCGGGGGCTCTATTTCAACGCCGACAAGGCGACCCTGTACCGCGTCAATTACCTCTCGAGGATCATCACGCGGGTGCTGGCCCCGCTCATCAGCTTCGACTGCCACGACACCAAGTATCTCTACAAGATGGCTCGCTGCATCCCGTGGCCCGAGATCTTCGGTCTGGACAAGACCTTCATGGTGAACTCCAATGTCTCGCACAGCCGGATCACCCACTCCCAGTATGCCGCCCTGGTGCTCAAGGACGCCATCGTGGATACCTTCAACGAATGGTGCACCCGCAGGCCCAACGTGGAAAGGATCAAGCCCGATGTGGTATTCAACCTTCACATCGCCAACAACAAGGCCACCATATATCTTGACACCTCCGGGGGCTCGCTGCACCGCAGGGGCTACCGCAAGCACGCCATGGACGCCCCCATGCAGGAGACCCTTGCGGCATCCATCATCCAGCTCAGCGGCTGGCAGGGCGAAACGCCCCTGTATGACCCCATGTGCGGCTCAGGAACGCTCCTGTGCGAGGCCTTGATGCACTACTGCAGAGTGCCGGCCGGATATCTGCGCACCACCTTCGGCTTTGAGTATCTCCCGGATTTCGACCGCGAATTGTGGAACAGGATCAAAAAGCAAGCCGACAGCGAGATCAGGGAACTCCCCCAGGGCCTCATTTCGGGCGGCGACTCTTCCGGTGAGTCGGTCGCCGCGGCCAGGGTCAACTCCGGAAGGCTTCCCGGCGGGAAAAACATCGTACTATACAAAAGGCGTTTTCAGGACATCGCCGGGCTTCGGAACACGACCATCGTCACCAACCCGCCCTATGGTCTGCGCCTGAACAAGATGCAGGACATGGCCGCGTTCATGAAGGAGTTTGGAGACTTCCTCAAAAAGAAGTGCACCGGCTCAAAGGCATATGTCTACTTCGGCGATCGCAGCCTCATCAAGTCGGTGGGCCTGCGCACCACGTGGAAGCGGCCTCTGAAAAACGGCCCCCTTGACGGCAGGCTCGTCGAGTACAAGCTCTACTGACAGGCGCCAGCCCCCTGTCTGAGCATCGTCCCAACAGGCACACGTCTTCCCTCCGGCCAGACCGGACCGGCAAACATGGGCGAATACCCGGCCCCAAGGCGCAACCCCTCCTTATCCTCGCCGCCTGAAAAAGGCGGCGAAGCCGGCGGGAAGAGTGCTCACCCCGGCACTGGAAGAAGCGGGCAGCCGGTGTTTTCACGGGGCTTTCCCGAAGGAGTGGGTTATTCGATGATCACATCTGCGGCTGCTATGATATCAGAGGGGATCGTGATGCCTGAGGCCTTTTCCACCTTCCGGTTCACGATGAGCTTGATCTCCTTATTCGTAGCCATCTCTATTGAGGAAGGCGGCGTGCCCCTAAGGATCTTCAGGGCGGCATAGGCGCTCCACCGGCCCTGCTCCTCAGGGACGTTGGAGGCGCTTAAGAGTGCGTACGGCGCCACCCACTCATAGAGCGCCCCGGTGGGGATCTTTTTGTTCTTCAGCACGAAATCCTCGGCCTGTGCATGGTCCCAGCCCTTTATCCCGGCATTGTTCCCCACGATGAACATGTCCAACTTGGACTGAAGCTCGATGAATTTATCCTTCCATTCCGCAAAGTCTTGGACAAAGAAGGTCTGGATATCAAGCCCGAATATCTTTTTGTATACCTCGACCTCTTTCTGGTCGGTGTACTCACTGGCAGAAAGGTATCCTAATCTCCTGCCCGGGGTGATGGTCTGCAACTTTTCCAGGATCTGCCGTATGCCCGACATCTCGATCATGCCCGTGGTATTCTCGTAGGGATATCCGTAGTTCGAGCAGTCCCAGTTTACCCCGCAGAACACGATCGGTATGGAGGAATTCTTGTAGTAGGGCGCAACGACATAGAGCGATGCATTGTCATCAGCGGCAATGACCACGTCGGGCTTGAACTCTTCGATCAGGGCCTTTGCCTCCAGGGCCTTGTTCTCCTTGAATTCGGTGGATGCGTTTCTCTTGGTATCCATCCGGAAGATCCGAAAGTCTATGCCCTTGCCCTCGATGACCTCCTGTATGCCTGAGGTGAGTCCGTCACTCCAGGCATAACCCTCGTGATACGAATCAATGAAAAGCATTTTTTTCCCTTTGAGATCCTGGGCAAAAACACCCGGTGCGGCAAGGGTGATACAGATGATACAGACTACGGACTTCAGTGACGTGATCATATGCTCCCTCCCTCAATAATTTTATCAAACACTCAAATTCTTAAAAAAATTAATGTGAAAGGAGCATAAGTCAATAGCTGCCGATTTCTCAGCCGGCTTTCCCGCTCCCGGCGCATTACATGCCGTCAAGCTCGGCGCCTTCATTACAGAGGCATACCCATTACCCGGGTTGCGGCCATCATAAGCTGGTGAGAGTACCGGCCTTCAGCTCCTCAATGCCGGCGATGCTGTTTACGATATTTTCCCTGAGCTTGATGTTGTACTGCGAAGTAATGGCGATCTGCTCCATGATGGGAGATCCCCCGCCGTGATAGTTGCCGTAGTTCATGGGCCCGGCGAATCCCGAGCACGAGTAGTCGATGTAGAGCATCCAGAACTTGATCTGGTCCTCGATCGGGACATCCGGGTTGCGCATGAGGTACTTCTCAAGCAGGGGCTTGAGCTCGGGGTCGGTGAGGTCGCCCTCGTTGGGGAAGGTCGCCGGCAGGCCGCCTGCGATGCTGCAGAGCATCTCCTGCTCCTTGAACACCGCCTCGCCCGTGAGGCATCTTCCGACGTTTGCATAGATAGAGTTGGGGATGCAGCTTCCCGGGCCATAGGGCACCGAGCCCATTCCCGGTATGTACACCTCGGGCTTGCCCAGGGCTGAAGCCGTGTAGCCTGCTGCATAGCCCAGCTCGGTGATTTTGATGAACTCCGAGAGCATCTCCCGGACATGCGAGGTCTTCCGGATCCCGTTGTGCCGCGCGGCGAGCGACGCCATGCCGGTGAGGACATCGCCGATAGCGGGCTTGCATCCCGAGTAGCTGTGCCGGTGGAACAGGGCGAACAATAGGGCGCATACGCCGCCGTGGTCGTTCTCGCCGCAGAGGAACACCCGCTCCCAGGGCACGAAGACATTGTCGAAGATGAGGTAGGAGTCTGTGTATCCGCCCACAAATCCTTTCTTATAATACTTCCGTCCGCGGAAGTTGTGGATGGACAGGACCTGCTTGACACCCTCGTGATCTGCCGGGATAGCGAAGGCCACGGCATACTCCTTCTCGTCCGGGCCGAGCGCCCGGGTGGGAATGACCATGATCTCGTCTGCAATGGATGCCTCGGATATGTGCAGCTTGCATCCCCTCACCACGATGCCGTCGCTCTTTTTTTCCACCACGTGCAGGTACATGTCCGGGTCTGTCTGCTGGATCGGCCTTTTCAGCCGCTCGCCCTTGACGTCGGTCTGGGCGCATGCGCCAACCAGGTCGCCAGTCTGGAAGTATTCGAGCCACTTCAGAAAATTCTTGTGATATTCGGTGTTGCCGCCGTTGGATCTGTCGGCCTCGAATGATACGGCGTTGACGGCATTCACCGCATCGATGCCCATGCAGCGCTGGATGCAGAAACCCACCTTGCGGCACAGGGCGCGGGTCATGTTCTGCTTCTTATGGAGATCGTCAGGGTTCTGGTGGATGTGGCAGAAGCGGTTGATGGTCTGACCGGTCAGGTGAGAGGTGGCGGTGCACAGATCCTTGAGCTCGGGGTCTCTGACCGCGTCGAAGGTGACCCCCATCACGTTGAGCGCCGGCTGCTGCAGCTCGTCGTCGCGGTCGATGCGCGACCCGTTGTAGTAGAGGTTCTTGCGCATTTTGCGAAGCCCCTCGATATACTGCTCCCGTGTTCTCATACTGTGCCTCCTTTGCTCCCGGGCCTGAAACCCGGCCGGTTCCTTCACCGCTTCAATGGTCATGTCTTTTTCTCCTCCAAAATACTGGTGTCTTCAAACGGCAGGATATCCTGCCCGGTGATGTGCAGGTGGAGAGAGACCTCTCCAGACTTTTTCCTGGCCCGTATGCCGTCGAGTATCAGATCGACCAGGGGGTCGATCTTGTCCATGAGGCTGCCCGGTGTCCCCTGCAGATGCCTGCGCGTGAAGAGGTGTTCGATGGTCCCCAGGATCATTGCCCTCACCAGGTACGGGTCGGCGTCCTTTCTGAACGTCCCTTCGTCGATGCCTTCCTGGATGCACGAGAGCAGCACCTGCGCAGCCTCGCGGACCACCTCGAACGCCCGGGTTTTCAGGAAATTCCGGTTGGTCTTGAGCTGGAGCATGATCAGGTTTGCGTATTCCGGGTTGTTCTCATAGGTGGTGACATACCCCTGCACGATGGCCCTGAGCTTGGACTCGGCGCCTCGCAGAAAAGGCATAACGCCCCGGATCTCACGGATGGATCTCTCGGTGATCTCCTCGGGGATCACGAAGAGCAGGTCTTCTTTGGTCTTGAAATACTCGTACACCGTGGCATCGGAAACCCCTGCCGCCTTGCTGATCTCTGAGATGGTCGCATCCTGAAAGCCTTTTTCCGCAAAGATCTTCAGCGCGCTTTCGATGATCCGCTCTCTCCGTTGTTCCTTCGGGCTCGTTCTCGCCATGTCATCCCCTCCTCATGTCTGGTATTTTCTTAAGTGGAAGGGTATTCACAGGCGGAAACGAAAAGCAATGGCCTGATTTCTCCCCATGATTTTTCGGTCTGTCTCTGTTTCATAACCCTTAAATATACCCTATCTTTGCTATTGTCAAGTTTATATTGACTATAACTGTTTTATCGGCTATTGTTTGATGTGCATGACACAATTTATTTTATTATTATCAAAGCCCGAGTTTGATTCTGTTCCCTGTTTCATAGTTTCAGACTGTATAGAGGAAATATCAGGGCCGGAGGTAATCACAGGGCATTCTCAAGGGATCTTCGGAAGACAACCCCATCGACAAGGAGCACGACATGGATAAGGTAAACTTTTCACTGGATGGAAAACTGGCGCTGGTGACCGGGGCGAGCAGAGGGATCGGGGAGGCCGTGGCGATCACCCTCGCGGATTACGGTGCCCGGTGCATCCTGGTGAGCAGGAAGGAAGAGGCATTGAAAAACGTTGCGGAAAAAATCGCCTCGCGGGGCAAAGAGGCCTGGGTGATGCCCTGTCACATGGGAGACCTCGAGCAGATAAGGCAGCTCTTCATGGCCATAGAGGAGCGGTTCGGCAGGCTCGATATCCTCATCAACAATGCGGCCACCAACCCCTACTTCGGCGAGATGCTGGGTGCGGATGAAAAGATCTGGGACAAGACCTTTGACGTGAACCTCAAAGGACCCTTCTTCATGACCGTCCATGCCGCGCGGCTCATGGCCCTTGCCGGAGGCGGCTCCATCGTGAACGTGTCGTCGATCAACGGGATCAGACCTGCACCGTTTCAGGGCATATACTCCATCACCAAGGCAGGGATGATATCCATGACCCGGGCCTTCGCCAAGGAGCTCGCCGGCAAGAACATCCGGGTCAACGCGCTTCTTCCCGGACTGGTTGACACACACTTCTCGAAGGCCATCATGGAAAACGAAGACATCCACGACCTGGCGGTCAAGATGATCCCCCTGGCACGGCACGCCCGGCCGCAGGAGATATCCGGCGCAGTCCTCTATCTCGTATCCGAAGCCGCCAGCTTCACTACCGGCGCATGCTTTGTGGTGGATGGAGGGGCGCTGGCCTGAAGACAGAGGGTGAGAGCTATCATGAACCATGTGTTCCGCCTCAAAGGGGAAAGCGGCATCGCCTTCGTTTTCCTTTCATAGAAGCGGTCTTTTCAAGGAAGGTTCAGATATGCGGCATACGCCCGGATAAAAAGGAGAAAGGTCATGAACATCGATTCGATAAAGAAGGTGCTCATACTCGGCGCCGGCACAATGGGCCAGCAGATCGGCTTTGTCTGCGCCATGCACGGATATGGGGTAGTCCTGCACGACATTTCCGATGAGATCCTCGCCCAGGCACTGATATCAATGGAAAAACTCGGGCGTTCGTGGTTCGTCGCCACAGGCAGGATCACCGCCGACGAACTGGCAGAGGCCATGGGCCGCATCACCGCTACCTCCGACCCCAGAGAGGCGGCGTCCGGTGCGGACATTATCAGCGAATCCGTTCCCGAGATACCGGAGATCAAAGTAGAGACCTTTGCCCGGTTTCACAGGCTCTGCCCTGAGCATACCGTCTTCACCACCAACACCTCCCTGCTCATGCCCTCCCGATTTGCCCATGCATCCGGCAGGCCCGACAGGCTGGCAGCACTTCACTTCCACGATGTCCGGACCACGAATGTGGTGGATGTGATGCCGCATCCGGGCACCGCTCCGGAGGTCACGCAACTCGTCCACGATTTCGCCGTGAGCATCGGGCAGATACCCATCATGCTGCACCGTGAGAACCATGGCTATGTGTTCAACGCCATGATCTCGAGCCTCATCCAGACCGCCCTGACGCTTGCTTCGCGGCAGGTGGCGAGCATAGAGGACATCGACCGGGCATGGATGGGAATCATGCACACACCCATAGGCCCCTTCGGGATCATGGACCAGATCGGGCTCAAGACGGTATGGACCATCACCGACTACTGGGCGCAGAAGAGAAACGACCCCCAGGCAAAGACGAATGCCAATCTCCTGAAAGCCTATGTGGACCGGGGCGAGTTGGGGCATAAGACAAAAAAAGGATTCTACTCATACCCGAATCCGGCCTATGCCCGGCAGGATTTCATCAGCGGAAAGCAGTCCGGCAACGCATGTACCCGGTAGTCCGCTCTCCAGCACGACATCAAGGCGCCCTTGCCCTATAGGGACCTCTTTAAAGCCTTCTCCTGTCTTGAACGGCCGGGTGCTACAGAGTGACCGCTGATTCCCGATATCCGTACCGGGATTTGTTCATCGGGAAAAGATGGAAGCCGAATGTCCAAATTTCACGGACGTCCCCTAACTTGAGGGCCGGGCTCCTTGCCCGTATCCTCATGTTAGGAGGCGGGTGCATGAGCGCTTCACAAGCCGAATCTCAGATGATGCAAATCCTCATCGGCGGGGCGTGCCTGGTCATTATCGTTGCAGGCATGCGGGCCATGGCCCATGTGCTGAACATCGTCTTTCTCGCCTGGCTCCTCGCATACGCCATTCTGCCCCTGCCCAACTGGATGATGCGCCACCGTGTTCCCGAGGCCCTGGCCGTGCTCGGCACACTTCTGATTGTCATCTTCGGGGGGATCGCACTTGCCGTTGTCATGAGCTATTCCATTGTGGGCTTGGGCCAGAGGCTGCCTACCTACGAAACCAACCTGACAGACACCTATTCCGCCCTGGTCAACTATCTGGCTGCCCGGGATATCGACCTGGCCCAGGTCAGACCGCTGGAATGGCTCACTCCCTCGCGCGTAATCGGATATGCCCGCATGATTCTGGGCCAGATAGGCAACCTGCTCGGCAACACCCTGCTGCTCGTCCTGCTTGTAGCAATTCTGCTGTTCGAGTTTCTGGAAGAGGACAAGAGACTGCTGGAATCCCGCGCAGAGAAAAGGCCGATCATATCGATTTTCCAGGCAGCGAGCAGCGATGTTCAGGCGTATGTGGCCGTCACGAGCACCACCGGTGCTGTGCAGGCCTTGACCAATATCATCCTGTATCTGGCCCTGGGCATCGACTTTGCCCTGACCTGGGGGATTCTCTTCTTTTTCATGAACTTCATCCCGATTATCGGCGGTTTTATCGCGATCGTGCCGCCCGTGGCACTGGGTTTTCTGGAATCCGGGGTAATGACCGCAGTGGCGGTCCTGGTCCTGTTCACAATCAACAACCTCCTGTGGGACAATGTCCTCAAGCCGAGGTTTATGGTAAAGGTCCTCGATATTCCCTTCCTGCTCATCATTCTCTCGATCATCTTCTGGTCGTGGGTGCTGGGCTCGATGGGCACAATTCTGGCCGTACCGCTCACCATGGTGGTCAGGAACCTGTACTACCGGGATATCACCGGCCCTTCAAAGGAAGGGTGATCGGCTTTTCATGCCTTTCCCTGAACAAGGGCCTTAAGTTCGGCAAATCTCGATTGGGCGCCTGCGCGAGCCTCTGATGGACGATGCATGCCCCTATTCCGGGAGCATGTCTTCCGGCGGTTCCCCGTCAAAGTATTCCTGCTCGGTCAGAGGTTCCTCTTCGAAATACAGCTCTTCCCCGGAAAGGATATCTTCTTCCTGCTGATGATTGTCTTCCATAACAGGATCTAAAGGTTCCTGCCCGATCATCTCATCCCGGTCCATGAGCCCGTCATCCAGCACCGAGTATGACAACACCTGGAGAACCATGCGCCCGCCGTCGGCGTCGAGCAGGCCGCTGGCGCTCACCCTTGCGCCGTCCAGGCCGGCAAGCTCGCTGCCCTTTTCGTCGGCCACCACCTCATAGACTTCACCGCTGTCGGCAACGATCTCATAGGTGCCATAGGCAATGCCCACCACGATGGTCCTCTGCGCCATAGCGGCCGAAGCCATGGACACCAGCGCCATGGCGATCATGCACACGCCGACTGCCCACCACCTCTTCCTCATCACATCCTCCCCTTGTAAGGATTCCCGATCGAAAGGACCCTTGAGAGCGTTCCCGGCCGGTCCTGTCAGCCGTCGCACCTTTCACCGCCATCCTGATACGTACGAAAAAACGGCGATTCCTTAGAGATTATACTATCTCCAAAACGGGGCGTTTTCAAGCAGGTTCACCGAAGGGTCTTCCCTTGAGCAGGCGCCAACGTTATTACTACAAAACAGGAGGGATTGCCTGCAATGGCAGAGTTGTCGGAGAATGCCCGCAAAATCCTTCATGCCAGGTATCTGAAAAAGGATGAGCACGGAGAGGTGGTCGAGACTCCGGCTGATATGTTCCGCCGGGTGGCCCGCCATGTAGCTGCCGCCGAGAAGGTATATGACTGGAACACCAGGCCTTCCCGGTACGAGGAGCGCTTCTTCGAAATCATGAGCTCTCTTGAGTTTCTGCCGAACTCCCCTACCCTCATGAATGCCGGCAGAGATCTGGGCCAGCTCTCTGCGTGTTTCGTGCTCCCCCTGGAAGACAACCTGGCCTCCATCTTCGAAACCCTCAAGGAAACGGCCATGATCCACCAGAGCGGCGGCGGGACCGGGTTTTCCTTCAGCCGTCTGCGGCCGAAAAACGACATCGTGGCCACCACCAGCGGGGTGGCGAGCGGCCCGGTTTCTTTCATGAAGATCTTCAATGCCGCAACCGAGATCATCAAGCAGGGAGGAACGAGACGCGGGGCAAACATGGGGGTGCTGAGGGTGGACCATCCCGACATCAGAGAGTTCATCGAGGCCAAGCGCAACCCGGAAGAGCTCCAGAGCTTCAATCTCTCCGTGGGCATCACGGACGGCTTCATGCACGCCGTGAAGGCCGGCCGCGACATCGATCTCATCAATCCCCGGACCAAGGCGCCCGAAGGCCGGATAAATGCGCGCGAGCTCTTCGACCTGATGGCTGAATGCGCTTGGCAGAGCGGGGAGCCGGGTGTGCTCTTCCTCGACCGCATCAACCGTGACAATCCGACACCCTCCCTGGGCGCTATCGAGGCAACAAACCCCTGCGGCGAGCAGCCGCTTCTGCCCTATGAATCGTGCAACCTCGGCTCGATCAACCTGGTGAAGATGGTTCGCCGGGGCGCAAGGGGGCCTGAGATCGACTGGGAAAAGCTCGGTGAGACCGTGAAGCTCGGGGTGAGGTTCCTCGATGATGTGATCGATGTGAATCACTTCCCCATCCCCGAGATCGAGAAAATCACCCGTGCCAACCGGAAGATCGGTCTGGGGGTCATGGGATTCGCGCACTTCCTCATCCTGATGGGGCTGCCCTATGGTTCGGACGGGAGCGTCAGGATTGCCGAAGAGGTCATGGCCTATGTTACGCAGCAGGCCCGGGAGGCCTCCCGCGAGCTCGCCATGCAGCGCGGCCCGTTCCCGAACTTCAACAGGAGCGTCTATGCCCAGCGAGGCGAGCCCCTTCTGCGAAACGCCTCGGCCACCACCATCGCGCCCACCGGGAGCCTGAGCATCATTGCCGGCTGTTCTTCGGGAATCGAGCCGATCTTCGGCATCAGCACCACGCGCAAGGTGGCCGGCGGCATCGAGCTCACCGAGATCGATCCGGTCTTCCAGCGGTTTGCCGAGGGACATGCCCTCGCGATCCTGGAGAGCGGGTCTGCGGGACCTTCCCGAATCCCGTTTCCTGATACATCCCTCCTCGCCCCGGAAATACGCGATCTCTTCGTCACGGCGCTTGATGTTCCGCCCTCGCAGCACATCCGAATACAGGCGGCCTTCCAGCGCCATACAGACAGCGCTGTATCAAAAACCATCAACTTTCCGGCAAACATCACCATCCAGGGTGTAAAGGAGGTCTTCCAGCTCGCCCACGACCTCGGCTGCAAGGGTATCACCATCTACCGCGACCAAAGCAGACCAGACCAGACAGTCACCTGCAGCGCCTGCAAAGTCTGCTAGGGGGACGTCCCCTGTTTTTTATTGTATCAGGAAGATGAAGGTGTGGAAGTCGTCCAGGTCCTCGCTGCAGGACTTGAGGCCGAAGCAGGTGATCCTATCGCCTGGTTTGAGGATATCGGGTGAGACCAGAGTATCCACCTCTTCGCCGAGGTGTATTCCAGTGGCATGGGGCGTCATTCTGACCGACAGGCCGTCGACCTGCAGGGTCCTGCTGTATGGGTAGACCTTTTCTACGGTACCGGCGAGAGACTCTGGAGTGACGAGCACCTGGGCCGAGGTGTTGTTGCGGCCGGCAACGACCCTGATATGGTACGGATTGCAGGCAAGGAGAGGGACCATGTCTTCGGGAATCGGGACATTCCCCTCCAGGGCGATCCGGGCTCCTTTGGGTACAGCGGCCTCCCGGATCCGGCCCGCTTCGGCTTCAACGACGAACGAATACCCACCTGCTGTGCACTCAACCGCACCGAGCACCCCGGACAGATCATCCGGCTGCTCCAGGACAAGGGCTGCACAAAGCGCCTGAACGCCCGTATCGAAAACACCTGCAACCAGCACGTGCATACCCGCATCCAGGATGTCTGACTCAGCAGGGGCACCGCTTCCGGTGAGCACCAACGACCCATCCGGCAGGACGACCCGGACCGAGCCTGCGACCTCTTCACCGGGATCGGGATTCAGGAGAAACTCGTCAAAGCCGTTCATCTCCTCGATTGCGCCCTTTATGACCAGACAATCACCCAGAATGATGAGTGAGGCGGTAAAGCAGCCTTCGCGCAACGTCCCCCAGACCGTGACGTATTCCCCTTCCTGAAGATCTGCCAAAGAGCCGAACGTGAGGCCCCCGGCAAATGCCAGGACATCATCCGGCAGACACACGCGGATCTCTCCCAGGCAGTCTCCTCCGTCTTTTTCCTGGCGATTCAGCGTGAACGACTCAGGCAGCGGATCTCCGTGTACATCGTGAAGATCCTCTACCCGCCCCCTGATGAATCTCGGGCAGGGAGAAGGCTCTTCTCCTTCCAGAATGTCCACAAAGACCACTGGCCGGAATATGCACTTCTCAGATCCTGATGTGTGGAGATGGATGGACTTGTTCACATCGATATCGAGCCTCAGGTAGATGAGCTCGTTTTCGCCGAGCTTAAAAGGCCCCCTTGGGTTGAGGTCGATCTTACCGCCGGGCAGCTTGATATCCAGATATTCACACGGCCCGCCCTCGGCCCGTACCTCGGAGATACTCAGGCGTATCTTGCAGTATCTGCCTGCTGGAACCTCTTCGTTGATCAGGAGGAGAAAATCTTCGCCCCGGTACTGCAGAATATCCAGCGTAAAGCCTTCTTCGGAGCTGAAAACGGTGACGAGCTCTTCACGGCAGCACTCAGTGCCGCCAGCGCCGGGATTGGAAACATCACCATGGCATTCCTGATCTTGGTGCTCCGGAATGCCGGCTTCGTCTTCTTCGCTTCGGGCCCCGTACTCATGCTCTCTGTCGCATTCATGCCTGCATTCATCACCAGCCTGGCATTTTTCCCCGCTATGCCCATGGAGATCACGGCTCTCCTCATCGTCGCAGACAATCTGAACGTCCTCCTTCTCTTCGCAGGCATGATGCCCTTCGCAGTCTGCCGGCAGCAGGGAAATCTCGGTGATGGTGACCCAGATATGATCGTATTCATGAGAAGGGGCATCCGTGATCAGGACGCCGACCCTGCCGAAGGCTGCCTCGGGCTGGGCCCCGCCTCCTGAAGAACCCCCGCTGCAGGCCCACAGAATGACAAGCGCGAGCAGACACGCCGCAGGTAAGCCCACATGCCATACATACTTCCACGAGTGTCCCATAACCTCCTCCCGAACGCATGCCGTATAACACCTGATCTCATTGCAACCCCCTTATGGGGAAAACGCCCGGACAGAAAGAAAGGTCAGATACAAAGAACATCGAAATGCGGCACGAGAAACCGCAGGTGAGAAGATCCTGTTTCCTGATCAGCCTGACCCGTTATCATAGAATATAATAATATTATCACCAGAAAAAACCAGCTCCAGGATATTGTTTTTTAAGCATCAAAGGAACCGTGCGCCCCGGTGAAGAGGGCAGCCGGGAGCAGGGCCTGTCAGATCCACTGGAGGGATGTCGCCTTGAAAACCACCCACACCTCCTTGCCGGGCACGAGCTGAAGCCGTACGGCGGAGCTCTTGGTGACCCGGACATTGAGGTGGATCTGCGCCACCACCACCTCCACGAGGACGTTCTCGGTGGACACCTCGTCACTCATGTTGAGGATCCTCCCCTTGAGAATGTTCAAGGCAGACTCATTCTTCGGCGGCTCTAGCGCGACGGTGATGGTGGAAGGATTCAGGATCGCGCTGGATTGCAGACTGGTCCCCCGGGCGCTCACGATGACCTGCCCGTCGGAGAGGCGTTTAGCGAAGAGTCTTTCCCCGGTTTCTTCCCAGGGGCCGTGAATCACGTTGCCTGCCACATACTCCACGAGCCGGCCCTCTTCCATCCTCACGAGCTTATCAGTCACGGTGTTGAGCCATAGGTAGTCGTGGCTTACGATAATGAGCGAGGTATTGAACATCCGGCGGCATCTGTCGATCGCATCTTTGATGAGATAGGAGCTCTGGCGGTCAACGCTCGCTGTGGGCTCGTCCAGTACCAGAACCTTGGGCCTGAGTACGAGCCTGGAGGCAAGGGCCACCCGCTGCGCCTCGCCCCCGGAGAGCTCGTGCCACATCCGCCGGGCAAACTTGTCGGGTGAAAGACCGACCCAGCTCAAGGCCTCACGGACACGCTCGCTTGCATCCTGCATTTCTCCCCTGAGCCTCAGCCCGTAGGCCACATTCTCGAAAACCGTGCGCTTGAGCAGGTACGATACCTGGAGCAGCATGGTCACGCTTCTTCTGGCCTCGAGGCTTTCCGGTCCGGACGGCACCCCTTCGAAATAGATCGTCCCGGCATCGGGGGCATCAATGAATGCCAGCAGGTTGAGCAGGGTACTCTTCCCGCTGCCGTTGGGACCCACGATCCCGAGCGACTCGCCGTGCTCGATGACGAGCTCCGGGACATCCAGGTCAAAGTGTTTGCCGTACGAGTATCTCAGGCCCTCGACCCGGTAGAGAGGTTCGCTCATGTGGTTCTCCTTCTCAGGAGCACGAGCGCACTGTTGAGGAGAAACACAATGAGGAGCAGAATCACCCCCAGCGCAATGCCCATGGAGAACTGTCCCTTGCCGGTCTCCAGGGTGATGGCCGTGGTCATGGTCCTGGTGTACCACTTGATATTGCCGCCGATCATCATTGCAATCCCCACCTCGGAGATAGCCCTGCCGTATGCCGTGATTACGGCGATGAGCACGGCGAACCTCGCCTCGTGCAGAGAGGTCAGGGCGAGCTGAACCCTGCCGGCGCCCAGGGATCTCAGGGTGGGCCGGAGCCTGCGGTCGAGCCCCTCGATGGCTGTGGCCGTGAGCGATATCACGATGGGCAGGATCAGGAATACCTGTGCGATGGCAATGCCCGGAACAGTGTACAGGAGATTTGTCCAGCCCAGGGGGCCCCTTCGCGAGATAAAGGCATACACCAGCAGCCCCACCACTACGGTGGGAATGGCCAGGAGGGTGTCTACGACCATCCGCAGCTGTTTTTTGCCCGGGAAATTGAAATACCCGAGCAGAAAGCCCAGAGGGACCCCGATGATCACACTCAAAGTGATCGACGTGAAAGTGACCTTCAGCGTGGTGATCACCGCCGAATATGTCTCAGGGTCGAGGGTAAAAATTAGAACCGCTGCCTGCTGCAGGCCCTGCCATATATAATCCATGTTTTCTTAAGCCGCTACTCTCCTGCGTTGGGGTAGAAAAGCTGCTTGTTCAGGAGCTTGAAATCTGCGATGAGCTTCTGCGTCTTGTCCGAGGCCATCCACTGGGCAAACTCCTTGGCGAGGTCGTATTTCACATTCGGGCACCTCTCGGGGTTAACCGGGATCACGCTGTACTGGTTCCTCAGCTCTTTATCGCCCTCGACCAGAATCACCAGCGGGGGGTTGCCTTTAAAGTTGTCTTCATACTTGATGAACGTGCCGCGGTCGGCCAGGGTGTAGGCGTTTTGCTCGGCTGCGATGTTGATGGTGTTGAGCATACCCTGCCCCGTGGACAGATACCATGACTCCCGGTCGGGGGTCTGGATGCCGGCCTGTTTCCAGAGATCCAGCTCGGCCTTGTGGGTTCCTGAATTGTCGCCCCGGCTTGCAAAACGGGCCTTCTGCTGCTGGATGGCCTGGAGTGCTTCCGTCACGCTCTTGCCCTTGATGCCGGCTGGATCGTCCTTGGGTCCCAGGATCACGTAGTCGTTGTACATGATCTGGACCCGCTCTGCGCCATATCCCTTTTCCATGTACTCCTTCTCCGCGTCCGGTGCATGGACCAGCAACACGCTCACGTCACAGTTTTCTCCCAGGGCCAGTGCCGCACCGGTCCCGACCGCGACCCACAGGAGCTCGATGCCGGTATCCTTCTTGAACTGGGGTGCGAGATATTCGAGCAAGCCGGTGTTGTCGGTGCTCGTGGTGGTCGCCATGAGCAGGGTCCCCTTGTTCTGGGCATGGGAAACCCCTGCTCCGGTAATCAGAACAACTGCAATACCCAGTGCCAGCAAACCGGAAAACAATCTTCTTTTCATACCTTATCCCTCCATTTTCCGCATTCAATCCCAATTCCGTCAAGGTATGGTTCTTATGAAGGATCGATAGCGGAACTATTTATTATATTTATATTATGAATAAATAAGCTTATAAGGCCCTGTATCAAAAACATCCCTGCAAGGCAATGAATTTCTTGTCCAAGTATGGCGGGGAAAATCCCCGCACATAACGGGCCTCATCCTACGCCGTTGCGGCAGAAGTCCGAGAAGGTCATATCGAGATAGCGCACCTGGTCCTTGTTGCGGAAAAAACGTTTGTAGCGCTGCTCTTCCAGGACCTTGCTCGCCTGTCTCTTTCCTTCGTAGCTGTTGAGCACCAGGATGTCCGGCCTCGGGTCGTAATTCAGCTCCAGGCGCTTGAGCAGGTATCTGACGAGCAGGTCTGCATCGGGAAACGAATATCCGCAGAAAATGATCCTCTTGGCGTTCTTAAGGACCTCGTACGAGGTGTGCATGATCTGGTTCAGAAAGTAGTTCTTCATTCCCTTGAGAAAGGTGGGCGGGGTAATGATGGGGGCCATGGGCATTCCGCACTGCGCACACGGGATCGTGTGCTCCACGAGCCGGGCCACCTCGCGCTCGCGCGGGGTGAGCGTAAGCGAAATACACGTGGGGCAGTAGAGCCAGTTGAGTGAACCATGTAGCTTGAGGAGAAACACCGAGCATTCCCTTCTGGGAATCTGCCAGTTGCACTCCCGGTGATAGTTGGTGAACTCAACGCCATAGTCGATGTCGATGCCCGGATGCAGCTCGGTCAGTGCGTTGTCGATGAGGATATCGTAATTCAGCGATATGAATGCCGTACAGAGCATTCTCCCCTCTCTTTCGAGCCTGTTCACCAGCTCCCGGTGGTGGCCCTTGGGGTTCTGGAGTGTGCGGTTGAGCACCAGGGCGATGAGAAAGATCAGGTCCTCACGGATGGTCTGAACATCCGGCGCGCCAGTGGCGATCGAGTACCCGCGGAAGCTCTCGCCTCGGTCCATGGCGATTTCCAGGATGCCTAAGGTCTCTTCGAACGAGGGGAACATGGTGTCCGACAAGGGATCGCGTACATCGATGCCGAAAAAATCCCGGAAGAACTTCGCAAGTCTGCCGATGTTTTCGGGATGACTGCTGTTTGTCCGGTCGGTCCGGAAAAACTCGCAGAAGAGGTCCTTCTGCACCGGGGCGCCTTCAGATGCCGAAGCCCCTGCACCGAGAAAAATCACATCCTCTACCGCTGCCATGCTTCCTCCTTCCAGTCGAACCCTCTTGAATCGGTTTTTACCCTAGAGATCCCTGCACGTCTCTCCAGCCCACGGACAGGACATCCCCCAAGGCTGCATACCCACTATCCTTGCATACTTAAGCCTGCTCCAAAAGGGCTTTTCGCCCTGCCGAACGCGCCAACGCCCGCGCATCCAGGCCTTGCCGGCATTAACAGCGCACCCGCTTGCGCTGAAAGCTTTAAGGCTTACATCTTTTTCTCATTTCCCTTATCTATATGTATGCAGACATTGTTCAACAGGGAGCACAAAAATCTATGACCGGAACGAAGAAATCCGGGAAGCGGGATCACCTCCGCCTGCTCTCCGACATAAACGAGCTGACCGGTCTGCTGGTGAGCACGCTCACGGTCGAAGATTTCCTGAGGCGCTCGGCGGAGATGGTCGCCCGCCACCTGGGCGCCAGCGTGTGCTCCATCTATCTCTACGACGAACCTTCCGGCGAGCTGTACCTCGCGGCGAGCACCGGACCCGAAACCCCGGTCAGGACCCGTATCGGGACGGGGGAGGGACTGGTGGGGCATTGCGTGAGCCAGCTCAAGCCCGTGTGTGAGGGCATTGCCGGCAGGAGCCCCTCGATCGTGCATTTCGAGCCGGACCGTGAAGATGTGTATCAGTCTTCCCTGGTGGTGCCTATCCATCGGGGACCGGTGCGGATCGGGGCGCTGGAGGTCAGGCATGAAAAGCGCGACGCCTTCGACGAGTCCGACATCATGGCCCTGCTTGCCGCTTCCTCGCAACTGGGCACGTCAATCGAGAGCGCCCGGATGATCATGGAGATGCACCGGACCGTGGGCTCCGGGCCACAGCTGCAGGAAATTCCGCCTGATACGGTGTTCAGGGCCGTGATAGCGTCTGAGGGCTATGCCTATGCGCCTGCCACCGTCTATCGGAAAGGAGGCGCACAACAGCTGCTCGAGCCGCTGCCCGAAGATGCCGCGCACACGCCGGAGGATTTCCGCATGGCGCTTAAAATCACCTCGGATCAGCTTCAATCCCTGCAATCGGCCTTTGCCAGGCGGCTTCCCGAAAGCGCCTCGCTGATCTTCACCACCCACTTCATGATGCTCAAGGACGAGAGCTTCACGGGCAGGATGATCAAGATGATCGATGAGGGCACGCCTCCTGCTCAGGCTCTCATACAGGTCGCATCCCACTACACGACCCTGCTTATGTCCAGCCCTCACGAGTATATCCGCGAAAAGGTCAACGATATCGAAGACCTGATTTTGAGAATCATGCGCAACCTGCGAAAGGCGCCCCATCACGACGCCTCCTCCGGCGCGAGGCGCATCGTGGTTGCGGGCAGGCTCTATCCCTCCGACATCCTCAGGCTCGTGGCCGACGATGTCAAGGGAATCATCCTGGTAGGAGGCGGCACCACGGCACACGTGTCCATTCTCTCGCGCTCCTTAAAGATCCCCCTGCTCATGTCGGAGCGGGAAGAGCTCCTGCTCCTGCCAGAGGATACGCATGTGCTCATGGATGCCTATGCGGGAGACATCTATGTGAATCCTTCCCAGAAGATCGTCAGGCGGTTCCGGCAGCGTGAAAAGGCCCGCCACACGGCAGCATGGAAATCCGCCGGTGTCTCCCCGCAGACCCATACAAAGGACGGCGAGCGGGTCAGGCTCCTGGCAAACATCAACCTGCTCAGCGAGGTCTCTCTTGCCCGTGACCTCAAGGCGGAAGGGGTGGGGCTCTACCGGACCGAGTTCCCCTTCCTCATCCGGTCGTCCTTTCCTTCTGAGACCGAGCAATACCTGATCTACAAACAGCTGTTCGACGAGATGAAGGGCCGTCCGGTCATCATCCGCACCCTGGATGTGGGCGGAGAAAAGGTGCTCCCCTACCTCGACGCCCCGCCCGAGACCAACCCGGAGCTGGGCTTGAGGTCCATCCGCTTTCTGCTGAGCCGCAGGGACATCTTTTCAACCCAGATCAGGGCCATCCTCAGGGCCGCAGCCGGGGCCTGTGATGTGCACATCATGTTCCCCATGATCTCTTCGCTCGATGAGTTCCTGGAGGCCAGGCAGGTCGTCCTCGACTCTCTCGACGAGCTCTCGCGCGAGCATGTCCCGGTATGCGAGAGGCCGTCCATCGGCATGATGGTCGAGCTGCCCTCCGTGGTCGAGATCATGGAAGAGCTGGCTGAGGCGGCGGATTTCTTCTCCATCGGCACCAATGACTTCGTACAGTACATGCTGGCCGCGGACCGGTCCAACCAGCGGGTTTCCGGATACTATGCCGCGCACCATCCTGCTGTGCTCAGGGGCCTGAAGCGTATCGTGGATACGGCACTGAGAAAGAAGAAGGAGATATCCATCTGCGGCGAGATGGCCCACGAGACGATCCACCTGCCCTTCCTCCTGGGCATCGGAATCCGCCGGTTCAGCGTCGACCCGCAGTTTCTGCCTCAGGTCCAGGAAAGCATCTCCCGCATCAGCATAAACGACGCCCGGGAGTATGCCGATGCCCTCCTGTCATGCCCTGGCCTCAAGGACGTTCAGGAGATCATGGCAGACAGGAAGTGGGCCGAGCTCTTCGGCATGCAGAGAGCAGCCCCTACCGCGAGTAGAACTCCACGATGAGCCGCTCGTTGATGTCCTGGTCGATCTCGCTCCGGTCAGGCTCCCTCACCATCTCGCCGCCGCTGTCGCTTCTCTTAAGCCATGCCGGCACCGCCGGAGGGTTCTGCGACAGGGCCTGAACATCGGGCATCTTCTGGATGTCCTGATCCAGGGTTATCACAGATCCCGGCTCCACCAGGGCGGAGGGGATGTTCAGGCGGTTCCCGTTCACCAGCACGTGCCCGTGCGATACAAACTGCCTCGACTGGAGCCGCGTCCGGGCAAAACCCAGACGGTAGACCACATTGTCGAGCCGCTTCTCCAGGAGCTTCAGAAGTGCGACCCCGGTATCACCGGATGCACGCCTGGCCTTTTCGAAAAACTTCAGAAACTGCTTTTCCTGCATGCCGTACATGCGCTTGACTTTCTGCTTTTCACGCAAGTGCAGACTGTATTCGCTCTCCCGCCTCCGGGTCTTTTTGCCGTGCATGCCCGGCGGCTGATGCAGGCGCCTCTGGAGGCTCTCTCCCCCTGTCCCGTACAGGTCCACCCCTTCCCTTCTGGATTTTTTGTGCTTTGGTCCGCGGTCACGCGCCATGGTTCGTTCTCTCCATAAGAAAAAGATATGGTCCATGGGCCCGCGATCAAATGTGCCTCCCCCTTCATGGCGCATGTAAGCAGGCATCTTCCGGACGTACCGGACCCGGGGACACGATCGATCATGTGATCTTCGAAGGCACGCCTTTGATTCTTCGTGCCTTTGAAAAGCGGATGCGAAGGCGGATCAGGGACCCGGTGCTTCCCGCTCGCGGTCCTTTTCCATGCTCGGGATCAACACGGAAAATATCGAACCCTTCCCCGGTCTGCTCCGGACCGTGATAGTCCCCTGAAGGTCCTTGACGATCCCGTGCACCACGGCGAGCCCCATGCCGGTGCCCTCCCCGGGCTTCTTGGTGGTAAAGAACGGCTCGAAGACCCGCCGAACAGTCTGCTCGTCCATGCCCTCTCCTGTATCGCTGACCGTGATGCACACATACGATCCCGCACGGAGATCGGGACACAGCTTGGATGCCTCTTCTTCGTTCAGATGTTCCTTGGTCAGCCTCACCTTGAGCTGCCCGCCCTTTTCCCTCATCGCATGGCCGGCATTGGTGCCCAGGTTGATCATCACCTGCTTGATCCGGACGGGGTCGGCATTCACTACCGCATCCTTTGCTTCCAGCTGCTGGTGGATATCGATGGTCGAGGGAAGTGCAGACCGCAGGAAGGTCACTGCCTCGCTGATCACCGGTTCGACGGGCATCGGCCTCTTTTCCCGGGGTTCCTGCCGGCTGAAGGTCAAGATCTGTATCACCAGGTTGGTGCCTATCTTGGCGGCCTGCATGATCTCCTCGAGCATCCTGCGGGCCGGATGGCCTTCTTCGATATCCATGAGCGCCTGTTCAGTGTTGATCATGATAGGGGCCAGTATGTTCTTCAGGTCGTGGGCCACCCCGCCCGCCAGTGTGCCGATGGCCTCGAACTTCTGGTTTTGCGCGAGCTGGTCCTGCATTCTCACCTCGCTGGTGATGTCCCGGACCACCTCGATGAAATTTGCGATCCTTCCTTCCTGATCGTATACCGGGGTGACGGTCAGACTGATGTCGATAGCCTCGCCGGTGGTTATTTTCGTCCTCCTCTGCCTGCCGCTCCATTTCCTGCCGTGCACGGCGACATACCCGATGACCTCTTCGATATCCTTCCGGTCAAGATACGCGTCGAGATCGGCGAGTCTTCGGCCTGTGAGCTCGTCGTGGCGGTACCCGCTGATATCCTCGTAGGCCGGGTTGACATATTCCACCTTGCCCTCGGGATTGAGAACGGCTATGCCCTCGCCTGCGTTCTCGACCGCCTCTGCAAGCATCCTCAAGTTCTGCTCCATTTTCCTGCGCTCGCTGAGATCCATGCCGATGCCGATCAGAGAGCCGTCGGATAGCCGGGCGTTGAACCACGAAACATGCACCGTACCTCCCGAGCGGGTTTCCATCTCGATGTCCCGCCAGGATGGGCCTGCCTCCTGCATGTATTCCCTTACCTGTCTGCGGCGGCCGGAATCCGGGTATACAACAGCAACGAAATCTCTACCCAGTATATCTTCCCGCGACCAGCCCAGGACCTTCTCGGTTTCCTTGTTGACCAGGATCATCCGTCCGGAGGAATCATACAGGATCAGCATCACGGGAATGTTGTCGACAACGGTTTGCAGGATCTCCCGCTGTCTCTGAAGCGTGTCCACGGTCTGCGACAAGGCCTCTGTTCTCTCTGTCACCTTGAGCTCAAGCCGTTCATTGGTCCTTTCCTGGGCCTCCTGGAACTGCTTGATTTGGGTGATGTCGCTGAAGATGGTGAAGAATCCTATCGGTTTTTTCTGCCCGGATCTGATGCGGGGCAGGCTCTCGATCAATATCCACCGGGTTTCTCCCCCCTTTTGCCTCTCGATCCGCACGACGAATCGGGGGGCAGCCTCGCCGGTCTGTGAGAGCCCTATGGAGCGGAGCTCTTCTCCTCTGATCGGGGTGCCGTCTTCCCGGTATATCGTGCGGGAAGCCGTGTTCAGGATCTCTTCTATGGTCATCCCTTTAAGGCTCTCCAAATCGAGGCCTGTGATCCGCCGCGCCGCAGGATTGGATGAGACGAGCCTTCCATTTTCGTCATACTCCACCACCCCCTGCGCCATGCCCTCGTACAGGGTCCGATACCGCTCTTCCGACATGCGCAGCTCGTCCTCGGCTTTCTTGCGTGCAGTGACGTCATGGATGATGGAGTACAGGAGATCCTCACCAGACACCTCGATGGGTCCGCTGTAGACCTCGACATCCCTGACCTCACCGCTGGCCAGCCGGTGCCTGAAGGCGAACAGCCTCTGCTGCTGGGACCTTGCCCGATTCATTTCCCTGAACACTTCCTCCTTGGGGAGGACGTTGATCTCCGTGGCATTCATGGAAGTGAGCTGTTCTCTGGTATACCCATAGAATTCGACGGCGGCCGGGTTTGCGTCTACGATTTGCCCGGTGCCGGGCCTGATGAGCAACATGACGGCATGGTTGTTTTCGAACAGGCTGTGGTAGCGGCTCTGGCTCTCCCGCAGGCTTGCCTCGACCTGCCTGCGATGGGTAATGTCCTGGATGACCAGGGTGAGCCCCTGCTCCGATGATGTGCAACTGCAGTAGAGCCATCTGGACTTCGGATGCGAAGAGAATATCTCGAAGCCGCACGGAGTGCCCTGCACAAGACACTGCTCCAAGTCGTGCGAGAGTGCAGGCCGGGCCTGCTCAGGGATCATCTCCAGCAGGATGCGCCCCTGGAGGCGATCCCGTTCCTGCCTCAGCATGTCCGCTGCGCGAGGGTTGACGTATGCTATGCGAAAATCCCTGTCCAAATGCACGATGCCGATATCTGCATGTCCCAGGATCTCCCGCGGGTCGGCAGCGGGTATCCGTTCTTTTCTGCGGCCTGCACGGGCGCGGCTGTCTCCTCTGTTTGCGTGGCCGGTCTTTTTGTTCGGCTTTTTCATGGATTCTCCGGTGATGACCTCAGGCGCATTCTCCAAGACTGCATGAGTCCATTTTCCATAACTCCGATGGCACCTCTATCCTTATGATGATAGGCACTGGGCGGGGGTTTCCAAAGGGGTAGCAGCCCGGCAGTAAAGCCCCTTTGCCCGAAAGGGAAGCCCCTGATGTGTATATGCACTGGCAATCAGTCTTGATTTATTCCCGAAGGGGCCAATATATTACTATAGACGCG
Source organism: Candidatus Phosphitivorax anaerolimi (assembly GCA_001896555.1). Lineage (GTDB taxonomy): Bacteria > Desulfobacterota > Desulfomonilia > UBA1062 > UBA1062 > Phosphitivorax > Phosphitivorax anaerolimi. The sequence continues at coordinate 39,101 of MPOS01000029.1, forward strand.
AGTTCACCGGCACCATGCTCACCGGTCGGGCGTGCCGGCAGACAGACATTCACGGGTGGAAGCACATCTCATGATGTGAAGGGCCTTTCGCCTGACTGTGAGGGTGCTCTCTGCCTGCCCGGAGAAAATAGGAGAACGAAATGGGAAGATTGATCACCCCCGATATCGACCTTGATTTTCACACCGAAGATATCGCCCTGCTCAAGGAGCTGGCACACGAGTATCACCCCCGGGGAATGATGCTCGTGGAGAGGATGCAGGTTTCCGATGAGAGGGAACATTTTCTGCTGACCATCCAGGTGCCCAGGGCGCTCGTCGAATGGGTGAAGGAAATGAACCGCAAGTATCATGACAAGGCCTTTGTCACATCGCTCATCCGGAAGGTGCTGGAAGAGCTCGATTTCTTCGACGGCGGGCCGGGCGACGACCACGGACCCCTGTACCGGAGCATCCATTAGCCCTTTCATCCTCAAGGAGGCCGCACTTAAGGGGATGTGATAATTATCCAGTCCCCGGCTTGTCAGGCTTTTCCCGTTGACAATCGCATATGTCCTACGTATCTTTCACATGACCAGAATGCGTGTATCCCATGGATTAATGTTTCATCCTCTTTTTTCCGATGGTGTGTATGTGTTTGCGGTTGCCGGAGGTTATTTCCCGTAAGGGTTAATTTTCACACGGGAAATGCCAGCGGAACTGCTGGAGATGGAGAGACGAGCGGGACAATGAAGGGCAGCACGAACATCCTGGGTTGGGAGTATAGCCTCGATTCTCCTTGTAATCAGTTTAATGGAGGGTACGGACATGGGAATGTTTCTCCGTAAGTGGTCGTCAGAAAGAGATTCATCAGAAAGCAACAGGGCGCAGCGCCCCGGCTGATCCAAAAAACCATGAGATATGCATCCGAAGAGCTGAACGCCCTCTACAGCAGCGCTTCCATAGGCATGTGCCTGTTCGACGCCGGCATGCGCGTTGTCCGGATCAACGATTATCTCGCTCGAATTCACGGCACGCCCGCTGCGGACCATATGGGCAGGACCCTGCACGAGGTCGCTCCCCATGTTGCAGCCCGAGCGGAGGCGATTGTCCGGGCGGCCATCGACACGGGCAGACCGGCGCAAGGGGTCTGGTTCTCGGGCTCGGCATCGTCTGATCCCGGGACTGCCGTCCGGCTGGACGGCAGGTGTGTTCCCTTAAAAGACGCCCAAGGCCGCGTGAAAGCGGTGAGCGCGCTGGTGCTGGATGCCACTGCTCGGCGGTTTTACGGCTGCGCCCTCGAAGAGGCCGGGGTTTGCCCCTCGGGCACTCTGGAAAACCGGGATGATATACCGGTTCAGGCCCTGCAGGATTTTGGGGCAGGTCCGGACCTCTTGAGCAAAATCCTCGACAATATCCCGGTGATGATACTGCTCTTCGACTCCGCAGGGGTGATCGAGTATGTGAGCCCATCATCCCAGGAGTTGAGCGGATACAGGCGCGAAGAGCTGATAGGGCGGACAGCGCGGGTCTTTGGAGATGATGTCTATGAGAGCTACCGGCTTGTCTTTGACTGGGTGCGCACGAACAAAAAGGCATGGTCCGGCCGGAGAACGGCGCGCCGGAAAACGGGCGAACAGGTCCATGTCGGGGCAAGCATATCTCCGGTGTTCGATGATGCGGGCGCGGTTACCGATTATGTCGCGGTGCTCAAGGACATCACCCGTGAAACAAAGCTCCATCAGCAGCTCATGCAGACCCAGAAGCTGGAGGCTATCGGAACGCTGGCAGGGGGCATCGCCCACGACCTCAAGAACATCTTCACCCCTATCCTGATCAACACCGAACTCCTTCTCCAGGACACCGGGCCCGAGAGCGCTGCGTTCCCCCTTCTGGAAGATATCTTTGAGGCAGTCAAGCACGGCGACGAACTGGTGAACCAGATCATCACCTTCAGCAGGCGCGACCTGCAGATGAAGAAACCGGTGGTCATCGCCGCAGTCATCAGGGATGCACTGAGCTTTCTGAGAGCAGCCCTTCCTTCCACTATCGAGATGATCTGCCGGATCGTGGACGATGACGCCGTGATCGTGGCAGATTCTTCACAGATCAAGCAGGTGATCATCAACCTGGGCACCAATGCCGCATACGCCATGAGAGGAAGCGGCGGAACCCTCGAGCTGACGCTCACCCGGGTGTCGCTGGACGGGTCGTCGGTGGCGAGGATTGCACCCGATCTCGCCTCCGGACCCTATGCAGAGATCACAGTCCGCGATACGGGCGAGGGAATGGACGAAGAGACCCTTAAGCGGATCTTCGATCCCTTCTTCACCACCAAGGACAAGAGCGAGGGCACGGGCATGGGGCTGTCCATAGTCCACGGCATCGTCCAGGATCACAAGGGGATCATCACGGTCGACAGCGCGCCGGGCAAGGGATCGGTCTTCACCATACTCCTGCCCCTGGCGCCGGAGAACGCCTAGGCCGCCACATCCCCGATTTCTTATTTGATGATCGTCAGAATCTTGGGCTCGTTCCTGGGCGGTCGTGGGGGGATCTCACGCGGATAGCCCAGGATGATGCTTGCGACGATTTTGTGATCTTCGGGTATATGGAGTTCTGCGAGGGTTTCCGGGGCCTTGATGGCTGAGCCCAGGTCCACCCAGCAGGTTCCCAGACCCCGGCCTGCGGCGGAAAGCATGAGGTACGACGCCGCGAGGCTGCAATCCTTCACCGTCGAATGCAGGTCCCTGGGGCCCGTGATGTATATCAGGCAGGGTGCGTTGTAGAACACGTTGAAGTTCTCGTCCTTCAAAACGGGACGATACAACCGCAACATCGGCGACTTGAGGGCCTTCATGTCGCTCAAGAGGTTCTTCTTGCTCTCATCGGAGAGCCTGCGCATCATACCCCGATTTGCAACCACGACAAACCCGCATGGCTGACGGTTGCTCGCGCTGGGTGCCTCGCAGGCATCCGTGATGAGCTCTCTGACCAGGGACACGGGCACCTCCCTGTCCTCGTAGTCACGCACCGAACGCCGTAACCTCAACAGGTCCCTGAAATCCGTCATGGGGTCTCCACCTCCCTCTTTGGGGACGGATTTGCATTTCTCCATCTCCTTCTTGTTCAGAAATCAGAGAATCGTGAGGAAATGTAGGAAATGTGAACCCATCCCCGATTTTTTTACTGCCGAATCCGGACTCAGATCCACCTTTTCTTTTCCAGCAGCTTCATGAAGTTGCGCTTTCTGCTGTGCTCGGCTCCGAGCTGTTTGAGGTAGGGGGTGAAATCCTCTTCCTTGCCGAGCCTGGTCATGAGATCCCTGATTCTGACCAGCAGCCTGACGGCCTCCTGGTAGGCGTCGTTGTTCTTCCGGTTGATGACGGCCCCGATCTGCTGCTGGTACACCTTCAGCGACTCCTCGGGGTGGCTCTTCTCCAGCCTGAGCGCGAGCTGCATCCACAGAGGGTCAGAGCATCCGCCTGACTTGGCCTCTTCCCATGCGGAATCCACGTCGTTTTCTTCGAGGTGGATCTGCACGAGGAGCGAGTGATCGATACGGTTGTAGAGCCGCATAGGCCCCCTGCTCCTGTTCTGGGTGAGCTTCTTGTGCTCGAGGCGTTCACGGATCAGGGCAATGGCCTTGTCCCTCCATTCAGGCCAGGCCCCGGATCTCCTGGCATGTTTTTTCAGGCTGAGATAGCGCGACAGGCCCGGGCTCAGGGTAAAGGACAGCCAGATGAGACTGAGCGCCTTTTCGTGAAACCCCTGCCGGTGGTAGGCATCGGCCAGGAAGTCGACGAGCTGCACGTCCGGATTTTTTTCAAAGGCCCGTATCCCCCGCTCCGCCCATGCCAGGGCCTCGTCGTCCCTGCCAGCCTCCTGATAGAGCTGGGCGATCTCCAAAAAACAGACCGGCCGGGTGAGGTCGCTCTTCTTGATCTCCGCGAGGAAGTCGATGTTTCCTTCCCGGCGGGCGAGCGTCTCCATGATGCTGCGGAGGCGGTACCGGTATGAGTCGAACTGGGCCTTTTCCCCGGGCCCCAGCGGCTTGACACCGGTCCATGCCTTTTCCGCGAGCCTGCGGTACTCGACGAGCCCCTCGTCACCCAGGACATCGGCATAGGTATCGGCCGCCCCGGAAAAGATGTCGTGCTCCGAACCCAGCTCCCACTCGAAGAGCTTCCGGGCCATTTCCTTGCGGTTGGGCCGTGCCTTTCTGCACGCGCGGTGGTGAATATCGATGAGTCCGGATACGATGTCGTCCATGTAGCCGCCCGGATCGCTCAGGGAGTGCATGGCCAGCTCCACATTCGTCAATGCATGCTCCGCAAGTTCCATGACCTCTGCGGCATGGCCGTTTTCCAGCAGATTCTCCAGGATATCGAGAGCATTCTCCACCCTGCAGAAATAATCGTAGCTGTCGTGATAGTCGATGAAATCGTCCATGAAGATCACGTTGGACAGGCACTTTTTCAGCCGGTCGACATCGATCGAACCGTCATCGTTCAGAGAGGCATGCATCTCAAGCCAGTTCCAGAAATCGTCGTCATCGTCGGCGTGTTCCAGGATCAGATCGACCAACACCGATTTTTTCTGCCGGGCCAGCCACTCGGGAACCGTCAGGTGTACTGCGGCCCGTTTCCCGGTCTGCCGCGTGCTCTCCTTCTGCTGCTTGTCGAGCCAATAGAGACCCGTCGCCACCAGATGCTTGCAGAACTTCCCATCCAGGCCCACAGGGCACGAGCAGGAAAATTCGAGCTCCATGCTGGTCTTGTCGACCTTGATCTGCACGCGATACTTTTCAGCCCCCACCACCGAGGCGGTGATGCTCCCGCTCTTTTCCCTGAGCGAGCGTACCCGCGAATCGTGAAAATATTCGACCCCCAGCCGGTAGCTCTGGGAGCCGGCCAGCCTCCGCAAGGTGAATTCGGAAATATAAGCATTCAGGTCAATCTTCATAAAACGACCTTTTACTTGAAACATCGTCTTTGTAAAGAAAATTCACCGACATGGGCAGCACCGGCATCCCAAATCCCTTTCGCAGGCCCAAGTGTCATCGGCCTCATCGTCCGGGACATTATCCGCATCATCTCACCCGTTGCGGCAGGGCCGGAACCGCCGCCTTAGCCGGATACGTCACTCGGGCTCACCCGGGTTCCCTTCCTCGGCTGATCCGCCCGAGAGGCTCATCTGGGTCCGCTGTCTGATAATGAGAGATACTGCCGGACGATCGCCCGGATGGAATCCAGGCCGATCTCCTCCAGCCGGATCTCGTGCCGGGGCACAAAGAGACATGCCTCGGCGTCGTCGCCTGCCTTAAGAGGGCTCAGGTCGTCTACCGTGCACACAAAGGCAAGGTCCAAGGTGAAGTAGGTGATTCCCCCGTAGGGATAGGTGTTGGGGAACGAGCCGAAGTAGGAAAAGCCCTTTATCGTAAGGTTCAGTTCCTCCCTGACCTCACGGATCAGGGCGTGCTCGGCTGTCTCTTGCACGTCAACGAATCCGCCCGGGAGATCCAGCGTGCCGATCTTCGGCTCGCGCGCTCTGCGTGTCATGAGCAGGCGGCCCCGGTCGTCTTCTATCAAGGCCACGACGGCCGCCGCCTGGTTGATGAAATACTCAAACCCGCACTCTTCGCACACGAACGACCGAACGTCCCTTGCGCGCAGGCCGCCCGAGCCGCACCTGGGACAGAATCCGAACACGTGCCGCGGGTCCGTGCTCCCGGCGCTCTCCCCCATATGATGCTGCTGATTCTCCACATTTGCTCCCTGCCCTGAACACGCTCCCTTTTTCCGCCGCGGCCTGTCTTGCTGTGCTGCCGCAACGTGCGTGCCGGGTCTTTAGTCTCTCTTCAGTCCTGCCCGCTCATGATAGACCTCGTCCTTGACCATCTCCTTGAGCCCCTTGAGGGTGAGGTACGGCTGATCCTTGGCGAGCAGGTTGGAGAGGGCGGAAGGAATGTATCCGCCCGGATCGGACCGGACCCGGTAGACAACGCGGGTCGTTCCGCCGTTCAACTCGGTGAGGGTGGATTGCCCGATCATATAGGTCATCCTGACATATTTTTTCGTCTTCGGCACCACCTCTTCTTCCAGTGCCTTCATGGTGATGACGGACTTTCCCCCGGCCTCGTCAACGTCGATCACTGCATCAATTACCATGTCCCGGTCCTTGGTGGGCCACTGGGTGGCAAGGACAAAATAGACGAGCTTGTGTGATGGGGAATACTCCTGAAGCACCTCGATGTCGCGGCAGAAGCCGAACCACTCCGGAAACGAGGGAATATCGCGGAACACCTCCAGGATCACCTCCATCGGGGCATCCACCTCGGTGATCCCTACAAACTCCTTTGCATCCATGCCTTCAATAGGCCGGGTATACACCTCGATGCCCTCCCCCTCCTTTGCCAGGGTCCACCCCTCACCGGGCGGCGCACCGAAGGCGGAAAATGCGCAGAGAAACAGGGTCAGAACCACAGCAGGCACACTTTTCATCACAGTCATCCTCCTTTGCAAGGCACACGAATGCTCCACCAGTTCTCCTTATCCTAAAAAGCCATGCCGATCAATGACATAAGCCCGGAGCAAGTCCCGGGCACTCTCCCTCGGCAAGCTTGGATGGAAATCAGATACCGCCCCTTTGTTGACTTACAGGGTGAACGCGAAGGCGGATGAAACACAAATATGCATCTTCATCCGTTTCACAAGGGAGGGAAAACGGCTTAAGGGGCCTCTCCACACACACTCCTTGAAGTTTCCGGCCGGTTGTGGCTATATTTTCCCTGTTCTGAAAAACGAGACAGGCCCTCTTTATACAAAGGCCGGCGGAGAATACCATGTGCGGGCGTTTTATCCAGATTTCACATCCCGAAGTCATCAGACTGGGCATCCCCGACCTCCTGATCGACCCCGCAGTGCAGGAGAGTTTTGTGCCCCGGTACAATATCGCGCCCACACAGAACATTCTCACCGTGCTGAACACCGAGAGACCTACACTCACCTACACACGCTGGGGGCTCATCCCCTCCTGGGCCAGAGACCCTTCCATGGGTGCCCGGATGATCAACGCCAGGGGAGAGACCCTCAAAGAGAAGATTTCGTTTAAAGGGCCGTTCAGAAAGAGACGGTGCATCATCTTTGCCGACGGATTTTACGAATGGAAGTCCGAGGGCAGAATCAGGGTGCCCTATCTCATCCGCATGAAAGACGCCCGCCCGTTCGGCATGGCGGGCCTGTGGGACCGCTGGAAAGACATACGCACCGGCGGCGAGATCATCACCAGCACCATCGTCACTACCTCTCCCAACGAACTGGCCACAGCGATCCACAACCGGATGCCCGCCATCCTGAAGACAGAAGATTACCCCGTCTGGCTCGATCCCGGCACTCCCCGTGACGAGACGCTCATGCAGTGCATTGCCCCCTTTCCGCAGGAAATGATGGAGGCATACGAGGTGTCACGGCTCGTGAACAACCCGTCGTACGACTCCCCCGAGTGCATCCTCGCCCGCACGGCATGAGGCCCCCGGGCCGCAAACCGGCTCCTGAGACTTTGGCCCCTACGACTCCCCTTTGTGCGGCATGATTTCAAGCAGCTCGATCTCGTACACGACTGTCTTGCCAGCAAGCGGGGCATTTGCGTCGACAACGACCGAACCGGGCAGCACGTCGATCACCGTAGCGGATACCTCACGGCCTTGGTCATCGACCATTTCGAAGTCCATGCCCACCTGGGGCGCCACCCCTTGGGGGAGCTCGTCCTTGCCGATCCGGAAAATCAGGCTCTCATCATACATACCGAACCCCTTTTCCGGTTTGACCACCACGGTCTTTTTCTCTCCGGGAAACATGCCAACCACCGCGTCTTCGAAACCCGGCACCACCTCGTCACGGCCGATGGTGAAGACCAGGGGCGATACGCCCACCGACGATTCGAAGACCGTCCCGTCTTCGGACCTCCCGGTATAGTTCACCTTGACCGTATCTCCTCTCTTTGCAGTCTGCACGAACAGGATCTGCTCCTTTCATCGGCTTTATAAGATATATGTCAGTCTCACTCCCAAGAGTCAAAGCCAATCTCGCCCCCTTCTCTGCGTATCTTTTGCCCCGTCCCGGTCTATGCCCTGGATCTTGAGTCCCCTTGACATTATCAAGGATTAGCTGTAATGAGAAATGAATATTTTGTTATTTTTGTTGGAATCCATCGCATATCTACAATTTCTCCTCCAACCTTGTGTGCGATGAGATCAAAAAAGGAGCGTGCCATGAAAAAAACAATCGTTCTGTGTACCTTTGCCCTTTGTGTGCTGTTGAGTCCCATTTGCTTCGCCTACCATGTCGAGGTCCTTCAGGTGGGCGACATCACGGTGTTCCAACTCTGCTACGAAGGATTCGTCAACGAGCTGGCAAAGAGCGACATCGTCGAGGGCAAAAACCTCACCATCAACCGGCACATCATCGAGGCACAGGCCGATGCGGGGCTGTGGAAAAAGGTTGGAATCCTGATGAGGATCAAGAGAACCGCCTCGGATATCGTCGAGGCAAAGCCTGACCTGGTGCTCACCATCGGGACACCCGCCACGAAGTACGGCAAGGACAAAATGATCGCCAACGGCATCCCCGTGGTCTTCACCGGGGTGGCCGATCCCCTCGTGGTGGGGTGCCAGTCGCTTGACCGGCCGGGTAACGGCATCACCGGCTCCACACTCTACATCGACCCTCACAACGTGATCCAGATCGCCCAGCAGGCCCTGCCGAACATGAAGAAAATGGGCATGATCCACAGCGACGATGACAACGCCATCGCCTATGCGCAGGAGACCAAGCAAAAAGCCGCGAGGCTCAATGTTGAATTGATCACCAAAGAGGTGGAAAAATCCGCCGATATCCGCCCGCTTGCCGAAGAAATGGTCGCCCAGGGCGTCGATGCATTCGGGATCCCCATCGATTCATACTACGATCTCTACGACGGAAAGGCCACCCGCAACCTGGTGGCTGTCTCGCATGAGACCAGGGTGCCGATCATCGCCTTTGTGACCCACACCACCCTGAAAGGGTCACTGCTGTACGTAGGGTGCAACTTCAAGACCGTGGGAGGCCTCGCGGGCAAGAACGCGGTCGAGATCCTCCGCAACAGCAAAAAGCCCGAGGAGCTCCCCGTGCTCAGACAGGAAGACATGACGATCCTCGTCGACCCTGCGGTCATCAAGTATCTGGGCGTGGAGATCCCGCTGGGCATACTCCAGCTTGCCGAATCCATCTGAAGCCCAGCCGGCGCATGCCGGACGGAATGGAGACAAAAAAGGGGGCGGCCGATGAATACATCCGCCCCCTTTCCTTTTATTCTTTACTTTACTAATAGGCGAACATGCCCTTTTCGTAGATGGTCTTCTTCTCGCCTGTCTCCAGAAAGGCCACGACCCTCTTGTCTTCGGTGTTCACCAGGTCCCAGTGCAGGGCCGAGTCGTTGAACCCGAGCCTCGCCTTCTTTTCCTTAGTGAGCTCGGCGGGATTGCCGTCAAAGGTGTCCGAGTACGAGGCGCCCAGGGCGATGTGGCAGTTCCCGCTCTTGCCGCCGTAGTTCTCGTCGTACAGGGTGTTGGCCATGAACCGGTCGATCTTGGAAAACCGCTTGTCGGTCAGGGAGAACTCGCCGACCTTATTGGCGCCTTCGTCCATGGTGAGCTGCTTCTGCACGAAATCCCGGCCCTCCTGTGCCTCGACGCTGACCGCGGAGCCTTTGCAGAATTCAAGCCGGATGCCCCGGGCGTAGTTTCCGCTGCGGTAGGTGGGTTGATCCGCGTAATAGACTCCGCTGGTGCCCCTCCAGTCGGGCGAGAGAAAGAGCTCGAAGCTTGGGATGTTGTGTCCGGATATTCCGATCCACTTTCTGAACTCACCGGGGAAGATCTCCAGGTCCATGTGCTCGGACTCGATCTTGAAGAACTTCACCTTCAGCGAGTTGAGCCATTTCTTAATGGCCTGGGCGTCCTTGTAGATGTCCTTCCAATGGGAGACCGGGTCTCTCCGGTTCAGGAAGCATGCCTTGACGATCTGGTCCGTGTATTCCTCCATGGTGAGGCCGGCATGACGCGCGAGCTCCTCGGTGGGGCAGATGCACAGGGTCCATCCGAAGAGGCCCTGTGATTCTCTGGCATCGAGGATATCGCTCAGATATTTCCTGGCGACCGCAGCCCTGCCGATTCTTTCCGGATCGACAGCGCTCAGGTGGGTGATGGAACTGGGCGCCCTCAGAGATATGCTGCCGTTAAGCGCACTGAAAAGCTCCTGGTCGCCGGGTGTCTTGAACACCAGCTGCTGGTTGTCCGAGAGCCGGTAGAAGTCCTGTTCCATCTTTTCCGTCAACGACATGCGCTGGACCGTGTTGAATCCCATGTCCATCAGACGCGGGTAAAGAACCTCGGCAAGCGGTAGCGCAGCCCTGTCATAACGGATCATGATAAGATCGCCTTTTTTGTACCGCTCCGTCCTGGCGGTCTGAAGACCCCAGATAAGGACATCGGCGTACCGTTCAAGTTGTGTCGGTGTCAGCATACCTTGTCTCCTGTTTCGATCCCTTTCCATGCCTTTGGCACGTGCCACCGGAAGCCGGCGAGCGGCCTATCCAGAGCCTCTCGGCCCTACCCCCGGGCGCTTCCGGCTCATCGCCTTTTTTAGGGACAATCGGCCCAGAGAAACCCCTGATGAGCCTATTGTCCAAAAAACGGACTCACCATACTACAAACGTTCTTGAATATGCACCTGAAAAAAATGCGAAAGACACGTGAGAATTTCTTCGCCCACCGACAGGCGGTGCAAAGGTTCGGGTTTCGTGTGCGGGGCTGCTGTCTGCCTCCTCCTTCACATTATCAGCATGTCTGCCGGGCGGCTCGGACCGGGATGGGGGACCAGCCGCCATAAGAATTCAGGACTGCAGGAGCAAAGTATAGGGTCAGACTTGCTCCTGTTCCTGCTCGGGCAGTTCCCCTTTCTCGTACAGCAGCTTGTGCTCTCCGGCGAGCTCACGATAGGCTCGGGCGCTCTGACGGTTCTTTTTCGAGCTTTCCGGGCCGAGCTCTCTCTTGACTTCGGCAGGCGAGCCTGCTGCAAACCGGAAGGCGCCGATTACGCCGCCCTCCTTCACCAGCGAGCCGGAGGCGATGACGGAACCGCTCTGAACGTGGGCGTCGTTGAGGATGATGGAGCCCATGCCGATGATACAGTCGTCGCCGATGGTGCACCCATGGAGAACGGCATTGTGCCCGATCGTCACATAGTCCCCAACCACCAGGGGGCTCTCCGGGTCTGCATGCATCGTGACATTGTCTTGGATATTCGTGTTCTTTCCGATTCGGATCTTGGCGCGGTCGGCCCGTATCACCACTCCGTACCAGATGCTGGCGCCTTCTCCGATCTCAACGTCGCCGATCACGCAAGCTGTCGGTGCGATAAAGACATCTTTGCCGATCTTGGGCTTCTTGCCCCCATATGGTGCGATCATTTCTCCTCCTGTTGTCTTTTTCACCACGAATGTAAGATGATGCTTGAATTACCCGTTCGGCGAGAAAGGTTGTGCCCGGACCCCCACGAGAGAAGGTATGGGTCTCTCCGCAAAGGCCAGCCATGCCACGGTCGACACTTTCTGCCGGAGCGTTCCCCCGCCCAAGCATGGCTCGGGAGCGCTCAATTCGTCTTCAACTGATCTTTTCAGCCCCTTTTTAGCAGGGCGACCCGGCCCGGTCTCGATGTATGATACTTCAATGCACTTATCCGGCAACCTCAGTCAAGAGAAAGTTCACGGAGAAAATATTTTTCTTTGAGCGGCGGCAACCTCACCCAAGTGCTGCGGAGGCCGGTCGCGCCTGGAGAGGCCTTGTTTAAGGAGTGTGTTGTAGCGATACACGCAGACGAGCGTATGAAAGTTGCACCCTGTGCAGGAATAACCGGCCCTGCCCTCCTCCGCACTCCAGTGATGGGAGATGAGCCCTTCGGAGGGATCGAAGAGGTCCGGGGAAAAGATCCACGCCAGCACCCTTCGCGCCCGTTCAAGATAGCGTCTGTCCCGGGTGGCCTCGTAGAGATCGAGAAACACCCACGCCATGATGTTGTTTCCGGACAGGGCCCGGGTATCGGGCCTGGGGTGTCCGGAGAATCCTCCTGCTTCGTCCAGGCAGCACCGGTCCATGTATTCGAGCACCGAAAGGGCTTGATCGAGATAGCGCGTCTCGCCCGTGGCACGATAGGCGCTCACCAGGGCCATCATCATGGTCCCCTGGGGCCAGTCGAGCATGTTCTGGTGGGTATACCGGCCTTCTTCGCCGTCCCAGCACTCATCTCCGGCCTGCTCCACCAGGGCGGTGCCCTTCAGGACAAACTCCTCGCGCGCATCAGCGGTATCAGCCATGCGGGCTGCAGTGAAGCACAGGTATGCAGTTGCGCCATAGACACTCGCCCGGTCACTGACAAAGGGGGTCAGTGCCCCGGGAAAGTATCGGGCGAGGACATATCCCAGCCTGACTCCTCGCAGGAACGTCCGCCGGTACCGATCGTCACCCGTGGCGAGAAACGGCTGGGCAAGAGCGGGAAAGCCGATGACAACCTCCATGCTCGGCACCGGCCACAGCAGGCATTGGTTCACCATCCTTGCCTCGTGGGCTACGGTCCTGTCGGCCATGATGCGCAAGAGGTCTTCCTGCACATCATGGGCAAAGGCATAAAGCAGCATGGGGGCAAAGGCCGTGGCATCGCCCTGGAGATCGCCCTTCCAGTCTCCGCTCTCGTCCCAGGCACTTAAGATGAGCGTGGAGAGGACCGTGCAGAACTCATGCTCGAACTCGAACGAGGGGTGGGCCCGGCCGAGCGCCCGGGCTACATCGATACGGGTCATCTCAACCGGCTGTGGATCGGGGTTCAGCTGCCGGCACGCCTGTAGCCCCCAAAAAACAGCGCACAGCGCCGCAACGGCGAGAACTCCCTTTTCAAGGTTTTTTCGCATCCGGGAAAAACCTGCAAAAGCACTCGGGACACAGACCATGGCTGAACGACGCGTCGGAATGTTCTTCCACATACTGCTCCAGCTGGTTCCAGTATCCCTTGTCGTCGCGGATTCTCTTGCACCCGGCGCATATGGGAATCAGTCCGCGCAGGGTCTTGATCTTGCTCAGGGCGTCCTGAAGCTCGGCATTGAGCCTTTCCCGCTCCTCTTCGATGCGCTTGAGCTCGGTGATGTCCTGCAGGGTCTCGACCGCGGCGATCACCTCACCCGCATGGTTATAGACCGGCGATGCGTCGAAGATGAGGTACCGGGGCCTGCCCCCGACCTCGGCAAACCACCCCTCCGCATGGAGCCCGTGGGGCAGAAGGATCGAGGAGCCAAACACCCGGTAGTGCTCCTGCATGGTCTCCTGCCTGCCGTCTATGATCAGATCGGAGAGGCACGGCCGCTCGCCCGGATAAAAAGGCCGCCAGTGTTCCGAGGTGCCCAGGATCTCTTCCGCCTTGATGCCGGTGAGCTCTTCGCAGGCAAGGTTCCAGTGGATCACCCGGTGAGCCCGGTCGATGGCGAACACGGCAACAGCGCAATGCCGGATCATGCTCTCGGATATCTCGAGCAGGTTTTCCAGAGTGTGGCCGGCCGTATGCCCGCAAGCCGGGCCGTCCTGCTGCCGGGTATGCCCTCCCGCCGCCTTAGGACCAGTTCCGCCGGTGCGTTTCACTTTTTTGTCACGAGAAGTCATGCGGTCTCACTCCTTCTCATTTTCACATCCCGCAGGTTCCACGGACAGGGTGAGCCCTGTCCTGCCCGTCACCCTCACCTCCTGCCCTTTTTCCACGGCATCGGCCCCTTTAAGGATTTCCGCCTTCCAGAGCTCGCCCCTGACCTCGATGTATCCGGAAGGATCAAGCCTGTCTCTCGCCACACCGTACAGCCCCACGGGCGAACCCTGCTCGCGGCAGCTCCCGGTATCGTAGGCCCTCCAGACAAGGGGGTACAGGGCCACGTCTTTTGCCACCCACAGAACGATCAGGAGCCAGAACAGCCATAATGGGAATGCGATCAGCCAGGTCCTTACAAAGAGCAGGACAATGACGAACACGAAAAGGCCGATGATCTGCAGAATCGCGTACCGGAGTATCACCCCGCCCTTCATGCACGTCTCTTTCACCGGCATTCCCTGTTTCCTCAGTGGTTCATCCCCCCTGTTCGCGGGAGATTATCGAACGAAGCACTGTCGAAGTCAAGCAACCGCCCCTCCTGCCTCTTAAAAAGCGAGAACAGTCATGGGGGTCAGGTCTCTTCCGTCTTAGAAAAGCTCGAGCATTTTCTCTTCATACCAGGTGGCGCCGAGCAGGCTTGAGAGAAAACCGTTGTGGCCGCCATAGTCATGGATAATGAGCTTTCCGTAAGGGGCAAGACGCAGCCCGGTAAAATCGCCGGCCGGTATGGCCGGGTCGTCCCGCGATATGAGGATGGTCGTGGGCACCGGGGCCTCTTCGAGGACCGAGCCGGTGATGGTATACCCGCGAAAATACTCCTCCATGCCGGCATAGATGCCCGAAGCCCTGATGAGCGCCTCGGTGAGGCCGATGACGGTCTTTATGGGGAGCAGGCCGGAGAAATCGTAGAGGTTGGGGTACAGGGCCTGTTTCTTGCGCAGGGACCTCCGCCATTTTTTGAGAAAGTACCAGCGCAAGAGCCCGCTATTGTCGATTGCCCTGCTCGACCTGGCCGGATCGACCACCGGACTCACCGCCATGACGTGCCTCAGGGTTTCGATGGGCTCACGCGCACACCTGCAGGCGATCCTCAGCGCGAAATTGCCTCCGAGGGAAAACCCGGCAAGATAGACGCCGCTGCCACGGGCGAGCGCTGCGGCCTGTTTGACGGCGGAGAACACCTCGTCTAGGAGCGTGGCATAGAAGAGCCCCTCGTTGAGATGATGGGTATCGCCGTGGTCCCGGAGATTGAGCCGGAACACATCATACCCATGGGCGTGGAGAAACCTCCCGGTATGCAGGATGTAGGTGGACGACGCGCTGCCCTCCCACCCGTGGATGAGAATGACCAGGCCCTTTGCCTCCTCGCCCGGCGCAGGGGAGTGAAATCCCTGCAGCCTCACACCGTCAACGGTGTCGAAAATCATCTCGCGGCTGCAGGCGGCCATGGGGTTGGGGCCCAGGGTGCGAATCCTGCTGCTGGCCAGGACGGTCTGTGCATAGGGCGCCCGCAGGTGGGCGGGGGGAATGAAATCGCTGTCTGATCTCACCCTCTCTCCTCCTTCCTGTGCAGCGGGCGCCCCGGGTGCCGGCCCGGACCTGAGTATGAGATATCCGGATGCAGCCTTCTGCCCGTCCCGGCACCGGCACAGATGCGTATTGACCGGACACGGCTCCCCGGACGCCTGCAGGAACGCAGGCATATCTCACCCGACTGCAGGCCCCTGCCCGGAGTCGCCTGCATCCCTGCTACACCATGAGGTTGAGCGGCTCGATGTAGGCAGGGTCTTCGTTTTCCATGACCTCGATGATGTGCTTGTGGAGCCGCAGCTTGTGCTGTCCGAAAATGGCCCTGCCCTTGTGGTAGGTCTTTGCATAGGCAAGGCTCTCGCGCATGAGCTCATCGGCATCGGCGCAGGCCTTTATGACCACGTGGTGCTCCTCGAGCTCTTTGGCCCCTACGCGCCTCCCGCTGAACACCAGCTCTTCGAGTTTGTAGTAGGGGATCGCCTTCCGAAGGATCTGGAGCATGGCGGGAAGGAAGGGTATATTCACATCCACCTCGGGAAAGCAGAAATAGCCCCTGTCGGCCTTCATGAAGCGGTAGTCACAGGTGCAGGCCAGGATGCTGCCGTTGCCGAAGGTGTGTCCGTTCATGGCGGCGATGACGGGCATGGGAAAGAGGAGTATCCGCTTGAACACGCTGTTCATGTCGTACATGAACTTTTTTATGGATGCGAAGTCCTTGTTCTGCATGGCACCGGTGATCCACACCAGGTCGATGCCCTGGGACCAGCTCTTGGGGTCGCTGGAGGTGAGCACCACCGAGAAGATCTCCTGGTCTTTTTCGATCTCGTCGAATACGCCGAGCATGCCTGTGGCAAAATCCGGATTGTGCCGGTTTTCGGTGTTGTTCATGATGACGACGGCAACGGATTCATCCTTTTTCCATTCAACGACAGCCATGGTATCCTCCTCTTTCATGATTTATGCAGATACATTTTCTTTTTCTTAACACAGATCGTCGTAAAAATGCAGAGAGGAATCGCAGCCGTATCTCCCAGCCCGGCTCCGAGTTCGCTCGATCGGCAGTCAGGACCATGGATTACCCTGTAAATTATTGACACTCTCCTGCCCATTTGTTACAAGGGCTGCGGACTTTGATTCTACCCTAGTAGGAGGATATTGTCGTGAAAGTACTCGTAAGTGATAAATTATCTGATAAGGGCGTTGAAATTCTCAGAAACGGCGGCCTCGACGTTGATGTCAAGACCGGCCTCAAGCCGGAAGAGCTGGTGAAGATCATCGGCGAATACGACGGCCTGGTAGTGCGGTCCGCTACCAAGGCGACCCAGGAGATCATCTCAGCCGGCAAAAAGCTCAAGGTCATCGGCCGGGCGGGTGCCGGCGTCGACAACATCGATATTTCCGCTGCCAGCAAGCAGGGCATCGTGGTCATGAACACGCCGGGCGGCAACACCGTGACCACCGGCGAGCACACCATCGCCCTGATGATGGCCATGACGCGCAATATCCCGCAGGCCAACATGCTCATGAAGCAGTCCAAGTGGGAGAAAAAGGCACTGGAGGGCCGGGAGGTCTTCAACAAGACCATCGGGATCATCGGCCTCGGCAGGGTCGGCTCGGTGGTGGCGTCGCGTGCGCAGGGCCTGAAAATGAACGTGCTGGTGTACGACCCCTTCATCACCCAGGAGCTGGCCGAGCAGCAGGGCTATGAGCTGGTGAGCCTGGACGAGCTCTATGCCCGGTCTGATTACATCACGGTGCATACGCCCAAGACAAAGGAGACCATCGGGCTGGTCAACAAGGACGCCTTTGCCAAGATGAAGAAGGGCGTCATGATCATCAACTGCGCCCGGGGCGGCATCATCAACGAGAAGGACCTCATCGATGCGCTCGACTCGGGCAAGGTGGCCGGTGCCGCGATCGACGTGTATGAAAAAGAGCCGCCGGAAGACTGGTCCCTGGCGATGCATCCAAAGGTTGTCAGCACTCCCCACCTGGGGGCATCCACCTACGAGGCCCAGGAGAACGTGGCGCTCGCCATTGCCGAGCAGATAGTTGACTATCTCAATAACGGCATCATCCGAAACGCAGTCAACGCCCCGTCGGTAGCGCCCGAGATGCTCCCCAAAGTCAAGCCCTATATCGAGCTCTCGGAGAAGATGGGGACCTTCTTCGGCCAGATCATCGGCCAGGTCACCTCCGACAGGTTAAAGAAGGTGAGCTTCACCTATACGGGCGATGCGGCCGCTATAGACACCAGGCCGGTCACCATCGCAGGGCTCAAGGGCCTTCTTTCCATCGTCACCGATGAGGTCAACTATGTCAATGCGCCGGTTCTGCTCAAGGAGCGCGGCATCGACCTGGAGGAGACCCAGACGAGCAAAGAGGCGATCTACACCAACACCATCCGGATCAGCCTGGAGTTCGATTCCGGCACCCGCACCCTGGAGGGATCGGTCTTCTATCCTGGAGACTTAAGGATTGTCAGCATCGACAACTACTCCATCGAGGCCATCCCGGAAGGCTACATGCTGGTGATCTACAACAAAGACCTGCCGGGCACCGTGGGCAGGATCGCCACAATAATCGGCGAGAGCAATGTCAACATCGCACGACTCTTCCTCGGCCGTGACAGGCAGCAGGGGACTGCAATCATCATCATCAATCTCGACACCGAGGCCCCCAGGGACGTCATCGAGAAGATCGCGAAATTCCCCAACGCCTTGTCGGTCCAGGAGGTCAAAGTCTAACCAAGGAACCAAGAACAGGAGAATTCGATTATGTCAAACGTGGTCGTTGTAGGCACCCAGTGGGGTGACGAAGGCAAAGGCAAGGTAGTAGACCTCCTCACCGAGCAATCCGACCTGATCATCCGGTTTCAGGGGGGCAACAATGCCGGCCATACCCTGGTGGTGGGCGACAGGAAGGTCATCCTCCACCTCATCCCATCCGGCATCCTGCACAAGGACAAACTCTGCATCATCGGGCCGGGGCTGGTCATCGACCCGGAAATCCTCTTGGAGGAGATCACGGCCCTGAGGGAAAAGGGTTATGTAGTCACAACGGATACTGTTGCCATCAGCGATCGCGCCCATGTGATCATGCCGTATCACAAGATGATCGACCATGCTCGGGAGACCATTCAGAAGATCGGCACCACGGGCAGGGGCATCGGCCCGGCCTACGAAGACAAGGCCCGCCGGACGGGCATCAGGATGGTCGATCTGGTGAATCCGAACCTTCTCCGGAAAAAGATCGACGCAGTCTTCGACGAGAAGCGGGAATATCTCACCTGCATCCTCAAGGTCAAAGCCCCCGACAAGAATGAGATGATCGAGAAGTTCCAGGCCATGGGCGAGAAGCTTAAGCCCTTTGTCACCGACACCTCGGTGCTCGTGCACCGGTTTATCAGCCAGGGCAAAAACCTCCTGTTCGAGGGTGCACAGGGTGCCAATCTGGACATGGACCACGGCACCTATCCCTATGTCACCTCGTCCAACACCATTGCCGGTCAGGCGTGCGTGGGCTCAGGTGTCGGCCCCACCATGATCGACTCGGTGCTGGGTATTTGCAAGGCCTACACCACCCGGGTGGGCGGAGGCCCCTTCCCCACCGAGCTGGACGACGAGATCGGCGAGAAGCTCAGGGCCTTCGGCGGGGAGTACGGCGCAACCACAGGCAGGCCCCGCAGGTGCGGCTGGCTCGACCTCGTGGGGTTGAAAAGCTCGATCAGGCTCTCGGGCATCTCTCATCTCGCGATCACCAAGCTCGACGTGCTCTCCGGGTTCGAGACCATCAAGGTGGCGACAGCCTACCGCTCTGGCGGAACCCTCATCGAGAGCATGCCGGCCGACCTTGAGATGTATCCTGACATGGAGATAATCTATGACGAGCTTCCGGGGTGGGAGGAAAACATCTCGTCCGTGCGCTCGTTCGATGAGCTGCCCGCGAACTGCAAGGCGTATATAGCCTACATAGAGAAAAACCTCGGGGTGAAAGCCGCAATCGTGTCGGTGGGCCCGAAACGGGAAGAAACGATCATCAGGGAAGACCTGTTTAGATAAGAGTCTTCATAAAGCAAATTCGGTTTTACTAAAGGCCCCTGACCGGGGCCTTTTTATTACCCTCAGGAATGTCTGGCGCTCGAACAGCCTCCACAGCTGGTTGCGCTGCACGACCCGCAGTTCGATTTGCCGGAGGCCGGGCGGGAGATCTTCTTTTTCACATTACCGCCTCCGCACTTCGGGCATTCAGGGGGATTCTGGGCGGAAATCGGCATAAGCCGCTCGAACTCCTCGCCGCAGTCCTTGCACTGGTATTCGTAGATGGGCATTCATTCCTCCTTGATTGTCCCTTTGCGGTACTACTAATGCCTGACTGGTGAAAAGTCAATGAGGTACACTCCCCAAGCCCGAGCTTAAAAAAGACTGCCCCAAAGCACGCTTGACAACCACCCGCTCAAACCGCCCCATAGCGGCAGAGACTCGGATGGCGGGAGAAAAAAACGAGTGGGTGAGCCAGCGGACGGCAAGGCTGGTGAAGCATCTCGTGTGGTGTGACCGCATTCGGTTTGATGATAAGCGGCTGACATTATTCTCTCTTATTGACAAGCCGGCTGTCTCCCTTTAGTCTGGACCAAGGAGGAGGACTTACATGAGCACATCATATAATTTTTACAAGGTAGAGAAAAAAGACAATGTCGCATGGGTCTTTCTGAACAGGCCGGAAAAGAAAAACGCCATGGGGCCCGATGCCTGGCGGGAGATCGTCCCCATCTTCGCAGACATCGAAGCCGACGACGAGATCAGGGTCGCGGTCATTGCAGGCGAGGGCAAGGACTTCTCGGCGGGCATCGACCTCGTGGGCATGGCCCCCTTGATCCCCACCCTCAAAAACTGGGACATGAGTGCCAAGGCCACGGTCAAGCTCTTCAAAGACATCTTTCCCCTGCAGGATTCTATGACCTGCGTTGAGAAATGCTCCAAGCCCGTGATCTGCGCGTTTCACGGGTACTGCATCGGGGCAGCCCTCGACCTGGGCGCGGCCTGCGACATCCGCCTGGCATCTGAAGACGCCCGGATATCCCTGCGCGAGGCGGCCGTGGCCATCATCGCGGACGTTGGCGTGCTCCAGCGGCTCCCCCACATCGTGGGCCAGGGCGTCACCCGGGAGATGGCCTTCACGGCAAAATTCATCACCGCCCGCCGGGCACTCCAGGTGAACCTGGTCAACGAAGTCTACCCTGACAAGGAGGCCCTGCTCAAGGGCGCCGCCGACCTTGCCGCAGAGATCGCCGCGCAGGCACCCCTGGCGGTCCAGGGAGCCAAGGAGGTCTTGAATTACTGCCGGGGCAAGAGCATCGCCGACGGCCTGGAATACGTCGCAGCCCGCAGCGCCATGATCCTTCCCTCGGAAGACCTGGCCGAGACCATGGCAGCCTTCATGGAAAAACGCACGCCCAAATACAAAGGCAAATAAAAATCGGTGAGGGAAATTGGGAAACTGGGGACGGGTGCAGATTAGCAAGTTAAACTGAACCCGTCCCCAGTTTTCCTCCCCCCAATTTCACAGATCTAAAGTTTCTCAGGGGTTTTTTCCGATGAAGATCATACATGAAAAAGAGACGAACCAAACGGCAGAAGACCCTTTCCTGGGGCCAACTCTTTGCAAACGCGAAGATCAACGGCCATCCTCTCAAGCTTCCTGTCCTGGATATCTCCATCGGCGGGATGGGAGTGCTGGTGACCAACGGATTCTCGCTGCTGCAGGAGGGGGCCGAGATACATATCGAAACCCTTGAAAAACAGGGAACCATAATCGCCACCGATATCCACGGCCGAATCGCCTATCTCGGCCCGGGCGTTCCCACCCGGGCGGGCATCGATTTTTCGCCTGCGGAGACACCGATCGAGGCCTACGCCAAGCTCCACGGCACCAGAGACGATACGGGCATGCTCGTCACGGACAAAGACGAGATCCTGCGCATCTTCAACGAGGTCAAGCGCTGGTCGCGCGGATTTGGCGACATGCTCATGATCTATCGGCAGAAGGCCATCCCTGTGGAGTTCTTCTACCTCAGGCCCCAGATCAACAACATGGTGTTGAGGATCGTGAGGATCTCGGAGTTCCGGCTCCCCTTTCAGCCTCAGGTGGGCACGGTCTACCCCTTCTATCTCTTCAAGGACGTCAATGTCATGCTCTTCCACGCACAGGTGCAGGATGTCATCAAGAACATCATGGAGACCAGCTGGCCCGAGACCATGCAGCATGTCAGCAGGCGCAGCGTGCTGAGATATTTCGTCACGGGACAGGAGCCTCTGACCGCTACCATCGTGCACCCCATCAGTCTGGAGAAGATCGGGGCCATGGTGTGGGACATCAGCATCGAGGGGATGGGGATCGAGATACTAGACGAAGACAAGACCCCCCTCATCGAGGGCATGAACCTTCCCGAGATCAACATCGAACTGCCCACGGGCGGCGTCACGGCAACGGGCATCGTCCGCTCGGTCAGATGCGAGAAGGTTCTCGACAAGACCCAGGTGGGCATCGAGTTTATCGGCGGGTCAAAGCACTATCGCGACAAAATCCTGAGCTATATCCTCGACAAGGACTTCCCGTCGGAGACGCTCATCTCTTAAAAATCCAATTCTCATACCCGGTAATACTCCCGGTACCAGCGCACGAAGTGCCCGATGCCCTCTTCCACGGTTACCCGGGGCCGGAAGCCTACTGCGTCTTCCAGGTCCTGCGCATCGGCGCAGGTGGCCACCACGTCGCCCTTCTGCAGGGGCAGCATGTTTTTCCGAGCCTCTTTGCCGAGCGCCTTCTCCAGAACGCCGATAAAGTCCATGAGCCGCACCGGGCGCGAGCCCCCGATGTTGTAGACCCGGTAGGGCGCGTAGCTTGTGCCCGGGTCGGGGCTGTCGCCGTCCCAGGATGGGTCTGGCTGAGGCTTCATGCGCATCACTCGCACCAGGGCTTCGACGATGTCGTCGATATAGGTGAAATCGCGCTCCATGTTGCCGTGGTTGTAGATATCGATGGCTGAGTCTTCGAGTATGGCCCTGGTAAACTTGAACAAGGCCATGTCCGGCCTGCCCCAGGGCCCGTACACGGTGAAGAAGCGCAGGCCCGTGCAGGGCAGCCCGTAGAGGCTCGCATAGGTGTGGGCCATGAGCTCGTTGGCCTTTTTCGTGGCCGCATAGAGCGACACCGGATGGTCTACGTTGTGGTGCACGGAAAAGGGCATCTTTGTATTGGCGCCATAGACCGACGACGACGAGGCGAACACCAGGTGGGGTGTGCTCGCAGCCCTGCATCCCTCGAGGATGTTCATGAAACCCGAAAGGTTGGAGTCGATATAGGCATAGGGGTTTTCCAGGCTGTAGCGCACGCCCGCCTGGGCTGCAAGGTGGACCACTGCGTCGAACTCATGCTCGCGGAATATGGCCTCCATGCCCTGCCTGTCGACCAGGTCGGTCTTCTGGAAGGCAAAGCCTGGGATCTTTTCCAGAATGCTCAGCCGGTCGATCTTGAGCTGCGGATCATAGTAGGGATTGAGATTGTCGATCCCAAACACCCGGCAGCCCTCTTCCAAAAGCCGCCGGGCGAGATGGAACCCGATGAAACCGGCTGCACCGGTTACGAACACGTGCATGTTTCCCTCCCCTTATGACATAATCTGACAGATATTTTCTCGATATCCTTACTAAAAAGCGATCTCTGACACGGAATAGATGTCGGGTATCACATCTACCCCAGGCATAGATGTATCAGCCCCAACCAGGACGGCCTTCATCCCCATGTCTCGCGCCGTGAGGATGTTGGGCAGCCGGTCGTCTACGAAGACGCAGTCCTGCGGTCTGACGCCGTAGAGCTCGAGAAGCTTCCGATAGGGATAGACCCGCGGCTTGGGGATATAATCCATGAACTCGATGGTGAAAAGCTCGCCCAGCAGGTCGATGACATCCAGTGACCTGAGAACCCGCCTCACATAGTCCACCGACCCGTTGGAGAACACGACCATGTCATGCCTGATGCCTGAAATGACTTTCTTGAGCCGCTCGTCCTTGTGCAGGAGATCTTCAACAGGCACGTCGTGGACCTTTTGCAGGTAATCGTCCGGGTCGACCCCATGGTGCCTCATGAGCCCGCCCAGGGTTGAGCCGTAGGTGTCGATATACCGCTTCCTGAGCGCCCGCGTCTCCTCCAGGTCGAGGTTGCACCACGACATGACATACTCGTCGATCTTTCCGGTCACCAGGTTGAACGGCCCCGCACCTTTGGGATACAAGGTATCATCTACGTCGAAAAGAATCAGTTTCACGTATGACTCCTCCTTGCATGGGGTCAGGTCTCAACATATCTCTTGGGGTCAGCAAGGGAACGGGGTCAGGTCTCTACATATGACACGGGTGTGTCATATGTAGAGACCTGACCCCAAGAGATTGGAGACCTGACCCCGATCCCTCTCATTCATCCTCGAATATCTCGAGCTGGTCCTTTTTTCGCTCGAGGCCCAAGAGCCGGTATCCTCTCGCGCACACCTGCCTGCCTCGGGGCGTGCGCTTGAGATAGCCGCTCTGGATCAGGTAGGGCTCGTACATGTCTTCGATGGTGTCTTTATCCTCGCCCAGCGACGCGGCCAGCGACTCGATGCCCACCGGCCCGCCGGAAAACGACTCGATCATGGTGGCAATGATCTTGCGGTCCATGCGGTCGAGGCCGGTCTTGTCGATATCCAGCCGGGAAAGGGCTGTGTCTGCGATCTCCCAGGTGATGGTGCCGTCTCCCAGCACGTCGGCAAAGTCGCGCACCCTGCGCAGGAGCCGGTTGGCGATCCGGGGGGTGCCGCGCGACCTCCGGGCGATCTCTGTCAGGCCCTTTTCGTCGACCGCAACCTCGAGGATCCTGGCAGTGCGCTTGAGGATGGTGCACAGCTCGCTTTCGCTGTAGAACTCCAGGTGCCCGATAATGCCAAACCTGTCGCGCAGCGGCGAGGTGATCATTCCGGCCCGGGTGGTGGCTGCCACCAAGGTGAAGGGGTTGAGGTCGATCCTGATGGACCGCGCCGACGGCCCCTGGCCGATGATGATGTCCAGCTTGAAGTCTTCCATGGCGGGGTAGAGGATCTCTTCGGCCGCCTTGCCGAGCCGGTGGATCTCATCGATGAACAGGACATCGCCCTCTTCCAGGTTGGTGAGGATCGCGGCCAGGTCGCCCGACTTCTCGATGGCCGGGCCGCTCGTGATCCGCAAGCCCACGTTTCTTTCATGGGCGATGATGTGGGCGAGCGTAGTCTTGCCCAGGCCCGGAGGGCCGTAGAACAGACAGTGGTCCAGAGCCTCTCCCCGGGCGTTGGCCGCCTTGATGAAGACTTCCAGGTTCTCCTTCAGGGCGTTCTGCCCCACATATTCCTTGAGACTCCGGGGCCTGATGGTGGCCTCGAAATCAGTCTCTTCTCGGTCGGTTCTGATGCCGGTCAGTTCTTCTCTCATCAAAAAGCTTCTCTTCTCACAACTCTTTTTTACGTCATGGTTCTTGTCGCAGTGGTTTTCCCTGCCCTTATCTTACCACTGCTCGAGTCTTATCAGAACCCTTTAATTGCCTCAGTTCTTGTCTCATCGAATCTCTTTTCTTCTCAACTTTTGCTTTCTCTTTCAAAGCCTATTGTTTTTCTGAGATTCTCGCTTCTCCAATTCTCGTGCGTCAGGATTTTTCTCACCGCTTTCTATTTGCGGCCAGGCTCTACCCTTGAAGCCTCCCGCCTCACCGGATCAGCTCTTTGAGCGCGCTGCGGATAAGCTCTTCGACATTGTCCGCCTTGACGCACCCCACTGCCCGGCGCGCCTGCGACTCTGCATAGCCGAGCGAGACGAGCGCGGCCACGGCGTCTTCCGAGATATCCGTGCGCGGCATGGCCCTGCCCGGGCCGTACTTCTTTGTTATGCGCTCCTTGAGCTCGAGCACGATGCGCTGGGCGCTCTTTTTGCCGATGCCGGGCAGGCTGCTCAAATATCCGATGTTCTCGCTCACCACCTCTTCCAGAAAACGGGTGGGGTCGATCCCTGACACGATGTTCAATGCAGTCTTGGGCCCTACCCCTGACACGCCCAGCAAAAGCGAGAAGATCTCCTTCTGCCTGAGGTCGGCAAAGCCGTAGAGTTCGATCGCATCTTGCCGGACGATCATCTGGGTGTAGAAGGTGTGCTCTTCGCCGCACGAAAACTGCTGCCCGGGCACGGCAGGCACGCGGAGCTGATATCCCACGCCCCCCACCAGCACGGTGAGCTCTCCTCCCGCGATCTGCACCACCTCGCCCTTGAGCATGCCGATCATCGGGCGAGCTCCTTCATGCGCCGTGACGAGGAGTGGCAGAGTCCGATAGCCAGCGCGTCGGTGGCGTCGTTGGTGAGCGGCGAATCCTTGGGCAAACGCAAAATAGACGTGATCATGGCGGCGATCTGCTCCTTGTCAGCCCTGCCGTATCCGCAGGTGGCTTTCTTGACCTCGGTGGGGGTGTATTCGAAGACCGGGATGTCGAGCAGGCTCGCGGCGAGTATGATCACTCCCCGCGCCTGGCCCAGCTTGAAGGCCGACTGAATGTTAAGCGCGTGGAAGGTTGCCTCAACGGCAATCTCGGCAGGTTGGTATTTTTGAAAAATCCCGGTTGCCTCCAGAAAGATCTCTTTGAGCCGCGAGTCGAGGCCCTCGGACCTGGGTCTGATGACCCCATGCGCGACATAGGAGAGTGACCCGCGGGACACGTTCCCGATCTCGAGCACTCCATAGCCCGTGGCGCGCGTTCCGGGGTCGATGCCGCAGATGATCATTATCCTTGTTGGATCTGGGCCATCTCTTCGTCTGAGATATCGAAGTTCGAAGAAATGGACTGGACATCGTCCAGTTCCTCGAGAGCATCCAGCAGCTTCAAGGTCTGCTGCGCCTGCTTGCCCGTGAGTGTCACGTTTGTCTGAGGAATCATCTGCACTTCGAGCTGGCTGTATTTGATGCCTTTGCTTTCGAGCGCCTCTCTGAGAGTCTCGATCTCTTCGGGCGCGATCACGATCTCGAACTCGTCTCCCTCGTCAGAGATGTCTTCGGCCCCGATCTCG
The DNA here is from genome assembly GCA_001896555.1 of Candidatus Phosphitivorax anaerolimi. Taxonomy (GTDB): domain Bacteria; phylum Desulfobacterota; class Desulfomonilia; order UBA1062; family UBA1062; genus Phosphitivorax; species Phosphitivorax anaerolimi. Next base: position 65,445 of record MPOS01000029.1, read on the forward strand.
AGAGCCAGGTCATAGAGCACCTCTTCGTCCACCGCATCTTTGGGAATGGCGGCAAAGCCTTTTTTATCGAACATCCAGCTCACACAGCCTGTCTCGCCCAGGTTGCCGTTATATTTTGAGAAGATATGCCGTATATCCGCAACCGCCCGGTTCTTATTGTCGGTGAGCACGTTCACGAGCACTGCCACGCCGCCGGGACCGTATCCCTCGTATGATGTCTCTTCGAGGTTGAAACCTTCGAGCTCGCCGGTGCCTTTCTTGATGGCCCGGTCGATGTTGTCTTTGGGCATGTTGGCGGCCTTTGCCGTCGCCACCGCGGACCGCAGACGAGCATTTCCATCGATATCGCTACCTCCCATGCGGGCCGCTACTGTGATCTCCTTGATGAGCTTGCTGAACAGCTTGCCGCGCTTAGCATCGGCAGCACCTTTTTTATGTTTGATCGTGCTCCATTTATTGTGGCCGGACATACCTTCCCTCCTTTTTCGCTACGCTATGATGTGTAGCACAAGAGTATGCATTGATGCAAGTTTCCCCATGAATCTGCACGACTCTCATTGCGAACCATATATTATTGCTCTACATGAAAATCAACCGATAGATCGGGGTCAGGTCTCAACATATGACACGATAGATAGGGGTCAGGTCTCAACATATGACATTTCGAGTTTTCTCCGCACTTCCCTCACCAGTTTCTGAATCTCTCCATCTCCACCTATCTCCCGCTGATATCGCCGGTTCGACTGGCTCACCGCGTTTTCCCGCATGCCATATCTCTGCCCGATCTCGCTCAAGGAATAGCCTCCGATATCCTGGCTGATCCACAGGCTCATTTTCTTTATCTGCCTGGGATGGTCCCTGCATACATCCGCCACAATCTGTGCTATCTTATCCAGTGAAGGCCTTGTTTCAAAGGCCTTCAGCGCAGGAACATTTCTCGTGTCTGCCTCCCGCATGTTTTCCTCAATCTTTTTCTGCACAAAGGCGCAAAACGATTCCCTCCCCAAAATCGTTGATGCATGGACCTGTTCAAGCGGGTTTCCCACGTTCTTTTTCTCTCCCTCTTTTACGAATTCCCGGTATCTCTCCCTGGCAGTGCTTGCATCCTCTCCGAAAGATGCAAGCACAAAGCCTGTCTCCATCCACTGCCTCGCCTCACTCTTTCCTATGTATGAAAGGTAGCTCGACCATGGGTAGTCTTCCACGTTTTTCACCATGCCCGCACGCACGGGGTTGAGGTGAATGTACCGTGACAATTCCAGGCAGTAGGCATCCTTTTCTACCAGGATGGATCTGTATCTCCCCTGGAACAAGTGGCCGCTGCGGCTCGTTTTGACATTATAATACGTGGTGTATGCCCCGTTTATGTGGTGCATGATCTGCGAAAGATTTTCCCTGGGGGTCTCCAACAAGAGATGATAGTGATTCTCCATCAGGCAATATCCATGGAAAAGCGCACCATAGCGCATGTGCGCCGACTCGAGGTATGAGAGAAACCGCAGCCTGTCCCGGTTGCTGCTGAATATTTTCTTACGCTCATTCCCGCGGGCCGTAATGTGATAGAATGCCCCTGGATACGAAACACGCAGAGGTCGTGCCATTGGTATACCTCCTCAAATTCATATTTCCATTGCAATCAGATCAATAATAACAGGGGACAATCAGCGAGTCAATTCTCAAGGCCTGCCGTGACACGACCGGCCTGCCGGTGCTTTCCGCAGACCTCTTCTTTAAACCCTGCCCGATTTGTCATATGTTGAGACCTGACCCCATTAATTCCTCGAAGCTTTTCCGAAATCCTTTTTCTTCCGAAGACATATCAAATTCATCAAGCCAGGACCGTATGTATGAGATATCCAGGTTATCGCTGCGAAGCAGGATTGATCTGGCATCTTCCCTGTCGCGTGGCCTGCCTGCAAAGATTTTGTGGATAATGACATCCTCGGGCGAGGCAAAGCATACTTCCGTCTCCAGTATCTCTATCTTGTTTGCCCTTTGGATCGCCTGAGTTTCATAGGGGGTGAACGAGAAGATGAAGTCGACTCTTATGCCGGTCTTTTCATGCAGACACGGCAGCACCATGGTCTGAAGAGCAAATTCCTTGACGTCATCGGGGAGAGCCCGGAGCGACAGCTCCCCGGCAAGATCGAGGATCTCATCAAGGCAGCCGGTATCAACCCCGAGGGTGATATCGATATCTCTTGTCAATCGAGGCTCGCCATAAAGCAGGACAGCCTGCCCGCCTATGACCATATAGGGGATCGAGCGTATCCGCAGGGCTTTGCCTAAGGATGCGAGGATTTCTTCGAACATGAATTCAGCACCCTTGCCAGACGGATATCCACCTCGATACCGGCAAGAGGATCTTCCCCGGGCAGAACGCCAAGAGCCCTGCCTTCATGCCAAAGGGATGAGAAAATCTCCATCGCCCGGGCATGAGGAACCCTGCCCTCTTCCCGGGCAAGATCATCTTCAAATTTCTTCAGGAGATCAGGTCGCCTGACCATTGCCAACCTCTTGTACGAATTGATTTCCACCCTGCTGCAACTGCAGCCGGCTCGTCTCTCTTTTCATTATAAGAGATAAGAGTTGTTTTGGCGATCATTTTCTGAAATAATCCTGTCTGCACGACTTATTACGCAATATGATGAGGTATCGGCTGTACGGTACTGTCTGAACGAAGGGAGGTTTGTCCGATGGCAGGCGCCAAGTCAAAAAAACCCGAACTCGGCATGAAAAACACCAAACAGGAGCTCCTCGATGCCTACAACGAGGTATTGGAAGAGCTGGAGGAACGAAACCAGGCAGAGCTGAAGCCTGAGAAGAAAATCGAGGAGAAGAAGAAGCAGGAGATTGTCCGTGCCGTGAGCGATGTCTCGATGGAAGGCGTGGCCCAGAACATAAAAACCCTGAAAACGGATATCGACAAAAACCTCTCTCAGCTCCAGGAGCGGCTCGAATCAGAGGTGAAAAAGCTGGGCGAAATTCAGGCGGCAATCAGCATCCGTGATGCCGAGCTCAAGGAAATCTACGAGATCGACAGGTCTGCAAGCTCTCTGGCAGCGCTCATAGAGGCCAACAATCGCAAAAACCGGCTCTTTGAAGAAGAGCTGGAGCTGAAAAAGTCGAGCCTTCTGGAAGACATCGAAGAAACCCGCCGGAAGTGGGACCAGGAGAAGGCCCTGCACGCAGCCGAGACGAAGGAGCAGCGAGAGCAGGAAGCGCGGCAGCGGCAGCGGGAAAAAGAAGAGTATCTATATTCGTTCCAGCGAGAGCGCCAGATCGAGAAAGACAAGTTCGAAGACGAGAAGGCCCGCCTCCTCTCAGAGAAACATGCCCTCGAAAACGAGATCAAGGCCATGCGCGAGGCGGCTGAAAAAGAGCTCGATGAGCGAAGAAAGACACTCGCCGAGAAGGAATCGGAATTCCTTGAGCTGAAAAAGCGCGCCGAGGCATTTCCCGAAGAGCTTCAGAGCGCTGTCGCAAAAACAGCCAAAGACACGGCGGAAAGGCTCAAGCTGGAGACGGATTACCAGACGAATATCCTCAAGCAGCAGTACGAGGGAGAGAAGAATGTGCTGCTCACCCGCATCGACGCCCTGGAAAAGACCGTGAAGGAGCAGGCCGAGCAGATATCGAAGCTCTCAAGACTTCAGGAAGCCGCTTATCAAAAGGTGCAGGACGTGGCGGTAAAGGCAATCGAAGGGGCCTCGAAGCACGGCTCGTTTTCCGGCCTGCAGCAGGCCCTTTCCGAGCAGGGGAGAAAGACGAATTCAGAGTAGTGCCTGCCGGTGCTTTCGGTAATCATGGGGGTCAGGTCTCAACATAATCATGGGGGTCAGGTCTCAACATATGACACTCCCTGTGTCATATGTTGAGACCTGACCCCCATTCTTTTAGACCCCCATTCTTTTATATTGTTAAGACGCCCCAAATCTATCACCCTTGTGTCCTGTACCCCACAGGCTGATTATGGGCATAGTTTGGGTGCAGAAAATCCCTGCAATGCTGAAGCCGAGCCGTTGAGAGAGACGTCAGGGACAAGATGCACAGGCTCGAGACAGTCACCCCGCCGGGCATGCTTTGCCCGCCGCTCACTCTAGCAGCAGTGAGAAAGAGAGAATAAACATGCCGCTCGCGCTCTTCAATGCCAGGGAAAGGAGCTTGGGAGTATCAGTCGGTAGAGCTGGTCTCCCCGGTTGTTCCGCCTGCCCCGCCTCCGGGCCTGAGTTGGAGGCCCGGGAAATTCTGACGGAAGCGGCGCTCGCTGTCCTGCATGAGCTGAGTTCCCTGGGCCATCTCTCTTTTGCCCTGGTTGATCTGCGACTGACCTTCCTGAATCATTTCCTTGCCGTCTCTGATGCGCTCCCTGCCGGTCTGCGCCAGCTCTGAACCCCGCTCCCACTGGTTGGCCAGCTCTTCCTTGAGATCGACTTCCGTCTGGACATCAGCGGCATGTCCTCTCATGATATCGGCTGTGGTGGCCGGCTTTTCATTGCCGGCGCAGCCGGAAAGCGCAAACATCGCTACCCCGAAGACCAGGATGATCGATATCGAGAGCCTCTGCATGACGTACACCTTCCTTTCGTTCACGAATTCTCTGAATCCTCTCGAAGCGGATGCTCTCGGGCCGGGCCTCTGTCCGGCTGCATCTCCTTTGCCGCGAAACATATTCTCTCATGCGCCGGCGGCGCGGACCCGTCGTCATAACCGCACGCATCCGCCTACATAATAGAATAGTACGAATAGCGCAGGCACCGCTCAACATGCGGCACAAAACACCGCGCCGCGGTCTTCTGCAGCATCCCGGGTCCATAACATATAAACCCCTTGATTCTCCCCTCACTTCCATCTTATCCTCTGCCGATAGAAGAGTGCACAATCTTTCTTTGTTACGAGGGGCGCATATGAAAATCTGCATGATCGGCACGGGTTATGTTGGGCTGGTTACCGGGGCGTGTTTTGCCGAGATGGGCAACGACGTGATCTGCATGGACGACAACGCGGAGAAGATCAGGATGCTGAACGAGGGCATCGTCCCCATATACGAGCCCGGCCTCAAGGAGATCATCGACAGAAACGTGCAGGGAGGCCGCCTGCGCTTTACTACAGACTTCAACGACGGCGTGTCGAAGTGCCAGATCTGCTTCATCGCAGTAGGCACCCCGCAGGACAAGGATGGATCGGCAGACTTGAAATATGTGCTGCAGGTGGCCCGCCAGATCGGCGCGATCATGGACGGCTATAAGATCATCGTAGACAAGTCGACCGTGCCCGTGGGCACAGCCGACAAGGTGCGGGAGGTAGTAAAAGAAGAGCTCAAAAAGAGGGGCCTCGAGCACATCGAATTCGACGTGGTCTCAAACCCCGAGTTTCTCAAAGAGGGAAACGCCCTTCAAGACTTCATGCGCCCCGAGCGGGTCATCGTGGGCACGGACAACGTGCGGACCGCGGCCCTGTTCAAGGAGCTCTACGACCCCTTTGTCCGCACCACCAACAACCCCATCCTCATCATGGACATCCGCAGCGCCGAGCTCACCAAGTATGCATCAAACGCCTTCCTGGCCGCCAAGGTCACGTTCATGAACGAGCTTGCCATCTTGTGCGACAAGGTGGGAGCCGACATCTCCCAGGTGAGAGAGGGCATGGGCACCGACTCGCGCATCGGCCCACGCTTTCTGCTTGCAGGCCCGGGCTATGGCGGATCGTGCTTTCCCAAAGACGTGCTGGCCCTGATCCACACGGCCCAGAGCATGGGACACTCGCTTGAGATCTGCCAGGCGACCCACCGGGCAAATCAGCGCCAGAAGAACTACTTTGCCGAGAAGATCATCAACTATTACCTCGACCAGAAGGCCGACCTCTCGCAGATCACTATCGCAATCTGGGGGCTTACCTTCAAGCCCAAGACCGACGACATCAGAGAGGCACCTGCCATCGACATCATCAACCGGCTGCAGGAAAAGGGCATGAAGGTGCGGGTTTTCGACCCCGTTGGCATGGACAACGCCAAGGCAGTGCTCGACAGCCGGGTGTTCTATGCAAAGGACAACTACGAGGTGCTGGAAGGGGTTGACGGTCTGGCGATCGTGACCGAGTGGAACCTGTTCAAGAGCCCGGACTTCGTCCGGATGAAAGAGCTCATGAAAAGGCCGGTGGTGTTCGACGGGAGGAATATCCTGAATGTGATGGATCTGAAATCAAAAGGCTTTATCCACTTCGGGATAGGCAGGGGCAACTCCTGACGTCATTCAAGAAGAAGCTCGCGCTTACAGCTTCTTCGCCCCCAAAACAGGGAAACAGGCTCCTCGTCATGCGCCTGCGGCGAGGCTCACAACGAGTTCACGAGAATATCGAGTATCCTTGCCGATGCCTTTCCATCCCATTTGGGAGGGACTGAAAACGAACCAGGGTCCGCCTTCATGCATTTCTCGTAGGCATTGAGAATCGATTCTTTCCTGGTGCCTGCCAAAACATTCGAACCGACTCGAAGCGTGATCGGCCGCTCGGTATTTTCCCTCAATGTCAGGCACCGCACCTTCAACGCGGTGGTCTCCTCCTGGAGCCCGCCGCTGTCGGTGAGAACTATGGCTGCATCCTTCCATAAATAAAGAGACTCGCTGAACGGAAGCGGCGGAAGCTGAATAATGTTGTCGGAAAGCTCTATCCCATGCTCCCCGATCATCTTCCGTGTTCTCGGATGAACAGGAAAAAATATCGGGCAATCCTGCGCGATGATGTTCAATGCGCCGGCAATCTCTGCAAAGCATTCCTTTGAATCGACATTGGCAGGCCTGTGCATGGTCAAAAACGCATACTCCGAATACTTCTCTTTCAAGCGTGAGGTGGAAAACTCAATGCTGCCATCGCCCCTTTCAAGCTCGCCCAGCTGATGAAAGAGGTTGTCTATCATGACATGCCCGACGAAATGGATGCGGTCTCCCGGCTTTCCTTCCTTGACAAGATTTTCAACACCGCTTTGCTCTGTCACAAAAAAATAATCGGATATCGAGTCGGTGACGATTCGGTTGATCTCTTCAGGCATGCTCATATCAAAGCTTCTGAGACCTGCCTCGACATGAGCGACCCTGATCAGGAGCTTTTTGGCGACGATAGAGCAGGCCAGTGTTGAATTCACATCGCCAACCACCACGACCAGATCGGGCAAATCCTTCTGGCAGAGCTCTTCAAACGATGTCATGATCCTGGCCGTCTGCATGGCGTGTGTCCCGGAGCCCGCGTTCAGGAAATAATCCGGCTCGGGCAGGGCCAGGTCTTTGAAAAACGCCTGGGACATTTCATAGTCATAATGCTGCCCGGTATGCACAATCCGGCAGCTTATATTGTCACGCCTCCCGGCCTCCCGGTAAATCGGGGCTATTTTCATGAAATTCGGGCGTGCACCGGCGACAAGGAACATGTTCATCTCATCATTCTCCTCACAGGCACTTCATCTCTTGTTGAGCTGTTACGACAGCCTCATAGCTTATTCGCGATAAGGCTGATAAAGTCAAGAACCGCAAGGAAATACACACATGCTGATGAGCGCCTGGCAGCTGTCAGGTCTTTTTACGCGCATCAGCGCTCGTTAAACGTCTTTTCACCCCTGATATTATAATGTTACATACAATTCCCATAAAATCGCCCATGAATCCTGTCGATATATTTTACTGTTTTTATTCATAAAATAACATCCCTATACGTATCTCTTTGTTATCATTGCTCATTCAACCCACCCTCTTCCTTGGCATTCATATTGCTCTAAAAGCAACCATATTTCATGAAGACAAGGAGCGGCAATGAAGAAGCTTTTTCTGGCAATGACAGCTTTTCTTTTTATCATCGGATTCTCGGCATCAGCGAGTGCGGCAACCATCACCATAGACGACATCAATGGCTGGACACCGGTGAGGTTCAGCATCGGTTCCGCCTCCTATTACGTTTATGCCGGCGAGTTCCAGCTCACTATCGACGGCATCGAATCAGCCGGGTATTGCGTGGATCTCTTTCACGAGACATACATCGGCACCAGCTTTTACGATGTCAGCTTCAGCGACATCAACTATATCTCGAACGGTGCCCAGGCCGCATGGCTGATGGATCAATACAGCGGCAGATCATCGGTGGAAAACGCGGCCCTGCAGCTGGCGATCTGGAGCGTGGAATACGGAACCGACAACACCCCGTTTACGTATCTCGGGAGCACCGGCGCAGGCACGGTCGGGTATTATCTCAACACCTATCTCTCCGACCTTGGAGACAACTTCTACAGCGGATACGACTATCAGATCGCCATGCTCGCTCCCGATGCGCAGAACATCCTGGTAAAGACAACCGCCCCTGTTCCCGAGCCCGCCACCCTGCTGCTCCTTGGTTCAGGGCTTATCGGCCTTGCGGGGTTTAGAAAAAAGATATCGGGCTAACAGCTCATTTCTCCGGGCAACAAAAAAAGCGGGGCGTCAAAACCCCGCTTTTTTTCACGTGCAAAGCCATGGAGTATGCTGAAACTCACATGGCGGTAATCGAACCTATATCGTGACTGAATAAAACCTGTTCAAGAGCCCTTTCATGCCTATCCTTTGTTAAGCCTTTCCGGTCGAATCCGCCAGGATATCGAGTATCCTCGAGGAGGCCTTCCCATCCCACTTCGGAGGGACTGAAAACGTATCAGGGTCTGCCTGCATAGAGCTCTTATAGGCACTGAGTATCGACCCCTTTTTTGTGCCTGCTATGATATTTGATCCGATCTGAACCGTGATAGGCCGCTCGGTATTATCCCTCAATGTCAGGCATCGCACCTTTAAAGCAGTGGTTTCTTCCTGAAGCCCGCCGCTGTCGGTCAGCACGATGGCTGCATCCTTCCAAAGATATAGCGAATCGCTGAACGGAAGCGGTGGAAGCTGGATGATGTTATCAGACAGTTTAATCCCATGCTCTCGGATCATTTTCTGGGTTCTCGGATGTACGGGAAAAAATATCGGACGATCTTGCGAGATGATATTCAGCGCACCGGCGATCTCTTCAAAACAATCTCTTGAATCAACATTGGCGGGCCGATGCATGGTCAGAAAAGCGTACTCTGAATACTTCTCCTTTAAAGAAGATGTCGATGATTTAATACGTCTGCCATCGTTTTCTATCTCGCCAAGCTGATGAAAAAGGTTGTCTATCATAACATGACCGACAAAATGGATACGATCTTTGGGTTTTCCTTCCCTGACAAGATTTTCAACACCGCTTTCCTCTGTTACAAAAAAATAATCCGATATAGAGTCGGTAACCATCCGGTTGATCTCTTCGGGCATGCTCATGTCAAAGCTTCGCAGGCCTGCCTCTACGTGAGCCACTTTGATCATGAGTTTTTTGGCAACAATGGAGCACGCCAGTGTCGAGTTTACGTCGCCAACCACGACTATCAATTCAGGTGATTCTTTCTGACAAAGCTCTTCAAATGAAGTCATGATCCGTGCTGTCTGCACAGCATGCGAGCCTGAACCTGCATTCAAGAAATAGTCAGGCTCGGGCAGAGCCAAGTCTTTGAAAAAAGCTTGCGACATCTCATAATCATAGTGCTGTCCGGTATGAACGATCCTACAGTCAATAGCTCCATAATTTTTTGCTTCTCTGTAAATTGGAGCAATCTTCATAAAATTAGGGCGTGCACCTGCAACCAAGAACATCTTCATTTTATTAATCTCCTGATGAATCTGCAAACTTACCTTATTCGTATAACCTTGCGCTTGGTCATTCCAGATATTATTATCGAAATAACTTGTTCTCTCTATCGCCGCGGGGACCACATGGTGTCGGTGAGGCCCGCGAGCATGCGGACCCAGGCCAGGCCCTGCGCTGCGAAGGTGACGAGCAGCATCCTGCACAGCCGCAGGACAGGGTTCCCGGATCCGTCGGCAAATCCTCCAAGGGCACCCGCCAGGAAGAGGTTCTCCCCCAGGAAGATCAGCCTGAACACGCCTCTTCCCCCGAGCAGCGCCATGTTCGTGAGGTATGTGCTGATGAAAAAGTACGGGCTGAGGAATCTCATCACCTTGTGCGAGAGCAGGTAGAACGAGAAAAGACCGCACTTGCAAGGATTAAGCATATCCCGGTTCCGGCGGATGGCCCACAGAGTCCTTGTCGTTATCCTCACCTGGCGCTGAAACTCGTTCCCCGCACCCTCAGACGCCTCTTCGAAGCAGAAGACATCGGGGTCCAGCACCACACGTTGTTCCTGCCTGATGACATCGAGCGGGATGACGAAATCATTGATATCGTCATCGCGAAGCGGTCGATAGAGCGACTTCCGGATCGCGAACACGGCGCCGTCGGCACCCACGCACGATCCGCCCGCGCTCTCCATTATCTTCAAGGCCTTCTCATACCGCGCATAGCCGCCCGTAGGCACCTCCTCGCCTGAGGGGCTTCGATATTTCGTCCACCCGGTCACCAGGCCCACCGCGGAATCGGCGAAATTCCTCACAATTCTCCTGAGCACCAACGGAGGCAGAACCGAGTTCGCGTCGGTGAACACCACGATCTCGCCTTTTGCCGCAGGCACGATCCTGTTCAGGCACGCGGTCTTCCCCGACCTCTGAGGAAAGGCAAGAAAATTGAGACGGGGATCTTCGATCCCTGAGACTATCTCGTTCGTCCTGTCGGTCGAGCCGTCCGAGCTTACAATGACTTCCAGCTTGTGGGTGGGATAGTCGAGGCTCAAGGTGTTGTGCACCTTCTCCCGGATGACGCCCTCCTCGTTGTATGCGGAAATCACTACGGATACATACGGTTCGACATCCTTTCGCTTCCACATCCTCCTCAGAATTCTGCTCAGGACAAAAAGCACGCCGGGATAGATCAGGTAGGAATAGACCAGGAGAAGGAGCGAAACAACAAACGCCCTCTTCATACGTTCTCCCGGGCGCGAACCGCATCGCCCTTTTCAATATACAGATCATACCAGGTCTGAAACACCAGCAGCGACCAGATCAGCGTGTCGTGGATCTCCCTGCCCGAATAGTGTTCGTGGAGGATCCGCTGCACCGTGGGAAAGTGAAACAGACCGTGCCTGGCCAGGTTTTTCTCGCAGAGTGTCTCCTCGGTGAACGACTTCAGGTCCTTCTTCAGCCACTGCGCCATCGGGCCGACAAAGCCCTGCTTGCGATGGTCCAGAACCTCCCGGGGCAGCAGGTGCCTCACCGCCTTCTTGAACAGGTGCTTCTTCCGGAACCACTTCATCTTGAGCTCGACCGGGATCTGCGCGCAGAACTCGAACAGCCTGTGGTCGAGGAAAGGCACCCTCACCTCCAGGGCATGATACATGCTCACCCTGTCTGTCACGGACAGGATATCGTCCGGCAGGTATGTCTTCGCATCACAGTAAAACACCCTGTCCATGGCGTCGGCCGGCCCATCGACATTGGGGCTGTTGAAATGCTCCAGGATGAGGTCTCTGCACTGGTCCGCGTACCTGCCATACCTGTCCCCGTCGCTATAGAAGGAGTTGCTCAGGCCGGGGCTCATCTTCGTGATGAATCCGTAGTAGGCCAGGTCCGGGCTCAGCGAGGCGGAGCGGATGAACCGCTTCATGTGATTGATCGTGTAATGCCCGTCAGCCCTCTCGGGCAGCCTCTCGACCATTGTCCGTATGATCCTTTCCCTGAGCAGGAGCGGAAGGCGCGCGTACAGCCCCTTTAGCATATACCCCATGTAGCGCTCGTACCCGCCCAGGGCCTCGTCCCCGCCCAGGCCGGAGAGCGCCACGGTGACATGCTCTCTGGCCGTCTTGCAGACAAAATACGTTGGTATGGTCGAGTCGTCGGCAAAGGGCTCGTCGAACGACCGCACGATCTTCTCGATGAGCCCTGCCGGCTCCGGGATCACCTCGTATTCCCGGTGGTTCGTTGCGTATCGCCTCGCCACCATGCCGGCATAGCCCCGTTCGTCCAGGTACCCCCCTACCTCGCCGCCGAATCCGATGGTGAAGGTATTCACCTTGCCGGCGCTGGTCCTGCTCATCATGGCCACAATGGCGCTCGAGTCGATGCCCCCGCTCAGGAAGGCGCCCAGGGGAACATCGCTGATGAGGTGCATGCCCACGGCCTCCTCGAACAGGCCCATGAACCCGTCGATATAGTACTTCTCCGGCCTGCCTTTCTCAGGGCTCACCGAAAGATCCCAATATTTTTGGATGCGGATGTCGCCGTTCTCCCAGGTCAGGGTGTGACCGGGCAGGAGCTTTCTGATCGAGGAGAAGATGGTCAGCGGCGCCGGTATGTATGAAAGGGTGAAGTAGCAGACCAGGGCCCCCTCATCCATGTCTCTGGGGAAGCCGGGATCAGCGAGGATAGCCTTCATCTCCGATGCGAAATAGAACCTTCCCTTGTGCCACCCGTAGAACAGAGGCTTGATCCCGAACCGGTCTCTTGCGATGAAAAGCTTCTTTTCGCGCATATCCCACACGGCGAACGCGAACATGCCGCGCAGCCTCTCCACGCACTGCTCCCCCCACTCCTCATAGGCATGCAGGATCGTCTCAGTATCGGTGCGTGTGGAAAAGACATGGCCCTTGCCGAGCAGCTCGCGCCTGAGGTCGGGGAAATTGTAGATCTCCCCGTTGCAGACGATGCACTTAGACCTGTCCTCGTTGTATATGGGCTGGGCGCCGCCTTCGAGATCGATAATGCTCAGCCTGCGGTGCCCGAGGAAGATCGTGTCGTCTACATGACTGCCGTGACCGTCAGGCCCTCGGTGCGCCAGTGATTCGGCTGCCGCATCCCAGGGGCCGTCGATCCAGCCGGCATGGGTCACTCCGAAGATGCCGCACATTTCGGGCTCTCTCCTATAGCCGGTTGTCCCGGCCCTACCTTCCTGCCTTGTAGTGCTGCTTCGTATCCATCGGCCAACCCGCTCACTTATGGCCCCGCTCGTACTCCAAGACAGCCTCTATCCCCTCAGCGAGGGTGAGTGGAGGCTTCCAGCCATAGGTACGATCGATCTTCGATGAATCGTACACGATCCTGTTCTGCGAGGATTTCAGGCGATATCGAGTCAGGAACGGCTTCCTTCCCATAACCGCGGTCAGCCGCTCCTGGAGCCTGACTATCTCGTGAAGCGCCCGGTAAGGTATGTACACTACCCGTGCCTCGGGATAAAGCTTTCTGACGAGCATGTCCATGTAGTCTTTTTTTGTCAACCTTCCGGAGTCCACGACATTGAACACCTCGTTGTCTCCCCTGTCGCTTTGGATCGCGGTTATGATCGCATCGCAAAGATTGTCGATGTAGACGAGGGGAAGCACAAAATCCCCCGGACCGATGACCGCGAACAGCCTCGTGCCCAGCGAAAAGCCCATCATGGGTGTGAAGATCTCTCCGCCTGGACCGAATATGGTGCCGGGCCTGAGGCAGACGATGGGAACATCGCCCTGCTTCATCGCCTCACTCACCAGGTTCTCCGCCCTGAGCTTGGCAAGAGAGTAGAATCCCCGCTGCTCCGGCAATCTCTCCAGGCTCGATTCCTCAGTGACGATCTGGTTCTCGGCATAGTCGGCCACGCCGTAGACGCTGCACGAACTGATGTACACGAGCCTTTTCACCCCGTTCTGCCGGCACAGATCGATCACGTTGCGCGTGCCTTGGACGGTGACGGTCTCGCCCTCCTCTTCTCTGCCCTCGGTGTCAGCAGCCGCATGGACCACGAAGTCCACGCCCTCGAACACAGGCCTCAGCGACTCGATGCTGCCCACGTCTCCGTACATGATCTCCACCGGCAGCATCTTAAGTCGCTTGATGTTCGAGAGTTTTCTCACCAGGGCCCTCACCGGATACCCCCTCTCACAAAGCATTTCCACCAAGCGCGTTCCGAGGAATCCCGACGCACCGGTCACGAGCACCCTCTGCCCCTCCCGCTTCTCCTGATGCACGATGTTCTCGAAGCGCAGCCCGGTGTTCTTCACCTGGGGCCATATCCTGTCCATCACGGCCAGGACGTTGAGCGCCTCGTGCTTTGACACAGGAACCTCTCCGCCCGACTTCACCGCGTCGTAGAACCTGTGTATCAGGTTCTTCATACCCTGGTAGGGCCGCAGCTTGCCCGTGCCGAATTCCCAGACGTTCTTCAGGGTGGCAGTCCCGAGCTGCCAGCTCTCGCTCAGGTTGTACGTGGCCTTCTGGGCCGCCTTGGGCAGACTGCTCACCGGGTGCACAACAGTGGTCATGGTATCGAAATTGACATGCACCATCATCTTTGTGCCGTAGATCCTCACGAAATGATGGTGTGGTTTTGAGGCAAAGGAGAAGGTCAACACCCCAAGGGCATCCCGACCCTTCACGAGGATCCTCAGCTCGTCGGAGATTCCCTGAGGCAACTCGCCCATGGACTTCTCCACGACCTGCACATCCTCCACATCCCCCAGAAAGGGCAGCATGACGTACAGGGGATGGGGCATGAAGTCGTGGAACACCCCGCCCGGAAGGCCATACAGCCACGGCAGAACATCGGGCCTGGGATAGCGCATGAAGGCGTCGATCCTCGTATTCAGGCCGTAGTGGCTCTCCACGTTGATAACCCTCCCCAGCCTGCCGGATCTGACGATTTCTCTAGCCTTGAGCATGCACGGATCAAAGAAATGATTGTGCATGCTGCAGAGTTCCACACCCTTTCTCTCTGCAAGGGAGAACAGCCTTTCTCCTTCATCCAGGCTCAGGCACATGGGTTTTTCCACAAGCACATGGCACCCCGCCTCGATCGCCTGAGAGGCCAGGTCAAAGTGCGTAAAGGGCGGTGTCACGATATGGATGACATCAGGCCTGGCATCCTCGACAAGGGAAGCGATGTCCGGATAGCTCCTGTCGATACCGAACCTCTCCCTGCAGCGCATCGCGCGCTGCTCGCTGGCATCTACCACCCCGACGATCTCCGCACCCGGATATGCCCGGGCGAAGTTAATGTGATAATCCGAGTTCAGCCCGCAGCCGACTATGGCGATTTTCATGTTCTTACACCTCTCATTCTTCCTGCCTGGTGATGAAGAGTCGAAATAACTATTGGAGATCGCTTGGATGTACTATAAGCTGATGAATCGATAATGGTTATCATGAAATCTCTACGGTCTTGCACCCAGTGATAGATTTAACAGTACTGCGATAGGAAACTGGCTCTACTTCTGGAGCTTCTTTCTGCATCCTGCAAGGCCGAAAAGGCCTGAACCAACAAGAATCAGAGTAGCTGGTTCGGGGATCGGAGCGGACCTCGACAGTGTGATGTCAGTGCTTGCATACAACCAATCCTCACCCAAGCCCAAGCCATACCAAGTGTCCGACAATCGTACATACGGCGCGAGGACATCAATCTCTGAAAAGAGGTCATACAGGGTCCAGTCTGAATGATAGAAATAGAAATGCTCTCCGATCCAGTAGTCCCATTCACCTGAACCATTGTCGAGAAACCACATGAGATCCCCCATCATACTATCAAACCTTTCCATGTAGAAACTCCCACCGGTTCCTTGGAAATGGTAGGCACTCTGCGGCGATGATTCACACGATATGTTGAAGGAATATTGGGAGATGAAATAAGAATACTGGTTGTTTCCGATTTCTGTGGCAGGAGGGGCAGGAATAGATAAGTCTCCGGACCACAATCTCAGTGTATCATCGATGACAACATTGCCAGTGACTATATAGACTTGGTAGTCATTAACTATTGTTCCGTCAGCTGAGTAATTCCAGAGAGTAGCTTGCAGATACCCTGGTATAACGATGAATAAAATGATCAAGGGTATGGAAAAACAAATCCTTTTCATTTATTACCCTCCCAAGTACACAAAGAGATATTAAAGATGGAAAGTGGGGCTTCGTCGTTTTGGAAGCCCCACCATGTTGTTTTAGCTTTTCTCAGAAAAGAACCAATCTATCCAACACTTCATCATTTTTCATTGAGATACCTGGGCCTCTATTCCAGTTGGTGGGCTAGGAGGAGGATCTGGCGGTAGACTGCTCGAGCCCAAGGGCCCGATGAAATACTTACCATTCGCATCTTTATTCGATGGCCTTGTATTAGTGACATAAAAATCATCAAAGTCTACATACATGGGTCTACCATTATTAGGCGAGCTTTGATTTTCGCCTATTAAGAACCATGTCCATCCCTGTTGGGCCGTGGAATTATTCCTGCTGTAGTTAACCGCATAATTGGATGCAACCAACTTCCCGTTCAGCCAGAGTTCACCAACACCGTCAGAGCCATTTGTATCCATCTTTATATGAATTTCTACACAGAACCATGAACCGTCTGACTCAGTGCCATAAACATACTGCCAACCACGGCTATCATTGTATATTTGGTAGGCATCACCGCCGCCCTGCACTCCAACTACGATACCATTGCTCCAGCAAAATTCTGGAATCACATCACATCCGCTAACATTTGTGTGGATATATAACCATTTATCATAATTGAGATATGACCACTTGAACCCCTCCTCATATCTCATGTACCAGCGTATCCAAAGTTCTTTTTGAGGAGTTTTAAATGCCAGGCTTAGTCCACCACTGTTTACATTAGTACCATCGCCCTCCCAATGCCTTTGCCCTTTGCCCCCGGCACCGCCAGGATAATTTGCATCGGAAGTGATTTTCTCACCAAGCCCCTCGCATGTCCAACCTCCTCCTAGCGCTAATCCATCACACGATGGGCTACCCTGCGACTGGTCCCATTCTAAACAGTCATACGTTGTTGACCAGGGAAGGTCTACTGCGGCATTTAGAGTTGATGCAGTGATGACGCAAATAAAAATGATACATGCCCTTAAAATGATTTTGTAAGTTTTTATCATGAGTGATTCCTCCCAACATTCATTTACAAGTGACTACCTAAGCAAAGAAGATGCCATATCATTTCAGTTCCATCTAATTATTATTAGTCTTTAAATATTATTAACTTGCACTGCTATCCATAATTATAGCATGATCATATTCTTATTTTGAATTCAAAAATGTATTTCAGATCAACCAGTTTGTTCATCAACCTCCATGATGTTTTGAATTATCTGGTTAATTGTTGTCAGTAATGGTCTATGCAATGAGGCATAATTTCCCACCGATTGTAATTATAGAAATCATTTAAAGGAATACGTTTCGATATATTCATCGCAAGGAGAACAAAATATTTAGACTTTATATTAATCGGAAAATATTTATTTAATATCTTTCCTCTCTCGCTATTACCGTTGAATAAAGTTCGGATGAGAATCGCTTTTCTGCTGAGTATTGTATCTAGATATTCAAAAGCACGTCTAACGAACATATCGTTATAAGATGTAAACTGCACATCAAGAAGTATTACTATTGGCAAGCCTTTCCATATATTTTTTCTTGTGTAGAAAATTGCCCGACAATTATCTTCAATGAACTCATAAACATCATAATGTTTGGGATTTTCATCATACCTCCATCTTAAGTATTCATCATTCACTACAGGGGTGATCATCGTTTTTCCGACCATTGTCGATTGATTATAATTTTTATACTTGTTTATAATCGGTTCCTTTCTCAACATCTTGAAAGGATTCAGGGGTCGCAGCCTGTGGTAAAATGTTGCAATCGGATAATATCCAATGCGTAAAAAAGACCCATAACTCATCCGCCCTGGAAATCCAATGAAAAAATCAACCTCTTGATTCTTGGCAATTTCTAAAGAAGATTGTAGTATCTGTGAGAATAAACCTTTTCCTCGATAGCGTACATCCGTAGCACTTTCTCCAGATTGATATCCGAGGAATATTTCGTTTTCATATGAAAATTCCCAAGGTATCCATGAGTTAAAGGATATGACCTCATCTTTATCTTTTGCACAAATTAATATTGGTTTTTTCCGATCAGGGTTTTCAAACCTCCATCGGAAGGTGTCCTCATTACTGGTACCTGGAAATGTCGTTTCAAGGAGCTTTATACAAGCTGCTCTATCTTTCTTATCATACTCCTCTATTAAAAAATCATCCGCCACCGGAAACCTCCTTTTATAGATTTGCTAAGCAAGTGATAATCTTATGCGGTTAATAATTATTTCTTTAGGTATCAGCCAATCATAGTTGCCGTTCAATTTTAACTTAAACACACCCAGGGTATCCGAAGGCCATATTGTGATTCTGCGAGATTCATACCTCTTAGCTTCGTCATTAAAACGCCCCCAGTACGTTGTAACAGCTGAAAGATAATTCGATTGTTTGACAAACCTCACGGCCCGATAGTCAAGATCCCTTCTTTTCCCATACGGATAGGCAAACGATGTAACAGTATTCCCTGTGATATCTTCCAACATTTTCTTCGAATCACCGATCTCTCGTTGTAGTGTTGTATGATCTTGCGATCTGAGACGAATATGATTATGGGTATGGCTGCCGATGCCAAAACCCTCATTATGAAGCATCCGAAGATCCTTTGCTGACATTATTTGCAATAAGGGGATTGAATAGATCGAATCCCACTCATTCTTTTTGCCGAGATAATTCGTGGGGGCATATATTATTGCTGGTATCTTGTAATCTTTCAGAACAGGAACAGCGTATTCAAGCAAGTTTGTATAGGCGTCATCGAAAGTTATTGCCACCATGGGCCTTTCATTCCCATTGCTCTCTTCGAGGATACCGTCCAAGGGAACGATATCATATTTTTCCCTTAAATGTACCATATGCTCTTTGAAAATCTGTGGACTTACGCATGCAGGATGCTGGGGTGCAATACCGTGGTATGCCAAAATGATACGCGGCTTCTCGTTCCAATTGACTTTGCGTCCTACATAACCAATGGGGGATTTTGCGATCAGACGATACAGTTTTAACAGTAATGTGTCGAAGGCCATGGTTTAGCTTCCTTTATTTGTTATGCTTCACTGAACAATGTTTCATACTTCGAGATCCATTGTTTTAAACCATGCTTAGTGTGCACGTAATGATAAGCATTGTGAACGATTTTCTCTCGCAAGTTTGCATCATTCAACAAGCGGCTAATGGCACTTGCGAGCGCCGTCTCGTCATCGGAAGAAAAGAGTAGCCCCGTTTTCTCATGAAAAACAACCTCATTAATTCCCTGCACGTTGCTTCCAACTACTGGCACTTTAGCGGCCATCGCCTCCAGTACGCTCACTGGAAGACCTTCTGAAAAGGATGGCAGGCAAAATACATCAAACACTTTCAATATGTCAGCGATGTTTTCCTGATACCCAGTCATAATAACTCTTTCCTGAAGCCTAAATGTATGTATTAAGTCTATCAATTCACGCTCTGAATTCTCTCTATCTCCAGAAAAACCTTGACCAACCAACATTACCCGAAGGTGAGGGTTGTTTGAGCTCATTTGATCAAACGCTCGAATTAGGCATGCATGATTTTTTACCTTACGGAAATTTGCGATAGTCCCGACAACAAAATGGGATGGATATATCCCCCATTGCTCCCTTAACTTATCTCGATCAGCATGGTTAGCGAAGCGATCAACATTTACTCCATTAACTATGACCTTAAATTTATGCATATACCTCGGATAGGAATTTTTAAAAGTATCACCTATTTCCTTGGATATACACACAACGGAATCTGTACGGCCGAGCATGTATCCAAAAATCTTTTTATGCTTACTTGATGCAACTCCTTGGGCTTCAGGGACAGAATGCTCCGTATAGACCAATCTTCGCTTGTGCAGTATCTTGCTTCCAAGATAACTGTAAAAAAAAGGCATATAATGATGAGCATTGACCACATCAATATTATAACGCTTGATTATTTCCGACAGCCTGAGCATTGCCTTAAAATCAAAACCTTTTTTCTTTGAAATCCTGAAGGTTTCTTTGCACATCTCTTTAAATTTGTTTGATAAATCTCCCTCATTAAAATATGCCAGATAAGTATCAAACTGTTGGGGATCCAAAGACCTTATCAATTCCATAACGACACGTTCCGCGCCACCCATATGTATCTGGATTAACACAAAAAGAATATTAATCTTTTTCTCGCTCATCTTCTCTGCGCCCTATGGATATAAAGTTAAGCGTTGTCATGATCACTAACATTATTATCCCTGGACAGATGCCTGTCTGTGCGAACCCACTTTTCTCCTCGATATATCCCTGTAACGCTTAATATATCTATGCATGCCTTCCACAGTAAGAAAAAAGGCGCGCGAAACAACGCCTTGAATACCTCCCGATATGATTTCGCCAGATACATCCCAGCTGCAAACAACGCTATCTGCGCAATAACCAGACATACACCCACTGTTATAGATAATAGCCTGAAATAGAATTTCGTGATAAGAACTGAAAGCATAAGGTATAGAATCGTGAGATTGAACTGCAATGAATAGTTAGGAAAAACCAGCGGCAAAGAAGCATCGACTGTAAACCAATCAAACCTCCTGATCCCATCCTTCAGAAGCCCGAATCCATACCTTCTTAGGACTTGGAATCGGCCGCTCGACCAGCGTAATCTCTGAGTAGTAGCCTGTTCCAAGGATCGAGATTCCTGATGAAATACTTTCGCTTTCACAGCAAAGCCGATTTTTACCCGATCATGTATCAACTGGGCATAATACTCCCAATCCTCCCCTAACGAAAAAGCTGTCCATTTTTTTCTCATCAACAACTTCGTCGAAAAACAAATACCATTGCCCATCAAATACGATGAAAGTCCGAGCTTATATTTTGCATGGTGATAGAACAAATTCCCTATCATTCGAGACACAAATAGGAGTTGGGTAAACCAGCTGTCTTCTCGATTTCCTACCGAATTGTGACACTGGATTGCTTCAAAGCCCTGATCAATTATCTTGTTCAGCTCCAGTAAAATATTCTTGTCCACAATGTTATCTGCATCTACGATAAGCAGAGCGTCATAATCATTCAACGGTATCTGTGTTATCGCCCAGTCGATCGCATACCCCTTTCCAATATGAGCCTCATCTTTTCGGATCAGCACATTGAAGGGAAATGTACCAGCAATTGATGCTGTTTGATCTGTACAGTTATCCGCAACTACATAGACCTGATAAACGGCTTTCGGATAATCGATTCCCAAAAGGCTGTCACACAAACGGGCAATGAGAAGTTCTTCATTATGAGCCGGGATCAGTATCGCGAACTTATTCCGGGTCTTCGGTTCTGCATGCTCCGGTTCCTTTACAAGAAAATATGCTGCAGCAAGGAACAGCAAGTACGCTGTTGCACAAGTCAGATATATCATCAGCCCGAAAATGACGACACTTATAATTAGTATCCACATAAAAGTATACCTTACAGCCTTCCATCCAAGAGTGCATCATATTCATTTTCAATCTTACGGACCCAGTCGTTCACGTTGTAGTGTATTTTTATAGTATTCAATGCTTCAGTGGCTAACATATTCCTAAGCTTAAGATCATTCTTAAGCATCGATATCTTCTCACTTAAATCTTTATAATCTTCAGGTCTTACCAATAATCCGTTTTTTCCATCCTGTATGATGTTCGGAATACCGCCAACCGCTGTGGCAACAATTGGCAGGCCCATTGACATTGCTTCGAGAAGAGCCATTGGAGTCCCTTCTGTATGAGACGGCAAAACGAAAACATCCAAGACGGGGAGCCACTCTTCGATATCATGCAAAAACCCGGTAAATATCACTTCATTTTCCAGGCCTCTTGATATTGTTAAACGTTTTAATTCCTCTCTTTCAGGTCCATCGCCAATAATTAAGACTCTGATCCCCGAATCTTTTTGCTTCAGCAATGCCCCTGCTTCTATTAAATCTTTCAATCCTTTCTCTGCGCTTAACCTCCCAACATAACCTATTACGAACTCATCCAGACCTATATGAAACAGCTTTCTTTTCCTAAGCCTTTGTTCCTCGATGTTATTTCCTTCAGATACTGCTTGGATTGCATTAGTAATTACGACTATTCTTGATTCATCTATCCTGCTCTTCACCAATTCTTTCAAAATCTCTTCCGAAACCGCTATTATCCTGCTGCAGAATTTCAGCATAAAAAGATCTACCCTATGCTGGGTTATACTTTTCGAGAGGGTAAATCCGTGGCAGGTGGATATGCAGGGAATTCCGAGGAGCTTTGATACAGGTATACTCAACAGATCGGATAAGGCCCCATTGGAATGAATTAAATCAAAGTTATTCTTCCTGACAATTTGGTATAACTCATTCAAACATCTCAGTATGGCCATACCGTGCTCGATCTTATTGTGAACAATAGGGAGGCCTATAGTAAGGTATCTAATTTGGTATTTATTGAGGGTTCGGATAAAATCGTTTTCACTAACTTCTGAACGAGCAAGGACTACCGGAATTATTTCATAGCGCTGCTGGTTGCATGATCGTAGCAAGGACAGGCATACTGATTCTATCCCACCATACTCTACAGATGTCAAAACACATGCAATCTTGTGCTTCTTATTCATTTTAATTTTTAAGGTCTTCCGCTAAGTAATATATTTTGTACTTCAGTTGTGAAGTCTCACTAGACTAGGCTCGTATCTTCCTGTTGAAAGGGCCAAGTGATTTAATCTTTTTTGTTTTTCTAAAACCTGCATCTTCAACAGCACTTATTGATGGAAGATTAGCTTCGTGGATAACGCCGAAGACCCTTTTATACCCAGCCGCCTGAAGATCTTTACAAATATATGAGATAACCTTTGCCGAGAGTTTATTCCCTCTGAACTTACGAAGGGCAGTATTATAGTTTATTTCTGCGGTATCAGAAGGCAATATCAAGAATCTATTATAGTCTCCACTGAATAAAACCCAATGAATATAGGCGAGCTCATCGTCTTTGAAAGCTAGATAACATGTTTTGAGATTAAATATTCGGTCATAATAAAATTCTCTTGGCAGATCCAGGCCTTCACGAATTTGAGCTAGTTCTTCAAGGGAAGGTTTCATCACTTTGTAGCAGGAATCTAGAGGATTGTCAGGGAGATCCCTAGTGAGATCATTCTCAAACAACCAGAATGTATTAAGTCTCAATACACTATAGTAGAAAAACTTTAAAAGGCTCGATGGCTTATTGCCGTAATGATGATATGCTGTTTTTTTAAAATTTATTACCGTAGTTGTTATCTTATTAAGTAATTTGACGGACCCAATCCTTTTCATTGTTTTTCAGCCTCCGCCAGTCCTGAAGATTTAGTGGTTAATCTTATCGGTGTATTGTTCTGTTTTCTCCTGACTCATAATCCGACTGATAATTGCGGAAAAAGAAATGTAAAATGCCCAGAATATTGAATATGCCTGGCTCAAGAACATTCCCGAAACAAATAACCCCAAGAAACCAAGCCTGCCCATCTCGGCAATCTTTGCCAACTGTCCTGAATCAGATTCCTTTCGTGCCCTTCCCAATATTCTGAATACATTCATGCTCATTAAAAGAAATAAAGTCATCCCAATAATGCCTGTCTCTGTTCCGATTTGCACAACCATGTTATGCGCAGCCTGCCACCTTAATGATTCTTCACCTCTTCTTTGACGATCAGTACCAATAGCTTCGGCAAAATTATTCACACCTACACCCGTTAGAGGGTTCTCGAACATTATCCTCAATCCTGCTTTCCATATAGCAACCCTACCAGTTTCTGCCTGTAAATTGTAATCATCTTCTAGATTAAAGATCGTATTAAATCGCTCAGAATTGGCTGGAGCGAAAAAGAGTAAGATAATACTTAATGAAATAACAAACCCTTTCAGAGGGCGGCTTATGACACGACTCTTTGTACATAGAGCCACAGCTATGACCGTAGCAAGTGCCAACATCCCCCCACGGGATCCGGTCAGAAGTATAAGAAGCATCCCTACTATAAAGAAGCCTAAACATGCTACCCTTATCAATTTGGAATTATCACGGGATATGAAAATTAAATTGAGTGGCAGAAAAGATAGCGCGTAAAAAGCAAGATCATTGGCATCAAACATATCACCAAAAAACAATCTGCCCCCGATCATTGTGCCTGTAGCTACTGAGTATGTAAGATACAATCCATTCCCAATACAACCAAGGAGGATAACGGTGCGCAACCTGTTGATAGAATCCACAATACCGTAAAAAAGATAATAAAACAAAATAACAATTGAATATACAGTGAAAACGAATTCAAAGGACGATCTTCGATAAATTGCAAAAGGAATGCTTAAAATCATAAAAAAAACCATGTACACAAATAATTTATTTTGCCGCTCTTGGTAAAATAGCTTCTGAATGAGATCATGAGATCGAAAGATTAAAACAATAAACACGATAATGCTCAATACAAGTGCTGGCCGCAAAGGTGAGAGAAAAGGGAAAATGTCTTGAGGTCGGCACATAAGTACCAACAACCATAAACAGAAAACTATAAACAGAATATCCACCTGTCTATTTTTGTCGCTACCACATAAGGGGTTTGATGAAAAATCCTTAATCATATATGTATTCTTTGATGCAGTAAGTCCCATATTCGAAACGTTTAAGCATCTAAAGCTTTATCGATCGACACGGATTCAAATCCCTTACCATGTGCAAACTGTAAGAACAGCCCTATATCATAGAGGAATCTGTCAAGATCATTTTCCGTTCCAACAAAAGGGCTTAAACCAGGAGCAATGGATGTAGAGTGAAATGACATATTCAGATGTCTGCAACCGTTCTCCAATAAGGAATTTGACAAACGAACCATTTCAGATCCGCTGCATAATTCAGGCGATAGCCATCTCAGGTTGAGAAGGCCGAGTTTCTCAAATATGCCAAGCAAGCGAAACTTTGAAAATCTGCCTTTGGCAATCTTTTTCCTCAGCCATGCGCAACGCTTGAACCCGGTCTGGAGAAAACCGACTGTCGGCGGCACCTCCAGAAGGTCTCCCCGAGGGTTTACCGTCAGAATAGCTTCCGGATTGAACCGATATTGACCAATCAACGCATCAGAGAAATCAGGTCCATCATATTCAGCCCAATCTGTGAACGGAGTAATCGATGTATCGATCTTGTAGCCCAGTTCATGGATGCTTCGGGCAACATTCTCTCCAAAACCCCATCTCCCGGCTCTGAAGCATACCGGAGCAACACCCCAGTGGTCAACAAGGGCCTGATGCTGTCATTGCCGGTGATAAAAGTCCCAAAAGTATCGGAATAAAAAGTCCCCCAAATTGAGCGAGGCGTAGTACCTTCAGAGGACGAAAGAAGAAACTCTG
>MPOS01000035.1 GCA_001896555.1 Candidatus Phosphitivorax anaerolimi
GGTCATGGTTAATGTTCCAGGGGCACCCTATCCCCGAACAGGATCAGGAACTGATTGATAGCGCCTGACCAGTTTTGTATGGGCATTGTCCATTTTTTCTCGATGTTCTTCAAGGCCAAATACAGGATTTTCTTCAAGGCATCGTCATTGGGGAAGGAGGACTTGGTCTTGATAATCTTCCTCAAGGACATGTTCAGAGATTCGATGGCATTCGTCGTATAGATGGCCCGTCTGATCTCTGGCGGATAGGCAAATAGCGGGATGATATTGGCCCAGTTATTTCTCCAGGAAGGGCTGATTGCCGGATATTTTTCGTCCCATTTGGCAGAAAAGGCTTCTAAGGCCTTTTCTGCCAACTCCACTGTCGCTGGGCGGTAAATCTCCTTGAGATCGCCGGCAACGGCTTTGCGATCCTTCCAGGAAACAAACTTCAGAGAGTTCCTGACCATATGCACGATGCACAGCTGGATCTCGGTCTTCGGGAACACGGCATTGATGGCATCGGGGAACCCTTTGAGCCCATCGACACAGGCAATGAAAATATCCTTTACCCCACGATTCTTGAGCTCGGTGATCACCTGCAGCCAGAACTTGGCACCCTCGCTCTTCTCGATCCACATACCCAGGATCTCCTTGCGGCCCTCCATGGTGATACCGATAGCCAGGTACACTGCCTTATTGACGATATGCCCCTGGTCCTTGACCTTGACCATCAGGGCATCCAGATACAGGATCGGATATACGGAATCTAAGGGCCGGTTCTGCCATTGACGGACATCTTCCATGACAGAATCGGTAACGCTTGAGATAAACTCTGGGGATACCTCGATCTGGTAGATTTCCTTGAGGTGGCCCTGGATCTCACGGGTGCTCATGCCCCGGGCGTACATGGAAATGATCTTATCATCGAAACCATCAAAGCGGCTCTGGCCCTTCGGGATGATCACCGGTTCGAACTCGCTGTTGCGGTCCCGGGGAACATCGATCTCCATCTCCCCGAACTCACCCTTGATCTTCTTGGTGTTCTTGCCGTTTCTGGAATTGCCGGTGTTCTTGCCAGCAGGCGACCACTTGGGGTATCCTAAGTGGTGGGTCATCTCTCCTTGGAGAGCCTTCTCTAAAAGCCGCTTCGTCAGATCCTTGAGAAGTCCGTTCTCTCCAAGAAGATCCTCGGGCTTCTCATACCCCTTCATCAACTCGTTCAATAACTCATCTCGTATGGCCAATTCACTCTCCTCCTTACTGAGGTCTCGGCCATTTACACTAAATTCTGGACACTACCCATCTGTTTGAGCTTTAGCGAGTCGATGGGATCGCCCTGCCGGCATACGTGACTGCATCAGGAGATGATTCCAGTTCGAACGGCAATCCCCTCGAAC
>MPOS01000002.1 GCA_001896555.1 Candidatus Phosphitivorax anaerolimi
TCAGGCACTGGCGGAGGTCAGACTGGTCATGATCTGAGCTGACACCCTCCGAAGAAATCGCATCGGTAATGCGACTTCCGAGGATACAAGAACGTCTTTTAAAATGGGTTTTTCAACGACCTCATTAAATATCTATCTGTTCCGGCAAGCATTCCAGCTGATAAGATGGGAACGAAGAGATCCCTTGTTGATATCTCAACCTCGTCAAAGCCATGGGGGAATAAACATCTCTATAAGGGATCATAGCTCTAAAACTGTACGATAATATCGTGTCTCCATGGGATGAGGTGTCAGGTCGGATTTAGACTTTTACAGGGTATATTGTCGGATCCTATCCGAACTATTCTTTGATAATTGTAAGAACGACTCTCAGTTATTACAGATGTATCATATCGTCCGTTCAGCTCAGGCGCTCTTCACCTGCATAAATGATCCCGGAATTGCGGCGGACATATCCAAGGAGAGTTACTCGATACTTCTGTGCGAGATGAACGGCCGCCGCTGTGGGCGTTGACCGTGACACGACCACCGGTACCCCCATTCGTATCACCTTGGTGAGGATCTCGGATGAGATCCTGCCGCTCACGAACATCACACCGCTCTCGGCAAGACCCATCTTCCCATTCCGGAGCAGAATGCCCGAGATCTTGTCGAAGCAGTTGTGGCGTCCTATGTCCTCGTTGAAGACCGAGAACTCTTTATGATGGAACAGCACGCTGTGCACACCGCCTACACCTCGAAAGAGCTCGGAGCGCCCCTCGAACTCTTCCATGGCGTTCAAGATGTCGATGACGGGAAATCTGTCATGGATGGGTATGGCCTGGAACTTGTCCTGCTTGAGGGGGTTGATGTAGGTAAAGCATCTCCCGCATCCCGAGGTCATGCTCCTGAGGCTCTCGCACCTGTCCACCGCCTTGCCGGGGGCCAGGTTGACCATCACGGAAAAAAGCCGCTCGTTATAGGAGATACTGGACACATCGTCCATTGAGTCGATGACGCCCTCGCTGAAGAGAAACCCGAGGGCAAGCTCCTCGGGATACTGATTGAGGCAGAGCAGGGAAGCATACTCGACGGTATCGATGAATATTTTCAGGGATATCTCGCCGATTACCGGTTTCTCCTGTTCCCGGAACTCTACAGTATCACCTGATCTGACAATCTCCTTGACCGGAAAGATGCTGTACGTCTTCTCATCCATAAATGGTTCACGGGAAGGTTTTTCGTCAGATGCCTTCCCCTCCTCCCCGAAAGATCTTCTCTTCTGCTTTGCCTTGCACGATTTTCGATCCAGGCTGAACATCGTGATCGACCCAGACATTTCCTCCGATCTCCGAACCGTGCCCGATTATGATGCGTCCGAGGATTGTCGCACCGGAATAAATGGTGACATTGTCTTGCACGATCGGGTGCCTGGGGATCTTCTTTATCGGGAACCCGTTTCCATCAAGGGGAAAGCTCTTGGCTCCCAGAGTTACTCCCTGATATATTCGCACATGGTTCCCAATGATGCTGGTTTCGCCGATGACGATTCCCGTGCCGTGGTCCATGAAGAAGTATTCACCGATTTCCGCCCCTGGATGAATATCAATGCCTGTCTCGGAATGTGCAATTTCTGTGATGATCCTCGGAATCAGGGGAATTCCCAGCTTGTAGAGCTCATGCGCGACTCGGTAGTTGGTGAGCGCCCGAATACTCGGATAGCAAAAGATTATTTCCCCTTGATTGTCCACGGCAGGGTCACCATCGAAAGCCGCCTGAACGTCTGTGGACAGCAGACGGCGGATATTCGGAAGGCTCTGGATGAACTGTAATGTCAGAAGCTGTGATCTTTCGACGCAATAACTTTCCGAAGCACTCGAGCAATCTGTCTCCCTGAACCACATTCCCCTCAAGATCTGCTCGGAGAGCAGCCTGAATACCGAATCGAGCGTTGATCCGACATGGTACTGCATTGTCTCTATCTTAAGTTCCGCCATCCCGAAGTAACCCGGGAAGAGTATGGAACGCAGACTGTCCATGATATCACTGAGGGTTCGTACCGAGGGCATGGGTATATCATGATCGCTTCGATGGGATAAGACCTGACGGGATTCGGAAGAGCAGAGCTGCTCAATGACATCAATTATTACCTGCCGACCCAAACGATAGGAGCCGTTCTTCTCCGGTTCAATTTCTAGAGCTTGAGTGCCTTTCATAACTGTATCCTTCCATTATACAGAGCATGTGAGAGCCTCTTTCTCTCAATATTATAGATACTGCTATTACAATCAACTCACTAGTCTTTAAATAATTTATTGGTTCCTCAGATTAGTTAAGTTTTTGATATCATGATGAGGATTATATTATTTCTGTTTCGTGAAAGGATCTCACAGCGACTCGGCTATGCGCTTGAGGGCTGCCTGAATGTTCTTGTCCAGAATGTGGAGGCGCAGCACCTTCCTTCCCTTTTCCTTGAGTGCGTTCCAGTCTCCCAGTGCCTGGGCGCTCTTGAGGGTCCCGAACGAAATGGTCGACTGCCGCGAACCGGGCTCGTCCGGAATCGCAAGATCATCGAACACAGACCGGGTGATCTGGATGAAGAGTCCCCTGCCCTCATCGCCCTTGTGGAGCTGGCCCGTGGAGTGGAGGTAACGGGGGCCATACCCGCTCATGACCGCGATCCTAAAGGTGTCCCTGATCTTTGTGCAGAGACTGTCCAGGGCCTTTCCGATCTCGCCGGCTGGAGGCAGGTACGCCTGGATCGCGACGTATGAAGCGCTCCGAGCCTCTGCCAGAAACGATGCGAGGGCATCGGACAGAGTCCCGGCCTGCACGTCGCCGTACACGCTGATGTATCCATCTTGCAGTGCCGGGGCGGGTGCTGGAAGAGCGCCGGTCGCCCGGAACCGCTCCATCGCCTCGCTCGCGCGTTTCTTCGCAGCCTCGACATCAGGTTGATCGAAGGGGTTGATGCCGAGAATGTAGCCTGCCAGGGACGTGGCCATCTCCCAGAGGTAGAACTGCCCGCCGATATCGTATCGATCGTGCAGCACGATGCGCACCACAGGATGTCCGGCCTTTTCCAGCTCACCCAGCAGGGCCTCGTGGGTATCGTCGCCTTCGAGCCTCAGGCTCACAAAGAGCCGGTCGCTCCGGTAATGCCCGGGCGAGCCAGGGTTTTCGCGCACGATGGGCACGATCCCCTTGCCCTCCTTACCCGTACTCTCGGCGATGAGCTGCTCCACCCAATCGCCGAACGAGGCGATGGCGGGCGAGAGGAAGAAGGTTACTTTGTTCCTGCCCGCAAGCGCCGCCTCACCGAGAAGAGCGCCGAGGGTACCGCCGGAGTTTGCCCCCTCGGGGGTGCAGCCCCCGGCCTGGCAGTTCTCGGTCATGACCAGGGCCCTGTCAAGGAGCGACTTGATGTCCGCGCCTATGAGCGCCGCCGGTACGAGCCCGAAATGCGAGAGGGCAGAGTACCTGCCGCCCAGATCCGGCTCGTTGAGGAATATGTTTCTGAAACCGTAAGTGCGGGCCGTCTCCACCAGGGGCGAGCCCGGATCCGTGATCGCGATGAAGTGCTCTCCGGCGTTCTCCGCGCCCAGGGCGTCTGCGGTCGTGGTGTAGAAGTACTTGAAGAACGAGAGCGTCTCCACCGTGGTGCCGGACTTGGTCGATACGATGAACAGGGTCTTGGCAGGGTCGATCTTCCGGGATTCGGCGGCCAGAAAGTCGGGATCGGTGCTGTCGATCACCACGAGATCGAGATACCCCTCGCGCACGCCGAAGACGGCCCGCATCACCTCAGGGGCAAGTGAGGACCCGCCCATGCCCAGAAGCAACGCGCGGGTATATCCCTTCGAAACAATGTCCCGGGCGAACTGCTCCATCCCGTCGGCGCTGTCAAGGATGTCTGAGGGCAGAGAGAGCCAGGCGAGACGGTTGGTGATCTCCTTGGGGCTCCTACTCCATACCGTGTAGTCGCGTGCGTATATCCGGGACATGACCCCGGACTTGTCCATCTCCTGAAGACGGGCGTCCACCTTGGCCTTGAGGTCGCCCGAAGTGATTGTCATCTGATGCCACCTAGAGATGATGGCCCGCCTCTTGGCTGCGATGCTGTCCATGAGCGAGCGGAACGACCCGGCGAACAGGTCCACCCCGTCGTTCTGCAGCTTGGTGGTCACGGCGTCGAGATCGATGCCCGCCTCGGTCAGGCGCGCGATCTGATCGCGGGCCTCATCAAAACCGGCATCGAGAGTTTTTTCCATCTTTCCATGATCCAGGTAGGCCTTGAGCGTGGCGGGAGGAAGGGTGTTGACCGTGTGCGGGCCGATGAGTTCGTCCACATAGAGCGTGTCGGGATATTTCGGGTTCTTGGTGCCGGTGCTCGCCCAGAGCAGCCGCTGGGGCCGCGCCCCCTGCTGCTGAAGCGTCTGCCAGCGCGGGCCTGAGAAGATCTCACGAAAGAGCCCGTAGGCCACCTTGGCGTTGGCCACGGCGATCTTTCCTATGAGGTCGCTGAAAGATCTCTTTTCGAGTTCGGGATCGAGCGAGGTGTCCACCCTGCTCACGAAGAACGAGGCCACCGAGGCCACACGGGAGATGTCCTTCCCTGTAGCCTTCAGCCTTTCCAGGCCGTTCAGATAGGCGTAGGCCACCTCCTCATAGCGCTGGACCGAAAAGAGCAGGGTCACATTGACGTTGATGCCCTCTGCAATCAGTGTCTCGATCGCAGGCACCCCTTCTCTGGTGGCGGGGACCTTGATCATGATGTTCGGGCGGTTCAGCGTGGAAAACAGGCCCCTGGCTTCCTGGATGGTTTTTTCCGTATCATAGGCCAGCTCCGGGCTCACCTCTATGCTCACGTAGCCGTCCAGGCCGTCCGTCTCGTCATACACCTTCCGGAAGAGATCGGCGGTCCGGGCGATATCGTCAAGCGCCAGGCGCTCGTAGATATCTTCGATGGACAGACCCTCCCGTGCCAGGGCCGCAAGATCGTCGTCGTAATCGGAGCTGCCCGCGATGGCCTTTTCAAAGATCGTGGGGTTTGACGTGACCCCGCGGATGCCCTGATCGATGAGTGCTTTCAGCTCGCCTGAGTTGATCAGGGACCTGCGGATGTAGTCAAACCATATCGACTGCCCTATCTGGGCCAATGTATGGAGTTTCGCCATGTCTTGCGCTCCTTCAAAAGGTATTGGAAGTGGTGATCGGACACCTACCATACAAGAATCAGGGCCGAAATCTCAAGCCCCTTTCTCTTATCCAAGAAATTCCTTGATGCTCCGCTTCCCGGGCCGTTTCCCCGGCACTATCCCACAGCTTACGGGAGGGTATCCATGATATCCAGCCCGAAATGGGCAGCCCCTATGAGACCGGCCTTTGGATTGAGGATGAGATTCACCGGAAAGGCGGAGATGACCGAAGAGAGCCTGCCCTTGCTGAGATACGCCTCCATGAACGGGCTCTGCCTGATGATGGAGGCAAGCCTGGGCGGTATGCCTCCCCCGATGTACACCCCTCCTGAGGCGAGGATCTTGAGAGCGAGATTGCCGGCCTCGGCCCCGAGTACGGAGAGGAAGATGCGCATCGTCTCCTGGCAGATCTCGCAGGTCTTCCTGCTATCCAGTGCTGCATTCACGATAACGGCTGTGGCGTCGGGCTCCCTGACCAGACTTTCCGCCAGCCAGGCAGGCTCTTCATGCCTGCCCTGATCTTTGAGAAACGAATAGATGTTCGGAATGCCGGTGCCCGAGCATATCCGCTCGTAGCTGACATGATCGAAGCGCTCCATGAGATACCTGAGCAGCTCGAGCTCGATGGCATCTGTTGGTCCGAATTCGGTGTGGCCGCCTTCAGAGGCATGGGCGAGATAGCGGCTGCCGTCCCACGTGAGATATGCCTCGCCCAGGCCGGTACCTGCCGCGATGACCGCACGCGGACCGGTAGGTGCCTCGACGCCCGTGTTCAGGGTGAGCAGGTCTTCGTCCTTGAGCAGGGGAATGCTGTAGGCGACCGCCTGGAGGTCGTTGATAAGACTCACCCTGTCGATCTTCAGCTCGGTCTGGAGATATCCGGCATCGATCTCCCACGGCAGGTTCGTGATCCGGGCCCGCTTCCCCACCACGGGTCCTGCCACACCGAAGACCGCGTGATCGACGCCCGTGATTTCATACCGTTCCGTAAACTCTGCGATGATGGCCTTGAGCGAGTTGTATGACCTGCTGGGATATGTGCCCTCGAATAAGGGCCTCTTTGGACCGTTTTGCGGGGTGTACAGCGCGAGTGTGGTCTTGGTCCCCCCGATATCACCTGCAATCAATTTCATGGCGCACTCCATTTTCTTATTTTACTATACATTATCCGTCATGACGTGTCTGTTGGCAATATGAGGGAACAGTGTGCCGGGTGAAAGCCCGCCCTGCTGATCTCGGGAAGGGGCGGGCGTGTCTCCTCAGGGAGCACCGGGTAGCGACGCGCCGTGGAGGATGGCCGCCTGGTATAGACGGCCCTTGTCCGGCTCGATATGCCATACGGGAGATCACCCGGGGAAGCTCAGCCTGACGAGTTTCTGCGTCTCGAAGATGTTCTTCACCTTGTTGATGAAATCCTTCTCTCTGATGGGCTTTCGAATGTACGCGTCGGCAAGTTTCCCCTCGAAGAGCTCCTCGAGGTCGCTCATCTTTGCGCTTCCGGAGCAGATGAGCACCTTGATGTGGGGATACTTGAACTTGACAAAGTGGACGAACACGACCCCGTCCATGCCCGGACGGCTGATGTTGGTGGAGACGATGTCGATGTTGCCGCGCCTCTGTTCTATCATCTGCAGGGCTGTGTCACTTGAGGGGGCGGTGAGGATATCCAGATCATACTCCTCGAAGTTGTTTTCGATGATTGCCCTGATGAAAGACCTGATTTCCCGTTTGTCATCCACGATCAGGACGATCTTTTTTCTCTTCACGCTCATGGGGTGATATTCCTTTTAGAAACTCAGTATACGTGCATCGATACGATTTACAAAGAGGACTTCACTCCGGGGCGGGATTGTCCTATAGAAAAATGGTGAGGAAACAAAGAATCATGGCGCCTGAAACGAAAAGAGGGAAAATCCTTCTCCACACCTGCTGCGGGCCCTGTGCAACCGCCTGCGTGGAGCGGCTCGCCCCGGATTACGAGGTTATTCTATTCTTCAGCAACTCGAACCTCGCGCCTGAAACCGAGTATCTCAAGCGCCTTGAGCACGCAAGAAGGCTTGCGAAGATCCTGAACATCGAGCTCAGGGAGGATGTCTACGACCACCGGTCATGGCTCGAGCACGTCAAAGGTCTCGAGAACGAGCCCGAGAGAGGGAAGAGGTGCGAGAGATGCTTCGCGTTCAGCCTGGCGAGGACCGCTGCAAAGGCGGGCGAGCTGGGGATTCCGGCCTTCACCACGAGCCTGAGCGTAAGCCGCTACAAGTCTTCATCCACCATTTTTTCCCAGGGAAGGGCATATCAGGGTTTCATGGCCATAGATTTCAAGAAGAATAACGGCTATGCCCGGAGCATCGAGCTGAGCCGGCAATACGGCCTCTACCGTCAGAACTACTGCGGGTGCGAATTCAGCATGAGGCCTTGATCAGGGCCATCCCCGTGGAGAGTGCGGCGGAGAGGAAAATCGCATAAGGCCCCGCCGCAGCTTCCGGAGATGACCCGCTGGGATGATTCAAGCCACCGGGTTATTCTGCTTCTGCGGCTTTCTGTTCCTCTTTCTTCACCGGCTGCCCTTCGCCCTCTTCCTTCTTCTTTTTCTTCTTGGGTTTGGCTTCCACCACGGGTGCGGGCGCCTTCTTGCCCTTTTCCTTCTGAGGAGCAGCCTTTTTCTCTTCCCTGATCTTGGCCATATCGACGAGCTTCTGCTCGTTCGCTTCGATCGCGGCGAGCCGGATGTTGGTGTCGTTTATCTTCGCCTTGAGTTTCTTGACCACGGAGTCCTTTTCAATCAGACTCCCGTCGATCCCCTTTTCACTCAGCTCTGCCCTGCGCTGGCTCAGTTTTTCCACCCAGTACGCCTTCTGTGCCTCACGTACGCTTCGAAGCTTTGAAGCCATATGTTCTCCTTTCGCTCTCGATCATGAAACCAGCCCTCTGGAACGCATGGTCTGCATGATGTTCCGATAAGGGTGTTTTCCTCTAGCATAGTTTTTTTCGGATTTCCAGCCTGTAAGATTTGCCTGATATATCGGAAACATTATCTACCGGTATTCACCTTCGCTCGGGCGGGATAGAGCCGAACCGTATGGACACGGCTGCCTCTTGATCAAAGGGCGGAGCAAGAAGCGAGAGCATCCTTCGCCTGGGGTCATGAAATTCAACCATGCCCAGCGAGAGTACAAAGCCTTCCCGGTCGCACGCAGCAGCGAGAAGTCCCTCTTTCGCATCGTGTCTACCGGGTGCCGGTACAGCCCCATGTACCCCCCTGCCCTTCATGCTCACCTTCTGGGAACGCGCTTCTTTGAAATAGGTGTTGAACATCATGCGCCGATATTCCCTGCGCTGGATCATGTCGCGTGCTCTGACCTTGGGAGAGACCGGCATGTGCCGGATCGAGATCCCCGGATGCCCGTCAAAACCTGCGAGCAGACTTTCCAGCTCGCTTCCATGCTGGAAGGCGACCAGAAAGTCCGGCTGCAGCAGGTCGATGACGTGAAACTGAAATTCACGCGCCGCATCGGTCAGCACAAACCCCGAGGAGTCGAGCACCAAGACCTCGAACCCGAGCCTGCGCGCCTTTTCCACGAGTTTCGCCGTGCCGCTCAGACAGGGCAGCAGATGCCCCCGGGGAGAGGTGGACCCGATGAAGTACCTGAGAACTGCGCCTCCCGGCTCTCCCGGCCCGGTCATCCCCTGCATTCCGATGGTGGTCGGCGGACCGATCGACGACTGGCCGGGATCGCAGTCGATATATGCCACCCTTGCCGTGCTGCTCAGGCGCCGGGACAATGAGCGGCAGAAGGTGGTCTTGCCCCGGTTGCAGGCCCCCACAACATACACCAGACGTTCTCCGGGCATGTCGCACACCACGGCGGCAAGCTCATCCCACGACCTCTCCATACTGACGGCCAGTGGATCATCCATGAGATACATGATCTTCGGCCCGGGTATTCATCTCAAACCTTGGATGAGGGCACCTCCTCTTTCTCTTCCCGATGCACGGAACTTCCAGAGGCGACCCCTTGCGACCTCTCCAAGGCCTTGGGCAGAGACTTGTGAAAAAGGACTTGGACAGCCTTTTCAGACATTGATGGTCATCGTCATGAGCGCTCTTGATGGGAAGAATCCGGGAAGATCGCCAAAGAGGCATACATTTTTATGCCCTGTTCCTTGAATCCGGGTTTTCAAGCCATAATATGTCATTGAGAAACATTCGTGTTTCGCCGGAAAGCCGCCTGTCTTTTTCCGTGTACGGCACCGGTGAAACTGAAAAACAAAAGGAGGTGTCTTCCATGAGGGTGCTGGTTTTGTTCTACTCGACCTACGGGCATATCTATCGCATGGCCGAGGCTGTGGCCGAAGGTGCGAGGCAGGTGGACGGGGCCGACGTGGATATCCGGCGTGTTCCCGAGACGCTCCCGGGCGAGATCCTGGCAAAGATGGGTGCAGTGGAGGCCCAGAAACAGTTCGCCCATATTCCTGTGGCGCGTGTAAATGATCTGGCCGACTACCACGCCATCATTTTCGGCACCCCCACACGATATGGAAACATGACCGGTCAGATGCGCCAGTTTCTCGATGCTGCAGGGGCTCTGTGGGCCGCGGATAAGCTGGTGGGAAAGGTAGGGAGCGTGTTCACGAGCAGTGGAACGCAGCACGGCGGTCAGGAGTCTACCATTCTCTCCTTTCATGTCAATCTCCTCCACTTCGGCATGATCCTGGTGGGGCTTCCCTACAGCTTCAAGGGGCAGATGACCATGGATGAGATCGCAGGCTGCTCCCCCTATGGCGCCTCGACCATTGCCGGCTCCAGCGGCGAGCGTATGCCCAGCGAGTTAGAGCTCAATGGTGCGCGCTTCCAGGGAAAGATGGTGGCCGAGACCGCAAAGAAGCTCTTTGCCTGATATCACCCCGGGCTGAGTAGAAAGCGCCCTCGCGGGCGTAATCAGGTGCGGATGCGTTTCTTGAGCTCTCTGATCAGGGCTGTGCAGACCTGACTTGCATCGGCCACAATGGCGACGTCGGCCATCTTCATCATGGCGGCGTTGGGGTTCTTGTTGACTGCAATGATGAATCCGGCGTTTTTGATCCCTGCCGTGTGCTGGATGGCGCCCGAGACCCCGAACGAGAAGAGCACCTTAGGGCTGATGTGCCGGTCGGCCTGGCCCACCAGGGCGTCCTCATCAGCCCACTTGGCATAGACCACGGGCCGAGTTGCACCCACCTCGCCGCCCAGCACCCTTGCCAGCTCGTAGAGGTTTTTGAACCTGGCCTTGCTTCCCATGCCCCGGCCTCCGCACACAACCACCGGGGCCTCGCCGAGCTTCTGCTCCCTGGCCGGCTGACGTTCGGAGCTTAGGAGCCTGACCCTGTCCCTGGGAAGATCGCCGGGCAGGGGCACATTCACGATCTCGCCTTTGGCCTGGTAGTTGTGGGGTATCTCCTGGAACACCCCCGGCCGGACGGTCGCCATCTGAGGCCTTTTCTCCGGGGTGATGATTCTGGTGAGAAGGCTCCCTCCAAAGGCCGGCGCAGTCTGCACCAGCAGGCCCTCGTCGTTGATGTCCAGGCCCACACAGTCCGCGGTCAGCCCGGTTTTGAGGCGCTTTGCCAGGCGGGGGGTGAATTCCCTGCCGAACGAGGTGGCGCCCACCAGGATGATTTCCGGGCCGTACTGACTCACGATCCGCTCCATCAGCGCCACGTAGGTGTCTGTGCTGTAATACTTGAGCTTGGGGTTGTCGCAGACATAGACCTTCGAGGCCCCGTGCGCGATGTACTCTCCAACCCACTCGTCCACCTCGTGACCGAACACCGTGGCGCACACCTCGGCGTCGATCTTCTTTGCCAGGTCGGTTGCACGCGAGAGAAGCTGCAGGGTCACCCGGTTCTGAAAATAGTTGCGATAATCGCCGAATACCCAGATGCTTCGTCTTTTCTGAGCCATTGGTTATCCCACCGCCTTGAGGTCTTTGCGGATAAGACTCCCGATCTTGTCGTCGAACCGGTCGAGAAGCTCTTCCACAATCTTCTTGGGGGCCCCTTTGAGCACGATGTTTTCCTTCTTCGCAACAGGAGAGAAGATATCCACGATCCGGGTTGCCGATCCCTTCAACCCCACTACGCTTTCGCTGACACCCAGATCATGCGCCCCCACGGTCAGGATGCCGGGCTCTCTGAACGCATCGTGCAGTCCTGCCATGGATGCGTAGCGGGGTACATGGAAGCCGGTGGCCACCGTGACGAGCCCGGGCAGGTCCATCTCCAGGGTTTCGAGGAAGTTGTCCGACACCCGTTTTACCCGCAGGGTGTTCCCGTGGAGTTCGAGGTCTTCCACAACCGCGATCGACGGGATGTTCAGCTCCTCGGAGAGCTGGGGCCCCACCTGGGCGGTCTCGCTGTCAGAGGTGTGGCATCCGCAAAGGATCAGGTCGAAGTCGGGGCAGAAGATCTCGATGGCCCGTGCAAGGGTGAACGAGGTGGCAAGAGTGTCCGCGCCGGCCATCTTCCGGTCCGACACCATGAGGCAGCGGTCCGCTCCCAGGGCGATGGCCTCCCGGAGGATCTCCTCTGCCATGGGCGGCCCCATGGTTATTGCCGTGATGTGCCCGCCGTGGCGCTCCTTGAGCTCCAGCGCGGCCTCTAGCGCGTGCTTGCAGGCAGGGTTCATCATGCCCTCGGCGGCATCTCTGGTGAGGGTGCCGGTCACCGGGTCCCACGGAAGGTCGCTTACCATGGGCACCTGCTTCATGCATACGATCATTTTCAGCATCGTTGTCGCCCTCTTCACACCGGCTCGGCCAGGATGGCCCGCGATATCACCATGCGCTGGATCTCGCTCGTTCCCTCGTAGATTTCGGTCACCTTGGCGTCGCGGAAATAACGCTCCACGTCATACTCCTTGCTGTAGCCGTAGCCGCCGTGGATCTGTACGGCCTTTCCGGTCACCCTCGACGCAGTGGCGCTGGCATAGAGCTTGGCCATGGAGGCCTCCTTGCCGAAGGGCTTGCCGCTGTCCTTGCGTGCGCAGGCTCGATATACCAGCAGGCGTGCCGCGTCGATCTCGGTTGCCATGTCGGCGAGCATGTTCTGGATTGACTGAAACGACGAAATGGGCTTCTTGAACTGCTGCCGCTCCCGGGAGTACTTGACCGATGCCTCATAGGCCGCCTGGGCGATTCCAACTGCCTGGGCCCCGATCCCGATCCTGCCGGCATCGAGCGCGTCGAGCCCGATCTTCAGGCCGTCGCCCTCGCGGCCGAGCAAATTCTCCGGCCCGACCCGGCAATCCTCGAAGAACAGCGAGGACACGGGGTTCGCCCGCATGCCGCACAGATCTTCGATCTCTCCCACGGAGAACCCGGGCGTCCCCTTCTCTATTATGAACACGCTCGCATTCCGGCCCGGTTTGGCCTGCGAATCGGTGATGGCAAAGATCAGCGGAAGGCTGCACACCCCGCCGTTGGTCACGAAGATCTTGGTGCCGTTGATCACGTACTGCCCATTGTCGAAAACCGCATGGGTCTCCACGCCGCCCGCGTCCGAGCCGGCATTGGCCTCGGTGAGGCAGAATGCGCCGATGCACTCACCGCTCGCGAGTCTGGGCACAAAGCGCTCCTTCTGCTCTTGTGTGCCGTATTTGAGAATCGGGGATATCCCCACGCTGTTGTGGACCGTGATGC
The DNA here is from genome assembly GCA_001896555.1 of Candidatus Phosphitivorax anaerolimi. Lineage (GTDB taxonomy): Bacteria > Desulfobacterota > Desulfomonilia > UBA1062 > UBA1062 > Phosphitivorax > Phosphitivorax anaerolimi. The sequence goes on from MPOS01000002.1 coordinate 12,857, forward strand.
ACAGGCCTATTGAACCGCTCACCCGGGAGATCTCCTCGATGGCGATCGCGTAGCTGATGCTGTCGATCCCGGCGCCGCCGTACTCCTTCGGCACCTGGAGCCCGAAGAAGTTCAATGGCCGCATCTTCTCAACGACCTCAAGAGGAAACCGAGCCTCCTGGTCGATCTCGTGGGCGATGGGTCCGAGCTCGGCCTCCGCGAACTCCCGCACGCTCTTGCGGACGAGCTTATGCTTCATGCACGCATCGAATTCCACAGCAGTTGCCGCTCCTTTGTGTTGAACCGTTTCATGAGTGCTATGGTGCTGCACGATAACCCAATCCATTCGAAAGTTCAAGGGAATGCAATGCAATCCGGGTGAAAAAAAACTTCATGCAGGGCCTTGAATATTCCCGCTTGAGAACCTAGGTAAACGGGTGATATTCATGCCTATTCATAACCGAACAAGCAAGTGGAGGAATCATGGATCACAAGAAGGAAACCCGCCAGTTCAAGACCGAGGTGCAGCAGTTGATGAAACTCATCATCAACTCACTCTATTCCCATCCCGAGATCTTTCTGCGGGAGCTGATATCAAACGCCTCGGACGCCATCGACAAGATCAGGTTCAAGTCACAGACCGATCCAAACATCCTCGGGCAGGACACCGAGTTCAGGATCAGGATCATACCGGACAGGCAGAACCGGACCATCACCGTAGAGGACAACGGCATCGGCATGACCTATGACGAAGTGATCGAGAACATCGGGACCATCGCCCAGAGCGGAACCCGGGCCTTTCTCGAGGCCATGGAAAAGGCCAAGGGCAAAGACAGCCTCTTGCCCGAGCTCATCGGCCAGTTCGGGGTCGGGTTCTACAGCTCCTTTATCGTGGCGGAAAAGGTCACGCTTCTCACCCGGGCTGCGGGCCAGGAAAAGGCGGTCAGGTGGGAATCTTCAGGCGACGGTTCCTACACTGTGGAGGAGGCGGAAAAGGACTCCCGCGGCACCGCGGTGACGCTGAAGCTGAGACAACCAGGCGACGACGAGCCAGACTACACCGACGAGTGGACCATCCGCGGCATCGTGAAGCGTCATTCCGACTTCGTGAGCTACCCCATCGTCATGGACGTCGAACGCCAGGAGCCGATCCCGGATGACCAGCTCATCAAGGACAAGGACGGCAAGCCCATCGGCTCGACCACCCGCACCGTGAAGAAGCAGGAGACGCTCAACTCCATGAAGGCCATCTGGACCAAGAACCGCACCGAGGTCTCCGAAGAGGAATACACCGAGTTCTACAAACATATCAGCCACGACTGGGAGGCGCCGCTGGCGCATCTCCACATCCGGTTCGAAGGCACCACCGAATACCAGGCCCTGCTGTACATCCCATCCCGCCTCCCCTTCGACTTCACCCTGCGGGAGCGAAGGCACGGCATCCACCTCTACAGCAAGCGGGTCTTCATCATGGACGACTGCCGGGAGCTCATGCCCGAATATCTCGGGTTCATCTACGGTGTTGTAGATGCCCCGGACCTGAACCTCAACATCAGCCGCGAGATCCTGCAGCATGACTCCCTGGTGAGGAACATCCGGAAAAATCTTCTCAAGCGGATCTTCGACCTGCTGGAAAACATGGAGCCCGAAAAGTACGAGAAGTTCTTCTCCGAGTTCGGAGCCATCCTGAAGATCGGCATCCCCACGGACCGCGAAAACCGGGAGCGGATCGCAAAACTGCTCAGATACCGCACCACCAAGTCAGAAGGGAAGTTCGTGTCGCTTCAAAACTATCTGGAGCGGATGCAGCCCGGACAGGACGAAATCTATTACATCACGGGCGATAACTTTGCCGCTCTGTCCAACAGCCCGCACCTGGAGCGTCTCAAGGAGAAGGACCTGGAGGTGGTGCTCATGACCGACCCCATCGACGAGTGGGTGGTACAGCACCTGGGACAGTACGAGGACAAGAAGTTCACGAGCGCGGAAAAGGGCGATCTGGGCCTGGACAAACCGGACGATAAAAAATCAGGCGAGTTCAGCGGCTTCATGGCCTTTCTCAAGGACGAGCTCAAGGACCTGGTCAAGGAAGTCAAGCCCTCGACCCACCTCAAGGACTCGCTCTCGTGCCTTTCCGGCGAGGCGTACGACATGAGCGCCTACATGGAGAAGATTCTGCGGGCTACGGGCCAGAAGACACAGCCCGTGAAAAGGGTGCTCGAGATCAACATCGATCATCCGGCCATCGCAAACGTCAAGTTTGTCTACGAAAAGGACCGGACCAATCCGGTTCTCAAGGATTACGCCCGGCTCCTCTATGACCTGGCCGTGGTCGCCGAGGGGGGCAAGGTTGAAGACCCCTCGCGCTTTTCCCGGACCATCGGCCAGCTCATGGCCGAGGCCATCACAGCTGAAGAGCTTATGACAGGGGATGCCATCGAGGTGTGAGACAGTGTACGAAGGCCCTTTCTTTTAAATAACGGGCCTTTTTGATCCATTCTTCAGGTTTCATCCGGCCCGTGTCACAATGGGATGCACGACCGGGGACAGGGTGCCGCCCTGCATGTCGTTCTCAGGGAGGCCGGGCTGCGATTCAACCTGGCCATCAGCACCCATGAGAGCAGCCAGGCTCGGGGCCAGCACACGATTTCGGTGTGCCGTGAACGAATGAACACATGAGAAGTGGATACGAGATCGTGCTTGTGATACAAAGCAAACCAAACCTCCAACTCACAGTCAGAGACAGGTGAGAAACGCATGAAAAAGATCATCATGATCCTGCTCGCCGCAGCCTATGCCGCGAGCCCCTATGACCTGCTGCCGGATTTTCTCATCGGCTGGGGCTGGCTCGACGATCTGTTCGTCCTCTATCTCCTGTACCGGTATGTGCTCTTCCCGGTTACGGGCCGATTCGCCCGTACCGGAGATTCCGGCGGCCGGAGATGGGAATATGCAAGGCAGGATTCAACCGCGGGCCCACGGTCCGGCTCCGGGGCTAAAGGCTCCTCAAGCCGTGCGTCCGGTCCCAAAGACCCCTATTCCGTGCTCGGTCTCAACCGGGGGGCGTCCAGGGATGAGATCCAGAAGGCCTACCGGACGCTCGCGAACAAATACCATCCCGACAAGGTCCAGCACCTGGGCGAGGAATTCAGGGTGCTGGCCGAAGAACGTTTCAAGGAAATCAGACAGGCGTATACCGCGCTCATGGAATGAGCGCGGCAATCACAACAGCACGGCCCATGGAAGGGCGGTCTCCGGCCCTGGTTTAATTCTGAAATCGCCCGGAAGATGCACTCCTCTAACACACTTTGAGCTGACCGGTAAGGAGGGCCAACTCTTGCCCCCAGCAGCTGGGAAGACCCTTCAATCCACGCTCGTATGATGGAGCGGCCCTGCCCTCAGGCAACCTTTTTTAACTGTATGAAAACAAACCCTTGCAGATCTGTACTCTGGATATTATAGTAGCGACTCGTAAACACCCCATGTGTCCTGGTGCGTTCTTGCAGGATATGCGGGATGTCGAATATTCTTTCTCAAGTATTGAACAGCACGAGACGATATGAACCGGCAGAGAGCAATAATGATTACCCTCAGGCGAGGAGAAAGGATATCGATGCGCCATGGGATTTTTCCGGAGGAGCGAGATGGGGATAAAGAACGGTTCGAACATGGATAATATCGTGGGCCTGCTCGGCAAGGGCACTGATTTCGAAGGTAAACTGATTTTTGAAGGCACCTTGCGGATCGACGGCAAATTCAAGGGAGAAGTGATCACCAGCGGTATCCTCGCCGTCGGCGACGGTGCCCTGGTCCATGCAGAGATCCAGGCCGACACGATCATCGTGCGCGGAGAAGTCCACGGAAACCTCAAGGCCGCCAAACAGGTGGAGATCAAAGGCAACGGCAGGCTTTACGGCAATATCAGCACGCCTTCACTCATCGTAGACGAAGGGGTGGTTTTCGAAGGAAGCTGCCAGATGACCAACGCGGCGAAGACGGTCATTCCTCTGGACGCGAAGAAATAGCGCAAGGTTCTTATAGCCGCCCTTCTCTCTCCTCTTCCCCGCCGAATCTCCTTTGGCAGGGGTGTATTGAGAAACCATCCGGCAACACCGAAAATTTCCGGCACATATCATAAATCCGGTAATAATTAGAAGGACCGTGCGCCTTCCTTTACGGCGCCGGCGATGGGGTGTCACGGACTTCACTGCAGTGCACGAAGCAGCTCTTGCGCTCCTTTGCATGGTACATTGCCTCGTCGGCTCGCTTTAGAAGCACCTCTGCATCAAGGCCGTCTTCGGGATAGATGCTGATCCCGATGCTGGTGGAGATGAAATCGATGGTGATGCCCATGATATGGTAAGGCATGCACAGCGCCTCGACAATCCTCCCTGCCACCAGCTCCGCGTTGAGGTTGCGGGAGTTGGTGAGGATGATCGAAAATTCGTCGCCGCCGAGTCTGCACACAAAATCGCTCTCACGCACGGCCCGCCTGAGCCTGGCCGCCACCTCGGTAAGAAGCCTGTCACCGATTTCGTGGCCATGGATGTCATTGACCTTTTTGAATGAATCCAGGTCCAGAAACAACACCGCCCTTCTGCCGTGGTAGCGCCTGGCCTCCCTGATGGTCTCGGTGAGCTTTTCCACGAAGGCCTTCCGGTTGAACAGCCCGGTGAGGGGATCATGATACGCCATGTAGGCGAGTTCCTGCTCGAACCGTTTGCGCTCGGTGACATCACGGATGATCCCCTGGAACCCGACCGGTTCGCCCTTGCGGTTTCTTTTCAGGGAGACCGAGGTGTCTGCGATAAAACGAGACCCGTCTTTTTTTATGAGCTCCCACTCGATCGACTTGACGGATTCACCAGTGATGAAGATCTTGTGGAACACGTTATAGATATACTCGGCATTGGCCGTGTCCATAAGGCGCCGGTAGTTCATGCCCATCATCTCTTCTTCGGTGTAGCCCATGTGTTCGGGAATCCGGCTGTTGAAAAAGGTGAAGTTGCCTGCCAGATCCACCTCGAAGTACCCGTCTTCTATAGAGTCGAGTATGATCCGGAACCGGGTGTCGCTCTCGATGAGAGCATGTTCTGTCTCCAGGCGTTCGGTGACATCACGGGCCACACCCTGCACCATCTTTTTTCCGTCTTTGTTCGTGACAAGGATGTTGTTGTATTCAATGACATGAGATTTGCCGTCCTTTGATACCACCTGCATGAGGCCTTCGTCCTTACCGTTGGATATGACCCGCTTGAGATAGTCGTCGAATTGTTTGCGGAAAGGCTTCGGTATCAAGCTGCGTGCGTTTTTGCCCACCATGTCTTCGCGATACAACCCGAGCCTTCCGGTATAGTGGGGGTTGAGTTCGGTGACATTACCCTCAAGATCGTGCTCGAACACAAACTCAGTGATGTTTCGTGAGATCTCGGCAAAACGCTCGCGGTAGTCTCCAAGCCGCATATTGAGCTCGGATATCTTCCGCTCCAGATCCTGGTATGTCGGCTTCCTTGCCATGAAAACCATCCTCAGGCAGGACCGCAGGCGGCATGCATGGCGAAAAACAGCCTCTCGCCCGCTGTTTCTTGCGCGTCCCGGAGCATCAAGTAAGAGTTCCCCCTTGAACAATTACATCATTCTTCAGAGCACCTATCGGAAAAGTCTCAGAAAAAATTTATTTTGATCTGGATTTTATTTCAACAGATGAAAAACGATACGTCTCTACTTTTCACATTTTGCATCAGTATCTTGACTTCACCTTGGGCACTATTATCATTAAAAGTACGCCTTGGGTTCACATTCTAACGGTGAGTATCTCCCCATAGACCCTCACTCGGATTGAACCCAAGGCCTCTCTCTCGACAGGCGGCTTCAGACGGTAAGACACACTTCCCGGCTGCAATGAGCAGCGCATGCCTTGAAAGATGCGCGCCTATACGTACATCCCGGTATGTCCAACCGCACTCATGTACAGCACGCTCTCCTGAATGCCGTCCACGCCGATGATCTCGTTGACCTCATTGTCGAACAAGGCGCCTATGTGGCAGCACCCGAGCCCCATGCTGATGCAGGCGAGGGAGAGGTTCTGTGCCATATGGCCCGCCTCGATGTATACATACCGGTAGCCCCGCTGCCGGTATTTCCACACCGTCCTCCCGAACACTGCGGTAAAGACGATGACCGCAGCGGCACGGGCGCACATTTCCTGGCCCAGGGCTGCGCGGGCCGTTGCCTCGCTGAAGTCTCCCAGCCTCAACTCTTCTAGCTGGTGCGACTTCACCTGATAGTGGTATACCCCCTGCTCCAGCCCTGCAACCCGTGCTGCGATCACATAGGACTCCACCGGGTAGAGCGCCCCGGCCGAAGGGAACGTGCGGAAGGCAAAGCCCATCTCCTTTCGCTGTATGCCGCCCGAGGTCCACAAAAGGGATGAGAGGTTCTCCAGCGGGATCGGGGTGTCGAGAAAGCGGCGGAGACTCTTTCTCCTGAGCAGGGCCTCATACAGGCTCATGTCGCCGCATCTGTCGACCGCGGGCAGCGCTATCTTATGTGCGTGAGGATAATCCTTGAAGGCGGGCGGCTTCCCGTCCAGATCCAAAGACCCTCTGGGCATCCGCCTCCGGTCATACTTGGTCTCTCTCTGAAACCTCTCCCCAATTCCATCCTTCATGACATCCCTCCCCGCTCATCCCCGGCACGGCGGGAAATCGCTTGTATAAAGCATACCCTGCTCAGCAGGGAAAAGAATCATTCCTTTATGAAGCAGCCACTGAAGCTCAGCAGGATGTTCGCCGGCCCTTAAAAAGGGGGGCCGCAGCAAGCTCAGACACAGCGCCGCCGGGTGCGGCGCCGTTACTCAGCCCTCGCGGGGGCCGTAGTATCTATCGAGCAGCCTCTTGGTCACCGACCCCGGCTTCTTCAGAATCCTCGAGCCCCTGGTTATCTTGCAGAGACTGATCTGATGACGCGCCGCAATGCTTCTCTGGGGTTGTCCGGCATGAAGCTCCTTGAGCAACTCCCACCTGAGCTCAAGGTCTTTGATCTCCTTGGGCGTGAATATCTCCTCAAAAAACGATGCCATATCCTGATGATCGTGGATGTCGGCGAATACCTTTTCCAGCTCGTGACGGGCTTTCATGGCAGCCTCCTTTAAGGCGATATAGCATATAGTTACACCACAACGATTTCTTTTTCCAGAGAATCCTTGCGCCTCACATACGATCACGTTCCATCCGTTTTACAGAGGGCATCCATCCTTGCCGGGTCTGCATCGTCTCCCGGGCTCACTGCATCATCCACCGGAGAGGGCCCTTGTTCAGGGAAATAGCCTCTTCAGGACACACCTCCAGGCAGCAGAGGCACCGGATGCACGCACTTTTGTCGAACCGGGGCGTCCTTTCTCCCGCTTCCGCCCTGCCGATCGCATGGGCAGGGCAGATTTGCATGCACTGATAGCAGAGCGTGCAGCGCCCGGCCACCGGCACCGGGCGGTCGGTGAACAGATTCTTCATGGCCCTGTGGATCAGGGGGACCCGGAGAAACCTTGTCGCCCCTGGTTTCTGCGGCTCGCGGAAGTCATGCACGCGCATTTCTTCGATCGTCTCACCGACAACACCCACCTCTTCTCCCGACGTGATCCCGAACCCCCTCTGAAATCCCTCGGTCAGGGTGGTGCAGAGCCTGATATCGAGGCCGCTCACCTGTACGGCTACCCAGTCTACTGCCAGGGCATCGAGGCCGGCGATCACCGCATTCATGGCCCGGGGCCTGCCCGTGGTCCCGGGGCCTTCACCCTCCATGGCGATAATGGCGTCCATGATATGGACCATGGTCTTGGAGGGATCGAATCCATTGAGAAAGGCTCCGTACAGGTCCAGGATAAAACTGCAGAAATCGTCCTTTTCCGGAAACTTGAGATGCATCTGGGACTTCCGCAACCCGGGCACGGCCCCGAAAAGGTTCTTCACCGCTGCGGTGATATAGGTGAGCCCATGGGTCTTGAACTTGGGCAGGTTGACGATCATGTCCGCATCGAAGAAGGCGCGGGTGATCTCGAAGGATTTCATCCTCCTGCCGGCGGGATAGGAGAGCTTCCCGATTTTGGACAGATCGGCCACCGGGATACCGAGGTCCTTGATCACCGGTGCGTATCCCGCCGTCTTCAGGGCGTTTCCGAGGGACGACACGGCAGGAGACTCGGCCAGAACCGGCCTTCCTCCGTGGTCAATGACGATCTCGGCCGCTGCGCGGAAGAAATGCGGGTGGGTGACCACTGCGCTCTGAGGCAGGGAAGCCGAGAGGAGATTCGGCTTCAGAACGACCCGCGCCCCGCGGAACGACGTAAGTGAAAAGCCGATGCCGTCAAGGCCTCGGAGCATGGTCTCCTTGAGCGCGGGCAGCTCGTAGCCTCGGTGTCGAAGGAGCGCAACTCTTTTCATGATCGGGGACCTCCCTTTCATCAAGAACAGATGCCTTTCTTGATACCTAATACCGATCCTGTTTTGCCGGTCAACCGGAAGATGATTTGACGCACGAAACCCTTCAGGGTAATAGAATAACAACAAGAACCAATATTGGAGGAGATGACTTAAAAGGGGATGAAGCTGATCTCATGGAATGTCAACGGGCTCAGGGCGGCGCTGAAGAACGGGTTTCAGGAAAAGGTGCTCTCTTTTTGCGCAGATGTCGTGTGCATACAGGAAACAAGGGCCGGCAACGGTGAAATCGTCGTCGATCTCCCGGGCTACCTGCAGTATTGGAACCATTCCGAGATAAAGGGATATTCGGGAACAGCCGTCTTCTCGCGCAGGGAGCCCCTGTCGGTATCGTACGGCATGGGCATTCCCGAGCACGACCGGGAGGGAAGGATCATCACCCTGGAGTTCCCGCACTTCTTCCTCGTGAATGTCTACACCCCCAATTCCCAGCGCGGCCTGACCAGGCTCGACTACCGCATGAAGTGGGACGCAGATTTCCTCGCTTATCTCAAAAATCTCGAGCAGACCCGGCCGGTCGTATTCTGCGGCGATCTCAACGTCGCCCACAAGGAAATCGACCTCAAGAACCCGAAAGCGAACGTCCACAACGCTGGATTCACCCCCGAGGAGCGCAGCTCGTTTGATAAGATCGTAGAGAGCGGCTTCATCGACACATTCAGGTTTTTCAATCAGGAGCCCGCCCACTACACCTGGTGGTCCTACCGGTTCAACGCCCGGGCCAAGGGGATCGGGTGGCGGATCGACTATTTCTGCATCTCTTCTTCGCTCAAAGCCATGCTCAAGGACGCATTCATTCTCGATCACATCGCCGGCTCGGACCACTGCCCCGTGGGAATCATCCTCGACGAGAGCTGACCCGTCTTTCGATATCTTCGCCTACTTCAGCAGATACAGGCCTATCGCCATAACCATCATTCCTGTTATCACCCCGAGAATGGGGCCGTGCTCGGAATCGAGGGTTTTGGCCACGGGGATGAGCTCATCCAGAGAGATAGCCACCATGATTCCTGCCACGCACGCCAGGGTGATGCCCATCACCGTCTCTGACAAAAAGGGCATGAGAACAGCAGCGGCGAGGAGCGCACCCGCAATCTCACTGATCCCGGAAGAAAGCGACCAGAGAAAGGCCTTTTTCCGGCTGCCCGATGCAAAGTACACCGGTGCGGAAATAGCCAGGCCCTCGGGGATGTTGTGAATAGCGATGGCAATGCCAAGCGCCACGCCCACTCTCAAGTCTTCCATGGCTCCGACAAAGGTGGCCATGCCTTCAGGGAAGTTGTGGATGGTGATGCCGAGCATCACCAGAAGCCCGGTTTTCTCCAGTCCTTCCAGGGAATGCGTTCCGGCATCACCGGACACCACGACGGCGTGGTCGTGCTGGCCGATGTATTCATGGGGGATCACCAGATCGATGAGAAAGTAGGTCATCATACCGGCGAAAAACGCGCCATAGGCCCCCACGAACCCCAGCGCAGGGACCGCGACCGCCGTGGGGAGCAGCTCACCGAACGCCACGAGCACCATGATCCCGGCGGAAAACCCCAGGGAAAACCCGATGAACGAGGCCGAGGGTCTCCGGGAATACAGCCCCATGACACTGCCTATGGCCGTGGACAGGCCCGCCGCCGTGGTAACGAGCAGGGCCTGGAATATCCCGGTTTCAGCCAACGACTCACCTCCTTGTTTTACCGGAAATGGGAACCTTGGCCTTATGCCCTCCGTTTGAGGCCCAGGAGGACGCTATCCCAGCCGCCGGCGGGCATGGAATGCCTAGCGGACGCCCTTCCAGGTAAAACTTTCCTTTTCCACAGACCCGGCTTCCACATCCATCGCTTCCAGCTCGCCCAGGATGTAGTCCTGCATGGGGGGAGGACCGCAGAGAAACATGGCCGACTCTCCGGAAGGCAGGTATTTCTTCATCAGATCCCTGTTGCACCGCCCGGGCTCATAGAAGACATCCGGAAAGTCCTGACGGGCATATCCGCTCAAATCGGCCTCCGGAGCCTCCCTGCTTAAGTTGTGCACGATCGTCAGGGGGATCTCCCTGCTCATGGCGTTCAGCTCGTCAAGGGCAAACGCATCGTCGAGTGACTTGTTCGACCACAGCAAAAGCACTCTGTTGTGTGCATGGATATTCCTGAAGTGTCTGAGCACGCTCAGGAAGGGGGTGATGCCCACGCCGCCGGCGATCATCACGATCTCTCCGTGAGTATCGATATCCCTGCAGAATGTCCCGTACGGACCGGATACGATCACAGGATCGCCCTCTTTCAGCTCAGGGATCAGTGAGGTGAACTCGCCGAGCTTCTTGATGGTGACCCTGAGCAGGGGGTCTTCCGGTGCGCAGGAAATGGTGAACGGGTGAGGCTTGCTCCACTGGCCGTCCTGCATGATCTTCAGAGTGAGAAACTGGCCTGCTCGCCGCTTCCTGAACGATTCGCCGTATCCATCAATGAACAGGGAGGTGATCTCCCGGTTCTCCTGAACTTTCTTCACTACCCGTGCCGCATCGTTGCTCATCACTCGCCCCCCTGTATGCCTGCTGATGGCATCTTATGTATACAGAAGTTATAGAGAAATTCAGGAGGTTAATCAAGGCGCGAATATCCCCCTTGTGCACGTTTCTTCACGTGCTTGAGGTACCTACCGGCCGTGCCCCTTGCCAATCAAAAGCATGGTTATTTGAAGCCTGCCGGAAAGATCAGTGCGCCTGCGGCACGTCTTCAGGCGCCGTCGATTCCGTGGTGTTCCTTCTCGGCAAACCACGAGGCCGGGTCTTTCAGATATTCCTCGACATCCCTTATGTCGAGGAAATTCTCGCGTTTCATGCCGGCGAGCGATCGGAAGAGTTCCTTCTCAGCCGGATCCTTGATCATTCCGCTGAAGTGAGAGAAATATGTCGAGGCCTTCTCGATAAGAGATGAAGCCGCTTCGAGTATGGTGTAATCATCATAGTCTGTGAGCGCCCGTGCAATCTCACGGGAGAGTCCGGTTTCGAAATCATCAGCCCTGTCTCCGAAGACGAAGACAGGTTCCCCCGCAGAATCGCTCGCCGTGAGTCTTTTGCCTATCCGCCGCCTGCGAAGCCGGTAGAGCATCCTGAAATTCCTGCGCCCCTTCTCGGCAAGGTCTTTTAACATCTCCTTGCCCAGCGGATTTCTGATGCGTTTTGCCTGTTCCACGAAGAAATCGATGGTCTTTTTTTCGCTTATCAGGGCGGCATCGAGCCTGGACAGAGTTTGAATGCCTTCCATGCGATCCCCCTTTTCCCTGAATCACGAGCAGGACAATGATCATTGGATAAGTCTATAATAAGGGATCGGGCAGGAAACAAAACCGCTTCCAGCCGCTTTCCATGGGCTCTCAGGGGCGGCGCGCGCTCCGTTTCGGGACTTGGAGCATCATTTCGCTCCGCCTTTCTGCATCACGGCCGCCTGCGCAACCACGCCCGCTATACTTAAGGCCGTGAAGATGATCACGCTGGCCGCAGTGCCTTCATGGAACGACTGCGTGATGAGCAGGGAACCGATCAGGGAAGACAGGATGATGATTGACCAGTCGAAGAACACGGAGAAGAGCACCGCGCACAGGATGCCTGCGATCGCGCCAGCGATCCATGGTGCATATTCCATGGTCAGGTGAAAATGGTGCGCAAGAGAAAAGGCAAAGAACCCCCCGGCAAGGAAACCGCCAACCGCCATGACGGTGCGTTTGAAAAACACCGCCAGGATACCCGCAAGCGCTCCCGCCCCGAGGGCAACGGCGACGACCATCCAGCCGGGCCGGCCAAGGAGGAGCTGGGGCGAGGCGAGAAGCCCGTACAGCATGACCACCAGGCCCACGAAGAGCCAGTAGAGCCGCCTTCCGAACATGATCAGGCAGACGCCCGCCAGAGTGTTGATCGTATCCAGACTCACCATCACGCCGCTCTCCCACTGCACTGCAGGAATTCTCTAGCAGGTCCTGTTCTCTTGTGCAAGCACAAGAGAACAGGGGTGTTCCCCGCCGGACATACTGCAGCACCTTTTTGAAAGGACGGCCAATGGTATGGAGTTTTCAGGACAGGCTCTAAGAGCCTGTCAGATCCGCAAGCCTTACCGAGAACCCCTGGCAAGGGGGTACACAGGAGGAGGATCAGGGCCGCACGGCATCCTCTGGAAGCTCAGCCGCCGGCATCCCGGCCCGGCGGCTGTAGCGGCCGGCTTCATTCAAACATGAAGCTCGGCCTCAGCAGGTGAACAACCTGGCTAGTAGCGTCCGCCGGTTCTTCGCCCACCGCCGCTGTGGCCGCCTCTGCCTCCCCTCATGGGACCGCCGAACCCTCGTCCGCCGCCCCGCGAAGAACCGCCTTCGGATCTCGGGCGCGCCTCGTTGACATTCAAGGCCCTGCCCTTGAACTCTTTGCCGTTCATCTCATTGATGGCGGACCGTGCCTCCTCTGCGGACGGCATCTCGACAAAACCGAAGCCCTTGGACTGACCGCTGAATTTGTCTTTGATGATGTTAACGCTCATGATCTCGCCAAAGCCTTGGAATGCCGACCGTAAATCGTCTTCCGTGACACTGTACGCCAGGTTTCCTACGTAGATGTTCATAAATGGTTCTCCTTTAGGGTTTTTCAATTATTCAGCTTGCAGATACGTAAGGCGGGAATCGAGGGGCATGCCAGCCGAAACGTCTCTTATCTATACGTTGTTTTCAATCACGCGAATCGTTCATTCAATAAAAAATGTCCTCGATATTATGTATGAAGCAAACCTGGAAAAAAGCAATACCCCTTCTCTTTTTTTCAGAACAAGAGAGGCTCGGCGCGTGATCATCATAGCTGGCACTCTACAGCTTTTTTTCCCTCATGTCTTCATAAAAAAACATGCATGTGGACAAGGTTCGCTCTACCGGTCCTTCTTGCTCTTGAGCAGGGCATCGAGGCCGGCGAAGGCCTTGTAGGTGTGGGTCGTGCCTGGCTTATCCGTCCGGGTTTCTTCTCCATACCACTGGCCGTCGACATCACGGGAATGTTCGATGTCATGGCAGTAGACGCACAGGAGCTCCCAGTTGCTTCCGTCGGGCGGGTTGTTGTCGTGGTTGTGGTCCTTGTGGTGAACCGTGAGCTCGCGCAGCTTCCTGCCCGAGAACTCACGGCCGCACCGAGCGCAGACCCAGGGAAAGATCTTAAGCGCCTGTTCACGATAGCCCTTCTCGCGCTCCTCCCTGCTGCGCCTCGCTTCTGCCAAGAAATCGCTCAGCTTGTCTGAACCCGTGTCTGGTTTCTTGTGTGACATCTGCATACCCTCCTGTATGCAATAATGGTTTTCAAGTGCCGTCCACCCTTAGCAGGCCTCTCCCTTGAATTACTCTCGGTTCCTAGAAGGGCCCGCGACCCTGCAGGCTTTTCCCAGGACCCCTGTCGCCCCTCTCTTCCGCTGTTCGTCCCCAGACAGCTGAGAAGTATCTCTCTTCGACTGCATCCGGTTTCCGGAAGGATGCAGGAACAACATATTTCCTGACCACGCCTTCATCGAGATCGGCCCTGTAGAGAAAGCCGCTCTGTTCCGAGAGCCCGAACACCACAAACACCCGCTGCGACACCCACACGCCGCCGTGTACGCCCCCTGTAGTCCCGATGCTCATGAACCGGCACATGCGCTTCTCTTCAGGATAGTACAGGGAAACCGACGAGTCGGGCTCTCCGCGAACCACCCTGCCCTGCTCCTGAAGATATCCGGTGTCGATCACCAGGCATACGCTGTCCGACTCGTTGCAGACGAGCCCGCTGCCGGGCGGCTGATGTCCGGGTGGGGGAATGGGAATGCAGGTGAATTCCATGGTCCCGTCGTCCTGTATTGGGGCGCCCTCTGTAAAGAAAAAGTTCTTCCAGAACCGCACCTGGGGTGTTTCAAGCAGGGCTGAATCCTGGCGCGAACAGCCCGGAAGTGCGAGCCCTGCTGCAAGGGCCGCAGCCAGGCACAGAAGGACACAGATGCAAAAGAACCTCGCCGCCTTCTCCCGCGGCCCGGATGTCCTGTTCTGCCCGGGCAAAGCCATGTGCATACGATACTGGACTATTCGCTCCGCGACAATACCCATGTTTCAGGTATGAATTGCCTGCTTGAATAGCCTCTTTCCGGCCGCACCTGTGCTGGAGATTTTTCCCGCACACAGGAGAAAGACCATGTTCCGAATCCGCAGACGGAGAGCAGGCTCTTAAGAACATTTTGTTGCCTCAGAGAAATTGCCTCTTAAGGTGTAGTATGATCTCTCCCAAAGATGTTACTTTCACTCCCTTTTTGAGAGGATACGTATCCCTTACGGGAGCAACGATCCACGCTTCATCGGGCCGAATATCATCAAGGGCGTACCAGAAACCCTTTGTGACTTCCGGCGAAGATGATGCCTTGCATTCGATTGCAATCTTATGCCTTCCTCTTTCCAGCACCAGATCTAATTCTGCACCGGCAGAGGTGCGATAGAAGCTCGGGTTCCAGTCGGATAAACAGGCTACTAAATTTTCGATGGCAAATCCTTCCCAAGACCCTCCAAATACAGGATGCGCCAACAGATCATCGTACTCTCTCAGTCCCAGCAAAGTATGCAGAAGCCCGCTGTCCCGGATATAGAGTTTCGGTGACTTTACGAGCCTCTTCTTTGCATTTGACTCGTAAGGAGGCAGCAGCCTCAACATGAATGTCTTGCTTAAGAGATCGATATATGAGCGGGCGGTATGGTGTGTTATCCCCAGGGAACTCCCAATGGCTGAAAGATTGAGCACGTGGCTGTGATAGTGAGCACACATGCGCCAGAGGCGCTCAATCGAGGCCGCTGGTATGCGGATTCCAAGCTGGGGAATATCGCGTTCAAGAAATGTGCGGACAAAGTTCTGCCGCCAGCGGAAGCTTGCATAATCATCCTTGGCAAGCAGGGCTGAGGGGAATCCTCCCCGCAGCCAGAGTGTATTCAGTTTAAGATTTGGAATCTCACCCATGCCGAAGGGTGCCAGTTCAAGATGAGCAATGCGCCCAGCCAGGCTCTCGGAACTTTGCCGCAGCAGGTCACCGGAGGCCGATCCAAGGATGAGAAACTGGCCGGGCCTTTTCCTTTCATCAATCACGTTCCGTAATACGGTAAAAATTTCCGGCTTTCGCTGGATCTCATCCAGACACACAAGTCTGTCCCTGTAGTGCTCAAAAAAAAGCTCGGGATCAGTAAGCTTGCGTTCATCTGATGGACGTTCAAGATCGAGATAAATACTGTGCGGGTAGCTTTCAATAAGATGTTTTGCCAGAGTCGATTTGCCACACTGCCTCGGACCCAGGACAGCAACGGCCGGGAATTCATCGAGCCCACGGCGGACATCTCTCTCAAGGGACCTGGGGATATATGTTCCTTGCATATTGGAACTCTACCTTCCAAATTGCAAGGATGCAAGATAAATTTAATTTATTCCGGATGCTATAAGATAGAATAACATGCATTTATTTATCCCAATTCGTGGCAACGGTACTTAACAAAGTTTTCTCTGTTCTTAGAGATGATAACGAAGAGACAGGCCCACCTGAACATTTCCTAAGAGTTATGCATGGCTCCTCGTCCCAGGCCTTCCGGCCAGTGCGCTGGCCTAAAGAGCAGTACAAACTTTCTGTACAGGATTGACCAATCCGCATCAGGGCATGTTGTGCCGGTGTGATCACTTCAGTTCGGGAAATGCCTTTCTCAGGGCCAGAACCGATTCCTGTTTGTCTTTCGACTCAAGCATGATGTCCAGGTCCAGATCATGGATCTCTTGGTAGAAGCCGCTGAATGCGTCGATGTTCACCTGCGACGAGTGGCTGCCCAGGACCTTTCCGGGTTCCTGGTTGGAATAGTGGATCTTCTGCCTTGTGCCTGCCCACGAAGGGGTGAATGCTTGGATGACTTCCCTGATGCCCTTGCCGGGAAGGCTCGGTAGGACCCGGTGATGGAACACGTCCAGGACCCCGGGTATCCCTGATTCTTGGCATATTGCGAGAATGTTCTGCGCCGTGAAGACCCGCTCGTCGTTTTCCAGAGCCAGACGCAGGCGTATCCGGCTGTCGCATTCCAAAAGCCTTGCTACAAGCACCCGGGTCGCTTTTGCCTTGTTTCCGTAGGCCCCTCCCCCGTGAACCACGATCCTGTGGTCGAAATCCAGCTCCATCAGAGAGAAAATAGTCTCATGATAATCGAGCTCGCGCAGGGCGCTCTCGTGGGTTGCTTCATGGGGGCTGTTGAGCACCAGGTGCTGGCCGGGGTGCATGGATACCCGCATGCCCTGGTCCCTGATGAACCGGCCGATCTTCGCGAACTCGTCCCTGAGGACCTGCTTCCACTCGCCCCGGTTGATTGGATGTGACCCGAAGGGAATCAGGTTGGAGGTGATGCGAAACAGGAATATCCCATGGTCCACATTCCACGTAAGGATCTGCTGGAGGGCCGTGAGGTTGGCAGATGCAGTATCGAGCATCCTCCCGACGGAATAGCCCGCGAGCCTGAAGGTCCTGCTGGCGCTCGGAAGCTCGGTATTGATGCCTACATATCCGATCCGGATCATAGATATGAAATAAGCTGTTTACCTGAGAAGCCAAGACGTACTAACAATACCGGGCAGAATGGGAAATCAACCAAGACGCGCATATCTCTTCGGGATCGCTACCGTGCTGCTCTGGTCCACGGTTGCATCGGCATTCAAGCTCTCGCTCAAGCATCTCGACCCGGCCCAGCTGCTTCTCTATGCGACGCTGTTCTCCATCGCGGCTCTGGGCGGCATCCTCGCGGTTCAGGGGAAGCTGGGCATCATATTCACCTATACCCGAAAGGAATATGGCCGGTCACTGCTCCTGGGCATGGTCAACCCCTTTCTCTACTATCTGGTGCTGTTCAAGGCCTACGATCTCCTGCCCGCACAGATCGCACAGCCCATCAACTATACTTGGGCGCTCACGCTCATGTTCCTTTCCATCCCGCTGCTCGGACAGAAGATCGGCGTTCAGGAAATAACGGCCGGGATCATCAGTTATTTGGGCGTGGCAATCATCTCCACAAAAGGCAGCATCGCGGGACTGCAGGGCGTCAGCTTGACGGGCGTGGCGCTGGCTCTCGGCAGCACGGTCCTGTGGGCCCTGTATTGGATCTACAACACCAAAGACAGCCGAGACCCGGTGGCGGGCCTCCTGCTCAATTTCCTGTTTGGGTTGCCCTTTGTCTTCGTGTTCTGTCTGGTCTTCTCCGACATCCGGGTCGGCTCGCTGGCCGGTCTTGCCGGGGCGGCCTATGTCGGCCTGTTCGAAATGGGCATCACCTTCGTGCTGTGGCTCCATGCCCTGAAATATGCCGAGAACACCGCCCGGGTGGGCTACCTTATCTTTCTGTCTCCTTTTCTCTCCCTGGTTTTCATCCGGGTGCTCGTGGGCGAGGAGATCCTCGCTTCCACGGTTGCAGGCCTCGTGCTCATAGTGGCCGGGCTGGTGATCCAGCATACCGGAGCTGCACGGTATCGCAGGCACGAGCCGTAGAGCTGACATGCCGGATAAGGTCCCCTCTGCCGGCGAATGAGCGCTCCAGGGCTTGAGGTGGAGGGGGTAAAGAGATACTGCGCACCCTCGACGGCAAGTTTTATTCTATTTCTTTAGCTCCGTCTCTGTTCCCCCGATGTCCCACAGGGCCAGGCCAGTTTCCTCGTCGAACACCCGTTCGAGCGCCGGGCCCTCGAACGCCTCAATGATGCACTCGCAGGCAAAGACAATGGTGCCCGGGGCAAGATGCCCTCCATATGCCCGCCCCGTATCATCCGCCAGGGTTATGTGGGCGTGCACGAACACCTCTCCATCCTTTATCGAGACGTTCCCTGAGAGCTTGGTGATCTCCATTGCCTTGACCAGGGTGAGATATGCGTATGTCCGGGTCT
Source organism: Candidatus Phosphitivorax anaerolimi (assembly GCA_001896555.1). GTDB lineage: Bacteria > Desulfobacterota > Desulfomonilia > UBA1062 > UBA1062 > Phosphitivorax > Phosphitivorax anaerolimi. Next base: position 31,253 of record MPOS01000002.1, read on the forward strand.
GCTGATCGTAGAAACCGATACTTGCCTTTTTCACCGCGCCGATGGCCTCGATGCGGCCCAGCCTGATGCCGTGCTCCCTGCAAATCGCGGTGATCTCCTCAAGCAGGTCGGCGCCGTGACGGAGCCTGCCCATGATCGCCTTTGCGTGTTTCACTGGGATCATCTGTACCATTTCATGTCCTTTCATTCCTGCCGAATTGTTATGTCCTCAAGAAATCAGGGGGCTGATCGTGCGCTCCACCGGGAAGAGTGACCGTGTACGGTAAGCCGGGTGCCCGACCGGCTAAGCTGCGATGGGCACTCCGTGATTCCGGTCGTCGGTGAGGATTTCGAAGGCCGCCCGGTTCTTGGTCTCCAGCACCTCTGAAGTGCCTGTGGCCTTGTCTTCGAGGCGAAGCGTGCACATCGCGATCTTGGTGTTGAGGCAGTGCTTGGCGCCTCCCGGCGGATTGTAATAATTAAGCCCCACGAATGTCTCACGGGGGGCGACCATGGTTCCCTGCACCGCAACGTCGCGGTTTTCCGATGCGAAATTCCAGAAGAAATAGCCGAAGCGCCCTGTTGCCCTCACTGACCGGAACAGCCCGTTGAGCGCAAACTCCTGCCCCTGATGCCTCAGCACCAGAGGCGTCATGGGAGGAGTCCAGAGAGATCCCACCTTAAGACGTGCCGTTGCCACCTCAAGGAAGCTCTCCGGGTGGGTGTCGAAGCCCGCAACCTGCCCCCAGGCATAGAGGTCGGTATGCCGGGAGCCCCAGTTGTGGTTCTGGCTCCCTACCCAGTCAGAGACATCTATTGCCTCGCCATTGACCTCAAGCATCCCGGAATATCGCGCCAGGGGCATGCCTACCAGGCTCTTCGCCGCGGGCAGCTTGGTCCGGTACAGCGCGGCCGGAAGGAGGAGCAGGGGTTCCGAGCCCCGCCCGTATGAGAGGTCCCACGCGATGTTGTCTTGCCCTGTCCGGGCATACCCCTTGAGCGCCGTATCGGTGAGCTGGGCTTCACCAATACGGACATAGAGCCTGGTGGTGTCGAAGAGGCATTCGTTTATATGCAGCTCTTTTTTGACCGCTGTGTGCCGCTTTGTCTCTCCGTTGAAGAATACGGCCCAGAGCTCTCCGGTGGCATCTTCCGGGCGAAGGGCGGGGCTGAAGAGCGTGTACCTGATCCAAAACGCGAGCGGGCGCCCGGGGTGGTTGGCTCTCTGGAAGAAACTTTCATAGTGCCCTAGGTGCTGGCCTCGATACCTGGCACGATTGACCTCTCCGTATACGACCTGATCTTTGTCATGCATAGCAAAGCCCCTCCCGGCTCATTCGATGCTATTGACCTTCGGTTTTTAGCCGCCTGTATCGTATTCTCCGGGTGCTTTTTCCCTGACCGTGTAGTGGATCGTCATGACCCGTATGAAGCCGTCTCTCACCCAGTACGAATCGGCGCCGTCTTCAATGCATGCACGTCCGGACTCTGCGGACCATTCCAGAAAAGCCACTTCTTCGTGCCAGAGCCTGTTGCTGTAGATATATTGCACTTTTCCCAGTTGGTTGTCCAGAAGTTCGGCCGCCTCGCGGACACCCTGATGGCCGCGGAAGACACCATAACCGGTGAGGAGCACGCAGTCTTGGGCAAAGTTCCGCTCAATATCGGTTTCCAGATCGCCTCTCTGTGCGAGATCGAGATGATCCTCGAAGACCTCACGGGTGGTGCGGACATTCATGGCATCAACTTAACGAAAGGGCACGCCCTTCGGCCCGGCTTTAAGCCCAGGAGCTCCCGGCAACGTGCCCTTCTCACCTTCCGGTTCACTCGCTCTGGTCCGCACTTCCGCGGGAGCAGTAGTGATTCGTTTTCAGACTGTTCTCCGCCCATACCAGGCAGCCCGGGCACAGGCAGTGCTCCACCCACCTGAGGTCCTGGCAGGTGGCCTTTCCAGATGAGCAGTAGAGGCCCGGAACCTGTTCGGGCGTGGGCATTCCCTGAACCTTCTGTGCCTCTGCGTATTTTTCTTTGGCACAGGTGCTTTGCACCTGCACAGGGCACTCGCCGCACAGACATTTGCCGATATTTTCCTTGCTAAATGCAACTTTGGGCATTATTCCTTCCTCCTTGAGCGTTGTGTATGGCGTATGAGAAAACCATTCCTGTGGTAACTCTGCTTTGTGCAGATGTTTTGTTCCGCGACATGATTCATATCCTGCCGACCCGTTTGATGATCTCGTCGGCACCGGCCTCGATGGTCCGTTCAGTCATGTTGACGACAAAGAATCCTCCTTTGCTGAACACCCGCCGTGCCTCGGCCATGTCTTCGTCAATCACGCCCGGGTCGGTATAGCCCGTTTTGGCTGTTGATCCTATGTGTTCCATTCTTCTGCTCCTGATCGCCAGCAGACGGTCGGGATCGATGCTCAAACCCACCACACGGGACTGTTCCATTTGGTAGAGCTCTTCAGGCATGGGTACCCCGGCAATGATGGGACAGTTGGCCGCCTTTAAGCCCAGAACCGACAGGTACACACATAGAGGGGTCTTGCCCGTCCTGGACACCCCGATGATCAGCACATCGGCCTTTGGCCAGTCTTCCGGGCTCTGGCCGTCATCGTGTGACATGGCAAAGTCCATGGCGGATACCCTGTCGAAATACTCTTTGCGCAGCTCTCGATAGAGGCCGGGACGGCCCAGAGGGGCCCTGCCGAGCATGGCTGAGAGCCGCTCTATCAGCGGGCCCATCAGATCCACCTCGATGACGCCCTGTTCTCTTGTCAGGCGGAGCAGGGTGTTTCTGAGCATGGAATCGACCAGGGTGTGAACGATGATGCCGTTACATTCTCTCGCCTCGTTCACCACCTTTTCGATCTGTGAGACGAGACGGATATTCCCTTCGATGGCCACCGATACGTCGTTATCCGGAAACTGAGCCAGCACGGTGTTGACGACCTGTTCGCCGCTGGTCCCCGCACCCCCGGATACGATGTATATGAGATGGGCCGTGTTCGCCATGAATCGGCCTCCGATCCTTTGAGCGCCTCTCTAAGCACCCTTAATCTGAAGCCCTGCCTTTGAATCATGCAGGGCATTGCCCGATGAATCGGGCGATCTTAAGGGCACCTATGCCGGCTGAGCCTATCTACCCTCACCCGTGTCCGGGACTCCGCTTTCGTGTTCCGAGGGGATATGGGTGATGCGCTTCCTGCCGGCGGGTGCCAGGGACCATGCCGTGAAAAGACCGATGGCCACGGCAACGAGCGACCATGCGCGTATGTAGGCCGGCCCCTGAGCCGACCACCACGCCAGGGCCGCCCTGAAGCGCTCTGGCCCGAAAAAGGGTGTGACGGCACCTGCAGCCAGGGTGATATCGCCGAGGGCGCGTACGGCATGGGGAATGCGGGAAACCGGCGCCGACAGATAGAGCGCCAGGCCCATGATCAGCCGTATCCCTGCGGCGGCGTATACCCCTAACGGGCCTGCAAACCTCCTGACCATGGAGATGAGCATGCCGGGCGATATGAAGCCGAGAAGGCCCGTGGCTGTCACGAAAAGGCTGAGAAGAAACGCGATTGTTTTCATGTCCGAGTCCTCGCCCTTGTTCGGATTATGCTGTCTCCCGGCCTTAGCAAATTAGCCTGGAGCACATTGCATAACCGCTACGATTAATATTCCCGGACACCGAAGGGTTTTCAAGGGCAGCCCTTTCAGATGCACTACATGAATGTTCACCTGCCTTCCCGGAGTGGGGAAGGCAGGCATTTTCCTCATGAAGGCCGGACCGCTACAGAGAGACCTCCACCCCCCTCTCACGCAGGTATTCCTTGACCTGCCGGATGCTCAGCACGCGGAAGTGAAAGACCGACGCGGCGAGCAGCACCGAAGCCCCGCCCTCAACGACCGCCTGGTAGAAGTCTTCCAGCTTGCCCGCGCCTCCTGAAGCGACCACCGGAACCGTGACCGCCCGGGAAATGGCCCGAATGAATTCGATGTCGTAGCCGGCCCGGGTCCCGTCGCCGTCCATGCTGGTGGGCAGGATCACTCCTGCGCCCATGGCCTCGCACTGCCTGGCCCACTCCACAGCGTCTTTTCCCGCCGCCTGGGTGCCTCCGGACACAACCAGCTCGAACCCGGAGGGCATTGCATTGTTTCGCTTGGCATCGATGGCCACGGTGATGCGGTTCGTGCCGAATTCACGGGCAGCCTCGCTCACCAGCTTGGGCCGTTTGACCGCCGCGCTGTTCATGGAAACACTGCTCGCTCCGGAGGCAAGCAGCATCTCGATATCTTCCAATGAAGAAACACCGCCCCCCACCGTGAGCGGGATGTCGATAACCGAAGACACCTTTTTCACCCATTCGAGCCTGGTCTTGCGGTTTTCGAGCGTTGCCGTGATATCGAGCATGGCAAGCTCGTCAGCACCTTCCTTCTGATAGATGGCGGCTGCCTCCACCGGGTCACCCGCATCCTTCAGATCGACAAAATGAACCCCCTTGACGATCCGCCCGTCTTTCATATCAAGGCATGGCATGATCTTGATCATTTCTTGTTCTCTCTCCTTTCCATTCCCTTTCTTATCATCCTCAGTCCTACGGACCTGACAGGGAAGAAGTATCCCCACGCCCCGGAGCATTACATCAGACAACGATCTCCACCTGGAAAACCCCGTTCTTCAGCGAATAGCTAGCTTCAAAGCCGAGCCTGGCGAGGGTTTGCCTGATGATGGTGTTGCCTGGGTCCATCATGCTCACAAACCGTTTGATGCCGTGCTCTCTGCCGGCATCGATGAGCCCGAGCAACAGCGATTTGCCCAGGCCCTTGTTCTGCCAGTCGTCCCTGACGACGATCGCCAGGTCGGTCAGCCCTTCCTGCGGATCGCGGGCATAACGGACTACCGCGATGATCGCCTCTTTCCCCTCTTCTTCGACCACGGCTGCCAGTGCGAACCTGTCGATGTAGTCGAGATGGGTGAAATGGTACAGCATGTCTTCCGGAAGAACACGGTAGTGCCTCAGAAACCGCATGTACAGCGACTCTGGAGAGATCCGGTTGAACAGATCGAGGATGAGTTCTCTGTCTGTCCAGAGGACAGGTCGCTGAAAGACCTCCCTGCCGTCCTTGAGGGTGAGCCTTTTTTCATGCCGGGATGGATAACAACCGGCAACCTGTGTCGGCATCTTTGTCTCTCTCCCATTAAATCCTCACAATTTTATCTCATCCCAGGATGGGTTGTAAATCGAATTCATTGATTCGATAGCAGGCACCGGTGGGTCCATGCCGGTCAAAATGGTAGGGCCTGACTCTTGAAGGAGATCAGGCCAGGCCGGCTCAATCTTCCTGCGGGCTGACACGCAGTCCCTCTTTGATGGAATCGTCCGGATGCACGATCACCACGTCACCCTCGTTGAGCCCGTAGAGTACCTGAAAGGCGAGTCCCGACCGCTGCCCCGTCCCGACCGGCTTCCTGACCGCCTTGCCGTTTTCGACCACGAAGGCAGCCCAGCCGTCCTGCACGCGAAAAAGTGCGCCTGCAGGCACCTGGAGCACCCGGTCGTCCTCCCAGATCACGAACCTTGAGAGCACGCGATATCCCGATCCCAGGCCTGTCCACGCATTTTTCGGTGAAATGATGTTCGCAATCACCTGCACGCGCTGCTCTTCGACGCCCAGCGCCGATACCACTGTGGCAGCCTGGGGCTCGATCCGATCGACGACACCTTCCAGGGTTGCATCACCGCCCCACCGGTCGAACAGAACACGCGAACCGGGCCGTATACCGAACGCGTCCTGGGAAAGAACATCGGTCCATACTTCCAGGCGATCAATGTCCCCTACATCCAGGAGCGGCTCACCCACATTCACGAATCCTTCGCTCCTCCGGTGCACGGCCAGGACGCCGCCTGTGACGGGCGAACGAAGGATGTCCTGAACGCCGGTATCGCCCTCGCCTTCAGAGACGCTGCGCAGTGCAGCCCTGGCCGACTCGAGCTCGGCGCGTGCAGTCGCCACCCCGGCTTGTGCCGCCTCCAGATCCGCATCGGCCTGCGAAGCCGCGGCTCTCACCTCGTCCAGGGTCTGCCGCGAAACCGCTCTTGACTCGAAAAGGGCCTTAGTCCTTGCAAGCTCGGTGGCTGCAAGATCCGCTGCCGCCTGTGCGGACCTTGCCTGCTCCCTGGCCTGCTCGAGCCGGGCTTCGGCGGCCTGGACGCCTGCAGCGGCCTCATCCCGGGCTCGGACGTCCAGGATCGACGCACGGGGCGCCTCCAGGAACACCAGAGGCTGCCCCTGCCTCACCCGGTCTCCGGCCTCCAGATGGATGCGCCGGATCGTGGCTGCTACAGGCGATGAGATGGTATAGTAGTCCTTTACCCTTGTCTCGCCCTCTTCCTCCACGATCACCTGCATCGGGGCATAGCCCACCCGGGCGGTCTGCACCTGGACGGGCGACGGCAGCAGCAGGTATACCAGCAGGACAAACCCGAGCAGCACCAGGGCGATGATTGCGATCTGTTTTTGTGTCGGCTCCGGCATCTATTCCCTCGTCTTCAGGACCCCGATGAGGTCCAGCCTGTTCAGCCTCATGCTCACGAGCATTGCCGAAGCGGCCGAGGCGCCGAGCACGATGAGGGAGGCCTGGACAAGGGTGCCCTTGCCCAGGATAAAAGGCAGTTGGTACATGTCTGTCTGCAGAGACCTGGCGAACCCCGCGCTCGCGATGGCACCGAGAACCAGGCCGAGCGGGATGGACAGCAGGATCATGACCGCTAGCTGGCCGAGCAGGATATACCTCACCTCGCCTTTGGTGAATCCGAGTACCCGCAGGCTCGCCAGCTCGCGGTCGCGCTCGGAGAGCATGATCCTGGCGCTGTTGTATACAACCCCGAAGGTGATCACGCCGGCAAACAGGCTCAGGATGAGCGTATAGGTGAGCATTGTCTGCGCGATCGTGTCGCGGAAGGCCCCGATCATCCGGTCCTGGAAGGCGATGCCCGCCACGCGCGGCCGTTCGGTGAGGGAATCCGTGATCTCCTGCTCGAAGGTGCGGTCGATCATGAGAAAGGCACCTGATATGGCCTGTCCGAGACCGGCTAACCGATTTGCCGCGTCCATATCCATGTACGCGGCCACGCCGACGAATTGCCGGATGATCCCGGCGACCGGGACGCTCTTCGTATACCGCCTTCCCTCCTGCACCTCCACGATCACCTCGTCGCCCGGCCCGACATCCAGAATCCGCGCAAGTCTCTCGGTGATGAGGAGGCCCTCGGGCGGAATGGAAACCGGCTTCAGATCAATGTCGATGAGGCGGCGAAGGTACGGGTCCTGAGGGATCCCCTCGATACCGGTCTGGAAGCTCAAGTGTCCATGGCGCAGCTCGGTCGGCACGGTGCGGAAAGGCTCGGCATGGATCACACCGGGCAGGCTCTTCAGCTCGTAGATCGCGGCCGTCGAGGTGGGGTCGGTGAAGGTAATGGTCACGTCCTCGCGCTGGGCGAGCCCGAACTGAACGCGGATTACGTAGTCGAACGAATCAGAGAAGAACAGCCCCATGATAAGGATGGCGCATGCGCTCGATATGCCGAGAATGGTGAGCAGGGCCTTGAGGGGCCTGCGCTCCAGGTCGCGCATGATCATCCGGCTGGGCTGCGAGAAAAATCGCTGGATCCCCAGGCGCTCTACCAGAGTGACCCGATACACGGCCGGCGGCGCAGGCCGCATCGCTTCGGCAGGAGGCAACTTTACTGCACGGCGGACAGCCTGCGCAACCCCGATGAGTGCGGCTCCGATGGTCAGTGCAGCCGCTGTGATCATCACCGGCGGCTCAAGGACAAATTCAAGGTACGGGAACCGGTAGTAGCGCAGATAGAGGTCCCCGAGCTGCACTCCCAGCCAGAAGCCGAGCAGGGTTCCAGCCGCTGCGCCCGTGATCACGATGATAAGCACGAGCTTCCCGTAGTGAACCCCTACATCGAAGGTACGGTAACCGAAGGCCTTGAGCACGGCGATCTGCTCGCGCTGCAGGCTGATGAGCCGCGATATCACAATGTTGAGCAGAAATGCGGCAACCCCCAGAAAGATCAGGGGGAGTATGGTGGCAGTCCGTTCGAGCTGGCGGAACTCTTCGGTGATGAAGAAGTGCGACTGCTGGTCTTCTCGTCCGAATGCTCCCTGCCCTCCATAGGGCCTCAGGATTTGGTCGATCCGGTCGATGACATCGTCGATCCCGGCGCCCGGCGCCAGGGTGAAGGTGATGTCGTTGAAGGCCCCGTCCATGTCGTAGGCTGCTTCGAGAGAGGAGCGCCCCATCCACATCACCCCGTAGCGCATGGGATCGGGAAAGATGGATGCCGGATCGACCTGCATGAGAAACTCCGGCGAGAGCCCGATGCCCACGATACTCAGCTCCCGGTACCGGCCGTTCATGATCGCGGTGATGCTGTCCCCGGGCTTTAGCCCGTGTGCCTCGGCAAAGGGCTCGTTGAGCACCACCTCGTTTTCCCTTCCCGGCTGCACGAGGCGCCCCTCACGGATGAAGATCCGGTTCAGGACAGGCTGATCACCTTCGGGCACGGATACGAGCGTGCCGGATACCGGCTCACCGAAGCCTTCTATCTTAAGGTTCACCCGTGAGACCACCCGTGTCTCGACAGTGCCGATCCCGGGTATCTCCCTGATCCTCTCCAGCAACAGCTCAGGGGCCCTGCGCACCGTGGCGAACCCGTCGGCGAAACGGTATTCTTCATAATAGTTGCTAAGCGTCTGCTGGAGCGAATCCATCACGCTTGTCATGGACACATATGTGGCGACCCCGCTCAGGATCACGAAGACAATCGCCAGGGCCTGTCCCCGCATCCCCCACAGGTCGCGCAGCATCTTGCGGTCGAGTGCTCTCATCGCTCTACCAGGTAAGCATACGGGCCGACTTTTTGTGTTCGTTGACGCGGACATCGATCACCCGCCCGTCGCTTAAGTATATTATACGGTCTGCCATCTCCGCCTGCACGGCATTGTGCGTGATGATGACCGTGGTGGTCCCGAGCTCGCGGTTGACCCTCTCGAGCGCCTCGAGCACGATCACGCCAGTTTTGGAATCAAGGGCGCCGGTAGGCTCGTCGCACAGGAGCACGCCCGGCTGCTTTGCAATGGCGCGGGCAATGGCTACTCGTTGCTGCTGACCTCCGGAGAGCTGTGCGGGGAAAGAGTCTTTCCGGTCGCTTAAGTCCACGAGATCAAGGGCCTGCTCGGGTGTTATCGGGTTCTGCGCGATCTCGGTCACGATGGCCACGTTCTCCAGCGCGGTGAGGCTCGGGATCAGGTTGTAGAACTGGAACACGAACCCCACGTGGCGGCGGCGGTAATCCGTGAGCTCGCGGTCGCCTGCCTGCGTGAGGTTCATATCTCGATAAAACACCTCACCTGCGGTAGCAGTGTCGAGCCCGCCCAGGATATTCACCAGCGTCGACTTGCCGCTGCCCGATGCACCCAGCAGAACCACGAGCTCTCCCGCATAGAGTTCCAGGTCGATGCCGCGCAGTGCATGCACCTGCACCTCGCCCATGCTGTACACCTTGGTGAGCCCCCTGGTCCGGAAAACCACCTCCCGTTCCATATACATCACCCTCTGCCGGCACAGACCCGGGCTCCTTAGCATAAATGCAGCCGGCCATACCTGTCTTATATACTTAATGAATAAGACCCCTGATGCTCCAAATAAGGGACATCCGTGAAATATTGACATTTCCACCAGTGGTGTTGCTCCCTGCGCGAGCCCTGGGCCCAGTACCGCTTCGAGCAGTAAAAGTGGATTATGTCGACACCGAATACAGGGTGGTCAGGCTCAAGTGGCCTTTCTCTGCGCCAGCGCAGCCGAGCGCTCAATCGGTATCGCACATCCACGGTTCCGTGGGCAGATTGAAAGGGAGTGCCGGGAGCTCTATGGATGATGAGACTGCCGCCTGAGCGTTCCATTGATCCCTGTATAGCCCCGGACTGCATAAACGGGCTGCTTGTCCTGAAGACACCGGCACTCCCGCACTTGGAGCCTCGGGTCTTGACAAAGGGGGAAAAATCTTTTTTATCTTACCTGCCGGGTTCACCGGCTTTGCTAATGACGGGCACGCACTAAAAACAAATCACACAGCTTGATATCCAAAGGGGAAGATTACTAGGAGGAATGCAATGATCCATGTGGAGAAACTGACGAAGTTTTACGGAAGCTTCTGCGCCGTGGATCAGATCGACCTCGATATTTCCAAAGGGGAGATCACGGGGCTCCTGGGCCCCAACGGCGCAGGCAAGACCACCAGTTTGAGGATGCTCACCGGCTACCTCGTGCCCACATCGGGCACCATCCGGATCAAAGGCCTCTCCTTGGACGACGATGCCCTGGCAGTGAAAAGGCTCATCGGCTACCTGCCCGAGTCGGCACCCCTGTATCACAATATTCTGGTCTACGACTACCTCGACTACATCGCTCAGGTCCGGGGCTTGAGCGGCAGGCAGAAGATCGGGCGCATCCATGAACTGGTCGATCTCTGCGGACTCTCCGGTATCATGCACAAGAACATCGGCGAGCTCTCCAAGGGACTGAGGCAGCGGGTAGGCCTGGCACACGCCATGATGGGCGACCCGGAGATCCTCATACTCGACGAACCCACCTCGGGCCTCGACCCGAACCAGATCGTCGAGATCAGAGACATCATCCGTGCCTTTGCCCGGGAAAAGACCATCATCCTCTCCACCCATATCCTGAGCGAGGCCGAGGCCACCTGCGACCGAATCGTGATCATCGACAAGGGTAAAATCGTGGCCGACGGCAGCACCGAGTCGCTCAAGCAGGGTGCTGGCGAGGAGCGCACCATCCACCTCACCCTGCTCAATGCCGATTTCGATGCAGCCAACCGGGCATTGGGGGCCTTGGACGGTGTGTCGCGCATCGAGCGGATGGATACGCCGGATTCCGGTGAGCTCAGGCTCAAAATATTCGCCGGCGGCCCAGATAGGCTCAGAGAGCGCATCTATGCCTGTGTGAAGCAGACCGATTGGATCATGGTAGAGTTCACTCAGGAGACCAAGTCGCTCGAGAAGATCTTCCGCGATCTCACCAGGGAGGTATAGGATGACCCGGACACTCCAGATCTTCAAAAAAGAACTCAAAGACTATTTCGTCTCACCGATTGCATATATCGTGATCTGCATCTTCCTCCTCATCTCGGGGTGGTTCTTCTTCTCCACCTTCTTCATCTTCAACCATGCAAACCTGCGCAATTTTTTCAACCTGCTGCCGCTCACCTACTCGTTCGTGATCCCGGCCGTCACCATGCGGCTCTTTGCCGAGGAGATCCATTCCGGCAGTTATGAGATGTTGCTCACCCTTCCGGTGAAGCTTAGCGACATCGTCCTGGGCAAATTCCTGGCAGGTACAGTCTTTGCGGCCATCATGCTCGCGCCCACCCTTGCCTATGCCGTGAGCATCTCCTTTATCGGGGATCTCGACTGGGGGCCGGTTGCAGGCGGATACATAGGCGCGGTCCTGCTGGGCGCAGCATACAGTGCAGTCGGCGTGTTCGCCTCATCCCTCACAAAGAACCAGATCGTAGCCTTTATCACAGGCATGGTCATCTGCTTTGCGCTTACGCTCTTCGACAAAGTGGTGTTCTTCTTCCCGCCCCTGGTGGTCGATGTGTTCACCTATATCGCGGCAGGCTACCACTTCGAGAATATCTCAAAGGGCATTCTCGACACACGCGACGTGCTCTACTTTGCCAGCATGATCTTCGCCTTCCTCTACGGGGCGCACCTGGTCATGCAGGAAAAGCGATAAGGAGGCTGCCATGGCTGTTCAGAACAAATCGAGATATATCAAGTTCGGCATTTATCTCATACTTCTCGTGCTGCTCAACGTGGCCGGTCTCACCCTATACTTGCGGGCCGATCTCACCAAAAACAGGGTCTACTCCCTCTCGAAGGTCAGCAGGGAAGTGGTCGCTACGCTCAAGGAACCGCTTACAATCAACGTTTTTTTCACGAAGAACCTCCCTGCGCCCTATAATACGGTAGAGCGCTATCTGAGAGACCTGCTCGAAGAATACAGCCTGAGCGGAAACAGGTATTTCAACTACCGCTTCTATGACGTGACCCCGCTCGAGGAAGGAGGCTCCGCCCACAGCGCCGAAAATCAGCGGCTGGCATCGGACTACGGCATCCAACCGGTCCAGATCCAGGCCATCGAGCAGGACGAGGTCAAGATCAAGAAGGCCTATATGGGCCTGGCCATTGTCCACGGCGACATGGTGGAAAAGGTCCCTACCATTACCTCGATCAACGGGCTCGAATACCAGCTCACCTCGGCCATGATGAAGGTCAACAACAAGATCAGCGCCCTGCTCAAGCTGGAAAAGCCGGTGGAGATAAAACTCTACATCTCTCCCTCGATCAGAGAGGTGGCTCCGTACATGGGGCTCAAAGACCTCCCCGAGCTCGACAACGGGGTCAACGAGATCGTGACCGAGCTCAACCGAACGATGTACGGCAAGCTCTCGTTTTCGACTGTGGAGCCTTCCGGACAGGAGGAGATCGCGGCACTGGCCGATGAGCACGGGCTCATGCACCTCAAGTGGCCCGACATTCCTCAATCGAGCGTCAAGGCCGGCAGCGGCGTGATCGGCATTGTCGTGGAACACGGCGGTCAGTCCATGGCATTGCCGGTGCTTCAGGTGTTCCGCGTGCCTCTGTTCGGCACCCAATACAGTCTCGCCTCACCTGACGAGATCGACGAGATGATCACCGAGAGCGTGGAGTCGCTCATCGGGATCAACGAGAGCATCGGCTACCTCACCGGCAATGGCGCCCTGCCCCTCTACGGCATGCCGGGCAGCCAGACCGAGCCGGCCACCAGCTTTGTGCAGCTCCTTTCCAAGAGCTATTCGCTCAAGCAGGTGGACTTAAAGGATGGAGGCATTCCCGAAGGGCTTAAAACCTTTGTCATTGCCGGGCCCACCAAGAATTTCAGCGATTACGAGCTCTACCAGATCGACCAGGCCCTCATGCGTGGCACCAACCTGGCCCTGTTTCTGGATTCGTTCCAGGAAATCATGCCGCAGCAGGGTGGTCCCTTCGGCCAGATGCCCCAGTACGTGCCCAACGATACCGGCCTGGAAAAGCTGCTCGATCATTACGGCGTGCGGGTGAACAAATCGATCGTAATGGACGAGAACTGCTTCACGCAGCGCTCATCCCGGCAATATGGCGGCGAGCAGAAGATCTACTACGCCCCCATCATCCAGAATCGCAATATCAATAGCGATATCGCCTGCATGGCAAACATCAAGAGCATGGTGGGTCTCGCCATGTCGCCCCTGGAAATCGACGAGAAGCGGCTGGCGGAAAACAAGATCACGGCCACGCGCCTGTTCTCCTCTTCTGAAAGGTCGTGGGAGATGCGAGACATCATCAGTCTGAACCCCATGTTCATCAGGCCCCCCGCCGGGGAGGAAGAGCTCAGAAGCTATCCGCTGGCCTATATGCTGGAAGGGAGCTTCCCCAGCTATTTTGCGGATAAGCCTATTCCTGAAAAGCCCGCGGCTACAGACGAGGCCGCCGATGCTCAGGAAGGAGAGAAGCCCGCGCCCAAGGCTGACCTTTCAGGATTCGAGGGCACAACCACCCTTGCCTCTTCGGCAAGGCCCGGCAAGATATTCGTGGTTGCGTCATCACACCTGCTCAGGAACAATGTGCTGGATGCCGAGGGCCAGACCCCCAATTCGGCATTCGTGATGAACGTGCTCGACGTGCTGAACGACCGCGAGGACGTGGCGCTGATGAGGAGCAAGGTCTTGAGCCTCAACCCCCTGAACGACCCGCGTGCCCAGACCAAGATCTTCATCAAGTCGATCAACATCGTGGGCCTGCCCGTCCTGGTTGTGGGGTTCGGACTCCTCGTGCTCCTTCACAGGCATGTACGGAAGAACCGCATCGAGCTCATGTTCAGCAAGAGAGGTGAATCATGAAGGGAAAGAAAGAGTACATCATCCTTTTCATTCTGATCGCTGCCCTGGCCGGTTATCTCTATCTCCAGCGCACCGACCGGGTTCACTATGAGGTCCCGCAGATCGATACCGTCGATACCGGCGCCCTCACCTGGCTTGAGATCATATCCAAGGACAGAACCGTCTCTCTGACCAAGAAGGATGGCTCCTGGTACATCGAGCCCAAGGGCTATCCTGCAGACACCGTCAAAGTAGGCAAGATGCTCCAGGCGATCAGCGACCTCACACTGACCGATCTGGTGTCCGAGTCAGGCAGCGTCGAGCGCTATAACCTCGGAGAGGCGGACAGGATCACGGTCAAGGCCTATACGGGCACAGAGCTCACTCGAAGCTTCGATCTCGGCAAAGCGGCCCCTACACACCAGCACACCTTTGTCTCGCTGCCCGGCGACAACCGGGTGTTCCACGCCAAGGGCAGCTTCCGTGGCGATTTCGAACTCTCAGCCTCCGACTTGAGGGACAGGCAGGTCCTCTCCTTCCCCAAAGACGAGATCACCGGCATCCGGATCAGCACCCAGGGCAAAGAAACGGTCCTGACCCGCACCGAGGCCGAACCTTTAAGCAAGGAAGATCAAAGCAGGAATAAGGACGACGCCTCCCCCAAGCAGGTCGTCTGGAAAAACGCCGCAGGGGACGAGGCGGACAAGGCAGAGGTGGATGCCCTTCTCTCGGACTTAAGCAACCTCGATTGCGGGGAGTATCTCGAAGACCTTGCCAAAGAGCAGGCAGGAGACCCTGAGCTGACGATCACACTGACAGGCGCCCGGGACTACACGCTCTCCTTCCACCCCGCACGTGATGGAAAATCTCCGGCCACCTCTTCCGCCAACAACTACGTGTTCGTACTACCCGACTACCGACAGGAGAACATCACCAAGTCGGCTGAAAAGCTCACAGCTCTGAAATAACGGATTTTACGATATCTGCAATCAATGGCATGGGCCCTTCCATAGCCCGCCCTTAAAAAATAGGCCCATGCCATTGATACGGCCACTCGAATCTATATATAATAAAGTTACCGGTACGGTTGATATATGAGGTCTTTCTCACGACTTGGCACACAAGGAGGCACTATGCCGGAGCCCGAGCACAACCAGCCGCGCACCCTGTCCCAGGATATCGGGGATGCGGAGATTTCCTACCTGCTGTATGAAGGCCGGGGGCCCACCCTCATCCTCATGCACGCCACCGGGTTTCAGCCTTGGCTGTGGCACCCCATCGCGCGGGCGCTTGCCCCTGCCTACCGGGTCATTGCCCCATACTTCTGCGACCACCGGTCCGCTGAGCCCGAAGACGGCGGGCTGAGCTGGATGCGCCTCGCTGAAGATATCGCCGTTTTCTGCTCGCGACTGGACATCGAAAACCCCGGTCTCGTGGGGCATTCCATGGGGGCCACGGTCCTCACTCTGGCTCACGCCGAGTTAGACCTTGGGGCCAGGGGGCTGATCCTCATCGAGCCCATCTTCCTTCCCCAGGATGTGTACCGGATTCGCCTGAAGGTGGACGATCATCCCCTTGCCTCCCGATCCATCAGGCGCAAATCACGATGGAACAGCAGGGAAGAGGCATATGCCTACCTGAAGTCAAAAACCCTGTTTCACGGCTGGGACCGCGAGATGCTCGATCTCTATATCGAGCACGGCATCAAGGAGCACCACACAGGCGGTCTCGCGCTTGCCTGCTCGCCCAGACACGAGGCATCGCTCTTCATGGGGGGCTTGCACTACGACCCCTGGCCCCTGCTGCCGAAGGTGAGCTGCCCCGCCCTGGTCCTGGAAGGAGAGCTGAGCGAGAACAGGGCCTTCATCGATCTCAAGAAGGCGACATCCTCAATGAAACACGCCGAATACCGGCTCATCGAGGGGGCCGGGCATCTCATTCCCATGGAAAAGCCCGGAGAGATCGCCGGGATCATCCGCGGATTCTTCGAGGACACATAGCACTCTGCAGGTTTATGGTCATGGGTACTTGGAAGGGGGACTTAAGAAGAGCGCAATGCATTGACTGCGTCTGCAATGACCCGCGCCGCGAAGATCACATCTTCTCTGGTGGTTGTGCGGCCGGTGCTCAGGCGTAAGGTTCCTCTCGCCCATTCACCGGGCACCTGCATGGCTGCAAGAACATGGGATATCGTCACCTCCCCGGAGTGGCAGGCTGCGCCAGCCGATGCCGCCACATACGGCCCGATCTCTTCCAGGAGCCTTCCAGCCTCGATCCCTCTGAACGAGAGGCTGAGCGTGTTGGGCAGCCGCTTTTCCGGATGTCCGTTGAGCCGCACGTCGCGCACGGCCTTCTCGATGCCTGTGTGGAGCAAGTCCCGCATCGTCTGCATGTGCCGCGCATCCTGCTCATTATTTTGTGCAGCCAGCTCACATGCCATGCCCAAGCCCACGATGCCG
Source organism: Candidatus Phosphitivorax anaerolimi (assembly GCA_001896555.1). GTDB lineage: Bacteria > Desulfobacterota > Desulfomonilia > UBA1062 > UBA1062 > Phosphitivorax > Phosphitivorax anaerolimi. The sequence goes on from MPOS01000002.1 coordinate 47,682, forward strand.
ATGACGTTTTCCGTTCCGGGCCTCATCCCCCGCTCCTGCCCGGCGCCGTGAAGAATGGGCTCCAGGCCGATGCCCTCGCGCAGGTAGAGTGCACCCACGCCCTTGGGCGCGTAGAGCTTGTGCCCGGCAATGGTCAGGAGATCGACGCCCAGCGCCTTGACATCCACGGGTACCTTGCCCGGGGTCTGGGCCGCGTCGGTGTGCAGGATGATCCCGCGGCTGCGGGCGATCTCCGCGATCTCCTCGATGGGCTGGATGGTCCCCACCTCGTTGTTCGCGTGCATGACCGAGATCAGGATGGTCCTCTCGCACACAGCGCGCTCGACATCGCGTACATCGACCAGACCGTGCTCGTCTACGGGCAGAAAGCTCGCCTCGAACCCGTTTCGCCTGAGATATGCGCAGACCTCAAGAACCGCGGGGTGCTCGATCAGGGTGGTGATGATATGGTTGCCGCGGTGTTTAAGCGCCATGGAGATCCCCTTGATGGCGAGATTGTTCGACTCGGTGGCGCATCCGGTGAAGACGATCTCGGAGGGGCTGCAGTTCAGGAACTCTGCCACCTGGCGGCGCGCCTTGTTCACGGCGCGCCTGGGTGCGATCCCGTAGAAGTGCGTGCTCGAGGGGTTGCCGAATTCAGGTGATATGAACTCCTGCATGGCCTCGACCACAACGGGATCAAGAGGGGTTGTGGCGTTGAAATCGAGGTAGACCGGATATTGAGCTCGGTTTTTCATGAATCCTTCCCTTCGCACAAGCAACCGGATGCATGTGTACTACACCTGCCTGTTCTCCACAATCATATTTCGATGAACCCTTTCTCTACCAGGCTTTTTTTGTTATTCTTTCTTTCCAGAGGGGCAAGCAGTCATGATCGATCTCGTAAAACGCATTCTCGGCTTGGATGAAAAACAGGGGGAAAGCGAGACACACGGAGAGCACGACATCACGGTTGCGGCCTGCGCACTGTTGCTGGAGATGGCGCATATCGACGGTGAGTTCAGTGAGGACGAAGAGCGGGTCATCGTTTCCATCCTCACGCACGACTACGGGCTCGAGCAGGATGTAGCAAAGGCCGTCTTGGAAGACGCCCGTGAAGAAGTGAAACAGAGCATCGACCTCTGGCGGTTTGCCAGGCTCATCAACCGCCATTACACCGAGGCGGAAAAGGTCCGGGTCATAGAGATGATCTGGAGGGTCATCTATGCGGACGGCAAGCTGGAAAAGCACGAGGATCACCTGGTGCACTCTCTGGGAAGGCTCCTCCGCCTCGACCATTCACAGCTCATCGAGGCAAAGCTCAAAGTGAAAGACGCCCTGATCTAAAAAACAGGGGCATGGAATGGAGAATATCCGCAAGATCATCCACATCGATATGGATGCGTTCTATGCCTCGGTCGAGCAGCGAGACAATCCCCGCCTGCGAGGAAGACCGGTCATCGTGGGCGGCGATCCGGCAGGCCGGGGTGTGGTGGCGGCATGCTCGTACGAGGCCAGGAAATTCGGGGTCCATTCCGCCATGCCATCTTCCCGTGCAAAGAGGCTCTGTCCGGAGGCCATCTTCATCCATCCCCGGTTCGACGTATACCAGCAGGTCTCACAACAGATCATGGAGATCTTCCACGAATACACCGATTTGGTTGAACCCCTTTCACTTGACGAGGCATTTCTGGATGTAACCTGCAACAAAAAGGGCATTGCATCCGCTACCGAGACAGCGCGCCGGCTGCGGGCCGAGATACGGAAAAACACATCACTCACGGCATCGGCAGGGGTCTCGTACAACAAGTTCCTGGCAAAGGCGGCATCGGACTATCGCAAGCCTGACGGGCTCACGGTGATCACTCCAGAGCAGGCACAGGGATTCATCGATCAGCTCCCCATCGGCAAATTCTTCGGCGTGGGCAAGGTGACCGAGCAGAAGATGCGGTCACTGGGGATCACCTGCGGCGCAGAGCTCAGACAGGTCCCACAGGAGCGGCTTGTAAGGCTCTTCGGCAAGATGGGTCTTTTTTTCCACAGCATTGCCCATGGCATTGACGAAAGGCCTGTGACGCCCGATCGGATACGGAAGTCCCTGGGCAGGGAAATTACCCTGCACGAGGACATCGATGACATGGATGCGATATTCGCGCTGCTCTCCGAACTCGCAGACTCGGTCGGTTCGCTGCTCAAGGAAGAAGGGCTCAAGGGAAGGACCGTGGTGCTCAAGCTCAAGTATCACGACTTCCAGAGCATCACCAGGAGCATCACACTCGACCACAGACTCGACAATGCAGAAGAAATCCTCGACAAGGCCCTCCTGTTGCTGAAGGAGACCGAGGCGGGAACCAGAAAGGTGAGGCTCCTTGGGATTACTGTATCGAACTTCGAGCTGCCTGGAGACGGCCCGCCGCGACCGTATCAGCTCCTGCTCCCCTTCTGCGACGTAACAGAGCAGAAAGAGAAAACAGGGGCATACTCCCCATCAATGCTGCAGCCATGATGGGGTGAGAGAGACCGGCCCTTAAAAATATCCTATACCTCTAATTCTTTTGAGTAGGTGCTTGACCGACAGATATGCTTGCGCTATAGATCCCATCATATCATTGCATGCACGGGTCTCCGGCGGACATTGCGATACCCGAGACCAAGAGGGGTAGCATTCATCAAATGGCAGACAATACCGTCATCCATGAGCAGAGAAGGCACAAGCGCAAAAAGGTGAAGATCACCGCGCTGCTCAAGATGGGGATGTACCTGAGCGGAAGGGGATATGCAAAGGACATCAGCAGAGACGGTATATGCCTGGTGGCACCCAACCTGTTCAAGTTCATCAAATCTTCCCAGCTCAGTGATTACATCGGGGCACACATAAGGATCATGTTCCCGGCCCACTCTCTCACGGTGACCGGCACTATCGTGAGAATCGACACCCTTCACGGAGAGGGTGCGCTCTCCATCACGAACACCTCCAACGACGAAGCCTGGGAGCAGATCTGCTCCGGCGGATAGGCCCTGATACAATACCCTTTTACATCTTTCCTTCACCGGTTTCAATTAGCCAAGGTGCTTTTATGCAGCACCCTTATGTCTCAGAAGTGGTCCGGCGGAGAGATCTCGATATGGACACTCCGGCTGCCGGCCCAGGTCCTGATCCGTTTCAGGAGCAGCCTGCGCACGAGCGCCCTGCCCATGGGCAGGAGCAGCACGATGCCGGCGGCGTCGCTGATGAAGCCGGGCGCCAGGAGCAGAACCCCTGCCGCGAGAATCAGCAGGGCATCCATGAGTTCCCGGGAGGGTACATTCCCTTGCTGAAGGCTGGTGCGAATCTTATACAGGGCGTGCAAGCCCTGCATACGGGCGAGGGCGGCCCCGGCGATTCCGGTGAGCACGACAATCGCCACGGTGTTGAGCGCGCCGATATACTCGCCGACCCTGACCAGGAGATAGATCTCTGCAAGAGAAATGAGGATGAAGGCAAGGAATATTCTGGGCAGCATGTCTCTTACCTTAAGAATATTTTCAGAGAGTGCAAGGGGAATCATTCACCGGGCGCAAATCCTCACAACCGACCGCTCTCCGGCCCCTGCAGCCCTTTCTTGCTCCCTAACCCCGGCAGAGGAAAAATCAGGTGATTTTTTGCATTTATTTGTTTGACAAAGTCCATATTCCGTGATTTAACACCGACACTAAAATTCCTTTCAAGTTTTTTCACTGTTGGGGTGCTGGTTTAAGAAGATCGATACCATCATATTTTTTTGATTGTCGATTTCAATCAGGAGGCAGTTTGTAATGAAGAGGTTAGTGGCGTTCGTATCTGTGTGTTCGGCCTGTGTATTGTTGTGTATGCAGGCTTCGCCAGCGTTCGGCATGAAGGCCGGCCTCCCCGCCGAGGGCTTTCCAGATAGATGGGAGCAATTCTCGGTGCCCGCCGGACTGGATTCTCAGGACCTATCCCTGGGAATGGCCTGTCTGCCGGGTATCCGGGACCTCCTTCTGCCTGCCGGCGTCAGAGAGGTCTATCGTGCGGATGAAGACGGACGTGGTATCCCGCTTCTTTTCCGGACAGGCCGGGATATTTTCACCGGCTCTTCCCGCAAGGCAGACCGCCTGATCTACTCAATCGACCCCGACACTATGTGCATATCAGTACTCATCAACAGGCACGGTGCCCCGGTGCAGGAGGAATGGGCAGTAATAGAAGGCTCTTTCCCCGGATCCCGTTCCGAACAGGCCCGGGGTTCGTCACACGGTTCCCGGTCAGGGTTTATGGCTGTGGCGGGCCTGTCTCTGATCGGCCTTTCCGGCCTGAGCAGAAACAGGGTTGCCCGTGGCGGGGTCCGTGTATACGGAGCGCGTGATCTCCCCCAGCCCTGGAAGACAAGGGCCTGGAAGGATTACCCCGCAGAGAAGGGACCTGCATATCAGACCAAGGCGGCCTGATATCTCCACAGGCCGTCTCATACAGGGGTCAGCAGAATCATGGGGTTAAGTTTCTCCATACAACACTCCCAGTGTCATATGGAGAGATCTGATCCAGACTGATGACCCCGATACTGACCCTAAAACAGTGTGGGCTGGTTTACCCCGGTCTCGCCCTTCTCAAAGGCGTGGTCGGGAGGGAGGTCGGGGCGTAACGCCGCCTGTTTTGCCAGTGCGTCGCATCGCTCGTTTTCGGGAATGCCCGCATGCCCCTTCACCCATACGAATCTCGGCTGATAGCGTTCGGAGAGGTCCAGCAGCACCGACCAGAGGTCGATGTTCTCCGCCCGGTGGCGGGCATCACGCATCCAGCCCTGTTTTTTCCACTTCTTTGCCCACCCCCGGCTCATGCCGTCAACCACGTACCGGGAATCGGTGTACACGCTCACCGGTCGCTTTGGGTCTCCTTCGAGGGACTTCAACCCCTCGATTACGGCCGTGAGCTCCATGCGGTTGTTCGTGGTGTGACGAAAGCCACCCGAAAGCTCCCGCATCGCATTTCCTTCCCTGATGATCACGCCATAGCCGCCAGGCCCTGGATTGTTGATGCTGCCTCCATCTGCATAGATCACCACACCCTGGCCGGTGGTGCGGTGCTCCGGGCTCGCGGGCTCCTCCCCGTGTTCTCTCCGCGCAAGGGGCTGCGGCGCCTCCGGGTGTCTTCCGGTGGTACGGTCGGGGAGGTTCGGGTATCCTGAGCGTGCTGCATATTCCAGTGCCTCTTCCCGGGTTGCGAATCCCTTGTAGACAGCACCGGGAAAGGATTTCACCTGCTCTTCGGCCCCTCCACTGCCGGCCCAGACATCATAGATGCCCGGGTTCAGTCCTTTGAGAACGACGTAGAATCGTTTTGCCGTCTTTGTCATAACGTTTTTTTGATGTCTCTTATCTCAAGGGCGGGAAAAGACCCGCAAATAGCCGCTTGGGGAGGGAGTGTGAGACGGGCGGGAGATTGCTACTTCCTCCCCGGAACGGTGCTTCTTGTCATCTTCTCGAGGATGGCCTTGGCCGCGCTATGGCCCTGATCCGCAGCACGTTTGAACCACTGCAGGGACTGGGTGTGATCCTTCTGCACGCCCTCGCCGCGCCCGTACATGAAACCCAGGTTGTACTGGGCGTCGGCGTCGTCCTGCTCTGCAGCCTTTCGGAACCAGATATAGGCCTTTTCGAAATCTCTGGGCACGCCTTCGCCGTGATAATAGATGACCCCGAGATTGTACTGGGCATCGACATCGCCATCCTCGGCCTTCCGGATATACTCTTCCACCTGCTCACTGGTCACTTCCGAGATATGGCCGCCTGCATCCGGAACATCGGCCTTTTCTTCGGGCCCATTCTTTTCCGGTGTTTTCGCATCGAGATACAGGAGCCACTTGTCCGATTCGAGCAGTGATCTCGCCCGGGGATGGCCCTGCTGAGCGGCCGTGGAGATCCACTGGTATGCCTGGTCGTCATTCCTGTCCACCCCGTCGCCCCGCTCATACATGATGCCCAGGATGAACTGTGCCTCGACGTGGCCCTGCTGGGCCGCTTTGAGATACCACTTTGCAGCCTCCGCACTGTTCGGGGGCACGCCTTTGCCTTCGTAATACATGGATGCGAGCTTGTACTGGGCGAACACGTCTCCACTCTGGGCCGCCTTGGTGACCCCGGGGATGATATGCTCGTCGTCCCCTCCCTGGGCCCTGTGGGTAAGATACCAGATTCCCGCAGCGATGAGTGCGAGCACGACAATTGCTATAACGTATTCCATGGAACGTTCCTTATCATATATGTGCCTATTTTCCTATACGAAACAACGAGATTCAAGGCAATCGCCTCGTGGAATTGAAAATTATCCGGAAAATTGGTATGATCTGCCGCATACCCGATGCAGGACGGTGATATGGAATCGGTCAAGAGAGAATATACGCGCAGGCAAAAAAAGATCAAGGCAATGATCACCATAGAGCTCGAACACCCGGAAGGGGCGCGTCTGACCCTGAGCACCAGAGACAGGAGCTTCAGGCTCATTGCCGAAACCAGGGACATCAGCTGGGGAGGTCTCTGCCTTAAGTTTCCGGTCCTTCCTCAGGACCGGGAGAAGAGGTTCACCCCTCCCAAGGCGCACACCATCGTGGGTAGCTCGATCACCGTGAACCTCTCGTCGCCTGTGCTCACTCTCTATGGCGAGGTGGTCCGCTTTGATTCACGGAACCAGGTGATGGCGGTGAGCATTACCAAGGTATCCGACTACGATCTCTGGCAGGAGCTGTGCAACCAGGAATCGGAAAGCTAGCGTTCCCGTCTTCTATCGGCTTGAAGAACAGGGGCGGCCTCTCTCCTGTGCGTGCTCTCTTCAGATCCTTCCGATGGTCTCTGCAAAGTCCGGATTGCTGAGCAGCATTTTGGCGAACTTCAGATATTTTGAAACAATTGACCTGACCGCAAGCTGCAGGGCATACGGCCTCACCGGCTTTTCCAGAAGATGGTTCACCCCCGAGGCCACGCACATGTCCACTACATCTTCGTTGGCGCTGCCGGTGATCATGATGGCGTCGTGATAGGCATTGGGATATTTGTCCGAAATGGCGTCTAGGAGATAGAATCCGTTGCTCGATCCCACGAATACATCCAGAATGAACAGCATGATGCTCCCGTCGCGCCTCAGGCAGTATTCGATGGCCTTCTCCACATTGGTGAAGGTGATGATCTCGCCCCAGGTGTAGAACTTTTTGATATGTCCGGACAGGACATCGCAAACTTCCTGTTCGTCATCGATAATGAGAATATCCAAACCGTCAGACATTACGCCACACCCCCTCTTTGGTGACTGATGTAATCAACATGACTTCATAATGTGTACAAGGTGTTATAGCGAAATTCAGAGGAAAGTACAAATGGTAATCACCCGCAGGCCCTTAAGATCCGGTTCACCCGGGCCTCGAATAACAGGCGGTTGATACAGGGCTAACCGCACTGCTCGTTTCACGGACTCTCCTTAGGGCCTCCGGCATGCTCATGCAGGCTTGGGGATAGTGTCATTTCTCAAGTGCGTCGATGATCTTCTGCAGAATTTCCTTCTGCTTTTTGATCATCTCTCTGAAATCCTGGCGATCGGTGTCCGCTATCTCCATGCGGAGGTCCGAGACATAGTTGCTCAGCATGTTATGGAGAACATCCTTCTCCTCTGCTGTGAGGTCTACACTGAACATATGCCTCCCTTTCCTGATTGTTTTGTCTCTCTATGATTTCATAATAGCCAGTCGTGGTGCAAAGACAATTCACACACCGGTCCATGGGAAACCGCCTGTGATTGTAAGGGTGGCTCTACCCGGCGGAATCCCGGGCAATGATCTTCATGGTGCTCTGGACACCCAGATGGGGACAGGCCTCTCTTTGTACCAGGATAAAGGGCTCGTTTTCCCGGACGAACCCATGATCGCGCAGGTAGGAGATGATGTCTTCATCCGATGAGAGGCTGCCCTTTGGGACCGGATACACCCCTGAGGAGAGGCTCAACGCCTTGAGCACGGCATCGTTGAAGCACAGGGCCACCACCCAGGCATCACCCTTGAGCCGGGAGATCATCCGCGCGGTGAGGCCGCTGCGCGAGGGTACTGCCACGCATCGGATGCCGAGCGACACGATGGACCTGATGACGTTCAGAGACAGGGTCTCCTTGATGGATCTGCCCGAGAGTTCGATGGTGCGCTTGATGGTCTCGGGGACTGTGGTCCCCGAGACTACCCGTGACCTTCCAGCCTCTGCAGCAGTAGCGATCCGGGAAAGCATCCGGCACGCCGTGACCGGGTGTATCCCGATTGCGGTCTCTTCGGAGAGCATCACGGCATCGGTGCCGTCGAAAATAGCGTTGGCAACATCCGTTGCCTCGGCCCGGGTTGGACGTGTATTGGCGGTCATGGACTGGAGCATCTGGGTCGCGGTGATGACCGGCTTGGCCGCCAGGTTTGCCTGCAGGATGAGCTGTTTCTGGACAAGAGGGACCTCCTCGATGGGGATCTCCACCCCGAGATCGCCTCTGGCCACCATGACCGCGTCGACCGCCTCGATGATCTCTCTGCTGTTCTTCACGGCTTCCCTGCGCTCCATCTTGGCCACCACGAAGATCTCGCTTCCCTTTGTCCGTGCGAACTCCCTGACGCGGCTTATGTCCTGAGCCCCTCCCACAAAAGATAGGCCGAACATGTCGATGCCTTGCTCGATGCCGAAGGCGATGAAGCCCAAGTCTTCGTCGGTGGCAGCGGAGAGGGAGAGATGCGCGTCCGGAAGATTCATCCCCTTGTTTGACAGCAGGCCGCCTCCGATGACGACCCGGCAGATAATGTCTTCACCCTTGATTTCCAGAACCTTGAGCTCGATGAATCCGTCGTTCAGGAATATCCTCTCGCCCGGCTTCACACTCCGGGGAAGATCGGGAAACTGCACCGGGATGAGATCGGCTGTGCCCTGAACCTGCCGGGTGGTGAGCACCACCCTATTTCCCTTGTTCAGGGTGCATGCACCGCCTTTAAGCACACCGATCCGGATCTTGGGCCCGGGGAGATCGCCCAGTATGGCCACGGTCCTTCCGAGCTCCTGAGAGACCTGCCGTATGGTTTGGATATCTTGGGCGTGCTGCGTGAGATCTCCATGGCTGAAATTGAGCCTGGCCACGTTCATGCCGGCGCGGACAAGGTCTTTCAGAACGGATTTCTTCCGTGACGCCGGTCCGATGGTGCAGACAATCTTGGTTTTGTGCCTGGGAAATGGGTTGACCATGCGTGCTCCTTTTTTGTACTGGTTCAAGGCATCCGCCCCTTTTTATGGACCTAAAAAAAGAAGAGCTCCCTTCCCGGACGAGCCGCCATTTCGCTCCATCCTAAGGCATTCTGATTCTCCGGAGCCTTTCCATATAGGAAAATATAACCGGGATGAAGAACATGGTGAACAGTGTGGAAACAACGATACCGCCGATGGTGGGGATCGCCAGGGCCGACCTGAAGCTCGCCCCGGAACCGCCGAAGGCCTGGGGCAGAAGCCCGCAGATGATGGCGAGGTTGGACATGACGATGGGCCTGAACTTTTCCGAGCACGCCTCCTTCACCGAGGTTACAATGTCTGTCCCGCCCTTTATCATGGACATGGCGGCATCGATAATCAGAATGGCGCCGTTGACCACGATACCCACAAGCATGACCATGGCCATCATGGCCATCATATTCATGGTGATGCCCGAGAAGAACAGGGCATAAAACACGCCGGCAAGGCCCAGAGGCACGGTGAGCATGATGGTGAAGGGATGGATGAACGAGTTGAGGATCGCGGCAAGCAGCATGAAGGTGAGGATCGTGGCGATGATGAAGGCCTCGGAGACCGCCTCACTCAACTCCTCGTTGATCTCTACGTCGCCGGCGAACTCGATCCGGTAGCCGGGCTTAAGATCGAGGGAATCGAACTTTTCCTTGAGGATGGCCATGTTTTCGGTCAGGCTCAGCCGGCTCAGATAGCTCGTCAGGGTGATCTTGCGCTCCTTGTCCTTGCGCTCGATGCTCGCCTCGGCGCGCGCCGGAACGAACTCGCCCACCTTGTTGATGGGAAAGAGCTCCTTGTCCTTGCCCAGGGGAACCAGGATGGCACCCAGAAGATTGATGGAGCCGGTATACTGCTCGTCCAGGGCCACGTTGATGTCATATTCCCGCCCGCCCTGGCGGAAGAGCGATGAGCTGTCGCCCTCGATCGCCGTGCGCAGCATCTCTCCCAGCGCGGCGTTCTTGCCGCCGTAGACTGTGGACTTGAACGGGTCGGAGACGAAGCGCATCTCTCTTCTGGGCGTCTTGTATGAGCTGATGATGCTCTGATAGTTGCCCGTTTCGTTCATGATCTCTTGAACCCTGGCTGAGATCTCGACCAGCTCGGGGTAGTCGGGGCCATAGAGCTCGATATCCATGTCACCCTCGCTGCCGAAGGACCTCCCGGCCGTGATGCTGAAGTTGAGGTCGGGAATCGTGCACATGGGCTCGACGAGGCTCTCGGAGATCTCCCTGTCGTTCCGGGAGCGTGTATTGGCATCCACGAGTCTGGCATGGATACGGAGCTCGTTTATCCCGCGGTTTTTCCCTCCCACGGTGGAGGAGTAGTCCTTGAGCTCGGGAAGGGTCTTTACCACCTCTTCGATCCGGTGCATCACCATGGTGCTCGCCTCGATGGATGCATCCTGGGGGAGCTCGGCATTGATGGTGATCTCGGAGCTGTCGGAGTATGGGAACGGTTCGCCGCCCACATATCTCATGACCATGACCGAGCCGGCGAAGATCAGCAGGGTAAAGACAATGGTGAGCTTGCGCCACCTCAGGCAGACATCCAACAGATTGAGATACTCCTCCCTGACCTTCTCCACCCCTCGGGCGAAGAACCTCAGCCTTGGTCCGATGACACCCCAGCCCTTTTCAAGGTCTTTGGTGTTCCTCATGGCGAAGTATGAGAGCATGGGCGTAAGCGAGAACGATGCAATGATGGAAAACACCGTGGCTGCAACGACTGTGATCCCGAATGGAAAGAACACCTGGCCGAATACGCCCTTCATGAAGGCGATGGGAATGAACACCACGATGTTGGTGCCCGCGGAGGCCAACACCGCCACCAGCACCTCCCAGGTCCCCCTGACCGCGCCTTCCTTGGGATCGTCGTGGCCGAGGACGTGCTTGTAGATGTTTTCGATGATCACAATGGCGTTTGCCACCAGGGCCCCGATGGACACACCCAGCGCCATGAGCGTGACAATGTTCAGGGTGAAGCCCATGGCCTGCATGATTATGAATGACGAGATGATCGAGGTCGGGATGACCACCGCGGCCACCATGGCCATCCGGAAATCGCCCAGGAACAGAAAGAGCACGATCGTGGTGAGCACCACACCGAGGAAGATGCTGGAGATCGCATCGCTGATGGACTCGCGGATAAAATCGGTGTTGTCCCAGGAGAGCTCGGCCATCAGACCTTCGGGAAGGCTCGCCTTGACCTCTTCGAGCACCTTATAGACACCGTCTGCGGTCTGGACCACGTTGCTGTCGGTCTGTTTGAAGATGTCGAGGATCACCGCTTCGCGGCCGTTGAACCGGGCGGCCGAGGTAATGTCCTTGAACCCGTCCTCTACCCTGGCCACATCCTTGAGCTGGAAGATGCCCCGTTTCTCCACGGACAGGTGCATGTCCTCTATCTCTTGGACGGTCTGGAACTGGCCCTTGAGCCTCACGCCGATCTCGAAGGTGCCCCGGTCCATCGAGCCGGCGGGAACATCGAGGTTCCGCGCTCTTATGGCTGCAGCCACATCGGTGAGTGAGATGCCGTAGTTCATGAGCTTCGGCAGATCGGCGCGGACATTGATCTGCCGCTCCTTGCCGCCCACCACCTCCACGCTCGCTACGCCCCCGACCTGTGAGAACTTATCCTTGAGCACGTCGTCGGCATACTCGTAGATCTTGTGGATGGGCGCACTGTCGCTGAACAGGGCGACGCTCAAGGTCGGCTCGTCGAAGGGGTCGAACTTCTCGATGACCGGCTTGTCGGCATCCTCAGGCAGGTCCTTGATGATGGCGTCAACCTTGTCTTTGACCTCGATGGCCTTGATGTCGGGGTCCACCCCGTAGTTGAACTCGATGATGGTCAGCGCGTAGTTCTCGTAGATCTTCGAGTTGATGTGCTTGATATCGCTGATGTTTGAAACCGCGTCCTCCACCTCCTTGACGATCTGGATCTCAATCTCCTCGGGCGCGGCGCCCTCGTAGACCTGGGTGATGAGCACGATGGGCAGGTCGACATCAGGGAAGAGGTCTACGTTCAACCGCAGATAGGAGATGACCCCGAGCACCACAAACACGAGCACCATCATCAAGGTGGTGACCGGCCGGTTGATGAAGAGTCTGATGATATTCATGGATTATGCGGCATCATCAGAGTGTTTGGAAGAGGACCTTGCGATTGTCGGAAAGCCTGGTGAACCCGCTGACCACCACGCGGTCGTTGTCGCCGATGCCGGAGATGATCCGGACCCTCTCATCGTTCATCCCGGATATCTCGACACTCCTCTTGAACACCCGGTCTCCCTCGACGACGTACATGTAGTAAGAACCATCGGGTTCCTCCTGCAGGGCCCTCAGGTCAGCCGAGAGGGCCTGGTCGTCACGGAGCACCTCAATTCGTGCAGTGGTATAGGTGCCGATCCTAAGCGCATAGCCTTTGTTCTCGACCTCCATCTCGATCCGGAAAAGGCCTGTAGAAGGATTGGCGTTCAGGGAGACCTTGGTCACATTACCGGTGTTGGATTCCCCGCCCTGGGCGTTGTCCACGATCACCCGCTGGCCGGTCTGGATGTTGCGGATATCGGACTCGCTCACCTCGGAGACGAGCCTGACGCGGTCCATCCGGGCGACCACGGCCACCGGCCGCGCAGGAGTGACGAGCTCGCCCTCCCGGGCGTTGAGGTCCAGTATCACCCCATCGATGGGACTGGACAGCGACACGGTCTCCATGACGCTCTCGAGGTTGGCCCGGTCGACATCGAGTTTCATCTTGATCGAATCGAACTCGCTCTGTGAGACTGCGCCTGACTCTTTCAGCTCGAGGATGCGCCGGTAGTTCAGCAGGGTTGTTTCATAGACTGCCTTGAGCTGGCGGTATTGGGCCGAGCTGCGGGGGTCTTCCTTGTCGAGGCTGATGATCACTTCGTCGGCCTTCACCCTGTCGCCCACCTCATGGTGTACCTTGAGGATCTTGGCGGCAACCTGCGTTACGATCTCGGTCTGTCTGAGGCCGAGCACCTGGGCGTTCACCCTGCAGAACACGAGGAACTCGCCCCTCTTCACCGTACTCACCTCGACCGGAATGCCATTGTCACGATAGTACTGGTCGATACCCGGGGCCTCTTTGTCCGCCAGGGACGAGATCGCATTGATCCTCACAAAAACAGCCACCAGGAAAACCACGACGATCGACAAATAGATAAACTTCTTCATGCTTCCGCCCTTTTCGCTCAACCCCGGAGTCTTTTCATCCAGCGTATCGCTCAGGCCCGCGATCGGCGCAACACAGGGGCCGGTTTCAGGTGGATATTGAAAGGCCTCTCTCCGCAAGCAGACGACGTGCCGCCTTCATTGTCAGCTATGAATCTGCCGACTCGCGTCCTTCCTTATCATTTCATATAACGTCAAGAACCAGGATTTCATATAAAAGCACTAGCCCTGCACTTTGTCAATTTTTTTAAGTAAAGGGGACAGATTTATTTTCTTGATTTCTTATAAGTAAAAGTAAAGGGGACAGATTTATTTTCTTGATTTCTTAGGTCGCCCCTGTCCTCGGAACTCAACCCTCACCTTCATCCGTCTTTCCACCTCGTCGATGAACTTTCTTGACCCTGTCAGCTGACCCCGCTGTATGGAATCCCTGATCATCTTCAACTCATCTCTAGGGATCGTCTCCTGAACAAAGGTCATGTATCGTTTCTGGCGTTCTCTATCAGATTCCCCCATGGATAGGTAACAAGGATCCAGATCCAGCCATTCCACAAGTACCTTACCGACCTTGTGTCGATAGCTTGACCAGCGGTATTCCTCGGGTGTGCCGACCAGTAAGGCCCTTACCGGGTTGAGCTCGACGTATCGGCAACAGGCAAGGAGATGCTGATCGTTCTCGATGGGGCTTGACTTATATCTCCCTTCCCAGAGTGTTCCGCTTCTCTTTTCAATTCGATTGATATATCTCGTCTGTCTTCCGGCTACTCGCTTCATCAGCAAGGCCAGATTCTCCGGGTTGTCTCCAGGATCTATGATGAGGTGCACATGGTTTGTCATCAGACAGTATGCGTAAACCTTGCACTGAAGCTCGTGCTTCCATTCCTTGAGATTCTCGAGATAATATCGATAATCCCCATCATGAGCAAATACGACACCCCTGTTATGTCCACGTTGGATGATATGATGAGGATAATTCGCTAAAACAAGCCGGGCTTTTCTCGGCATATTGACAAAATAATGCCCAGATTCGCAATGTCAATCCACACGTCGGGAATCTGAGAGAAAAAGGAAAAGGAAACTCCGGGAAATTAAATCCATCCCCTTTTATCGCTTCTTTTATCTGTTGATATCTTTCATGAGCTTATATAAAAATACAAGTGTACCAATGGAGGGCACACTTGTATCTACCGTGAAATGTATTGACACTTGTTAAGTTAGAGGTTAACATTGCCGAAGCTTATCTCAGTGTATGTTCTTTTGAGAGGGGCACGATTCTCTATCTGCGAGATTGCTCAGGTAGACAGACGTCCCGTGGCGAAATTCATTGAGGGGTTGGAGATACAAGAGAAATCGAAGATAGTTAGCTTATTCAGGCAGTTGGCAGAAACTGGGGTCATCAGGAATAAAACGAAATTCATGCACGAGGAAGATGGGATTTATGCCTTCAAGACTAATATGGCAAGGGTTTACTGTTTTTTTGACAGCGATAAATTAGTATTACTTACCAATGGCGCCCCCAAAAAACAGAGAAAGGCTGATCCCAATGAGCTTGCTCGCGCCAAAAGATTACGTGAAGCATATCATGAGCTGAGAAAGGGGAAGAAAAAATGACGAAAGTGTATGGCCCCTTCAAGAAAATCTTTGACGAAATCAAGGATACCTTCGAGTATAGGCTGGAGACCTTGTCTCTGGAGATAACAGAGAAGATCCTCGAGATCATGGAAAACAAGGGAATGAACCGGAACGACCTTGCTAAAAAGATGGGGGTCAGCCGCGCGTCAGTAACGCAGTTCCTGAACGAGGGCTCAAATATCACAATCAAAAGGCTTTTAAGAATTTCCGACGCGCTTGACTGCGATATCGATATCCAGATAGTCGAAAAGGCCGGCAGCCGCAATGCCAAGAGCATTATCACCGGAAAATATGATCCTTCCTATCCTCATAACTATTCCAATGTGATCATTCTTGATAATTACCGGAGGGTTGCAGGAGATGAATCAGCATGCGGCTGAGATTCAGCTGAGAGACACTTTTATCGATGAGATAACATTCAGGAGAAATCCCGGCTTCAGCAGGGAGCTGAGTAATGTCAGCTTTGCCTTCACCTTGAGTGACGACTCAGAGTACCATGAAGATTCTGGCCAGATTGTCACCAAAATGGTGATTGAGGTGAAGAAAGGCAGCGAAAACGTCGAGTTGCCATTCACCTTCCGAATTGTCATGGGCGGGATCTTTCAAGTAGAAAATGCAGATCAGCAGCACCTGGAGATCATGAAAAAAGTCAACTGCCCTGCCATACTCTTCCCCTTTTTAAGAGAAGCCATTGCATCGATAACTAGGAAAGCGGGCTTCCCGCCCCTGTATATCCCAGTTATCAATTTCGCCGGTCGATCATCCGGTAGTGGACTTAAGAAGAAACAATAAGAATATAAGATGTAGCAGGACCGCAAGAATGCGTTTCGGATTCTGGCCATGATTCATGATGTCCACGGCACCCTTTTTGTCAGCACTGGCAAGACCGAATCGTTTAAGCGTGAGCTTGCCGGTTACCGGTCACGACGCATCAACCAGGAACACCGCCTTGTCTACGAGGTCCATGACGACAAGATCAGGATCCTGACTTGCAGATACCACTTCTGATTAATGTTTTGAATGATAACCAGTGAGGTTGTTATCATGAGGACATTACGAAAAGTATTGGAAAGAATGGAATCTGTTGAGAAAAGACTGCTTCTCGTAGGATTCCTTCTCTATCTGTTTCTCCCGATGGTAAAAAATCATCCAGCTGCTACCAGCTATGTGGGCAATGTAGCTGTACCGCTGTATGAAGGTATAGCAAGCGCTCTCTTCTTCTTTGGGGCTCTTGCCTTTACGAGAATCCTTCATGAAATAAGAGAAAAATAAATCTGTCCCCTTTCAGAGAAGGATAAGGGCGATGAGGATGGTGGTAACGCCTGCAAGAGAGGCGATGTCGCTCTTCCTGGCACGGGGGCTCTTCATGCGGGTCCGGGTGATGCCGGGAGAGTAGCCTCTTAGGGTGAGCGCTATGGCGAGGTCGTCAGCACGCCGGAACACACTGTGCAGGAGCGGGACGATGATCGGCACCAGGGAGCGTATCTTCCTGAAGATACCGCCGGTCTCCATATCAACGCCCCGGGCCTTCTGGGCCTTGATGATTCGGTCCGTCTCCTCGAACAGCAGGGGGATGAAGCGGATCGCCAGCATGATGAGCAGGGCGATCTCGTCAACGGGCACCTTGAGGTATTTCAGGGGCTTCATGTACCACTCCATGGCCCACACCATGTCGAGCGGCGAGGTGGTCAGGGTCATGAGGGTGGAGATCCAGATGGCGAAAACCAGCTGGAAACCGGTGTAAACCCCGTTCGACAAGCCCTGCCAGGTGGCGTGGGGAATCCAGGGTATGGGGCTTCCCGGCGTCATAAACAGGTGGAGCACCGCGGTCATGGCAAAGAGCCAGAGAAAGGGGCTTAAGCCCTTGAGGAGCCTCCTGAAAGAGAGGCCGGCGATCAGCGTGACGGATGAGCATGCGGTGAAAAACAGCACCAGCCCGGGCGGCGTGTCCATCTGGAACGCCGTTCCGATGCTGAAGGCCATGAGAAAGAGCTTCACCCGCGGGTCCAGGATATGGACCGGAGATTCTCCAGGGATGTACTGCCCCAGGGTCATCTGCATGGCTCGTCCTGCTGAAGGGAGGAGATCATGATCCTCACCGTCTCATGGAGATCAGATGCTCCGCGATCTGGACCGCGTTGATCGCGGTGCCTTTTCGGACATTGTCCAAGACGCTCCACAGGGCGATGCCGTTTTCCGTTGAGAGGTCCTCCCTGATCCTGCCCACGAAGCATTCATCCTTCCCGGTGGTGTACACGGGCAGCGGGTAGATACCTTCAGAAGGGTTGTCCTCGACCTTGATGCCGGGCGAGCGTTTGAGGATCTTCCTGGCGTTCTCTGGAAGCAGCTTTTTCTCCGTCTCGATGTTCATCGACTGGGAGTGACAGTAATACATGGGCACCAAGACCGTGGTGGCGCTAATCCGGATAGCGCTATCTTCAAGCACCTTTCTTGTCTCCTGTGCGATGCGCATCTCCTCCGAGGTATAGGCGTTATCCAGGAAGGCGCCGATCTGGGGAATGACGTTGAAGGCCATCTGGTGCGGGAACAAGGCCGATTGGGTCTCCCGGAAGTTGAAGAGATCGGCGATCTGCTCGGTGAGCTCATCCAGAGCCTTGTCCCCCATGTCGGAGACGGCCTGGTAGGTGGAGAGAACCACCCTGCGGACAATGGCTGCCCGGTGAATGGGCGCCAGCACAAGGGCCGCCTGCACGGCGGCTGGAGACGGGCTGGCGATGATGCCTTTGTGCTCGGAGATCCGGTGGGCGTTTACCTCGGGCACGATCAGCGGGATATCTTCATCCATCCGGAAGCAGGGCGTGGTGTCGACCACCATGCATCCCTGCTTTGCCGCACCACCGGCATACTCCTGGCTGATCTTCTCGGTCGAAGCGAAAAAGGCGATGTCCACACCATGAAACGAGGTGTTTTTTATGCTCTGCACCGGAATCTCTTCGTCCCGGTACTCTACGGTGCTGCCGAGCGAACCCGGTGTCGCGAGGGGTACGAGTTCCGCGGCCGGGAAACCCCGCTCTTCGAGCACGGTTATGATTTCCTTGCCCGCCGTAGTGGTTGCACCCGCTACAGCTATCCGATATTGTTTTGCCATAGTATTCCCTTCCTGGTTATGACCAACGGGGTACATTGTCAGGCTCGCCTGGAAAAAAGGGCAGGCGTTTGCTGCCTGCCCTTCTCATCGGCCGAACCATGCGAAACCCCATTGGCGGTTCGGGCGGCGAATCTTGGTGAAGATCTTGCGCTGGAGCACCGCTGGTTACCGCCTCTCACAGCGGGATGTGTGGCAGGTTTCCCGATTAAAACCCACTCCGCTAGATCCCACCCCGTTTGAGGATATGCTCCATCAGGCCGCCATCTTCGATGAGCTCCTGCATGAATCGGGGGATAGGCCGCGCCTGATACTTTTTGCCGGTTGTGACGTCCATGATCAGGCCTGTAGAGGCATCGACCTCGACGATATCGCCCTCTTTGATCTCCGCCGACGCCTCGTCTGATTCAAAGATGGGGAGCCCCATGTTGAAGCTGTTGCGGAAAAAGATCCGGGCAAAGCTCGACGCGATGACACAGCTCACGCCGCTGGCCTTGATCGCGATAGGGGCGTGCTCCCGGGAGGAGCCGCACCCGAAGTTCTTGCCCGCCACGATGATGTCGCCCTTCCTCACCTTTGAGGGAAACGCGGGATCGGCGTCCTCCATGCAGTGCTTCTTGAGCTCCTCAGGGTCAGAGGTGTTCAGATATCGGGCCGGGATGATGGCGTCGGTATCGATGTCGTCTCCAAAGCGAAAAACGCGTCCGCGGATGTTCATTCCATCACCTCCGAAGGAGAGGATATCTTGCCCGTGACCGCGGATGCGGCTGCGACAGCCGGTCCTGAGAGGTACACCTCGCTGCTCGGGTCGCCCATGCGGCCCACGAAGTTGCGGTTGGTGGTGGCCAGGGCCTTTTCCCCCTTTGCGAGAATCCCCAGATGCCCTCCCAGGCAGGGTCCGCAGCTCGGTGGGCCGATGATGGCGCCAGCCTGAAGAAAGATTTTGATCAATCCTTCTTCCTCGGCCTGGAGAAACACCTCGGGAGTGGCAGGAAGGATAACGCACCGCACTCTCTTGTCGACCTTCTGCCCTTTCAGGATCCCGGCTGCGACCCGCAAGTCTTCGATCCTGCCGTTGGTGCACGAGCCGATGACCACCTGGTCGATCCTCACCTCTCCCACTTCGCTGATGGGCCTGGTATTCTCGGGCAGGTGCGGGAATGCCACCTGGGGCTCGATGTTGGCGCAGTCGTATTCCCTGATCGACGCATACCGGGCGTCGGCATCGCTCTCGTATATGGTATAGGGCCGCTTTGCCCGCGGTCTGACATATGCTTCAGTCTTCTCGTCGGCCCGGATGATGCCCGCCTTGGCCCCAGCCTCGATGGCCATGTTCGATATGGTGAGCCGGTTGCTCAGGTCGAGCGAGGTGATAGCCGGGCCTTCGATCTCGAGCACGCGGTACAGGCCGCCGTCAACCCCGATGTCGCCGATGAGGTAGAGGATGAGGTCCTTGCCCCCGACCCAGGGCAGAAGCTCGCCCTTGAACACGAACTTCATGCTCTCAGGCACCTTCATCCAGGCCTGAGCGGTCATCATGGCCGCCGCAAGGTCGGTGCTGCCAACGCCGGTTGCGAATGCGCCGAGCGCGCCGTAGGTGCAGGTATGGCTGTCTGCGCCGATGACGAGGTCCCCGGGCAGGACGAGCCCCTTCTCCGGGAGCAGGGCGTGTTCCACGCCCACATCGCCGCCGTCGAAGAAGTTCTTGAGCTCGTGCCGGTACGCAAAATCCCTGACCATCTTGCACTGGTTGGCCGAGGCGATGTCCTTGTTCGGGGTGAAGTGGTCCAGAACGAAAACGACCTTGTCAGGGTCGGCCAGCCTCGCCTGCCCGCCGGCCTGAAAGGCCTTTATGGCGAGCGGCGCGGTGATATCGTTTGCCAGGGCCACATCCACGTTCACTCTCACGATGTCGCCCGGCTTGACCTCACGCGCATCCGTATGCGCCGCGAGGATCTTTTCGGCAATAGTCATTCCCACGTTTTATACGCCTCCTTGTCAGCCTGTGTCCGAAAACCTGTATATTAGAGATGGGGAACTTCTCCAGCCCTCTTGTGCTTGAGAAACTCCATCCGGTTGAGCGCGTTCACCAGGGCCTTGGCCGAGGCCACGAGAATGTCCGGATCGGCGCCCTGGCCGGTGGCGACCGTGTCTCTGTCCATGAGCTCTACCGTCACCTCGCCCTGGGCATCGAACCCTCCTGTGACCGAGCTTATTGAAAAACGCTTCAGCTCGGCACGAAATCCGGTCATCTTGATGATGGTCTTGTAGAGCGCATCGACGGGGCCGTTGCCGAAGCACGAATCCTTGACAATCTCGCCGTCCACCCCCAGCACCACTGTGGCCGCCGGGGTCGACACCGTGCCCGAGCTCACGTTGATGTGCTTGAGTTCGTACTTGTCCGGCACCCGGTAGATCTCCTCGATCACGATGGCCTCGATGTCGGCGTCGAAGATCTCCTTTTTCTTGTCCGAAATCTCCTTGAACCGCCTGAACACCTTGTTCACGTCCTCTTCGCTCAGACGGTACCCCAGGGACTCCAGGCGCTTGCTCAGGGCGTGCCTGCCCGAGTGCTTGCCCAGCACGAGGTTCGACTTGCCGTAGCCGATGGCCTCGGGTGTCATGATCTCATAGGTGGAGCGCTCCTTGAGATAGCCGTCCTGATGTATGCCCGACTCGTGTGCAAAGGCATTGGCCCCCACAATGGCCTTGTTGGGCTGGACCGGGATGCCGGTAATGTGCGATACAAGACGGCTCGCAGGATAGATCTGCGAGGTGTCGATGGAGGTGTCCAGCTTGTAGAGGTCTTTGCGGACATTGAAAATCATGACCACCTCTTCAAGCGAGGTGTTGCCTGCGCGCTCGCCGATGCCGTTGATGGTGCACTCGATCTGCCGGGCGCCCGCCATGACGGCCGACACCGAGTTGGCCGTCGCCATGCCGAGGTCATTGTGGCAGTGCACGCTGATCACGGCCTTGTCAATATCCTTGACCTTTTTCTTCAGATAGCTGATCAGCTCGAAGAACTCTTGAGGATTGGTGTATCCGACGGTGTCTGGGACGTTGATGGTGGTCGCTCCCGCTGCGATGGCCGTGGAGTAGACTTCCACGAGAAAGTCCCAGTCCGAGCGTGTGGCATCCATGGCGGAAAACTCCACGTCCGGACAGAACGAGCGGCACATGCTCACGGAGCGTTCGACAGACTCCAGCACCTGTTCGCGGCTCATGTTCAGCTGGTATTTCAGATGGATGTCCGAGGTGGCGATAAAGGTGTGAATGCCCGGCATGGCCGCGTTCTTCACCGCGTCCCAGGCGGCTTGGATGTCTTCGTCCCTGGCCCGGCACAGCCCGAAGACCATGGACTTCTTGATCTCGCCGGCAACGGCCTGTACGGCATCGAAATCACCGGGCGAGGAGATGGGAAACCCGGCCTCGATCCGGTCCACACCCAGTGCCTCGAGCTGCTTTGCCACCAGCACCTTCTCGTGCACGTCCATGCTTGCCCCGGGAGACTGCTCGCCATCCCGTAAGGTTGTGTCAAATATGATTATTTTCTCTTGCGGCGTTTTCATGCTCTGCCTCTTTCGATTGCTTTTTCTCGCGCGCGCGAATGCGGATCTGCGCCACAGCGTTGCCGATCGGCCCTCCCACGATAAAGGTCATGACCATCACAAAGATCATGATCTCCGGCGCCAGTGCAACCACCACGAGCACCAGAAGCCCGGCGACCAGGATCTGGAAGGGATGCGCCTTGAGATAGCTGATGTGCTTGAAGCTTGGATACCTGATCGTGCTCACCATCATGAACGACAGGGCATACATGCCGATGAGGATGACCGGCGGCGGAATGGTCCCGATCTGCTTCGAGAGCAGGACCATGCTGGAGACCGCAGCGGCGGCTATGGGGATAGGAAGCCCCACAAAGCCCGAGATGTCAGAGGTGTCGGTGTTGAAGCGCGCGAGTCTCAGCGCTCCGCACGCAACGAACAGGAAGCAGGCGATGAACCCCAGCCTGCCGAACTGGTTGACCTGCCAGAGAAAGGCCAGGATAGCGGGTGAGACACCGAAGGCAATTACGTCGGAGAGCGAGTCGTACTCCTTGCCAAAGGCCGAGGTGGAATTGGTGGCCCTGGCAACCCTGCCGTCGATGCCGTCGATGAACCCGGCCAGCAGGATCATGATGGCTGCCATGTAGAAGTTCCCTTTCAGGGAGAACGAGATGGAATAGAACCCGAAGAAGAGACCGACCGTGGTGATGAAGTTGGGCAGAAAGGGAACCGACCGCTTTATTTCCATTCCCGGCTTTGGCCTTGGTTTCTTCTTCATCATTCTTTCCTCCCTATGACCGTCTCACCGGCGAAAACCGTCTGGCCCCTGCTCACCGCTGCGGTGAAGCCCAAGGGCATATAGCACTCAAGGAGCGACCCGAACCGGATCAATCCGATCCTTTGTCCTGCCTCTACTGTATCACCCACCACGGGCTTGCAGGAGATTCTTCTGGCCACCAGGCCGGCGACCTGATCGACCCGGAATACCCCATTCTGATTTTCGATATAGAGAATCATGCGCTCGTTGGCTTCTGTCTTCTTTCCGAGATTGGCCATATGGAAGGTCCCGGGCTTGTATTGCTTGCCGACCACCGTGCCCGAGACAGGGGAGCGGTTGACGTGAACGTTGAATACCGACATGAAGATGGACACCTTCGTGCACGGCCCTACCCGCTCTTCTTCGGTGTTTACCACATCGAGGACCTTTCCGTCGGCAGGAGAGATGACCAGACCTTCTCCTGCAGGCACTTTCCGCTCCGGGTCACGGAAGAACCAGGTTACGAATATCACGGGGATGAGCCCCACGATCCCGAGCCCCAGCCTTGCAAGCACCAGGGAAAGAAGCCCGGAGCTGAAAATGAACGGAAAGCCCTCTCTGCGGATCTTCACTTAGTTCTCCTGTTTGTTGACCTTGCGGTCCTTCTGGATCCAGGGCATCATGGCGCGGAGCTTCTCGCCCACCTGCTCGATTTGGTGCCTTTCGCCCATCCGGGTCAGGGCGTTGAAAACGGGCCTCCCCGCCTTGTTTTCCAAGATCCACTCACGGGCGAAGCTGCCGTCCTGGATCTGGGCCAGGATATCCCTCATGGTCTCCTTTACCTCTTCGTTGATCACCATGGGCCCTCTGGTAATGTCACCATACTGGGCCGTATTGCTCACCGAGTAGCGCATGTTGGAGATCCCGCCCTCGTAGATGAGGTCAACGATGAGCTTGAGCTCGTGCAGGCACTCGAAATAGGCCATCTCCGGCGCATAGCCCGCCTCGACCAGGGTTTCGAATCCGGCGGTGATCAGGGAGGTGACCCCGCCGCACAGCACGGCCTGCTCGCCGAACAGGTCGGTCTCGGTCTCTTCGGCAAAGGTGGTCTCCAGGATGCCTGCCTTTCCTCCGCCGATGGCGCCTGCATAGGAGAGTGCGAGCTCCCGGGTTTCTCCGCTGGCGTCGGTCTCGATGGCGATGAGCATGGGAACCCCCCTGCCCTGGGTGTATTCATACCTCACCATATGGCCCGGCGACTTGGGTGCCACCATAAAGCAGCTCACCCCCTCTGGGGGCCTGATCTGACCGTAGTGGATATTGAACCCGTGGGCAAACGCGAGGTATGTGCCCTTTTTCAGGTGTGGTGCGATCTCACGGGCATACACGTCCGCCTGGAGCTCATCCGGGATGAGGATCATGATCACGTCGGCCCAGGCTGCGGCATCAGAGGTGTTCATAACCTTCAGCCCCGCCTTCTCGGCCTTTGCCCGCGACGCGCTGCCTTCGCGCAGCCCCACGACCACATCGACCCCGGAGTCTTTCAGATTGTTCGAGTGGGCGAACCCCTGCGACCCGTACCCCATGACCGCGACCTTCTTCGACCTGATGAGATTCAGATTCGTGTCCTTATCGTAGTAGACCTTCATTACGCCAGCTTCCTCCTTCCTTGCATTTCTCTCTCCATGACCACGGTGCCGGTACGGACGAAATCGAGGATGCCGATAGGGGTGAGAATCTCTATGAACCCCTCGAGCTTGCTCTTATCGCCGGTGAGGCTCAATGTGTACGATTTCGGCGAAACATCGATGACCTTTGCCCGGAAGATGTCCGCGATGCGGAGCACCTCGGCGCGGGTCTCTTTTTCCGCCTTGACCTTCACCAGGATCATCTCTCGTTCCACATAATCCTTATCCGTGCAGTCGACCACCTTGATGACGTTGATGAGTTTGTTCAACTGTTTTTTTATCTGCTCCAGCACCTGCTCGTTGCCGGAGGTGGTGATGACCATGAGGGATTTTGACGGGTCCAGGGTCGGGGCCACGGAGAGGGACTCGATGTTGAACCCCCTGCCCGAAAACAGCCCGACCACCCGGGAAAGCACTCCCGCCTGGTTGTCCACGTATACTGAAATTGCATGCCTCATAGCTCACATCCTTACACGAGAAGCATATTGTTGATCGGCGCCCCGGCAGGCACCATGGGATAGACGTCTTCCTCGGGGTCCACCACGAAATCGGCGAACACCGGCCCCGGTATCCGTAGGGCCTCCTGTATGGCGCCCTTGACATCTTCAGGCCTGGTTACGCGCAAGCCCTTTGCCCCATAGGCCTCGGCCAGCTTCACGAAATCCGGCGAAACCGCCATGGAGGTGTGCGAATAGCGCTTCTTGTAGAACAGCGACTGCCACTGCCTGACCATGCCCAGATAGCCGTTGTTGAGGATCATGACCTTGACCGGGAGATTGTATTGCACAGCAGTGGCCAGCTCCTGGATGTTCATCTGGATGGAGCCGTCTCCGGCGATATCGATGACCGTGCGATTGGGAAAGGCCACCTGCGCCCCGATCGCCGCGGGGAAGCCATAGCCCATGGTCCCCAGCCCGCCCGAGGTAAGGAAGAGTCTCGGCTCCTTGAATTTGTAGAACTGGGCCGTCCACATCTGATTCTGACCCACCTCAGTGGTGATGATGGTGTCGTCCGGCGCGATCTCGTCGATCATCTCGATCACGTACTGGGGCTTGATGATATCGCTCTTGCAGTACTTGAGGGGCTGCTGCTTCTTCCAGACATCGATTTCACTCCGCCATGGCTCAGACTGGATGAGCATCTCGGCCAGCTCGGCGTCCTTGCCGTCGAGCTCTGCGAGCATGCCTCTGAGCACTAACCTGCAGTCGCCCACCACGGGCAGGTCCACCTTCACGTTCTTGCTGATGGAGGTGGGGTCGATGTCGATGTGGATGATCTTTGCCTTGGGGGCGAACTCATCGACCTTGCCGGTCACCCGGTCGTCAAAACGCGCGCCGATTGCGATGAGGCAGTCAGAGTTCGTGACCGCCATGTTTGCCGCATAGGTGCCGTGCATGCCCAGCATGCCCAGTGACAGAGGATCGCCCGATGGAAAGGCTCCCATGCCCATGAGCGTGGTGGTGACCGGAATTTGGAGCCTCCGGGCGAACTCCCCGAGCTCCTTGGATGCATCGGCGAGCGTGACCCCGCCGCCCGCATAGATCACCGGGCGCCTGCTCTTGAGAATCAGGCCGATGATGCGCCTGATCTGGCCTGGATGACCCTTGTAGGTGGGGCAGTAGCTGTCGAGTTTCACCGAGTCGGGATATTTGAAGTTCACGGTGCTGTTCATCACGTTCTTGGGAAGATCCACCAGCACCGGACCCGGCCTGCCCGTCCGGGCGATGTAGAACGCCTCCTTGATCACCCTGCCCAGGTCGCAGACATCCTTGACCAGGTAGTTGTGTTTGGTGCACGGCCGGGTGATCCCCACGATGTCGGCCTCCTGGAAAGCGTCGTTGCCGATGAGGTGCGTTGGGACCTGACCGGTGAATACCACGATCGGTATGGAATCCATATATGCAGTCGCAATGCCGGTGACCGTGTTCGTGGCCCCCGGCCCCGAGGTGACCAGGCACACGCCCACCCGTCCCGATGCACGGGCATAGCCGTCCGCTGCGTGGACCGCCCCCTGCTCGTGCCGCGTCAGGATGAACTGGATATCCCTGGCATCCATGAGGGCATCGAATATATCGAGCACGGCTCCTCCGGGGTATCCAAACGCACTGGTCACACCTTCACACCGCAAGGCCTCGATAAAGGCCTGTGCTCCAGTAATTTTCTTCATCTTCCGCGCCTCTTCTCACCGCATAACAATTCAATATGAATCTACATTTTCCCTGTAGGAGCGGAGTATTTCTTCGATTCTGTCTTTGCCTCTGAGCTTGAGCTTCTGGATTTCCTTCCGGCGTATCTCTTCCTCGGTGCTCAGGTATCGGCGCTTGTTGAGCTGTTCGAGCTTTTCTTCGTATTCCAGGTGCTCATCCCAGAGCTTCTTGAGCTCCTTGTTCTTGGGGATAAGCCTGCGTATCATCTGTAATTCTGTTTCTTCCATACACGCTCACCTCGTGATTTCTTGGTAAACCCTATGTACATCATAGATACCTTACCATGTCAACACAGTGATTTTTTGGTGTTACAGGGCATTCTCGACCTCCTCCCGGGCTGGCGATTCCCCGGCTGAACACCGAAATTCGGCCCCGATATCACCCGGGTGCGGGAAGAACGCACCCATCAGAAGGCGATCATTACCCGGTAAAAAAGATGAATTATTACGGCCGGAAGCAGCAGAAAGGCCAGGGCCCGATGCACCGGCAACAGTCCGGAGCGCAGGCTCCTCTTCCCATAGAACAGCCATGCGCCCGCCGCGGCCGTAGAAATCAGAATAAAGGCCGCGATGAGCCCGCTTACAGAGATGAACGATCTGGCGATGACCGGATATGCATGTACTGCCAGGGCGATCAGGGCTGCCGCGCCGAAGAACCGGTGCCTGCCTACCATAAACTTCATGAATCGCCGATAGGTACTGGCGAAATCCGCATATTCGCGGGGGAGCCGCTTGACGTAATCCCTGCCGATCTGCTTGAGCAGATAGGTGGATAGTGCGGCAACAAGTGTCAGTACTATAAGCCATCCGGTCAGTGCCTGCACGCCCATGTGCTGTTCTGTTTCTCCTTGCCTGAGTTTTTTATCTTCCGGTCATTTCTGCATAAAACCCAAGGAGTCGGCTGTCAACAGCCAAAACAGATGGTTCGTCTCCGATTCGATTCGACAGGTATCTTTCTCAAGATATGAATCATTCTCACCGATGCATAAGTTACCCTTTGATCCATACTCTGGGATCCGGAGTGAACAATGTATGGAAGAGGGCGACGGGACGCGGACCATGAATGTATATTTAGCACGCCAGCCGATTTTCACCCGGGAGAAGAAAATCTATGCCTACGAGCTGCTCTTCCGGGACGGGATAGAACATTTCTTCCCGGATATTGACGGCAACAGCGCCACCTCGCGGGTGCTTTCGAGCACCTTTTTTTCCTCGGACATCGAGCAGATAACCAGCAGAAAACGGGCATTCATCAACTTCACCCAGGAGCTGATATCCCTGCGGATTCCTCAGCTCTTTCCTCCGCAGATCACCACCATCGAGGTTCTGGAAGACGTGCACCCGGACGCGCTCTTCATGCAGTGCTGTGCAGACCTTTCCTCCGCCGGCTACCAGATCGCGCTGGACGACTTCACATATCGCAGGGAACTGCTGGGGCTCATTCAGCTGGCCGACATCATCAAAATCGACTTTCTCAACACCGACATGGACACCATCCGCAGGTATGTCGAGGTCTTATCCCGCAACGGCTGTACTCTTCTGGCCGAAAAGGTGGAGACCATGGAGCAGTTCAGGACGGCGCTGGACCTGGGTTTCACCTATTTCCAGGGATACTTCTTCAGCAGGCCCGAGCTCATGCAGGAGAAGGAAATACCCATCCTCAAGATGAACCTCCTGCAGATCATGGCAGAGGCCGGAAACGACGACTTCCGGGTGAACGAGCTGAGGAAGCTCATCGAGCGGGACGTGGGAATCTCCTACAAGCTCCTGTGCTACATGAACTCGCCGTTTTTCCGCCGGCTGAACGAGATCACCTCCATCAAGCACGCCATCCTCATGCTCGGAGAAAGGGGAATCAAAAGCTTCCTCTCGGTGATCATCATGTCCGAGCTCAGCCAGGATAAGCCGGATGAGCTCCTCAAGAGCTCGGTCATCAGGGCCAAGCTCTGTGAGAGCCTCGGAACTCTCAAGGCGGGCGGCATCGATCCGTCCCAGCTCTTTACCCTGGGTCTCTTCTCGCACATCGACGCCATTCTGGAGACCCCCATAGAACATGTCATGGAAAAACTTCCCCTGTCGCACGACATCAAGGCAGCCCTGCTGAACAGAGAAGGTTTTCTGGGCACGTACCTGAGGCTGGCCGAGAGCTATGAACGGGGTGACTGGGACAATGTGATCTCTCTTGGCTCTGCCTTGGGCATCGACACAGAGCAGCTTCCTGCAGTATATTTCCACGCCCTGGGCTGGGCAGATGCCCTGATGGATACGGCCGGACACTGACCGGAAATACTTTTTTCCGCCTGATGTAAGGGTCTAAGGGCTTGCCGTTGAAGACCCATCCCAATGGTGAAAAATCCAGACAGTGCTCAGTATTCCTGCGCGTACTGGTCGAGATAGCGCATGATATAGTCCCTTACCCGCTCCTTGCCGGTGAAGATCCCGAAGTGGCCCTCGCACAGGATGTCGGCATCGAGCTCCATGAGCCGTGCCATCGATTGCCTCCACTGACCGATGTCCGAATTGAAAGCCTCGCTGAAAGGTCCGTGGATGTCCTGGCCGAACAAGACCCGTGTCCCCTCGATGTCGAGATACACGGACATCGAGCCCGGTGTGTGTCCCGGGGTGTGGATGCAGTGGATCTCTCTTCCGCCCGCGAGGATGACCTCGTGTTCGCCGTGAATGCGCCTGTCCACCGGTGTTTCGGGCAGGGTGGTGTTATACCACGATGCAGCGGTCTTTACCGGGTCTCCCGACTCTATGGCATCGGCATCGAGATCATGGGCGACCACTGTGCACCCGAAGGTTTCCCTGAGATACCGGGCCGAGCCGATATGGTCCACATGGCAGTGAGTGAGGATCAGGTAAGACATTTTTCTCGGCCCGCCCGGTATGGAGCGCACGTTGGCTTCCAAGGCCCGTGCCCCCCTGCCCGCCCCCGAGTCGATCATCACCAGCTCATCGCCGCAGACAATAACGAACGCCATGGCATCCTGCATGTGGGAAATGCCTGCGCCGCCCACCAGGTAGACACCGTCGCATACCGGTTCGGCAGTACCCATAAGAACCTCCTTGCGTCGAATCGATATAACGCCCCTTCAATCCCTTCGACCCTCTCTTGCACAAGGCTCGAAGGGGAATCAGTACCGGCCCTCATCAATCCCTGTGGCTGCGAGCGCAAAGAAGGATTGAATGGGATATCTATAACACATAAACGGGTGGCCGAAGAAGTGCGGTTTAATTCGGAATCAGGCCTATGCCGTCTTGTCCCTGATGCTGTTCCTGCGGTCCATGAGGATCTTCAGGGTAAAGATCGCGCCCGGGTTTGCCTGGGGTATCACCTCGATGTGCGATCCTATCTTGGCCATGGCGATACGGGCCTCTGTGAGCCCAAGACCGATCTTCATGGGGTCTGAGGATGTGAACGGGGCAAAGATGGTCTCGATATCGTCCTTCACGCCGGGTCCGTAATCACGCAGCGAAACATAGGCGAAACCATCACGGCGGGAGAGGGTGAGGAGGAACCTCTCCGACCCGGTTTCCACGGCATTGTCCAGGATGCGTGAGAATGCGGCCTGGACATGGCATGCATCGGTGAAGGCCATGAGCTTCTCGTTGCCTTCGATGGCCACCTCGGGAGCGGCGGGATGGCGGGAAATCACCTCGGAGACCAGGAGGCGCAGGTTTTTCCGGGCATAGACGAGGCCCCTGTTCACCATATTCTCATACTGTTCGATCCTTACGATCATCTCCTCGATCCTCTGGATCGATGAGTGGATTCCGGAAAGTGCGGTGCCTATGAGATCTGTCTTCAGGCCGTTTTCTTGCTTTTCGATCCTTTTTATGTATGCGCCGATCACGGTCAGCGGGTTTCTCAGTTCGTGGGAAAGCCCGTTGATCATGAGCGTGAGATCCTTTGCCTGCAGAGAAAGCCGGTGCTGCATGGAGCGGATATCGGTGATGTCTCTTCCGATGACCGAGAGCCCATAGATGCGTCCGTCTTCGGACAAGGGCGTGCTCATGCATGAAAATATCCCGATTCTCCCCCCGGCCAGACGGAACCTCACCTCGACCTTGGAGGGAACGCCTTTGCGGAAACCCCTTGCGACCATTTCATTGATCAGGTCCTTGTCTTCGTCCACCACATAATCTACGAGCGCCTGCCCGACGACATGCTTGGCGCCGCGAACCAGATATTTCTGGACGGTCTCGTTGCAGAACATGACCTTGCCGGTGGGCCCCAGTGCGAAGATGAGGTCTGTGGCATTCCTGATGATGGCATTGTACCGTTTGCTGTCCCGCAGCATGGTCTTCTGCTTCTCCTGGATGGCGAGCTCTTTTTCGTTGAGTGACCGGATGAGCTTATCGCCGATGTCATAGGACTCGCGCATCTCGGTATACAGGGTGATGATTGCCTGAATGACCATGGTATCGCGTGGAATCACCCCCACCACCTGTTCGGGCAAGGGCGTGGATATGGGGAGGTCTGACACGAGATAGACCCGCTGGCCCCGAATTGCATCCCACTGAACACAACTCCTGTCATCGAGGAAGAGAAGGCTCTTCTCGGGAACACTCTCAAGGTTCTCTGTCTGCCTGACCCCGGTTATCCCTGGGGGCACAGGACCTCCATACCAGAAAACATCCATGGAGAATCACTCGGAATATTCGATAATATTCTTTATTTGCCTTCATCCTGCAAAGAAGAGACCCCCTCTTCTCCTTCCCCGTCCCTCACGTATTGATTTCGTGCGCGTTATCCGATAGGGGAAGACTCATGAGAAACAAGATAACCGTCGGCATTGCACTGGACAGCGGCGGGGCAATGGGCGGCGCACACATCGGGGTTCTCGAGGTTCTTCGAGAACACGACATTCCGATCGATATCATCATTGGCTCCAGCGCAGGTGCGGCTGTAGGGGCCATGTATGCGTGCGGCGCTTTGGATGCCTTCAAAGAGCTTATCTCGGATATTTCTTTCCTGGATGCCTTGAGCTTCTATGCCGATCCTGTATTCCCGGTATCCGGCCTCTTTGCAGGGGAAAAGGCACGGAAATTCCTCCATTCCCTTCTCGGAGATACCTTGATCGAAGACCTCCCGATCACCTTTGTGGCGGTGGCCACCGATCTCCTCACCGGAGAGACGGTTCCCCTGTCTCGCGGCTCCCTGGTCGATGCGGTTATGGCGAGCATCTCCATGCCCGGGATCTTCAAGCCTGCGGTGGTGGATGGAAGGCTCCTGGCTGACGGCGGGGTCTCGGACCCGCTTCCCCTCGATATTCTCGCCGGGCTCAACCCTGATGTGACCATCGCGTGCAACCTGCATTCGAAGCTCCCCAATAAAATCCCGGCAAAACAGAAGCAGGCGATCGTGAACGCCCAGGAAGAATCATCGCGCGACGATGAAGACCTTCCCTCCTGGTTCATCGACCGGGCGATCAGGACGCTCAGGAGCGAGTGGCTCTCCGCCAGGATGAAGTCAATCCGGGAAAAGCTGATGAACACGGGTAGGGCTCAGGTCGAGGCCGTCCGTGACAATGAGCTCTTCGTGGCCCTGCAGGAACAGCTCATTCAGAGCAGAGACAGGATCTCATCACTGATCGGCAGGGGCTTTGCGGAAAAGGATCAGACGGGCATGCTCAATATCTTCGAGGTCATGCTCAGCGCCACAAACATCCAGCAATATCAGAAAAACCGCCTGATGCTTATGCACTTAAGGCCCGATATCCTCATCGAACCGGTGGTCGATGGGGTGCGTGCACTGGAGTTCAACAAAGGAGAGCATACCATCGAGCAGGGCAGAAGCAAGGCGCTTCAGGCCGTTCCCGAAATCAAGGCCCTGCTGGAGAGGAAATCGAACGCAACAGAGCAAAGGCATGAAAGAACCGGGCCGGTTCCGTCTCATGCTCCTGGCTCTGGAGACGGCGCATCCTAAAAGCGTGCCGCCACCCTAAAAAAGGAGCCTCATGTCATGCTGAACCGGTGTGCCGCCTCAAGACTCGATCTATTTAACGATGAGAAGGTTTGCCTGCTTGAGTCTCTGGGCAAGGGAAGAGATGATCTTGTGGGCGACCTCGGGGTTTTCGCTGATGATCTTCTCCAGCCCGCCCTCGTGAACCGGAAGGACCTCGACCACGCTTCTGCCCAGGGAACGGATGGTTGCGCTCCTCGGCTCGTTGAGGATGAAACTCATCTCGCCGAAGTACTCGCCCGGTTTCGTGATCATGGCGATGCGCACGCCTTTTTTGAGAACCTCGAGCCCCTGCTCCGTCTGGTAGAGCTTGAATATCTCGGTACCGTCCGTGCCCTCTTCGATGATGGTCTCACCGTCGGCGAACTCACGGACATCGAGGTTGATGGTCTCGCTGTAGGGGATATTTGACTCTGCCACCGAGGTAGTCTGTTCGAGCTGCAGGTATGCCGAGCGCAGGATCATGCTCACCAGACCGGGCTTGCTGAATGCGATGTCTTCAATTGCGTCGGATTCATAGGCGGCCACGCGCGAGGGTTTCATAGCCTTTGCCGTGGTGCTGTAGGGAATCCCCCGATAGTAGTTCTCGAGGCCGAACACGTCGCGGTCGGAGAGGATGCGGATGGGTTTGTCCATCTGGTAGATCTGGACTTCTCCCTGGAGGATCGCATAGAAGAATTCGTTGGTGTCCCCTTCCCGTACGATCAGCTCTCCGGGACGATACTCCTTAACCGACACCGCCTCGATGGTCTTGGGTTCCAGCATACTTGCCGTTTCGGCACCAGATACGAGAAACTTTACCCTCTATCTCATTGCCAAAGGCCATACCCTGCCGTGTATTCTGATGAAATTCTCCAGCTCGGGAAACGGCTGCGGTTCGATGGAGGGAGTGTCGGTTCCCTTGAGGACATCCATCACCCGTGACACGGACTCCTTCAATGCACCGAGATGGTAACCGCCTTCGAGCGAGTACACGACCGGTGCGTCTGTGTTCCGGGCAGCTTCCTGTATGATGGCTGCGATTGCGGCAAACCCATCTGAGCTGAGCCGCATCCCGCCGATGGGGTCCATTGCATGGGCGTCGAAACCGGCTGACACCAGAACCAGCCCGGGTTCGAAATCCTCGATGATCGGCTGGAGAATGTGGCGGTATACGGCCAGGAAGTGCCCGTCACCCTTTCCTCCGTCCAGGGGGCAGTTCACGGTATATCCTGTACCCTCCCCTGTTCCGGTCTCGGACAAGGCCCCGGTCCCCGGATAGAAGGGGTACTGGTGCGTTGAGAAATACAGCACCCGGTTGTCGGCATAGAAGCTCTCCTGGGTGCCGTTCCCGTGATGGACGTCAAAGTCGACGATCGCCACCCGTTCGACCCCGAACGATCTGATGGCCTTGGATGCGGCGATCGCCACGTTGTTGAACAGGCAGAAGCCCATGGCGCGGTCTTTCCTCGCATGGTGCCCCGGCGGCCTCACACATGCAAACCCTACGTCGATTTCGCGATCGAGTGCCATCCTGCACAGGCTGATCAGCGAACCCACGGCGAGGAGGGAAACCTCGTACGATTCGGGACAGCACACGGTGTCGGGATCGAGATTCACCATCGACCCCCTCTCCGCAGTGCGGGCTATGGACTCGATGTACGTCCTGCCGTGGTTGAGCACGATGTCATCAACCGGCGAGGCAACCGGCTGGACGAGCATGATCCCGGGATCTTCCCCGGCGAACAGGGTATGGAGGTAATGAGTTCTCAGAGGACTCTCGGGATGGTACCCGCCGGTTTCGTGATCCATGAACCTCAGGTCTGACACCACACCGATCATTGTTTCCCCCCTTTCAGCTATACATAGAGATCCAGGGCATGTGGGGCATCATCCTTCTGGGCCGGATAAACGCCCCCTCGCGCGGGGCCCGGAGAAGCCTCGCGCATTCTCCCGAAGAAGATCTCGTGAATCACCGAGGCGTTTGAAACCAGGGGGTCTGCTCCCAAGGTCGTGACCTGCGCCGGAGGGGTATATTCGATCCTCCGCACAGGTGGTTCACGCCTCTCTACCTCGCCATGGAACCGTGGAAGTGCTGTGGCCTTCGTGTTGGATGTGGAGTCTCTGCCGGAATCCCCCTCAATGGTGACATACCTGAACCTGCAGAAAGGGAGATCAACTGCAATCCCTTTAACATTCGGGATATGAGCAAAGGGATTCCCATTATGCATCTTTTTCTTGGTACGCCAATCCGTGCCTTTTGACAAGCGTAATCTCCATGCGGGCCTCCCCCCATGCCTTTCTTCGATCCCCGTGAAGGGGTATGGGCTTTTTAGGAGGCAGATCTTTTTGCCCGTTTCCGCCGCAAAGGGCTTTTAGGTTGTGATCCTCGCTCCCAGCCCTTGAGAAGCGGACCGATGCGGATGATTCACTTGAGAACACCTGAAAGCGAAATAGTATGTATCAATATAATATAGTGTGAAGGAGGTTCAGTACCATGAGGAGGATTTGCTTAGAAGGTTTGATCGTTCTTTTTGTGGTTGTTCTTCCAGGGTATCTCGCTGCGCAGGATATCATGGCCCAGGCCGATGCACTCTATGAGCAGGGCGGTCTCGACAATCTCCTGAAGTCGGCCGAGCTCTATGCACAGGCCTCTGAAGCGGACCCCACCAGTTACGAAGCCGCATGGAAGGCCTCCCGGGCCTATCGGGAATACTGCAACCAGGCAAAAGAGAGCAACGCTGAAGGCTGGGAGGATATCTGCAAGCAGTATGGAAAGATGGGCATGATGTACGGCGAGAAGGCCATCGCCCTCAACCCGGACAGGGTGGAGGGCCATTTCTGGTACGGATGCTCCGTAGGAAATTACTCGGACGGGGTGAGCGTTCTCACGGCACTTCGGGAAGGGCTCAAGGACAAGACCCAGTCGAGCTTTGAGAAATCCTACGAGATCGACAAGACCTATACGACCGGCGGCCCCATCAAGGCTCTTGGCCGCTTCTGGTACGTGCTGCCCTGGCCTTTGAGAGACAATGAGAAGGCCCTCTCGTACCTGAAAGAATACAATCAGGCCTACCCGGACGATACCGAAGGCCAGGTCTTCCTCGCCGAGGCACTCATCGACGCCGGAGGAGAAGAAAATATTACACAGGCAAAGGCGCTTCTGGAAAAGGCCTCTGTCTGTGATGAGAAGTACTTCAGCGATTGGGCGAAGCGGCTCATGGCAGACCTCTGATCGTATCACCGGCCATCGGGCATTCCGGTATCCGGGAATGCCCGATATCCGGTGCAATTCAAGGCTGATTTCTTTCTTGTGTGCGGCAAAGAGAGGACACATCCCTCACAAGAGGGGACTGCTCTGATTATTTGAAACCTTCGGTAGCGGGTACGTTCTCAAGGGTGGTTGCCGGCCGGGTGAGAAACGGTATGGGGGAAAGACCGGCTCAGTCGCCCTGAGCGGATCGGCTCAACGCCAGCAAAGAGGCCTGATCGAGTTTCCGCAGGCTGCTCAGGAGAAGCCTGACATCACGGTTGTTCTGATCATCGAATTCTATGGCCATCCCCTTGTTCCACTCGACCCTCACCACCTTGCCCGAAACATCGATCACCTTGCCGAGGTCATGGGCGTCGAGCGCAGCGTGAATACTCTCACCCTTCTCCAGGGGATGCTGGGTTTCGATGAATACCCCTCCAAGGCTCAAGTTCCTCACGGTCCCCTTCAGGACCCTGCCGTGCGAGTCCTGGTAACGTGCTTCGATCCTGAGCAGTTTCCTGGAATGTCTTCGCTTGTCCTTCTTCACATCCACTCCATACATTTCATATGATAGTATTATTCGACAAAGCTGCTTTATTTCTTAATACTTCCCCTCAAAAAGAAACTGCTTTGGGGGTGAGGGAAACCGGATGTGCTATCCGGCACGAAAAAAGATAAACTGTTTTCCCCAGGGAAAAAGCTATGGTAGATAGGTCTGGTCATGTTCCTCCATGGACTAAAGGCCATGATACGACCAACGCGAAAGAGAGGTAAGACAAAGGGGTCATGATCAGAATCAACGAGAACTACCTGAATCTCAAGGCATCGTACCTTTTCTCCGGGATCGCCAAGAGGGTCGCCTCGTTCCAGGAAAAAAACCCTGGGGTGAAGGTGATCAAGCTCGGCATCGGAGATGTCACCCGGCCGCTGCCCGGAGCATGTATCCGTGCCCTGCACGAGGCGGTGGACGAGATGTCCAAACAAGAAACCTTCCATGGATACGGGCCCGAGCAGGGCTATGCATTCCTGCGTGAGGCGATCGCGGAAAACGACTTCGGATCGCGGGGTGCAGACATATCTCCAGACGAGATATTCATAAGCGATGGCGCTAAATGCGACACCGCGAACATCCAGGAAATCTTTGCCCGTGATATCAGGGTGGCCATCCCCGACCCGGTCTATCCGGTCTACCTGGACACCAATATCATGGCCGGCAGGGCCGGGAATCCGTCAAACGGCCGGTACGGCAACATCGTGTATCTGGAGAGCACCGCCGGCAACGGCTTTGTCCCTGATCTACCCCGTGAGAAGGTGGATCTGATCTATCTCTGTTTCCCCAACAACCCGACCGGGGCGACCATCACCCGGGACCTCCTCGCCGGCTGGGTGAACTACGCCCGTGAAAACCGGGCGCTCATCCTGTACGACGCCGCATACGAGGCCTTTATCCGCGACGACAACCTTCCCCGCTCCATCTACGAGATACCTGGTGCGCGGGAAGTCGCTATCGAGTTCAGGAGCTTCTCCAAGACCGCCGGGTTCACCGGCCTGAGGTGCGCATTCACCGTTGTCCCCAAAGACTGCGTAGCATACGACGCATCAGGCGGCGCTCACCTGCTCCACGGATTGTGGAACAGGCGCCAGAGCACCAAGTTCAACGGCGTTTCCTATCCGGTACAGAGGGCGGCTGCAGCAGTCTATACCGATGAAGGCAGAGCACAGGTCAGATCTCTCATAGACTACTATCTGAACAATGCCGGGCACATCCGCGAGAAAATGGCCGGATTCGGCTATTCGTGCGTGGGCGGGGACAACTCGCCCTATATCTGGGTTGACGCAAAGACCGATTCCTGGGAATTCTTCGACCTGCTCCTGGAAAAGGCCGGTGTTGTCTGTACCCCGGGCGCAGGCTTCGGACAGTGCGGCCAGGGTTACGTGAGGATCAGCGCATTCAACGACTTCGAACAGGTCGTCGAGGCCATGGAAAGGATCGGCGGAATCATATAGGAGAGAAGCACTGTCCAGGAGGGCGGAGTGGGCCGGCCGGTGCGGCCGTTTCCATGCCTAAGCATCGGTAATAACGGCTCGATACCGCCTTCCAATGTCCTTGACTTGATACGATGAGTCTGTTAATGCATGCACACTCCTGAAAAGTGTTTGCAGGTTTTTTGTATGAACCCTTTTTGCTGCGCATGAGAAAAGGCTCATAAAACGATGAGGACGCCCCACACCATGGAGTTTACCAAAATGTCCGGCACCGGCAATGACTTTATCGTCATTGACTCGTTTCACCAGACTATCGATATCGACTATGCCCAGTTCGCTCGGAAGTACTGCGCCCGCAAGGTGAGCGTGGGGGCCGACGGGGTCCTGGTGCTCGGCCCAGGTGACGGCGCCGTGGACTTCACCTACCGCATCTTCAATGCGGACGGCACCGAGGCCGAGATGTGCGGCAACGGGGCGCGGTGTGCAGCCGCTTTTGCGGTGGAGCGTTCCATCGCAGGCAGGCACATGCGTTTCAAAACCCTGGCCGGAATCGTGGAGGCGCGGGTGAACCCAGAGGATGTCTCCATCCGGATGACCGAGCCTCACGGGCTGCGCAAGGATATCGCTATCACCGCGGAGGGCCGTGAGGCCGTGGTGCATCACATCAACACCGGTGTTCCTCACGCCATATGGTTCACCAGCGAGCTTGACAACTTCCCGGTGGACGCGGTGGGAAGGGCTGTACGCACCCACCCCTTTTTCTCGCCTTCAGGCACCAATGTCGATTTTGTTCAGGTGATGGAATCCGGCGGCATCCGGGTCCGCACCTATGAGCGAGGCGTGGAGGCGGAAACGCTTGCCTGCGGCACCGGCGCCGTCGCCTCGGCCATCGTGAGCCACGCAACCGGCAGGGTCGCTGCCTCGCCTGTTCGCGTGAGCATGCCGGGAGGAGTCCTGACCATAGATTTCACCTGTATGGATGGAGATTACTCGGATGTATGGCTTACCGGTGAGGTATCCTTTGTCTATACCGGCACCCTCGTGCTTTGATATGGTTCTCACCGGACCGGCACCATTTTCGGGCGAGCGTTTGCCCGCCGCGCCGCCATTTTCCGCATATGCCGCGTTCAAGGAGCATCATGATGCGTGAGACCGTAGCAGTTCTGGATTTCGGCTCGCAGTACGCACAGCTCATCGCCCGCCGCATCAGGGAGTGCGGCGTCTACTGCGAGATCCTTCCTCACGACATCACGAGGGCCGAGATCGAGACCATGGCCCCCAAGGCCATCGTGCTCTCCGGCGGACCCTGCTCGGTCATGGATGCAAATCATCCCGGGATGGATGCCGGGCTCTTGATGACAGGGATCCCGATTCTGGGGATCTGCTACGGACTGCAGCTCCTGGCGAGCGAGCTGGGGGGAAGGCTCGCCCGCGGCAGCGCCCGCGAGTACGGGCCGGCCATCATCGAGATCATGGGCGACGGCGCCCTCTTCGAGCGAGTCGGAAAGAAGATCGATGTATGGATGAGCCACGGCGACCACGTGGTCCAGGCGCCCGAAGGCTTCGAGGTCCTGGCACGTACGGCTTCGTGCCCCGTGGCCGCCATGGGGAACCGTGAAAAAGGAATCTACGGAGTCCAATTCCATCCTGAGGTGGCTCACACCCCGCAGGGCAAAGAGATCCTGCAGAACTTTCTCTTCGGCGTGGCGAACTTAAGCGGCGGATGGACCATGGCAGGCTTTGTCGAGGAGTCGGTGGCTTCCATCCGCTCACAGGTCGGCAACGGGCGGGTGATCTGCGGGCTCTCGGGCGGCGTTGACTCCGCGGTGACCGCGGCCCTCATCCACCGGGCCGTAGGCGAGCAGATGACCGCTATTTTCGTGGACAACGGGGTGCTCCGCTATGGCGAGGCGGACGAAATCCAGCGGATCTTCTCACACGACTACCCCCTGAACCTGCACATCGTGGATGCGGGCGACCTGTTCCTGGAAAGGCTTGCAGGCGTGACCGACCCCGAGGAAAAACGCAAGAGGATCGGCAACACCTTTATCGACGTGTTCTCTGCAGAGGCAAGACGCATCGGAGGGGCCGAGTTCCTGGCCCAGGGCACGCTCTATCCCGACATCATCGAGAGCAGGTCCGCAAAGGGCGGCCCTTCGGCCACCATCAAGAGCCACCACAACGTGGGCGGGCTGCCCGAGAACCTCTCGTTCAGCCTGATCGAGCCCCTCAAAGAGCTCTTCAAGGACGAGGTGAGGGCCCTTGGCAGAGAGCTCGGCTTGCCTGAGAGCCTCATCAGCCGTCAACCCTTCCCCGGCCCCGGCCTGGCGGTGAGGATCCTGGGCGAGGTGAACGCGGAGAATGTCTCCATTCTCCAGCAAGCCGACTTGAGGGTGCAGGAGGAGATCGCGAAGTGGGACGGCTTTTCCGGCGTCTGGCAGTCCTTTGCCGTGCTGCTTCCTGTCAAGAGCGTGGGCGTCATGGGGGATGAGCGGACCTATGCCAATGTGATCGCGGTCCGTGTGGTTTCGAGCCTCGACGGCATGACAGCAGATTGGGTGAAGGTCCCCTACGAGGTGCTCGCACGGATATCCACCCGGATCATCAACGAGGTCCCCGGGGTGAACCGGGTGGTGTACGATATCAGCTCCAAACCCCCAAGCACGATCGAATGGGAATAGAGGGAGATGATGCTCCAGAGAAAATCCGGGCACGGATGCATCCGTGCCCGAAAACGGCAACAAGGGCGGGCATACCACCCGCATGAACTCCCTAAGGCAAATAGAGCGGTCTTGCCCCGCACGAAGAACACGTGCCGGGCAGACATCAGAGAAGGACGGATCGAGGTTCATCCATGGGCGGACTTTTTGGCATTACAGCAAAGCAGGACTGTGTAAGAGATCTCTTTTACGGCACCGACTACCACTCGCACCTGGGCACCAGGCGGGCGGGAATGGTGGTGGCCAACAAAAAGGGATTCAACCGTTCCATTCACAATATCGAAAACGCATACTTCAGGTCGAAATTCGAGCCCGAGCTCCAGACCTTCCACGGGTCAAACGGCATCGGCGTCATCAGCGACTTCGACGCCCAGCCGCTCATCATCAACTCCCATCTGGGAACCTTTGCCATCGTCACGGTGGGCAGGATCAACAACATCGATGCCCTGGGCAGAAGGGCCTTTGCCCGCAAGAAGTATTTCTCCGAGACCTCGGGCGGCGGGATAAACCCCACCGAGCTCGTCTCCATGATCATCTGTGAACAACAGACGTTCCAGGACGGC
The DNA here is from genome assembly GCA_001896555.1 of Candidatus Phosphitivorax anaerolimi. Lineage (GTDB taxonomy): Bacteria > Desulfobacterota > Desulfomonilia > UBA1062 > UBA1062 > Phosphitivorax > Phosphitivorax anaerolimi. The sequence goes on from MPOS01000002.1 coordinate 88,542, forward strand.
ATTGCCTCCGTGTTCGACTCCATCAAGGGTTCGTGCTCGCTCCTGATCCTCACGAAAAAAGGAATCATCGCCGCCCGTGACAGGCTCGGCAGGACACCCCTGATCATAGGGAGCAAGGAGGGCGCTTTAGCCGTCACCTCGGAGACGTGCGCTCTTTCGAACCTCGGATACGAGACGGAATACTACCTGGGTCCGGGCGAAATCGTATATCTGAACGCCGAAGGGTTCCACCAGCTCACCCCGCCCAACAGCGAGATGCAGATCTGTTCTTTCTTATGGGTCTACTACGGTTACCCGCCATCGAGCTATGAAAACATCAACGTGGAAATGGTCAGGTATCGCTGCGGCCGCGCCCTGGCCAGAAAAGACACCATCGAGGCTGACCTGGTGTCGGGCATCCCGGACTCCGGCATCGGACACGCGGTGGGGTATGCAAACGAGAAACACATTCCCTATATGCGCCCGTACACGAAGTATACCCCGACCTGGCCCCGCAGCTTCATGCCCCGGAACCAGGCCGTGCGGGACCTGGTGGCGCGCATGAAGCTCATACCCAACCGTTCGATCATCGAGGGAAACCGCCTGGTGTTCTGTGATGATTCCATTGTCCGGGGCACTCAGCTCAAGGACAACGTCAAGATCCTCTTCGACTACGGTGCCCGCGAGGTCCACATGCGGGTGGCCTGTCCCACCCTCATCTACCCGTGCGAGTTTCTGAATTTCTCAGCCTCGCGGTCCAGCCTCGACCTGGCGGGCCGCAAGGCCATCGTCGAGATCGAGGGCACAGACAAGGTGGACCTGGACGAATATGCAAAGGCGGGCTCGGAGAAGAACCTCGCCATGGTGGAGAAGATCCGGCAGCGCCTGGGGCTCACCACGCTCAAGTTCCAGACCATGGACGATCTGGTGGATGCCATCGGCCTGCCCAAGGAAAAGCTCTGCACCCACTGCTGGGACGGGAGCAGCCACTTCTGATCCCGCCAGGATGAACCCCTGTATGCACCTACCGGGGAAGTGCCATGTCCAAGGTCTTATTGTTCTTTCCGCTACCGGGTTGAAAGGGGCGGCCTGCGTTTTCGCCGGGCATTGGAAGAGACAAGGGGAGGCATCAGAGAAAGCCCGGCCGAAGTCACCGGAAAGACGGTATCACCGCGTATATGGTGTCTATGACCCGGCTCACAATTCCCTGTAGCCACCGGATGCCTGTTTGCCTGGTCTCTGCATCGAGCCCGCGCGCGGTCTCGATATAATCCCTGCCGGCCTCCCTGCCGGCCGCCAGCAGCGAGAGAAAGGCGTCGCGGTCTTGCTCGTCGCCGGTGCGGGATTTCAGGGAGCGGAGCATTTCGCACAGCCTGACCCATTTTTCGAAGAGGTCCCGCTTCTGAGCAATGAGGACGCGGCGCGCCGCCTTCCCCATGAGGGCCTGGTACTCATGGATGGATTCGGGCATGTTCTCGGCCATCTCTCCCAGGTGTCTGATCCGCTCGTCGAGCGACATGTCGATTTTTTCCAGTGCGCCCCTGAGCAGTGCCTGCTCAATGGCCCCGGACCCGAAGAACTCCGAGCGCACAAAGACATACCAGGCGCGCAGTGCCACGAGATTTGCGATGAAAAGCAGATTGTTCCTGACGCTGCGGGTGATCTCCCAGTAGATGCCTGGCCGGAAATCCCGCATGGCGGGCCGGGGGTGATCGTCGAACACCACCTTGCCGCCTTCGGTGATATCGCCGCGGATAATGGTCCCTGCCGAGATCACGGTGCCGTATTCAATGACAGCCGGCCCTACCAGTCCACCCTGTCCTCCGAGGAAGATTGGCCTCTCGCCCAGCATAACACCCCGGGGGACATCCCCCAGCAGAGATGGTGCGGCCCTGTCACGGTTCGGGGTGAGATTAAAGTGCACAAAGGAGCTCCCCACCTCGCTGCAATTCCTGCGGTCCGTGCCCCCTGCCATGAGACAATCGCAGAAATCGATGTGGCTCCCCAGGGTGACGAAAGGCATGAGGACCGTGTGCTCGAGCTTTATCGAGTGAGCCCCTGACACTTCTTCTTCCAGGATGCATGCGTCCCGGACATGGGCATCTCCGGCCACAGAGGACCGGTCCAGAAAAACGGACCGGCCGAAGAACCCGCCTCCGAGCTCAACGTCCCTGCCTGTCTGGCAGTCGATGAGCGTGACCGGACCAGACGAGCCCAGGACGGTGCCCGCCTGGATGGAGGTGGTCTTGCCGGAGATCCTGCAGCCGGGATGGATGACGACTCCGGGCGCTATCATGCCTGGATCGACGTCTTCGCCGATCACAACGCCTGCAGGAAAGGGCATGATCACGCCCTTATCCATGAGTGATCTCGTCTTGTGATCCAGACCGTTCTCCATGATACCGTCTCTCCTGACCCTATAAGGAGATTATGAACGGGTATTACGGCTCGTCAAATTCCTTCAAAGACGACAGGAACTCCGCCACCGAGTACCCTGCCTTTCCGGCGGCCTCCGCCGCCTCGGTCACATATTGCCGGCTCGCTTTCAGCCTGTCTTCGTCAAGCTTCAGCTTTCCGGAAGACACCTCCATGGAGCGGATCGCCGAAGTCGTGAAGAGCCAATAGAGCATCTGCTCAAAGGACTCCTTGTTGAACCACAGCTTGCCGCCGAACTCGTTGACCCCCATGAAGGCCTGTGCATCCGCATCCGCGAACAGGTTCTCCATGACTGCACCCAATCCTTTCTCGACCGAGAGCTCGTACCAGTCCTGATGGGAGATCAACGCCTGAACCAGGTGGAGTTCGAACCGTGCCGCGCCCTCATCAAGCCCCATAGAGACGAGGCTCTGCCTGAGGACCTTGCCCAGGAGAAGCTCGTCCATCAGGGCCCTGCTCTTGACAGGGACTGCCTCAGGCTCCACCAGGGTGCCGATACGACAGAGGATACCCCACAGGAGAGGTATCCTCCACCAGGAGAGGTCTTGGGTCACGCCGGCCGGGACCCGGCTGAAGAGGTAGTCGAGCGGGGCCTTCAATCCCCTGCCCGCTCTCACGCGAAGCAGACGGATGTTGAGCAGGGACTTGAGCAGAGAGTGTATCGCTTCGACGATCTCCACGAGGTCCGACTCCTCGCGCCAGGCATAGAGGTAGACCCGCACTTCCCTGAAGAACCCGGCCAGGACTTGCAGGAACGGGTCGGTCACATCGCCCAGATGCACGCCCTCCTGCACGCTCTGGAAGAGGAAGGACGGGTCCATAAGCGTCCGGAAAGGATCGAGGATGGGTTTCAAATAGAGCTCCTGGAGCTCTGAGGCGACATCCGGGACCCCCCGGCCGCCCAGGTAGTCGTGCAGCCGTTTCACCTGGCCGTCAAAGTCGCGCATCTCATGGAAGCCCATGAACACGTTCGACTTGAACGCACCCAGGTGCACAAAGAGGCCTTCAGTACACAGGGACCGCCCTGACCGTAAGTATTGCAGCCCCTCGCGGAAATCCTCCAGCACATAGTAGACAGCCTCGTCACCGGAAAGCCTGAGCGCCTCTCCCAAGGTCTTGTGCACAAGCTGTCTCTTCCCGCCCCCCATGTCTACGCTCATGCCCACCGAACGCCTGACCCACCCCCGAGCCTCGGCGTAACGGTTGTTGTAGACCACAAGGGTGCGCTCGTCACCTGCCATGTTGGAGTAGGCGAACACGTCCTCGTTCACATGCCCTTCTTCGGTAACCACGTCGAAGAGAGCGAAGTTGTCGATCTCGCTGAAGAGATAGCGCTTGCGGAGCAAAGGAAAGATCTCGCGCTCGTGGCGTGCCACCAGGTGCTCGTCCACGCCTTCGTCCCAGTAGGAGCGGCGATATTCCATGCCGTACTTCTCGCCGAAGCCCTCGATCTGGCCGTGGCCGAACATGGGCAACCCGGGCAGGGTCACCATCATGGTGGCCACCCCGAAGTACTTGTCGCCCTTGCCGAACTGCGCCACGGCAGGCTCCTCGTCAGGGTTGTTCATGAAGTTGACGAAGCGTTTGAGGATCTCGGGGTTGAAGCGGAGCACGTTTTTTATCACGTCGCGGTACTTGCTGTTTTCCTCTGTCTTGAGCATGTTCATGAATGCGCTGTTGTAGACGCGGTGCATGCCCAGGCTCCTGACAAAGTAGCCTTCCATGAGCCAGAACGCTTCGGCCAGCAGCAGGGTGTTGGGTGCCTCCACGGCCACCCGGTCGACCAGCTCCCGCCAGAACTCCTCGGGGAACATCGCATCGAACTCCTCCTGCGACACGCTGTGGGCCGAGCGCGAGGGGATGTCTCCGCCGTATCCGGGCAGCGGATACCAGAGCCGCTGGAAGTGGCGCTTGGCGAGCGTCATGGCCGCGTCGAACCGGATGACCGGAAACTCTCTGGCTACCTCGATGGTCTTCTGTATCACCGCCTCCCTGACTTCAGCCTTGATGAAGTCGAGCTGGGCCGTGTCGTTCCAGGGCGTGCTCGTGCCGTCGTTTCCGTGATAGATGTAGCGGGTGTCGCCGGTATAGCGGTCGTATCGCTTGAATACCACCGCAGCATCGGTGCGGGTCCAGTAGCCGTCCTCGATCTGGATCACCACGCGATCGTCCTCCGAGAGGTTTTCGCCGGTGAACCGGTAGGAGGGAAAGGGGCTGTGCCTGAGCTGGATGAACCAGTCGGGGTGCTCGATCACCCACTTGGAGTAGATGCCCATGTGGTTGGGGACCATGTCGGTCGCCATCCGGATGCCATAGCGCATGGCGCGCTTCTTGAGGTTGTCGAACGCGGGCTTGCCCCCCAGCTCACCTGCGATGACGTAATCGTAGATGGAGTACGCCGAGGCGGCCGCTTCGGGGTTTCCCGTGATCTGTTTGATCTTGCGGGATGCGGGGCTCCGCTCCCAGATGCCGATGAGCCACAGCCCGGTGATTCCCCACCGGGCGAGCTGCTCAAGCTCTTCGTCTGGGATCTCGTCGAGCCGGGAGATGGTGCGGCCGTATTTGCGGGAGAGCTGGTAGAGCCATACATAGGTGCTCTTGGCGATGAGCACGAGGTGCGGCATCCAGTCGAGATCGGCGCTGAAGCGCTCGATCTCTTCGAGCTCGCGGGCTCCGAAGAGGGGAACCAGGGAAGGACCGGGGCCGAAGTAGCGCGCCCGGTGCTCCTCGCGGTAGAAGTCCATGCCCTTGAGGATGCGCAGCAGGAGGTCCTTGAGCAGGTACCCCCAGTGGGTCCGGATGTATTCGAGCTGCCCGTAGAGCGAATCGGGAGAGGCCTTGGCGGGCGCGCGCAGGAGCTCGAGCAGGGTCTGACCTTCAGGGCCGAACACCGGCTGGGAGGCGAAGAAATCCTCCAGCGATTTCAGGATATCCATATACCGGCTCTGATCTTCCAGCAGGGTGTCGTCGAAGAGCTCGAGGTAGCGGGAGAACGCCGGATTTTCGTTGGCAAGAAAGAGCAGGATCATCTCCTCCAGGGTGATGTGCGTATTCTCGACACCCGTGGTGCGATCCCTCAGGTAGGCCGTTTCCGGGATCTTGCCCTGATAGACCGCGACCGGGGGGAATTGCTCTACAAACTTCTGCAGGGTGGGGTCCACTTCGCCCACGTTCTCCTGCGCCCAGGCGTAGGCCTCGGCCATGATGGAGGGCTTGACGCTCCTGCGGTAGAGCTCAACCATGAAGTGGAGGATCTCGTCGATGAGACCCATGGCATAGATATCGCTTGCCGAGACCGAGCGTTCGGGATAGATCGCGGCCTGGCGGACCTGGTTCATCTTGTCTGCAAACCTGCGCGCCATGAAGAAATCCGCCAGGATGACATTGCCGGTGATGGAGAAAAGGGCTTCCTCGAACTGGTACTTGTCTCTTACCTGCCTGGAAATGTGGAACTCAAACATGCATTCTTCTCTTTCAAAAGGAATTGGTGATCACCACGATACCATTGGTTGTTTTTCAAGCCCGCTGTCCTGCATCGCCGGTGCAGCCACAACCGCCTATGACAATAGAGTAGAATCTAGGAGAAAGAATCTCCACAGTCAAGGCATAATGATCGGATAAAACAAAGGGTGTTGCCTTTCAGACAGCCTCAGCCCCGTTTCATGGCCATGAAGCTCCCCATGGGTACGTCCACCTCCTGTGAGACGACCGGGCACTTGACCATGAAGAGGTGGAAAACCTCCCTGCCGGGTGCATCGAGGGTTTCGAAGTTGCCCTGCCCCTTGGATATGACCAGGTCCGCGGCCGCGAAGCACTCCAGAAACTCCTCGCTGCACAAGGAAAGCGGTGTTCCCGGGGCCTCGGAGCCGCTCGGGATGACCCTGCATAGCCTGTCGAGCCCGGCCTGGGCCGCATCGGTCAGGGTGGCGTCGTTGATGACGGGAGCCGACCTGACCGCGCAGGTGACCCTATCCGGCCCGATATGCTCGATGAATATCCGGTCGAGAACGATCTCGCCGGCGTTGTCGGCGACGTAGAGGACGCGCTCCGCCTTTCTAAGCCGCTCGATGAGCTCAGGGATGTCGTTGACGGCAAACGATGAGTCCAGGGCGTTCATGATCGTGTCTTCTACTGCGATTTCCTCGCAGCCGTGTGCGCCAAGCCCGAAATCGATGATGTTGCCGGCTACCGCCATGCGTAGAGCAGCCTCCAGCATATCGGGCCTGGATGCAATGATCCGCCTCAGCCGCGGCGCCAGAGACAGGGCCTGCTCGTTGGAGTGCCTCTTCTTTTCTCCGTAGGGATCGCCCTTGCCGTCCATGTCTCTGTAGATCCGGTAGATCTCCCGGGTGAACAGGGGCGGCGGAGCGTCACAGTCGAAACGGGCTAGGCCTTCGAGGACCCGGCGCATGAAAGGCTCCCGCTTATGCGGGGCGAGATACTCCCGGGCCAGCCCGGCCGCCTGCTTTGTCAGGCAGGCTATGCATTCGACCTGGGTGCGCATCTTTCAACGTGAAACGATCTGCTCGAGTATTTTCGAGACGATCTTTGCAAACGCCTTGCCCGCTTCCGTATCACCCGATGACGCCACGAACGGCCTGCCCTCATCGGTGTCGCGAACGATACCCGGATCTATGGGGACCGCGCCCAGGAACGGCACGCCCAGGTCCTCGGACGCCTTCCTGCCGCCGCCCGTCTTGAAGAGGTCGATGCTCTTGCCGCAGTGCGGGCAGGCAAAGCCGCTCATGTTCTCGATGATGCCGAGAGGTTTGAGCTCGAGTGCCCTGGCGAACTCCACACTCTTGCGCGAGTCCAGAAGCGCCACGTCCTGCGGGGTGGTGACGATCACCGCATAGGGCGTCTCCACTCCCTCGACGCCCTTGGTGAGCTGCGCGATGGAAAGCGGCTCGTCGCCCGTGCCCGGAGGCAGATCAACCACGAGGAAATCGAGGTCGCCCCAGTTCACGTCCTTCAGAAACTGTCTCATGACCGTATGTTTCATGGGGCCGCGCCAGATCACCGGCGTGTCAGGGCTGTCCAGCAGGTACCCCACAGAGACCACCTTGATGCCGCCGATGGCCTCCACGGGCAGGATATTGCCTTTTTCGTCGCCCATGAGTCTCATGTTTTCCACTCCCAGGACCTTGGGGATGTCGGGCCCGTGAATGTCGCCGTCGAGCACACCCACCCGGTAGCCCTCACGTGCCAGGCTGAGGGCCAGGTTTGCCGTCACCGTGGACTTGCCTACCCCGCCCTTGCCGCTCATGACCATGATGGTATGCCTGATCCGGGAAAGCTGCTTCTTCAGTTTTTTCTGCTGATTCTCCTGTATCTGTATTATCTTGCTGTTATCGATATCTGTCATCCTCATCTCCTGATACTTAAAAAAGGTGGATGTTACCTATCACATAGTTCAGCCCACGACAATGGCTCAAGGGTTTTACTGTCTTCCTATTTTTCATGTGGTATTTGCAGCACTTCAAGCGCGTCTCTCCTTTGTTGGAAAAGACTTCACATCCCTGCCTTCGAAGCCGTCGTGCGCCATCCCTATGAAATGCTCACTTAAAGATCATAGGTTATCAGCTTGTCTGGACATTGTCGGGAACAATCCGATCAAGCCCCATATTATGTTATATATAACATAAATAATACTTGCACAAGCTGTTGTTATGTTATAGTTAACATATAAAATGAATGTATGGGCTCTCGGGCTCATGAATAGATTTGAAAGGATATAGACATGGCATCCATCGTTGATTACGACACTCTTCTGGACGAGTGCATCACGTTTCACGGGCATCTCTGCATGGGGCAGGTTCTGGGAGTGCGGGTAGCATCAAAAGGCCTGGAGCTTGTCTCGCCTGATTTACCGCGGGATCTGATCGTTGCTGTGGAGATAGACCGCTGCCTGGCGGACGCTGTGCTCACGGTCACGGGCACGAGGATAGGGCGGCGCAGCCTCAAGCTGTATAATTACGGCCGCATGGCGGCATCGTTTCTGAACTGCACAACCGGAAAGGCATACCGGGTAAGGGCTGCCTACCAGGGGCCCCAGCCTGGGGACGACGAGAAGGCCATGAGGTCGATCCTTGTGCTCCCGGATGAAGAGATCGTCGCCTGGGAAGAGATCGAGCTCGTATTCCCTGAAAGCGAAATGCCCGGGAGACCAAAGAGAACCGTCCTCTGCAGCATCTGCGGCGAGAAGATCTTCGACGGCAAGGACAGGCCGGGGCCCGATGGCCCTGCTTGCGCCGCATGCCTCGACGGCAGGTACTATACGGTCAAGAAGAGCTGAAAATCGTAAAATTAGGGAGAGAGGTATCAATGGGGCTGCATTTTGCCAGAAGGAAAGGATCGCCGTGGAGCCTGTTCGATCGGCTCATCGAGGGAATCCCGCAGGAGATCGAGGTCGAAGATTGTCTTGTCGGGCTCCACTGGATCATGGTCCGGTCGAAGGGTGTGGGGATTGCCATGACGCCGCCCGAGGGCTCCAGGCATATCGAGGGCGCGGGAACATTCAGGGGCAGGAAGGTCAGGGATCTGGCCGGGCTCATGAGGTCGTGGAGCATCATGGAGGCGGCAATCGGCGCAGCCGCTGCCAACTCGTATTACAATGCGCCCGAGGTGCTGGCGGAAACCTGGGATATCGACATCCACAACCAGCCTGAGCTCAATGCGTTCGAGTATTATCAGAAACGCCTTGAGGGAAAGAAGGTTGCAGTGAAAGGCCATTTTCCGGGGCTCGAAGGCCTCGCAGAGGCATGCGAGCTCTCGATCCTGGAGAGAAGGCCTCAGAAAGGTGATTTCCCCGATCCTGCCTGCGAATATCTCCTCCCCCGTCAGGATGCGGTCTTCATGACCGGGACCGCCCTCATCAACAAAACCATGCCCCGCCTCCTCGAACTCGCTGCCGGAGGGATGAGCGTGGTCGTCGGCCCCACCACGCCGATCACGCCTCTGCTCTTCGCCTTTGGTGCGACAGCGCTTGCAGGCTCTGTGGTCATCGATGAGAAGAACGCATGGCGCCACGTTGCAGAGGGCGGGGACAGGTCGATCTTCTCCCACGGGACCCGGATGATAAAGGCTGAGCCTGCCATGGCAAGGAGGAGCGGGCGATGACTGTCCCGGGGTATGACCGCATGATCGATGCAATCGCCTCTTCGGCAGACCCGAGGCCGCGCATCGAGGACATCCGCATCTACACCAACTGGGTCCTGGTCAAGACGGGCAAGTGGTCGCTGTCCACGGTCTTTCGGGGCATGCCGGGCTTCGACGAGCACCCGGGCATGGACACCTGGATGGGGGGCTGGCTGGGAAGGCCCGGTCTCGAATCCGCCATGGAGCTCCTTTCGAGCAGGGAAACGCTCAAGCGCGCCGTGGGAATGGCCTGCCTAAAATCCCTGCTCCCGGAGCCCGAGCACGTGCTCTTCGGGAATGCCATCGACATGTTCGAGGCCGCATCGCCGCATGTGCCCATATGCTTCATCGGGCATTTCAAGGATGGCGCGGACTGGCGCAGCAGAGGCCGCCCGGTCTCCATCGTGGAGCTCTTTCCAAGGCCGGGAGACATCCACTGGGATGAGGCGGATGAAGTCCTTGAAAAGGCGCGGATCGTGCTCATGACAGGGCTCACCGTGGTAAACGAGACCCTTTCGGCAGTGGTGGCCCGCACGCCCTCGGCCCTCATCCGCGTGATCATGGGCCCGACCGTGCCGCCGAGCCGGGCGCTCTTCGACTTCGGCATCGACATGCTCGGCGTGACCCTGGTCGACGATGTCGAGGCCATGGTGGGATATGCGCGGCTGGGAGGGGGCAGCATCGCCTATTCTCCTCCGGGCGCCCTCCGGAAGATCAATATGGTGAGAAGCGCCGACGATATACGCCGGAGGCTTGCCTCCCTGCTGACGGACCAGTGGGAGATCACAGGGGAAAAGGAAGAACTGGCATGTGGCTGAACGCAGTCGCCCAATGGCGCTCGAAACGGGTTGCCTGCGCCCTGGTGACGATCATCGAATCGGCCGGGTCAACTCCCCGCAAGGCCGGATCGAAAATGGCGGTGAGCGCGTGCGGGAAAACCGCAGGCTCTGTTGGCGGAGGCGCAGTCGAGCTGAAATGCATAGAGCTTGCGAAAGAAGCGATTGCCCGGGGGGCCTGCATCACCGGGCGCTTCGTTTCAAACGACCAGGGCAACGACTGGACGCTTGCGGAGCAGGATAGGTTGCTTGGCCTGTGCGGCGGGACGCTCACGGTGTTCGTCGAGCCTCTGACGCCCGAGCCTGAGCTGGTGATCTTCGGCGGAGGCCACATAGGCATGCACCTGGGAAGGCTGTGCGAGGTCCTGGAAATGCCGTACCGCGTGTACGACGAGCGGAAAGACTTCGTTGACGAAAAGCGCTTCTCCGGTGCCAAGGCCCTCGTCTGCGCCCCGTTCGCCGAGATTTCAGCGCATGTCGAGCTGTCGGACAGGAGCTACTGCGTGGTCATGACCTACGGCCACGAGCACGACGAAGAGGTCCTGGAACAGCTCCTGAAAAACAGCGCGATCCCCTACATCGGCATGATCGGCAGCCCGAACAAGGCGGGCGTCCTGGTCCGGAACATCAGGCAGCGAGGCGGCGTCATCGACGATAGGCTCTACTGCCCCATCGGGCTTTGCATCGGCCGGAACCTCCCGCAGGAGATCGCCCTGTCGGTCATGGCCGAGGTCGTGCTGCTCGCAAGGGGAGGACGGTACGACCATATGCGGATCGACTGGACCGGGAAAACTTAAAATCAGCGGCATGAACCCCGGGGCAAGCCGTTGACTTTGTTTTATTACAAGCGGCGGGGGATAAGCCCAGGAGACATTCAAATCATGCGAGAGGAAATGTGAATATGAAGAGGGGATTGGGCATCAGGTGCATTTGCGGACTGGTTGTGCTTTTCCTGGCCTTCTCCGGTGCGGCGGCTGCCCGGGAGGCGGGCGGAGAAGCGAAAAAAGGCGATGCGAACGTCTTTAAGCTCGGAGAGGTGGAAGTCAGCGGAAAAAAAGAAGCGGTAAAGAACGTGACCGTGGACAAGGTCTCGTCGGAAGAGATGAGGCTCTTCAATGCAGACAACGTTGCCGAGGCCGCGGGCAGGCTCCCCGGGGTGAACATGTCCGCTTTCGGTGTAAGGAACGAGCGGATGGTATACGTGAGGGGCTTCGATCTCAAGCACGCGCCGATCTTCCTGGACGGCATCCCCATCTATGTCCCCTATGACGGATACCCGGACCTCGGCAGGTTCACCACCTCCGATTTGTCGGAGATCGTGGTTTCCAAGGGGTTCACGTCCGTACTCTACGGGCCGAACACCATGGGAGGCGCGATCAACATGGTGTCGCGGAGACCGGAAAAGACCTTTGAAGGCGATGCGGGCGCCGGCTACGGCACCGGGGGGACCTACAGGGCACACCTCAATCTCGGGACGAATCAGGGAAGGTGGTATGTCCAGGCAGGCGGGTCATACATCGACAGCGATTATTTCCCGCTTTCCGACAGCTTCGACCCCACGCCTGCGGAAGACGGTAAGCGCAGAGAAAACTCCTATTATAAGGACGAGAGCGCAAACATAAAAATCGGCTTCACTCCCAATGCCGAAGACGAGTATGCCTTGAGCTACATTCGCCAGCACGGCGTGAAGGGCTCGCCGCCGTATGCCGGGACAGACACTTCCCAGACTGCCCGTTACTGGCAGTGGCCCTACTGGAACAAGGAGAGCGTGTACTTCACCTCCAGGACGGAATTTCAAGCCCCCTTCTACCTGAAAACAGGCGCTTTCTATGACAGGTTCTGGAATTCCCTCCTGAGCTTCGACGATGCTACATACTCCACCATTACCCGGAAATACGCATTCAGGAGCGACTACAACGACCATACCTTCGGCGGTTCCGTCGAGGTCGGGACGGAAGCGGTCCGGTCCAACCTGATCAAGCTCTCTCTCAGGTACAAGAACGACATCCACAAGGAGTGGAACGAGGGAAAACCCATCCAGACCTTCCAGGACTGCACCCTTTCCGCCGGTCTGGAAGATACGGTCACTATTTCCGAAGAGCTGTATGTCATTGCCGGAGCGAGCTATGACATGGCGGATACCGTGGAGGCGGAAGACCTGGACGGCTCGAATCAGAGGGTCGATTTCGAGATGGAAAGAACAGCTGCGTTCAACCCCCAGCTCGGCATATTCTATACCCTCCCCGGCAAGGGAGTGATCCATGCCGCGATATCGAGAAAGACCCGCATACCTTCCATCAAGGACAAGTTCTCCTACAGGCTGGGCACCGCGATCCCCAACCCCGGTCTCGATCCGGAGAAGTCGATCAACTATGAGATCGGATATCAGAACACCTTCTTCGGCAGGTTCTTCTTCAAGACCACGGTCTTCCACAACAACATCACCGACTACATTCTCCAGGCAACGGTGCCCGATCCCTCGAACCCCGGGAGCACGACCCTGCAGAACCAGAACATCGGGAAGGTATCCCAGTACGGGGCCGAGGTGGAAGTATCGGGGGCACTGCTCGATGTCCTCGAAGGAGGCCTCACCTACGCCTATATCCACCAGAACAACAGAACGAATTCCAACAAGCTGACAAACGTCCCCGCGGCCAAGGCGGGAGGCTACCTCAAGTGCTCTCCCGCACACTTTGTGAGCGGGCTCGTGGACGTGCAGTACGTTTCAAAGATGTACAGCTCGTCGAACGGCGTGCGGGAGGCCGGGGACTTCACTGTCGTGAATGCGAAGCTCATGTGCGAGCCGGTGAAAGGAATCACGGCTGAAGCAGGGCTCGACAATGTGTTCGACAGGAACTACGCTCTGGATGAGGGATTTCCCGAGCCGGGCAGGACCATGTTCGCAAATATCGGCTACAGGTTCTAGGGGCTTGGAATGCGGCGGAGCTCCCGGTATCGCGTCGCGGCATATACGCTGCCCATCCTGGTCATGACCTTCCTCTTTCCGGTCCTGGCAGGCATGTCGCCTGCCTCGGCCGGGGAGATCACTGACATGACCGGCAGGAAAGTCGTCGTGCCTGACACAATCAACCGGGTGTTCGCCGTATCCCCACCGGGCACCTATCTGCTCTATGCCCTCGACCCATCCGTCATCATCGGCCTGAACTTCCCTCTGTGGGAGAGCGAGAAGCGGTATACGGCGAAAAGCTACCAGACCCTGCCGGTCATCGGCGGCATGGTGGGCCAGGGAAGGAACATCAATCAGGAGGTGCTCCTGGCGGCAAAGCCCGATGTAATCGTCATCTGGGCAGGCAGAGTCTCCGCTGTGACGAGAAACTACGAAGAGATGTTTGCGAGGATGAAGATCCCCTGGTTCAACGTTTGCCTCGATACCATAGATGATTACCCTGAAGCGATCCTGTTTGTGGGCAGGCTCCTGGGCAGGAAAGAGCGGGCCGCAGAGCTCCATGGCTATGCCGTGTGTTCGCTGAACCAGGTGAAAACTTCTGTTGCCGGGATACCCGAGGCTTCACGGCCAAAAGTGTATTATGCACAGGGCATGGACGGCCTCTGCACCGATCCTGCCGGCTCCATGCATACCGAGCTGATCGAGTTCTGCGGCGGCGTCAACGTCCACAGGAAGCAGTCGCGCGACAATTACGGCTACGGCATGGACAAGGTGACTTTGGAACAGGTCATGCTCTATGACCCGGACGCCATTCTCATCAAGGAAAAGGCCTTTTACGCCGAGGTGTTCTCAGACCCGCGGTGGAGAAGGATCAAAGCCGTGCGGGAGAAAAGATGCTTCCTGATCCCGCATGGCCCGTTCAACTGGTTCGACCGGCCGCCCTCGTTCATGCGGCTCCTGGGCGCCAAGTGGCTCATGTCGATCCTCCATCCCGAACGCTTCCCCATCGACATGATGGGCGAGACGAAGCTCTTCTACCGGCTCTTCCTGGGAGTCGACCTGAGCGACAAAGAGGCAAAGGAGCTTCTCGGAGAGTGAAGCCTTCGATCCTCATAATCCTTTGCGCCGTGCTTGGTCTTATGTGCTGCCTCTCGCTCACCCTCGGCAAATATCCGGTCGGTATAGGCGACATGGCTGCATTCTTCCTGTACAAAACAGCCGGCGCGGGGCCGATGGGGGTGGCGGATGCCGAGCTCATGGAGAACCTGCTCTTCGACATCAGGCTTCCCCGCATCCTCGCCGCCATGCTGATCGGAGCCGCTCTTTCCACATCGGGGGCGTCGTTCCAGGCGCTGTTCACCAACCCGCTCGTGTCTCCGAAGATGCTGGGCGTGCTTTCCGGCGCGTCCTTCGGCGCGGTATCGGCAATGCTCTTTACCAGGAGCTGGTTCGTGGTGCAGGCCTCTGCAGCGGCCTTCGGCTTCATCGCGGTAGGCGCTGCGATCGGGATAGCCCGGCTGTACCGGACGGATTCGATCATCATGCTGGTCCTGGGAGGCATCATCAGCGAGGCCCTGTTTACCTCCCTGATCTCCATCGTCAAATACGTTGCCGACCCCTACGACGATCTGCCCGCCATCACCTACTGGCTCATGGGAAACCTCTCGTTCGTGAATTTAAGGACTGTCACCATCGCCGGTGTCCCGATCCTTGCGGGCGTCTTCGCGCTCATGCTGTACGGAAAGCATTTGAATGTTCTTTCCCTGGGCGATGAAGAGGCGCACAGCCTGGGCGTCAACATACGGGTCATCCGCTATGGCATCATCTTTTTTGCCACGCTCGCAAGCACCCTGACCGTGGTCATCGGCGGCATGGTGGGCTGGGTGGGCCTCATCATACCTCACGTGGCCAGGATGCTCGTAGGCCCCAACAATATCATCCTCCTTCCCGCCTCGGCGCTCCTGGGGGCAATCTATCTGCTGCTCGCCGACGGTCTTTCCCGGCTGCTGTTCAGCTTCGAGATACCAATCGGCATCGTGACCTCGCTCTTCGGCATCCCCTTTTTCCTGTACATCCTGAGGAATGCGAAGAAGGGGTGGAGCTGAATCATGTTCATCCGAGTCGAGAACATCAGTTTTTCATACGGGAAAAAGGAAGTGCTCGACGATGTCTCCCTCTCTTTTCGCCGAGGCGAGGTGGTATCCCTGCTCGGACCGAACGGAAGCGGCAAGACGACCCTCCTGAAGGTTCTCCTGGGAATCCTCAAGCCTTCAAGGGGCAGGGTCCTGTTCGAAGGTGCTCCGATCGTTGCGATCGGCGCGAAACGGTTCGCCCGGAGGGTAGCCTATGTGCCGCAGCTGCATCACGGCGCGTTTTCCTACTCTGTCCTGGACGTCGTGCTCATGGGGCGCATGCCGTACAAGAATTTTTTTTCGCGGTTCACCCGCCGCGACAACGAGATAGCCGAATCCATGCTCGAAAAGCTGGGGATCGTCCACCTCAAGCACAAGCCGTATACGGAGATCAGCGGCGGCGAGCGCCAGCTCACCCTCATCGCGCGCGCACTGGCACAGGGGGCCGACACCTTCATCATGGACGAGCCCATAACCGGCCTGGACTACGGGAATCAGATCAGGCTCCTGGAGCAGATCATGGTTCTTTCGGCAGAGGGGCATACCGTCATCAAGTCGACGCACTTTCCCGACCATGCCCTGTGGGTGTCCGACCGCGCGGTGCTTATGAAGGACGGGACCGTGGCGGCGGACGGCACTGCATCCGGGGAGATCACGGCGGGCAACCTGGGCAAACTCTACAACATCCCGGTGCGGGTCATGGACGCCGGCAACGGATTCAGCGTCTGCATCCCCTCTTCGAAGAAATGGGAGTGCACATGCCGGGACAGGAAGAACGGGCCTGCACATCACAAACACGACTGCTTCCGCAAAGAAGGGGGAGAGACGAGAGCAGGCAAGACCGCCTGCAGCGGTGAGGGAAAGAAGGAGTAACCGTTGTGGAATGGCTGAAGATCGTGATCGACTACGGGATTGTCGGGCTGCTCCTCGTCATGAGCGTTATGGCGCTGGCCGTCGCCCTGGAGAGGTACCTGTTCTATCGCAGCGTCAAGATCGATGAGTTCACGGACAGGAAGACCCTGGAGCTCGAGCTCACCGGGAAGCTCCACCTCATCGCCACCATAGGCAGCAATGCGCCGTACATCGGGCTGCTCGGCACCGTGCTCGGGATCATGCTCACGTTCTACACCATGGGCAGCGCCGGCTTCATGGATACGGGAAAGATCATGATCGGACTCGCTCTGGCGCTCAAGGTGACTGCCGTGGGACTTCTCGTGGCCATACCGTCGGTAGCCTGCTACAACCTTCTCCTGAGGAAGGCGAAGGTGCTCATCCTTCAGTGGGAGATCAAGCATGGAAGACAAGGGCTTTGATTACATCAATGTCATTCCGCTGGTGGATGTGATGCTCGTGCTGCTCACCATCGTGCTCACGACCTCGACCTTTGTGGCCACGGGCTCGATGCCGGTGGAACTCCCCAGGGCAAGAGAGGTCCACGGAGATGCCCTGAAGACCCTGACCGTGGAAATAGATGCCTCGGGACGGATCTTCATGAACGCAGCGCCGGTATCTCTCGAAGGAATGAGGGCAATGATGAGCCCGCTCGAAAGGTCGCTTCCCGTCCAGATACGGGCGGACAGGGCCATCGCCCTCCAGGTGTTCGTGGATGTGCTGGAAATCATTCAGACTCTTGGATTCACGAGGGTGAATCTCCAGCTCGAGCTCAAGAAATGAGCCGGCAGGCGAGGGCAATCATCCTATCCCTCTTCCTCCATGCCGTGGCCGTCGCATCGGTTTGGGCCATGAGCTGCTCTTTCAATTCTCTCTCCCAGCCTGTAACCATTGACCTGAGCCTCCTTGATGCCGGAGGTCTCCTTGCCGGGAACGGATTGCCGGCAGACAGGCATGCCGGGGGTCCCTGCCTGAAGCCGCCGGAGAAGGCCTTCAAAAAGAAAAAGCCGGTCGAGAATGACGTGCATGAACCGATTATTCCTCTGGCAGAAACGCGGAATCCGGCGCCTGACGCGCTCTCGGATACAGGGGCAATAGAGCCCCTTGCATCTTCGGACCCGGATATTCAGGCCACCGGCGGAACAGCCGCTGTTGACAGAGCGGAATCTCCTTCCGGGAGCGGTTCCTCCTCCATGCCTGGAGGGGCTCAAAGAGACGGCCATGCACTATACACGGCGGAGCAGTTCAATTATATCAAGGAGATGATCCGTAAGAACCTCGTTTATCCTCACATGGCCAGGAAGCTCGGCGTGGAGGGCAGCGTGGTCCTGGCTTTCATCGTCCTGCCCGACGGCGGGGTGAAGGATGTTCGGGTTACGATCAGCAGCGGCAGCAGCATTCTTGACAGCAATGCCGTCACTACGGTCAGGAAGACGGCGCCTTTCCCCAGACCGCCCGTAGAGGCAGAGATCATCATTCCCGTTGTGTACAGACTGAAATAGTTCCGGTAACAAGAATGTCTGAAAGAGATGATATGAAAAACAGAAGGGATGGGCAGCCGAATATGGACAGGATGCCGGATTGGCCCCTGCTCTGGAAGCAGCTAGCAGAGATCCAGGCCAGGGGCATGAATAAAAAACGGAGCAGCAAGCCCGAAGATGCGTGGGCGAACCGGGCGCGCACCTTCGGCGACAGCATCAAGAAACGATGGGAAAAAGAGGATTCCAGCAGGAGATTCCTGCTCGATCTGCTGAAGACCAATCCCGGATCCACCGTGCTCGACATCGGCGCCGGAACAGGTTCCTGGGCCTGCCTGCTTTCCCCGTACGCGGCCAAGGTCACCGCCCTCGAGCCCTCGCCCGCAATGATCGCACTCATGGAGGAGAACATCAGGGGGCTCGGGATCACGAATGTGGAGATCGTCGAGGGCTCATGGCCCGGCGCCCAAGTCCAGGACCATGACTTCACACTGTGCTCGCATGCCATGTATGAATGCACCGATTTCCCCGCCTTTGTGCGGCGCATGAACGACGTCTCAAGACGCTGCTGCCTTCTCCTCATGCGTGCGGCTGTTCCCGACGGCGTCATGGCCGAAGTCGCCCGGGAGGTCTGGGGGCAGCCGCATGACAGCCCCAATTTCCTCATCGGCTACAACATCCTTTTCCAGATGGGCATTTTTGCAAACGTGCTCATCGAGGACACCGGCCTCTGGAAGCCCTGGACCAATACCGATCTGGATGAGGCCCTGGCCGACGTGAAGCGCAGGCTCGGATTGGCCGGAGATGATCGTCACGACGGCCCCATTGAGAAAATACTGATCGACAGGCTTACCTGGAAGGATGGAAGGCTCGTCTGGCCGCCCGGTGTCCGCTCGGCCTTGGTGTATTGGTACAAGCAGACATGAAGGCTCCCCGGCACCTGCACGGCTTCTTCATTGGCAGGCAGATAAAAAATGCGCGCACTGCCCCGGAAGACCGGATCATCGTCATCCGGATCCTGTGACCGGTTACGGCAGGGGCGCTGTCAAATCATCCGGGCAATGGATGCGCCATCGAAGGTTGCGTTGATGATTTTCCGGGGTTCTTTGCAATCCCCGATGACATACGTCTCCCGGGCACAATCGCGGGCAGCCTCCATCATGACGTCCGCCGGGCGCGAACCCAGGGCAATCACGACGTTGTCCGCCTCGAGAAGCGACTTGTTTCCCCAGCGGTCCAGCACCACCACGCCCTGGTCCGTGATCTCAGCAATGACTCGGCTGAGAAGGGCCTTGATCCCTGCCTGAGGCATCAGCTCGGTCAGAAAGTCGTACCGGGTAATGGGTTCCATGTCGGAGGCGAGATTGTCCAGCATCTCTACGATCGTGACATCCTTTCCCTGTTCGGCCAGAAACAGGGCTGTTTCGCACCCGACCAGACCGCCGCCCGCCACCACGACCTTTTTGCCGGGTACCTGTGCCGAGGCGTTGAGCACATCCCAGCTCCCTCTCACCTTCTCGGAGTTGTCAATACCTTTGATGTCAGGGACAAGGGGCACAGCACCGGTCGCAAAAATGACCACATCGGGCTTTTCCCTCTCGATGGTGTTCGCATCTACCGGCGTGTTCATCTCCATCCGGACCCCGGCTGCCTTCAGCGTGTGTGAATAATATTCAGGAATAAAGCTCAGCTTGCCCTTGCCCGGCCCCTTGACGGCCGTGCGCACCTGGCCGCCCAGCTCGCCGCTTTTTTCGTAGAGGGTCACTTCGTGCCCCCTGAGGGCGGCCACCCGCGCGGCCTCCATGCCGCCCGGACCGGCGCCCACGACCATCACCTTTTTCCTCTTCTTCGCCGGGATCAGGTTCACCCATCCTTCAAACCGCTCGTGGCCTGTCACCGGGTTTACCGTGCACCTCATGTAGAGGTCGTTGAACACATGCCCCCCGATGCAGCCGATATTGCAGCTGATACATTTTCGGATCTCGGGCACCCTTCCTTCCTCGACCTTCCGGGGCCAGTGAGGGTCGGCGATGAGCGTTCTGCCCAGTGCCACAAAATCTGCCATGCCCTCCTCGAGGACCCTCTCGGCCACTTCAGGGCTCCGGATCTGTCCGACCGTGATGACCGGGATCTTCACCACCTTCTTGATTGCCGCAGCCAGATACGCCCTCCACCCCTCCTCGAAGCGCATGGGCTCGAGGATCCGCTGCATGGATTCATAGATGCCCGCACTCACATGCAGGACATCGATGCCTGCATCCTCCAGATATTGAGCGATCTTTTTTGCATCGTCCAGCGTGATCCCTCCGGGCACGAACTCATCCGCGCTGAACCGGAACGACAGGGGGAAACGGGGGCCTACCTTCTCGCGCGTGCGCTCGATAATCTTCAAGGGAAACCGCATGCGCCGCTCAAAGGTTCCTCCCCACTCGTCTACCCTCTGATTGGTGTGCGGAGACATGAACTCATTGATGAGATACCCATGGGCGCCGTGAAACTCTACACCGTCCATCCCGGCCATCTTGGCCCTGAGCGCGGTCTCTGAGAAGCGCTCCACCAGGTCCTGGGTCTCTTCCGGCTTGAGCGCCCGCACGGGCTGCTGGAGAAAGCCGTCGGGTATACCTGATGGATCGACGCCCTCTTCGCCCTCGATGTCGTGGTACTGCCGCCCCGCATGGTGGATCTGGATGAAAATCTTCGCCTGGTGAGCATGCACCGCCTCGGCCAGCTCCTGGAATCCTGGAATGTACTTGTTCTTATCCAGTCTGAGCTGGCACGCCACATTCTTTCCCTGAGGGTACTTCACCTGGACGTTCTCGACAATGATCAGCCCGGCGCCGCCTTTCGCCCGCTCCGCATAGTATCCGATCAGACGTTCGGTCGGCTCTCCTGAGGGGCCGGCATAGTTCGTAGCCATGGGCGGCATGACAATTCGGTTCTTCACTGTCATACTCCCGATCCTTCCCTCTTCGAACAGCCGGTAATACGGCGTACACGGCATTGGTGCACCTCCTTTTCATTCTCGTATTCTCCCTTGAGCTTCCCCGGGAATGTCAGCCGGTCTTCATGGCTGGGTGCATCCAGTCCTCTTTGGGCATGCACTATGCGCGTTCCCGCAGCCTTGGATGAGACGCTGTGCTTCCTTAGGTTTGATATCCGGGTGTTATTCGATGATGGTACAGGCCATTGCGAGGCACGCCCTTTGACCCGGTTTGGAGCAGTAAACAGTCTGAAAGGGGACATCCCCCTTCCTGGAGCAGGGGAGCTTCTCGGGCGCTTCTACTCTATATATATTCTTCAGGACAGGGGAACTCAAACCGTATGCGGCGCCGCCAAGGTCTCCGGCCGATCATCCCCCTTTTGCGCCCGCTTCAAAGGACTCTGCGGAAGATGCGCCGCCTTATTGCAAACCGCCGGATCGGTCCGTTCTCACCACCTTTGCCGTGGGCCGTATCTTGCCCAGGGCCCGGTAGGCGTAAGCCCTCACATACCATGACGGGTCGTGGAGAAAGGACTGTTCGAGGAGATCGCCCGCCTTATCGGATGGCATGTCGCCGAGCGCCCGGCACGCCCGTGTCCGGACGTTAAGCTGAGGATCAAACAGGGCCTCTTCGACAACGTCCAGATAGCGGGCATCCTTTCTCATGCCTGCCTCGTGGATCGCCCGGAGCCTGATGCGCGGGCTGATGTCCCGCGCAAATCTGTTCAGCTCACCCGGTGTGAACTCATCAGGAAAGGTCAGGAGCGCGATGTAGCGCATCTCCTCGTGCTCGGACAGGATATACTCAGCGATCTTTTCCGGATGCAGGATGAGCTTGTGGCGCTGGTATACGCTTTTCCACGCCGGGTAAAAGAGCGAGAGGTACAAGGCAAAGAGCACGCCTGCCGCAATCTTCGACCTCAGGGAAAGGTTTGTGAGAAAGAGCGCAAACCAGAGCATGAACAGAACCGGGATGAGCACCAGGGGCCCGCGATAGAAAAAGAGGCCGATGCCATGGCGCAGCATCCTGTTCTTGTCAAAGGCGATTCCGGTTTCCGCCTCCTTCATGATACGGTTCGACACATTGGCGGGCCGGTCGTCCCGGAGGATGACCGAGGTGCAGGAGAGCTTCTCCTTGCTCACCGCCAGGTCGCGGAAGGCAAGGCCGCAAGGGTCAGGGGTACGCACCCACAGACTTCCGTGCGGCATGGGGCCGATGGCGCGTATCTCGTCCGAGACCGCGATCACCTTCTGCTCCAGGGCCGATACCGGCTTGATCACGTGTGCGGCAAGCAGGGTGTGATCGTAGTAGAAGTCCGATATGTTCCTCATGACCGGGAGTGTGAGCATGGAATCTCTGATGACCTCGAACGAGGCATTGCCCAGCACGAGCATGAACAGAAACGGGGCCGAAACAGAAGCGGCCAGGGCAAACCACCGCCTGAACCTGATCTCTCGGGGCCTGCTTCTCCGGATGATCAGGGCCCAGGGCACGAAAAACGCCGCCGGGCTCAAAAAACCGAAAACAACCGAGAGCACCGGTTCCTCGGCGCTGTAGCCCAGCCAGGTGCACAGAGCGCCCAGGGCAAGAAAGGCAGCGATATCGGGCCACGAGTACCGGCTTTTACGCCAGGGGAAGAAGGACAGTACCATTGCCGCCAGGGCGTTCAACACACCCAGCGTACACCCGAAGAACAGGGCGCTCGAAAACCTGTGGCTGAAATGTGTCAGAAATGGATCATCAGGTTTGACCAGGGGCTCCATGCCGGATGAGATGAAAAACTGCATCTGCGAGGAGAGATGTTGTGCATGCCGGCTTACCAGGATGAACCCGAACAAGGTGATCAGAACGATGCTGCACAGCGTGCCGGCAAAGGACGCGCGGAACCACTGAGTGTAATCGCGGTACCCGGACAGGCCGAACACCCTTACCCCTGCACTGACAGCATCCGGCAACGGGGTTGCGTTGTCTATGAGCTGTCCTGAAGCGTTATACAATTCTACTTCAATGACTGTCCGATCTTTGCGGCCTTCTCGGCATTCTTGTACTGCCTGAGAAGGCTTTCTATCTCGACGGACGACTTCACGCTCTTCCTGCCCCTCACCGCCTCAACATCCGACCGGGAAATCCATACGTTCTTAAAGTTCTTTTCCTGCTTGGTAAACTCAATGAAATTTGCCAGAGCATCGTCACAGACATGGGTGAACCTCCGGTTGTCGAAGGAGGCGATGTCCCGGATCTTCTCCACCGTGTCCTTGCCCAGCCTCATGACATACCGTATGCGCTTCTCCGAAGTGTCGGCCCGCGGCCCGACATAGCGCTTTTTTTTCCGTATGGGGATTTCTCCGCCGTATTCCTGCTCTTTTTTGAATATGTATGCATCCAGTGCCGCGCCTACGAAATCGACCATGGCGATGTTGAGCATGCGGGAGATGACCCTGAGCTCGCTGAGATTATTCGGCTTGAAATACATCATGAACCGGGACGAACCATTACTGCTTTCTCTAGAATTCATCGATGCTCCTCCTTGATGCTGCCGGAACAGCCCCTTTCTTCGCTTCTCCACGGGGCACTGCTTCGGCTGTTCCCCGGGCCGAACTCTTCGTGGTGAAAAACACTAACCAACTCATACTTCCATGATTTCTTTTTCTTTATCGGCAAGCATGGCGTCCACCTGCCTGATATAGTCATTGGTGAGGTCCTGGACCTTGTCCTGCGATGTTTTCAGCTCGTCCTGGCTGATCTCCTTGTCCTTTTCCAGGTCCTTGAGCATTGCATTGGCGTCCCGTCGATGGTTGCGGATCTCCACCCGGTACTCTTCCGCCATCTTTTTCACCATCTTCACCAAGTCTCTGCGCCGCTCTTCGTTCAAGGGGGGAATCGGTACACGGATGATCTTTCCGTCGTTGGCCGGGGTCAGTCCGAGTTCCGACTTGAAGATGGCCTTCTCGATGCTCGATATGGCGCCCTTGTCCCACGGCTGAATGGTGATGAGCCGGGGCTCCGGAACAGCGAGTGTAGCCAGCTGCTTCAGCGGCGTCGGGGTCCCGTAGTAGTCGACCATGATGCCGTCCAGGATTCCGATAGAGGCCCTGCCCGTTCTCACCTTCTGCAACGACTGCTTCATGGCTGCAACAGTCTTTTCCATATCCTGTTTCATTCCATCGATCACTTCATTCATCATACCCTGTCCCTCCTTGCAGTCACGACCGAGCCGATATTCTCTCCCGCAAGCATCCTTTCGAGGTTTCCCGGGGTTTTGATATTGATAATACGGACAACGAGACCATTGTCACGACAGAGGCTCGTAGCGGTCAGGTCCATGACCTTCAGCTGCATCGCAAGCACCTGGTCGTAATCGATTTCAGGATAGAAAACGGCATCGGGATGCAGGACCGGGTCCTTGTCGTAGATGCCGTTGACCTTTGTGGCCTTCACGAGCGCATCCGCCCCGATCTCCAGGGCCCTGAGCGCCGCTGCGGTATCCGTGGTGAAGTAGGGACACCCGGTGCCCCCGCCGAAGACCACCACGCGCCCCTGTTCGAGATGTTCCCGCGCCTTCTCCGCGCTGAACGCATCCACGACTGTGGGCACGGCAAAGGAGCCGAGCACGGTGCACTCGGCTCCCTGACGCTTCAACGTATCCCTGAGGGCGAGCGCGTTGATGAGTGTGGCGAGCATGCCCATCTGGTCGGCACTCACCCGGTCGGAGGCTATAGCGGAATCCTGTCCGCGGAAGATGTTCCCCCCGCCGATCACGATCCCGATCTGAACGCCCATCCGGGCGGCTTCCACGACAGCCTTTGCTATGGCATCGAGGGTCGCCGGATCGAATCCGTATCCCCTGTCTCCTGCAAGGGCCTCGCCGCTGAGTTTAAGGAGAATACGCCCGTAGAGAACAGACACTGTTTAGATCTCTTCTCCCAACTGGTACCGGGTGAAACGTCTCACCAGGCATTTCTCGCCGGTCTTGGCCATCAGCTCGTCCAGGAGCTGTTTGATGGTCTTGTCCGTATCCTTCACAAAGGGCTGATCAAGCAGGCAGTGCTCGGCGTAGAACTTGGTGAGCCTCCCCTCGATGATCTTCTCGATCACCTTTTCGGGCTTGCCTGATTTGAGCGCCTGCTCCTTGAGGATCTCCTTCTCTTTGTCGAGCACAGCCTGGGGGACGTCTTCCCGGCTCACCCAGTCAGGGCTTGCTGCAGCGATGTGCATGGCAACGTCTTTGACAAAGGTGGTGAAATGCTCTGACTTGGCGACGAAATCGCTCTCGCAGTTCACCTCGACCAGAACGCCGACCTTGCCGCCCAGGTGGATGTAGGAAGAGACCATTCCCTGGGAGGCCTGCCTCCCCGAACGCTTGTTCGCAACCTCGATCCCCTTCTTCCTGAGGTATTCAACAGCCTTGTCGAAGTCCCCGCCGCATGCTTCGAGGGCCTTCTTACAGTCCATCATTCCCACGCCGGTCTTGTCTCTGAGTTTTTTTACGTCTTCTGATGTGATCTGCACCTTATTCTCGCCTCCCTCGATTATTCGGCAAAATCTTCCGTGTCGTCGGCGTCACTGCCGCTGTCATCTATTGTTGTCTCCGGCTTGGGTTCCGGTTTCGGTCCCCTCTTCCTTCCTTTGCCTTCCTTGACGATGATCTCTATCTCGCCCTCGAGCCCTTTGCCCATGGTCTCCCTCGGGGCCGCTTCTTCTCCGGGCGCAGCAGCCCCTTCAGACACGGCAGCTTCCTTTTCCTCTTTCTGGAGCCTGTCGATATATCGGGAGGTTCCTTCACCCACGGCGTCGGCGATCTTCGAGCTGAAAAGGCGGATGGCCCTGATGGCGTCGTCGTTGCCCGGTATGACATAGTCGATCATGGTCGGGTCGCAGTTGGTGTCTACGATGGCAACTATGGGAATACCCAGCGTCTTGGCCTCTCTCACAGCGATATATTCGCGCGAGGGGTCGACGATGTAGAGGATGTTCGGCAATGTCTCCATGTTTTTGATCCCATGGAGGGAGCGCTCGAGTTTGATCTTGTGGCGCTTCATGCTGATCTGTTCCTTCTTGGGATAATCCTCGATCGTGCCGTTATCGATGATGCTCTCGAGCCATTTGAGCTTTTCGACGCTCTTGCGGATAGTCTGGAAGTTGGTCAGGGTCCCGCCGAGCCACCGGTAGTTCACATAGTACGCCCCTACCCGGGTGGCTTCTTCTTCGATGGCGTCCTGGGCCTGCTTTTTTGTTCCGACAAAGAGCACCTTGCCGCCGTTTTCCGTAACCTCGCGGATAAAGTCGCATGCCTTCTCGAAGAGCTTTTCTGTCTTCTGAAGATCGATGATGTGAATGCCGTTGCGTGATCCGAAGATGTAGGGTTTCATCTTGGGGTTCCACCTCGGGGTCTGATGCCCGAAATGCACCCCTGCCTCTAAGAGCTGTTTCATGGTTACTACTGCCATTGACTGTCCTCCTGGTTTTTCCTCCGTCCGGCAGGACCAATCCTTTTAAAAGACAAAGGACACCAATAAGCCCTGCGCTGTCTTGCGGACGTGTGTTTTGGTGAGCCCTTTATCACACAAGGTCGGCGGTTTCAAGGCCTGAATATTCCAAGAAGCGAAATATTGTTCGCATGATGCCCCTTTTACTTGAAAAACGGGGCAAGCCTTTTGAATTGCGCGGTTCCGGCCTTCTCCAGAAGCATGAACGCGATCATCTCGGTTGAGTAGATCAGGGCGCCGGCGCTTCGCATCTCTCTCATGGCCTCTTCCCGGTCCAGCTCGCGCCGTGAAGACACGGCATCGCTTGCAACAACGACCCGGTATCCGGCCATGAGAAGGTCGATCACGGTCTGAAACACGCAGACATGCGTTTCCATTCCCGCCACGATCACGGTGTTTCGCCCCAGGGAATCGGTCCGATCCCTGATCGCGGGGTCGCGATAGCAGCTGAAATAGAGCTTCTCATAACGGTGGGTGCCGCGGATATGCTCTTCGATCTCCGGGATGGTCCCCCCCATGCCCTTGGGGTACTGCTCGGTTACCACAATCGGCATATCCAGCGTCTGTGACGCCTCTATGAGGATACGGCAGTTCCTGATCAACATCGATCTGAACCGTTCGTCCATTGCGGCGAACAGCTTCTCCTGGATGTCGATGAGCATGACTGCACAATCTTCGGCCTGGAGCAGAAATTTGTTCATATGCATTTTCCCGAACATAGCTGTGTCTTTTACATAATACAGTTCCAAACTTCTTTGCAATGTCGATTCTTTTCTTTTTTCGCTACACGATGAATGGGTACACGGCTGCAAAGCCTAAGCCCGGGATGAAATTTCCTACCCGGATCCGGGTGATTTCCATGAGATTGATGCCGATGCCCAGAATGATCATCCCGCCCGTGGACGTTATTGAGGCGAGCACCTGGGGATCCTGGAGAAAGGCCAGATGCGAGGCCGCCAGCGTCAGCCCTCCCTGGACCACCAAGACAGGGAGGGCGGCAAAAGCCACTCCCACCCCCAGCGTGGACGCCAGTGCCACGGACGCCACACCATCGAGGAGGGACTTGAGGTAGAGTGTGCTGGCATCGCCTATGGTCCCGTCCTGGATGCAGCCGATGATCATCATTGCCCCGGTGAGATAAAGGACCGAAGCGGAGACAAAACCCTGCACAAAGGTAGCCGACTCGGACCGGAACCGCTCCTTGAGATGGACGCCCACCCAGGCGACCCCGTCTTCGATGCGAAGCATCTCACCAACAAGACCTCCCAGGAGCAGACAGGCGACCATGGGAATAAGGCTGTCCACCGAAAGGGCCATCTTCAGGCCGATCGTTATCACCGCAAGGCCCAGGGCGTGCATGAGCGTGCCCCTGATCCTCTCGGAGATATGCCTTCCTGCAAGCAGGCCCAGTATAGACCCGGCCGCAACCGCCGATGCATTCACGAGCGTTCCTGTCACTTCACTTCCCTTTTCTTGCCGTGCTCAACCGTTAGTACAGAAGAAAGTTCGCCGAGGTCAATCACAAAGATTTTCTTACGAGGATACTCTCCCTCGCAGAAAATATCATATCAGAGGGCATATATCGTCTGTTAGTAAAACAATATTATCTGCTCTTGACACACACCCCTATAAGCCTTACATTTTTCATATGGCCGCTCCATATCCACAGGATCCTTCGGCCCGTGAGGAAAGGATCAACAGGATCAGAGGTCTTCTCCCCTCCAGCGAGCTGGTAGTGACCGAACTTGCCGATTTTTTCAAGCTCTTCAGTGATTCAACCCGCATCAAGATTCTCTTCGCTTTAGGCGCGTCCGAGCTCTGCGTGAGCGACATCGCCTCCATCCTGGAGATGAACCATTCCGCAATTTCGCACCAGCTCAGGACACTGAACCGCTCCCGCCTGGTAAAATCCCGCAAGGCCGGCAAAAAAGTCTACTATTCCCTGAACGACAAGCACATCAGGAACGTGCTGATGCAAGGCTTTGAGCATATTCGGGAATAGAGTCTCTGCCAAGATGCCCGATCTTCCCTTGTCATTTTGCTGCGGCGGACGGGCAGCGCATCCGGAATTGCCTTTTTTCAATTTTTTCGAGTAGGTTCTTCATATTTCTCAATATTCTACCGATACAGAATTACCAAGGATGAAAGAACGGATATCAATGATCAATGATTAGTGTAATTCCCTGTAATGACCAGAACCAGGCATTACGTGTGCGCCGCTTCCTGATGGCGCTGGCGTCCTATGTCATGTGGATGTTTCTCACCACCTATTGCTATTACAAGGGGTGGTTCCGCATGTCGCTGGGCGATACACTGACCATGTTCGCAGTCATCATCGTGATGCATCTCTGCCTCTACCTCGTCTTCATGACCGGCCTGAACAAACGGTTCAAGGACCCGAGCCTCACCATGCTCCAGATGATCCTGGCAACATTCTGGACTATGGTCCTGGCCTACTATACCGATGAGGTCAGAGGTATTGCCCTCCTGCTGTATCTGGTGGTGTTCATCTTCGGCGTCTTTCGGCTCCATCTCCGCCAGTTCTTTATCCTCGCGGTTTATGCGCTCACCGGATACGGGTATGTGATCATCCTGCTGCTTGCGAACCATCCGGAAAAGATCAACCTGCAGGCCGAGATCCTCTACTGGGTGGTACTTGCCGCCGTCCTCTCATGGTTTTCCGGTATCGGAAGCTATATCAACCACATCAGAAAAAAGCTGGCAAAGGCCAATATCGAGCTCAGCCAGGCGAATGAAAGGATCCGGCAGTCAGCCATTCACGACGAGCTCACCGGCGTGTTCAACCGCCGTCAGATGATGAAAATCCTCCAGCGTGAGAAGTCGCTGGCAGACAGGGGAGAACCCTCGTTTTCCCTGTGCATCTTCGACCTGGACGACTTCAAGCGGGTCAACGACACCTACGGCCACCTGGCCGGCGACATGGTGCTCAGAACCCTTGTTCAGGCGATAAAGAACAATGTCCGGGAGCAGGACTATATCGCCCGTTACGGAGGGGAGGAATTCGTGATCATCCTCGCATACCCTGACATGGGCGAGGCGGTCGCCTGCGCCGAACGCATCAAGGCCCTGGCATCGTCGCTGAACTTTCCCGGACTGCCCGACGACTTCCGGATAACCATCTCCATGGGGGTGACCAGGTACCTGCCCGTGGAGTCCATCGATGCCATTATCTCGCGTGCGGATGCCGCGCTCTATCAGGCCAAGTCCAGCGGTAAGAACAAGATAGCCGTGGAGGAGCCCCCTCACCGCAAGGCGTGTATACGCCGGATCTCATAGCCTCATAGGATGCCCATGAGCTCACGGGGCGAGCTCAGCAGCGCGAAGGCCCCGGCAGAGGTGAGCCTCTCGGGCGTCTGATACCCCCAGAGTACTCCCACCGGCACCATCCCCGCCCTTACCGCGGTCTCCATGTCAATGTCAGAGTCGCCTACGAAGATCACCTGCTCGGCAGGCAGACCCAGGGAATCGGCCATCTCCAGGGCGATGTGCGGGTCTGGCTTTCTTGGCAGGCCCTGAACCAGGCCTCTCACCTCGAAGAAGTGCCAGTCGCCCAGGAGGGCGCTGACCATCTGCTTGGCAAAGGAGTCGAGCTTGTTCGACAGCACCGAGAAGGGAATTCCCCTTTCGGTGAGGAGGGTGAGCATCTCCGTGACACCGGGATACGGCCGGGAGGTGAGCGACCACCTCCGGTCATACTCTTCGCGCATGGCGGCCGCAACCCGGGAGACGGTCTCATCGTCGCGCCGGTCCTCGGGAACCGCGCGCCTGGCGAGCACATCCATGCCCGCGCCGATCATCGTACGGTATGCGCCGTAATCATGGACGGGAAACCCATAGCGGGCAAGCACCTCATTCATGGAATCCGCAATGTCGGTGAGTGTATCGAGCAGGGTGCCGTCCAGATCGAATATAACCGCCTTCTTATTCTTCATTCGTAATCATCCCTTCTCGAGGAGTATTTCGAGATGCGAAAAATGCAGACGATTCTCCTAGTGCATATCACAGACGAACGAAGAAAGACATGCGCATTCCGATCATGGACCCGGGTGGAGAGTGACGTGAGGAACCTGCTCCGGCGAAGAACTCCAGCCGCACCGGCAGTTCACCCGGTTGGAGGTGCGTCATCAGAACCTGCGATACTTTGCCATGGCCAGCGCCATCTGGGCCGCACCCTCGATGGTATGTGCGACCGGGACGCCGTTGATTTCAAAGCCCTCGATGAGCATCCGGTATTTTTCGTGCCTCGGCAGATACGCGATCATGGGCTTGCCTGCCTGTTTGCTGACGATGCTCAACCTGGCGCCCAAGTCTGAGGAGAGGCCGGGGGCGTACGGCAAGAGGAGCATCATGAGGCATTCGATCTGATCGAATGCCCCGATTACCCGTGCCGCCTCGACATAGTCGTCATCCGTGGAGGTGCCGGTGAGATCCACCGGATTGGTACAGGTGGCAATGGAGGCGATAGAGGGCCTCAGGCGCTTGCGGATCAGATCCTGCTCAAGCTGGGAGAATGGGGGTACGGTGAGTCCATACTCGAAGCAGAGGTCGGTGGCAAGCGCTCCGTGCCCGCCGCTGAGCGTGATGATGCTTACATTGCCCTGTATGGGCGTCTGGTAGGCGCTCAGAGATTCGCAGAAGTGCATGAGCTCCGAGGGATTCCTGGCCTCCACGATGCCGTTCTGCGAGAGGACCTTGGAAAAAACCGTATAGTCACCCGCAAGCGATGCGGTATGACTGGAAACAGCCTTGCTTCCTCCCGGGCTCTTGCCCGCCTTGAGCAGGACTATGGGTTTTTTGCACTTCTTTGCCTTGAGCAGGAACTCGCGCCCCTCATCTTCGGCGAACCCCTCGATGTACAGGCAGATCACCCGGGTCTTTTCATCCTGTTCGAGATAATCCAGCAGGTCGGTCTCGCCGATTACCGCCTTGTTCCCGATGCTGACTGCCAGGGAGAGTCCCACCCCCTCCACGGAAAATCCGATCATCTGGTCGACCAGCAGACCTCCGCTCTGGCTGATGATCGCCACATTTCCCTGTTGAGGCACACTCATGCGCTCCGGAGCGAAGAAGAAGCTGTCGTAGTGCGACGGCGAATAAATGCCAAGACAATTCGGTCCGATAAAGGGGAAGTCCGCATCCCTGGCTATGGAGACGATCTGCCTCTGAAGATCGTTGTTTCCGACCTCTGCAAAACCGCCTGAGATGATGGCCCCTGCCTTTACCCCTGTGGTGACGCAGTCTTCGAGTATCCCCGGGACGGCTTCCGCCCGGGCCGAGATGATGGCGAGGTCCACCACCTCCGGGAGATCCCGCACGCTTGAATATGCGGCAACCCCTTTGAGCACCCCAGCCTTGGGGTTGACCGGGTAGGCTTCCACGGGATACCGGTAGAGGTTCTTGTAGAAGATGATATTGGAAGGATGCAGGTCATTATGCAGCGAAACCCCGACAACGGCCAGCGATTTCGGTTCGAATAACGGCTTGAGGTCCATGGCACCCCCTTGAGCACTGGGTAGAGATACTATCATCAATAATAAGAACGGGGAGATTTATTCCCAAGGGCGGGTGAAAGGATCAAACGTGATCGTAAAAAAGCCCTTCTACTGCACATGAACCCTTCCGGAACCGGATGCTTCTGCTTTGCACCCCCTGAAGGAGCTGGACGACAAACCGATCGTTTCCATGATCGGCCGGCCCGGTAGAGGTATGAAAAGGCGCGCCCGGCTCTCCCGGGTGCATCACCCCGTGAAGGGTTCCACGAAATATAACTGCTTGTGGTGGAGCCTTTCAAATGCCTTCTGTGCTTCCTCGGCCTCCTGCCTGGTCTTCCGGATGCATACGAGAAACTTCAGCCCGTTGTCGTCCTGCCGCCAGAGGGCCCATCGGCTTGAGTGTTCCTCCCGTAACCGATCCCGGTCTGGACGGCTGTCTGAGCCGGACACGGTTCCGCGCCTTTCATGCTCTGCCTGCCTTCTGGAGCCGGGCAAGTCTGGACCATCCATTCTTCCGTGCTTCACCTACTGCCTGCCTGATCGACGTAACGGACCGTTCTGGGTGTGCATCACCTTCCGAGCACCTCTTTTACGAGGATCTCGTAGATGGGGTAACTTGCGCCGATGCACTCCAGGATGGCCTCTTTCGAATACAGGTGGCCTTTGCCGATCCCGGGGCAGACTACAGCCACCCCCTTCCACGCATAGAGTGAACGCATGTTCTGAAACCAGAACGGAAAGGTCCTACACTGCAGGGGCCGGACAGGATAGACGGCACATCCGTTTTCGAAGAAAATACATCTGCCGTCATCGGCCTCTCTGATTGCATAACTTGTCTTGAGGCGATACAGGCATCTCTCTATGAACACCTGGCGAGAGATATCCATGAAGTCGGAGATTTCGGTGATCTCCCGGTCGTTCACATATACCACTCCGGGCTCTCCCGTGCAGCATGCCCCGCATCGCTGACACTCGAATCTGATGCCGTCATCGAAGAAATATGGCTGTGTTTTCATACTTTCCAGAAGTGAATCCATCTTGTCTCCATGAGTCTTGCCAGTCTAGCCGATGTTCCTTGTTAAAAAAGCTGTCCTTTTATGTCCGGAGCCTGGCAAACGAATCATCATGAAAAGCAGCGTATAGGGAAAATATCCAGGCTTTTTCACCATCCGCCTCTGCATGGCAGAACATCAAGGCGGCTATCCAAGTCATTTATGGGCATGTGAGACAATACCACAACCTCTGAAAAAAAACAAAAAAGGGCTTGCCATTTATCGCTATTTTTTATACCACCCATGCAGGATAGCATGAAAGGAGAGCAACACAATGGCATATAATATTACCGATGAATGCATTTGCTGCGGAACGTGCATCGATGAGTGCCCAGTGGAAGCCATCAGTGAGGGTGACGACAAGTACTCCATCGACCCTGAGCTCTGCACGGATTGCGGGGCATGTGCTGACGCTTGCCCGACGGATGCCATAGAATCAGGCGAATAAGGTGCAAGACAGGAATTGCACAAAACCTCGCCGGTATTTTCGACAGCCTTGACTGCTGTGTCGTAATTTTCATGATTCCGGAGAATGCCGTTGCCTTCCCATAGGAAGCAGGTCTTCTCCGGATATCTACTTCCGGTACTCCTTAAGCTATACAGGCCTGTTATCTCTCCGGGCCGCACGTACCAGTGCTTATGACGGCCTATCTCTCTTCGGGTCCAATACTCCTTTGTATTTACTGAATAAAAGGCCTCTTCACCTTATGGGGTTAAACCCCTCCAGCTTGAATTGATGAAATACCCGCGGCTGCCCTATTGGAATGGCATGGATAAGAACCGGCTCCGTCCGAATGGCGGACAGCGGCCCTGCAGTGTTCTTCAAACCTCCGGGGGGAAACGGTGCGTGATTACTGTTCCTCTTCCTTGCCTGAGAGCTTCGACCTCAGCACATTCGAAAGGGAAAAGGTGACAACGGTCCTGGGGGAGATCACGATCTCCTCTGCTGTCTTGGGATTGCGCCCCCGGCGTGCAGTCTTTTCTCTGACCTTCCACTTCCCGAAACCAGAGATGCTCACGGGCTCCTTCTTCTCCAAGGTTTCTTTTATGATCTCGATGAAGGTTTCGACTCCGTCACTGGCTTCTTTCCGGGAAAGTCCTGTGTTGAGAACGATTTCATCGATAATTCCGCTCTTGGTTAACGTGGCCATACTTTCCTCCTTTCATGTGCCTGGAACTCGTATAACTACATAAATTTATTAATCGCTGAACAGGAAGAAGTCAATAGCCTATTGGATTATAAGATTCTTTTATGGCTCTGCGGATGCCGAAATCCCGCGCCATGATCACGCGCATTCCCGATATGTTCAGGATCCTGAAATCGTGGTTTATCCCATATGTGATTGAAAATATGTGTAATTTATCGATTGCCTCATCCTCCGAGAGAGGCTCTACCGACACCCTCCACCCCTGGGAGCGGAAGTAGGGCACGATCTTTTTCAGGTCCTGCCAGGAGAAGCACTCTTTCCAATAATCCTCCTGCGACACACCGGTCTGGTGCGGGTTCTCCTTGATGATCTCGTATCGTCCGATGCCGGGTAGAAAGGTATAAACATTGTATCTTCTCATACTCCAGGCTATCGTCATTTCCTCTTCTTGTCTTTAGTATTATACATAACACGCTGATTCAAGGAAGCAAGAGCACAGACCCGCTCAATACACGAAAATTCTTCATTAATGGAGCAGCCGAATCCGTAAGGAAGCGCGTTATCGAGAAAAGGTGCGCAGAGCGTCTCCGACATGGGCGATGGGGATGAGGTCCATCCCTTTCACCAAGGCCAAGGATCCGCTGTTGGAAGCAGGGATGAGCGCGCGGGTGAACCCGGTTCTGAGTGCCTCGCGGAGCCTGAACTCCATATGGTTCACCGGCCTGAGCTCTCCGCCAAGGCCTATCTCACCAACGCAGACTGTTCCCCTTTGAAGAGGTTTGTCCAGCGCACTCGACAAGATGGCCATGACAACCGCCAGGTCCACCGCGGGCTCAGTCACCCGCATGCCGCCCGCAATGTTAACGACCACATCCGAATGTGAGAGTACCACGCCCGCACGCTTCTCCAGGACCGCGAGCAGGACCGACAGGCGCGACTGATCAGAGCCGATGGAGATGCGCTTGGGCATGCTGAAGCTCGTTCTGCTCACCAGCGACTGTACTTCGACCACGAACGCCCTGCTGCCCTCAACCGTTGCCATGACCGCGCTGCCCGGCACGTCGCCGCCGAGTCCGTTGATAAAGATCGACGACGGGTCGCTCACCTCGATGAGCCCGGTCGATTTCATTTCGAACACGCCGATCTCGCCCGAGGTGCCGAACCGGTTCTTCACGGCCCGCAAGATCCGGTAGACCCCGGAGGCGTCGCCCTCGAAATACAGCACCGTATCCACCATGTGCTCGAGCATCTTGGGCCCCGCGATCCAGCCCTCCTTGGTTACGTGCCCCACCACGAAGACCACGGTGTTCATCCCCTTGGCGATCTCCATGAACACGCCCGCGCCCTCGCGAATCTGCGACACGCTGCCCGGCGGTGCGTCGATCTGCGAGGAGAACACCGACTGGATAGAGTCGATGATCACGATATCCGGCCTCAATGCCGCAATCTGCTTCCTGATCTCCTCGAGCACCACCTCGGGATAGATGAGTATGTCATCCGATACGATGCCCAGTCTCTCGCTTCTGAGCTTGAGCTGGATCGCAGACTCCTCTCCGCTCACGTAGAGTATGCGCATGCCCGAGGCGGCAAGTTTGAAAGCCATCTGGAGCATGAGGGTGGATTTTCCGATCCCCGGATCCCCCCCTATCAGTACCAGGGAACCTTCTACGATCCCGCCGCCCAGCACGCGGTCGAGCTCGGCCATGCCGCACTTCTTGCGCATGAAGGGAGACGAGGCGATCGTACCGAGCGGGATGGGCTCGTTGTTTCCGGGCTTGATCATTCGAACCGCTCTGGTCTCCTGAACGATGTCCTCAACCAGGGTGTTCCACTCGTCGCACTGGCTGCACTTGCCCATCCACTGGGGATGTTCCTGTCCGCAGGAAGAGCAGCGAAAGATCCGTCTCTGCTTCGCCATTACTGCTGGGTCACCCTGAGCACTTCCTCAATGGTGGTCACGCCGTCTTCGACCTTCCGGGCCCCGTCCTGTCTCAGGGTGTGGAGCCCCTCACCCACGGCTACCTGCTTG
This sequence comes from Candidatus Phosphitivorax anaerolimi, assembly GCA_001896555.1. Lineage (GTDB taxonomy): Bacteria > Desulfobacterota > Desulfomonilia > UBA1062 > UBA1062 > Phosphitivorax > Phosphitivorax anaerolimi. The sequence goes on from MPOS01000002.1 coordinate 124,548, forward strand.
ATCGCGTTGGAATCGGATGTCTTGAGCACGGTGCTCCTGATGGCGTCGCTCATGAACAGGATCTCGTAGATACCGGTCCTGCCCTTGTACCCCGTGCCGATGCACTCGCTGCAGCCCGCCCCGCGGTAGAGGTAGCCCTCCTTGTCGAGCATTTCCTTGGAAAGGCCGATCTCCAGCAGGCTCTCGTCTTCGGGGAAATACTCCTGCTTGCACGCCGGACAGATCTTTCGGACAAGCCTCTGGGCGAGGATCGCATTGACGGACGAGGTTACGAGAAAGGGCTCGATGCCCATGTCGATGAGCCTGGTCACCGCGCTGGCCGAGTCGTTGGTGTGCAGGGTGGAGAAGACGAGATGGCCGGTCAGGGCCGCCTGGATAGCGATCTCCGCGGTCTCCAGGTCGCGGATCTCTCCCACGAGGATCACGTCCGGGTCCTGCCTTACGATGGAGCGCAGGCCCGAGGCAAAGGTGAGGCCCACCTTGGTGTTCACCGGGATCTGGCCGATGCCCTTGAGCTGATACTCGATCGGGTCCTCGATGGTGAGGATGTTCTTGTCCGGCGAGTTGATCCTGCTCAGCATGGAGTAGAGGCTGGTGGTCTTTCCGGAGCCGGTCGGCCCGGTGACCAGGATGATGCCGTGCTCCTGCTTGATGAGCCGCTCGATCCTCTCCAGGTCGTCCGGGTAGAACCCGAGCTCTTCCAGGCCGTAGAGGACGCTCGACTTGTCGAGGATACGCATGACTACGCGCTCGCCGTTGACGGTGGGTACTATCGATATACGCAGGTCGACCGAGTGATCGCCCAGCTTGATGCCGATCCTGCCGTCCTGGGGCAGCCTCTTTTCCGCGATGTTCAGTGAGGCCATGACCTTGATGCGCGAGACCACAGCCGAGTGAATCCGCTTGGGCAGAGTGAGCACGTCGTGGAGAATGCCGTCGATGCGGTAGCGCACCTTGACATCGGTTTGATAGGGCTCCACGTGGATATCCGACGCCCGCTCGCGAAAGGCCTGGACCATCATCCGGTTGACCATCCGGATGATGGGAGCCTCGGTCTCCATCACGGTGATGTCCTGGATGCTCTCGAGGTCTTTGAGGATCTCGTCATCCTCGTCCTCGATATCCTCCATGATGTCCTCGGCGTTTTCCTCCTTCATCTCCACGAGGCGGTTGATGGCCTTGAGGATCTCCTGCTTGGGCGCGAGCACCCGGGTGATCTCACGGATGTTGAGGATCTTGGCAATGTCGAACAGGGGCTCCTGGTCGGTCGGGTCGTTCACGGCCACTTCCATCATGTCGGCATTGAGCTTGACCGGCACCATGGTGTACTTCCGCAGGAAGGTGATGGGGAGCACGTCCACGATGGAAGGATCCACCTCGATCTCTTCAATCTTGTTCATGAGCGGGATATTCCAGAGCCGGGCAAGCGCCTGCAGGAGATCGTGATCGCTCAAGACCCCGGCCGAGAGCAGGGCGTCGCGCAGCGGCAGCGCCTTTTCCCTCTGCACGCTCTTGGCCTTGTCCAGACCGGAGTCATCTACGAGCTGCATCTCGACCAGAACCTGCTCAAGGCTTTGGATTTTCATTCTTCTTGCCCTTTTCCTTGGCGTCTTTTGCCCTCTTCATCTCCCCGTACTTCTCACGATAGAGCTCTTCGGTCTTCTGCTCAGTGTCGATGATCTGAGGGGTGAGGAAGATGTAGAGGTTGGTCTTCTCGTATTTCTTTGACCGTGACTTGAAGAGATGGCCCAAGATGGGGATTCTGCCCAGCAGAGGAACCCGGGTTTCGCCAAAGGTCACGGAGTCGCCGATGAGGCCGCCGATGACCATGGTCGATCCGTCTTTGACCGTTACCGTGGTCTTGGCCGAGCGCTTCAGGGTTGTCGGGGCATACGCGTCAGCGCCCTGCCCCGCCACCAGGCTGGTGTTTTCCTGGAAGAGTTCGAGCCTGATCCAGCCCTGCTGGTTGATCTGGGGGGTAAACCGGAGCATCACGCCGACGTCGCGGTAGTCATAGGTCCGGATGGTCCGGTCGATGTTCGTGGTATCTGTGTCCTCGCGGGTCACATAGGGCACATTGGCGCCCACCGTGATCTCGGCCTCCTTGTTGTCCAGAGTGATGATCTGAGGGGTCGAGAGGATATTGACATCCGTGTCCTGAGCCATGGCGTTGATGAACGAGGCCATGTTCGGGAAGGTGATCTCGGTGCCGCCCTTGTTGATCGTGATGGCATCCCCTACCACGCCGAACAGCGCTCCCGAGGGGAGATCGCCCAGGTTGGTGATGAAGTTGGTACCGGTCCTGCCGAAAACCCCGCCCGTTCTCTGGCCGTCGTCATAGGTGAAGTCTTCGAATGCCGACCATTCCACGCCCACCTTGAAATCTTGATTGGTGTTGACCTCCATGATCATGGCCTTCACGTAGACCTGTTTGCGCGGGATATCGAGGCATTTGATCGTCTCCAGGATGCTCTGGTAGGTATCTGGGTCTGCATAGATAATCAGGGAGTTGGTTTCCTTATCGAAGGAGATCTTGAAATTCTTTTCCCGCGACGTTCCGTATCCGCCCCTTGTGCCGGGCGCGCCTTCCACTGGGGCGGCCATGCTTTTTTCCGGAGTAGGCATATCGGTCAGAACCTTGGCCAGGTCCTCGGCACTGCCATACTGGAGATAGTAGACGTGGATATCTTCCTTTCCCGTGGGGGTGGGAATATCGAGCTCCTTGATGAGGTTCGCGATCTCCGCCATGTCAATGGCGGAGGCCAGCACGATGAGGGAGTTGGTCCGCTCGTAGGGAATGATCCGTGCAGTGCCCCGTTGAGAAACGGCTGTCTGGTTCCTTGCGCTCCGGATGCGCTGTGCCCGGTCTGCGCGGTCTTCTGAGAGAATGTCCCGCAGCTTTGCGCTCAAGTCGGCTGCAGAGGCGTAGGTGAGCGAGAAGATCCTGAACTCTTCCCCGAACCCGGACTTGTCGATGATCTCGAGGATCTCGGTGATCTTTTTGATATTGGAGCGCGTATCCGTGATGATGAGCACATTGCTCTGGGGATAGGCCAGCAGCTGCGAGCTTCCCCTGGTCATGAGCGGGGTGAAGAGGGCCTTCATGTCATTGGCGTCTACGTGTTTGAGCTGGATGATCTGCGTGACCAGGACATCCTCCCGCTTCTTCGGCGAATCCGTCACCGTGTCAAGGCTCCGGGTGATGGCGTCGGCGGCCCTGATGATCTTGGTCACCCCCCCGTTGGTGACCGTGCCGAAGCCGTTTACCTCCAGCACGCTCAAGAAGACCTGATATGCCTCATCCAGGGACATCTTGCGGGGCGAGATGACTGTGACCTTGCCGGAAACCTTGTCGTCGAGAATGAAGTTCTTGCCTGTGATGTCGGCGATGAACTTGATGAAGACCTTGATGTCCACACCGTCAAAGTCCATGGTGACATACTGCTTGTCGTCCTGCGCGGCATCGCCTGTTCCGGCGGTTCCGGCGCCGCCCTGAGGACCTGTCTTCGCCGGCGCAGGCGGCGAGGCGGGCGGGCGGGCGGCCGCACCCGGATTTATCCTCTCTGAGGGTTTCTGCACAGGGGGAGAGGGCGCAATCACTTCCCCGGCGTCTTCTTCATCGGTGCCGATTGCCGGGGCCGGCTTCTGCGGCACAGGGACGGCAGGCGCCTGAATCCCGGGCCTGCTCTCGCCCTGAGGCTGGCCGGCTGCCTGTCCCTGCATCAGCCTCGCTCCCCACACTCCGGAAGAGCCGAGCATGAGAATAAGTATGGTGATAACCAGAATGTTTCGAGTTCTCATTCTTCCCCCTTGTGTGCTACTGTGCACCCACGATTTCATCAAAATCCGCTGTATCCTTCAGGGTCAACAGGTCGGGATCCCGGACTGCCCAGTGGCGGGCCTCAGGGTTCATGGTGCACGCGGTTTTCAGATATGAAATGGCCTGGTTTTTATCGCCCATCTGCGCATAAGCGCACGCCAGGTTGTACACGGGCTCCACGGATTCCCTGGACAGAGATTTCGCCTGTTTGAAATAGTTGACTGCCTTTTCCGGCTCACCTTTGGCGAGCATGACGATCCCGATATTGTTCAGGAGGCGGGGTTCCCTTCTGGAAAATCGCATCGCCTGCGTGTAAGCTGCCAGCGCCTTGTCGTATTCCCCTGCCATGTAATGCCGTTCTCCCTGGTCGATGTATGCATCCGAATCATCCTCTGCGGCGGATCCGGTCATGGGTACCGAGGCTGCCTCCCGGGTCTTGCCGGCCTCATTGGTTCCGTTCTTCAGGTCGTCTGTCCGGGCTGCGGGGACGTTCCTGCCCCCTGAATCCTCCTGATATCCGCCACGGGCCGGCTCCTTGCCGGCCGGATCGCTGTCCCATTCGACAAATACAACTGCCGTAACGGCCCCGATGAGGCACACAAGGCAGAATGAAAGCGCCGTAACGAGCACCCATCGTCTCGCGTGCCCGGATGACTCCGCGTCGCGAGGGGAAGGGAAAAGCCGTGAATGCCTTTCTCCCTGAATCCTTTTGAGGGCATCGTAAATGGAGCTCATTGCATTCCTTTTTCAACCATATCAAAAACTACGAGTGTTTCCTCCCCCGCCACCCCGTCTCTCTTCAGGCCGAAATCCTCCTGCATCCGTTCGACGGCGGCGGCGGTGGTGATATCATAGAACCCGTCCTGCTCCACAGGGTATCCCATAGCGGCCAGGATGTGCTGTATCCTCTCCACACCGTAGCCGGAGTCCCCCCTCGTATAGAACTCATCGTCAGGCCCCTTTGCATAGGTGAGGATGATGTTCCACTTATACAGAGACCGGAATTCCCCCATGGGTATTTCGACCAGGGCCCGATTCCTACCGAGTACCCGCACGAAGTCGTCAGTTGCGTATACCAGAACCACATACCCCTTTTCAACCGATGCGATCGACGGCCTGATGATGAACTTCAGGCGACCGGGATCGGGATGGAGGTTGAGCGTCTCAGGACCGGCCAGACCATCTTTGACCGTAGTGAGTATCTCCAGGGCTTCCACATAATCCGGTATCACGTATTGATCGGGCGACAGCGGGATGATCTCCTCGCCGTCATCCGCCTTGGGGACCTCGTGATCCGTGGCAACGATGGTCGGGGCCATGTATTCCGACAGCTCGGAGAAGATGCTCGGCCAGACTATGGCTATGACCGCTGCGACAGCCGTGACCGCGAACACCGGCACGAGCAGCGACTTACGGCCAGCCGGCTCACCGTAGTTGCCCTTGAGCTCCTCCCGCGCCTCGGCGGCGATCGACCGGGTGACCCTCCTCTTGCCTTTGAGATATGCGATCAGGAGAGACCTCTCGGCAATGGCGTTCACCCTCCGGGGAAGCCCCTGGGAATACTGGTGAATCAGCCTCTGTGCGCCAAGGGTGAAGACATCGCTCCGGGCCGCGCCTGCGACCTCCATGCGGTGACGAAGGTAGTCCCTGGTCTCGCGACGGCTCAGGGGCCACAGATGGTACCGCAGGACGATGCGGTCGTTTATCTGTCTCAAACCCGGCGACTGGAGCATCTGCGCCAGCTCGGGCTGGCCGATCATGACGATCTGCAGGAGTTTTTCCTTCTCGGTCTCCAGGTTGGAGAGCAGGCGGATCTGCTCCAGGACCCCGGGGGTGAGGTTCTGGCACTCGTCGATGATCAGCACTGCGTTCTCTCCCTGGATGAATACCTGGATGAGAAAATCATAGAGATCATCCAGCAGTTCTTTGCGTGAGGTCGAGGAAGAGCTGATGCCGAAGTCCTGGTTGATGGCCTGCAGCAGCTCGACATCGGACAGAGAGGGGTTCAGTATCAGTGCGGTCCGGGTCTTGCCGGGAAGCGAGGCCAGCAGGCTGCGGCACAGGGTGGTCTTGCCCGTGCCCACCTCACCGGTGATCAGAACGAAGCCCTTGCGCTGATCGATCCCATACTGCAGGTGGGACAGAGCCTCTTTATGAACTTCCGAAAGAAAGAGATACTTCGGGTCGGGGGTGAGATTGAAAGGGTTTTCTATAAGCCCGAAAAAATCCTCAAACATGGCTATTGTCCATTCACCACCTTCATGACGTGCACCGGCGGATAAGTCCCCTACCGAAGCGGCACAGTCACCGTGGTCGGTTCCCCGTTTCTCTCCAGCTCCACCTGGACGCTGGACTCGTTCTGGAACTGCTGGTATGCCTTGAAAGCATCCTCCGGTGTGCGGATTGGGATCCCGTTCACGGAACGGATGACATCCCCGGACCTGACCCCAAGCTCATAGATCATGGCATCACTGCTTAAGTTGCTCACCCTGAACCCGTAGGGCTCGCCGCCTTTGAAATACGGGACTACCCTGGCCTTTCCGATATACTCATCCAGGTTCTTCATGACATTGGTCAGTCCCGAGCTCTCCGCGGGTTCAGGGATCTCTCTGGGCGGCCGGGCCGCCCGCGGAGGGGCCGCAGCAGCGGCCGGGGCCTTTGCCTTGGTCTCCACATCCTCGATGACCAGCATCTGCTCTTGTCCGCCCACGTCCACGATAACCTTGTTGCGGTAGATCGCCAGAAGTATGGCCCCCTTGATCTCGTCACCGATCTTGTAGCTCTTCTGTTCCTTGCGGTCTTCGATGATGGCCCGGGCGATCTCTTTCGGCCCTGCAATGGTTCCCTTCAAGGCCAGCCCCATCTCGGCGATGGGCCGGACGACATCCTCTTCCTCGGGCTGCTGCTTCGATGATGCCGGGGTGCTCTTGGAGACCTTCAGGAGATCTCTTTCCGAGATGATGTCGTACGCGGTTTTGGCCTGCGAGCCCGCCTGGCCGTGAGACTCCTGGATGGTGCGTGTCTGAACGGGGCTGGGATAACTGTAGAGAAAATACCCTACCGTATTGACAATGATGCCCGCACCCACCCACGCAAAGAGGGTAAGCGCCAGCATCCGGGCGACCCATGGCATGTGTTTGAGCATACCCTTGACCGGCATATCACCCCGCGGCCCGGAAATCAGGTCCGCCACCTCTGCCTGAAGGCATGTAAGCTCCTTCCTGGTGAAAACACATTTCCACTCCGGCACCCGCTGTTTGCAGCACCGCTCCGGAGTGAACCGTTCTCCTCTTCTTTCCCACAGAACATCACACCTTGTCAAATCCGTGGAACATCATGCTGAAGCTCCCCCTTCCGCGGGTAAGCGAGCGGAGGGCCGTGGAGTAGCCGAATGTTCTGGAAAGAGGGACCAGGGCCTTTACCTGGTGGTACTTGCCCTTGATGACCACTCCCTCGATACTCGCTCTGCGCGAGCTTAAGTCTCCCACCACATCGCCCACATACTCTTCCGGAGAGAGTATATCGATGTCCATGACCGGCTCCATCTTGACGACTCCGGCCTTGACCATGGCCTCCTGCACGGCCATCTGGGTTGCTATCTTCAGTCCCTGCGGCGTGGTCTTCTCGTTGAGCACCACCCTCTCCACGGTCGCATGGATATCCACAGCCTCGTATCCGAAGACGGGATCGGCCAGGCAGGCCTCTCTCAGTCCGTCGAACACATGATCCCTCATCTCCTGAGGGATGTCCTGCTCGAAGACAAAGGCATTGCCCTCCCCCCGCTTGTTGGGCCTGACCGAGACCTTCACGTGCCCAGCGTGATCAGTCTCGCCGATCTTCTTTTCGAAGACCTTCTCCCCGCTCGCCGGCTGTTCGATGGTGGAGCAGTAGAGTACCTGCGGTTTGCCTACATTGATGTCAACGCCGAAGGCTGACTTGAACCGTTCCACCGCGATCTCCATATGCAGCTCGCCCATCCCGGCGAGGATCACCTGACCGGTGTCCGGGTCCTCACTCACCCTGATGGTAGGGTCCTCCTCCATGATCTTTTGCATGTTCTGTTCGAGTCTCGAGGCGGCGTCCGAGCTTTTGGGCTCGATCGCCACCGAGATCACGGGCTTGAGGACCGGAATAGGCTCGAGCACCACGGATTCCTCAAGAGAAGAGATAGTGTCGCCGGTCACTGAGCTCTTCAGACCCATTGCCGCCACAATATCTCCGGCGACCGCCTTGTCGATCCGCTGCCTTTCGTGGGAATGCATCTCAAAGAGCCGGGCGATCTTCTCCTTTGTCCCGCGGGTGGTGTTGTATACCTCGTCGCCCACGTGCAGGGTTCCGGAATAGAGTCTCAGATAGACCATCCTCCTGCCTTCGTCCATGTACACCTTGAACACGTATCCCAGCATGGGACCGTCGGTGGTAACTTCCACCGGCACGTCCCTTCCGGTGTCTTTATCATGGGCGATCATGGGCTTGACCTCATGGGGCGACGGGAGATAGTCGATGATGGCGTTGATAAGCGGCTGTATGCCCTTGTTCCTCAGGGCCGACCCGCAGAGCACCGGGACGGCCTTGTTGTCGAGGGTGACCTTACGGACGGTCTCCTTGATCTTCCTCTCGTCGGGTATCTCTCCCGCCAGGTATTGCTCCATGATCTGGTCATCATAGTCTGCGAGGGCCTCAAGCAAAGAGTCGCGTGCCGTACCCGCCTCTTCAAGCACATTGTCGGGTACGGGCAGAACCTGGAAGGTCGCACCCAGGCTGTCTTCATCCCAGACGAGCAGCCGCCACTCGACGAGATCCACCACGCCTCTGAAGGCATCTCCCTCATAGTAGGGGATCTGGAGAAGAAGGGTCTTGACCTCGAGCCGCTCGTTCATCTGTCTGATCACAGAATCGAAGTCCGCTCCCAGCCGGTCGAGCTTGTTGATAAAGGCAACGGTGGGCACCCGGTATCTCCGGCACTGCTGCCATACTGTTTCTGTCTGGGCCTGGACCCCCCCAACCGCGCACAGGATCATCACCGCGCCGTCCAGGACCCTCAAAGAGCGCTCCACCTCAATGGTGAAATCCACATGTCCCGGGGTGTCGATGATATGGATCACGTGATTGTTCCAGGCACAGGTAGTCACTGCAGAGGAGATGGTGATTCCCCGTTCCTGCTCCTGGGGCATCCAGTCCATGGTCGCCTGGCCGTCATGGACCTCTCCCATGCGGTGAATCTTGCCCGCATAGTAGAGCACGCGCTCGGTCACCGTGGTCTTGCCTGCGTCGATGTGGGCTACGAAGCCCATATTCCGGACCCGTGAAAGCTTTTTCCCGTTCATGATTTCATTCCCGCATTCCTGATTTATGGCACAGCATCATACACAAAGATCAACTTCGTATACATACTCCATTTTCTGTCCCAGAAAAATTTCTCCCAGCTCGATGAACCGCTCCGAGACATCTGAGAGGTAGTAGACCACCGACCGGTCACGGCCTGCAGAAGACGATGCCCCATGGATCCCGGCAACGACGCGGGCTGTTGACACGGCTGAGTCCACAATGCGCACGCCCTCTCCTGCGACCCTTTGGAGGACCTGCTTGAGCATCGGATAATGGGTGCATCCGAGCAGAAGGGTGTCGATACCCTTGCTCAGGAGATCATCGAGATACCGGTGCGCCACCTGCTCGGTTATCGCATCGTCGCACCACCCCTCCTCCACCAGGGGGACAAAGAGCGGGCAGGCCCGGGAATGGACCTGTACCTCGGGCGAAAGGGCACGCAGCGCACTCTCATAGGCCCCGCTCCGGATGGTGGAAGGGGTCCCGATTACCCCGATGTTCTTTCCTCCCGCATCGATCGCGGCCCGTGACCCGGAGTCCACCACTCCGATCACCGGGATATTCAGGGCCTTTTCCAGCGCGGGCAGGGCATGCGAGCTTGCGGTGTTGCACGCCACAACCAGCATGTCGATGTTCTTGGAGGCGAGGAACTGTCCGCACTGAAGACTGTAGCGGATAATGGTCCGGGGTGATTTCGTCCCATAGGGCAGGCGCGCGCAATCGCCCAGGTACACCACATCGGAATCGGGCACAAGAGAGAGGATCTCCTTGAGCACAGTAATTCCTCCGATGCCTGAGTCGAATATACCGATTTTGTTTCTTTCTCTCATGATTTCCCCGATCGGACCATTCCATCAATACATATTCCATCCCTGTCTATGTCTTTTGGGATACGGTGTCAAGCAGAGAGGAACGAGCCGGATCAGCCCAGCACCAGGGTTTCGGCGCGGGGAGTACGGCAAGTGGTGGATTCCCGGACTTATAAAAACCAATGATATGGTTTTTCTCGGGTGGATGGGCTGTTGTGAGACCCGGAGCCTGAGAGGTCTCATAATGGAGTGACAGCTCTTCGCTTTGCCCATAGAAATCCGTTTCGCTGCCACGTACAGATATGATATGGGAATTCCCTGTCAAGTAGCCCTGTACGAGGAGGATGAACATGGAACACCGGATCGGCATTATCGGCCTTGGCTATGTCGGGCTGCCCCTGGCCGTTGAGTTCGGGAAAAAATATACCACCATCGGGTTCGATATCAATGAAAAGAGAATCAACGAGCTAAGGTCGTCCTTCGACCGGACGCGGGAGATGGACCGGGAAGAGCTGAATCGAGCACGATTCCTGACCTATACAACCGACGAGAACGAGCTCAAGCCATGCAACATCTACATCGTCACGGTCCCAACCCCCATCGATATTTTCAACAGGCCTGACATCACACTGCTCCTGAAGGCGAGCGAGACTGTGGGCCGTGTGATATCTCCCGGTGATATCGTGATCTACGAGTCAACCGTGTATCCCGGGGCAACCGAGGAAGACTGCGTGCCGGTGATCGAACGGGTGTCCGGGCTCACCTACAATCAGGATTTCTTCTGCGGATACAGCCCCGAGCGCATCAATCCCGGCGATAAAAAACACCGGCTCACCACTATCAAGAAGGTGACCTCGGGCTCGACCCCGGAGGTCGCCGAAATCGTGGACTCCCTCTATGCATCCATTATCGAGGCCGGTACCCACCGCGCCCCTTCCATCCGGGTGGCGGAGGCTGCAAAGGTGATCGAGAACGCCCAGCGGGACATCAATATCGCATTTATCAACGAGCTTTCCATGATCTTCGCACGCATGGGCATCCGGACCAAGGATGTTCTCGAGGCCGCGCGTACCAAGTGGAACTTCCTGAGCTTCGAACCGGGATTGGTGGGAGGGCACTGCATAGGAGTAGACCCCTACTACCTTACCCACAAGGCCGAAAGCCTGGGCTATATCCCGCAGATCATCCTCGCCGGCAGACGGCTGAACGACGGGATGGGGAGATACGTGGCAACCCAGCTCATCAAGATGATGGTGAAAAAGGCCCACAGGATCACGGACTCCAATGTGCTGGTCATGGGAATCACTTTCAAGGAAAATTGCCCGGATATCCGAAACTCCAAGGTCATCGACATCATCCGCCAGCTTAAGGACTTTGCCTGCAATATCGACATTTTCGATCCCTTTGCCGACCCGGATGAGGTGAAGCATGAGTACGGGCTCGATATCATCACCTCGGAGGCGGGGCTCAGACCCCAGTACGAAGGGATCATGGTCGCTGTTTCGCATGATGAGTTCAGACAGATCGACATAAACAAATACAAAGCACCCGGTTGCGTAGTGTATGATGTGAAAAACGTCTATAGTGACTCGGATGAGTATCTTTAGTCCTAAGGGCGGCCCGTCCTTTCAAGACTCCGGATTTACAATCCATCGCTCCGAGGGTATAAAGGCGTAAGAATCAAACAATACGAGGGAGAAAACACACTACCATGAGCACTCTCTGGGCCCCCTGGCGCAGTGAATATATTACCCGGCCGAAAGATTCCTCGTGTGTGTTCTGCGCCGCCCCGCAAAACAATGACCCGCTTATTCTCAAGAAAGGCGCAAGCAGCTTTGTCATCATGAACAGGTTTCCCTATACGGCCGGTCATTGCCTGGTGGCGCCTTACCGCCATGTGGGGGACATTGTCGAGCTCAACGAAGAGGAGCTCCGCGATATCAACTCCCTGGTGCAGGAAGTCGTTGCAGCCATACGCAAGGCCATGAACCCCAACGGTTTCAACGTGGGGGTGAACATCGGATCGGCGGCAGGCGCAGGGATAGCCGATCACCTCCATGTTCACATCGTACCCCGCTGGGCGGGAGACACCAATTTCATGCCCGTGATCGCCGAAACACATATCATCTCCGAGCACATCATGAAGACACGAGGCAAGATAGCCCAGGTGCTGGGTGGGGCGGAATAGTTCATGAAGGACCGCGGGCAGGCCTGTTCATGTCCGGAAAGAATCCCTTCCTGGGCGAAGAAGAACAAACGGCTGAAGGATCTCCACCTCACCAAGACCGGCCTGCGTACCTTGAGCCTCGCATCGGTCTGTGAGGAGGCCCGCTGCCCCAACATCGCCGAGTGCTTTGCCAGGCCGACGGCCACCTTTCTCATCCTGGGCGATATCTGTACCAGGGGATGCCGGTTCTGCTCCATCCGCAAAGGCGTCCCGGCCCCGCCCGATCCCCGCGAGGGGGAGCGCCTGGCCCAGGCCGCAGCCACCATGGGTCTCAAACACGTGGTCATCACCTCCGTGACCCGTGACGATCTTCCGGATCAGGGAGCCGCCGCGTTTGCCGGCACAATCAGAGCAATTCGAAAGCTCCTGCCGGGCGCAACCGTCGAGGTGCTCATCCCTGATTTCTCCGGAAGGACGGATCTCATCGAGACAGTGCTCCGGGAAAGGCCCGAGGTGTTCAACCACAATGTGGAGACCGTGGGCAGGCTATACGGATCTATAAGGCCGCAGGCCAGCCTGAAGACGAGTCTTGCGGTTCTCCGCACGGCCAGGGAGTATTCCTGTGACACGGTGGTCAAGTCGGGTTTCATGCTGGGTCTGGGGGAGAGCAAGGAGGAAGTTGCCGAGCTCCTGGAGGCCCTGAGCCGTTCGGGGTGCGAGGTCGTCACCATGGGGCAGTATCTTCAGCCCACAGCCGCGCAGGTGCCGGTCTCGCGATACTGGTCTCCAGAGGATTTCAAGCGATTTTCAGATATTGCGAAAAACGCCGGCATACGATATGTTATATCCGGACCGCTGGTCAGAAGTTCGTATCAGGCGAAAGAGGTTCTGGAAGAGGTCAGGCGCAACCGAATCGGCGTGGGCAAGGATGGAACGTGTCTTTAAAAAAATGCCGGAACTGAATGCCGCATCCACAGGACATCCCCGCCAGCTGTACAATCCCGCCCGCCTGTTCCATGAAAAACTGTACCGGGAACGATGCATACAGCTTTAAGGAGAGCACATGGAAAGCATTAAAATCGGTTTGATCGGTCTTGGCACCATCGGCACGGGCGTAGCGAAGACACTGCTGGAGAACACCGCCCTTCTTGAAGAACGCCTCGGCTTTTCTCTCGATCTGACGGCCATTGCCGATATCGACATCACCACTGACCGGGGCGTAACCATTCCCCGAGGCCTGCTCACCACCGATGCGTATGCACTCATCAACAATCCCGATATCGATATCGTGGTGGAGCTCATCGGCGGCATCGAGCCGGCGAGGACCTTCATCCTCGATGCACTCAAAGCCGGCAAGCACGTGGTGACCGCAAACAAGGCCCTGCTCGCCTCACGCGGCAAGGAGCTCTTCGATGCGGCCCAGACCTACGGCAAGGACCTGTACTACGAGGCGTCGGTCGGGGGCGGAGTCCCGATCATCAAGGCATTACGGGAATCGCTCGTGGCGAACAACTTCATCTTCATTTACGGGATCCTCAACGGGACCTGCAACTTCATCCTCACCGAGATGAGCGAGAAGGGCTCGTCCTTCGAAGACGCACTGAGACAGGCCCAGGAGCTCGGATACGCAGAGGCCGATCCCTCGATGGATGTGGAGGGTATCGACTCGTCTCACAAGCTTGCCATCATCACCAGCCTTGCCTATGGCGTGCCGCCCGACTTGAAAGGGGTCTATGTCGAGGGGATCGCGGCCCTCGATAAACTCGACGTGGGCTATGCACGCGAGCTCGGTTACAAGGTCAAGCTCCTCGCGCTCGCCATCGACCGCGGAGACCGGATCGAGGCGAGAGTCCATCCCACGCTCGTCCCCATGAACTACCTCCTCTCGAAGGTCGACGGCGTTTTCAACGCCTTTTATGTGCGGGGTGACATCGTGGATTCCACGCTCTTCTACGGCAGGGGAGCGGGCATGATGCCGACCGCCTCCGCGGTGGTGAGCGACATCGCCGATATCGGGAGAAACATCCTTGCGGGGATCGCGGGCAGGGTTCCCCATCTTGGATATCGCAAGGGAGTATCCAGGCCAAAGAGCTATATGCCCATTGACGACGTCATGACCAACTACTATCTGAGAATAAACGTGCTGGACAAGCCGGGCGTTCTCGCCAGCATAGCCGGGATCCTTGGTGAGAGGGACATCAGCATCGTGTCCGTGATCCAGAAGGCTGTCCACATGGACGGCTATGTGCCCATCGTCATGCTTACGCACGAGGCAAAGGAGTCGAATATCAGGAGCGCGATGAAAAAGATCGAGTCTATGGACTATGTAGGAGGAAAGCCCGTGGTCATCAGGGTTGAAGACAAGAACCTGAAGAAACCTTCATGAAAGGACATGAGACTGTGAAGAGCATCATACTGCTAGGCGACGGCATGGCCGACGAGCCCCTGGAAGATCTCGGCGGCAAGACGCCCCTTGAAGTGGCGAATACCCCGTATATGGACAAGCTTGCCTCCCGTGGTGAGCTCGGGATGGTGCGCACGGTAAAGGATGGCTTCCCACCGGGGAGCGATGTAGCGAATATGACCGTCTTGGGGTTGGATCCCGGGGTCTACTACAACGGGAGGGCCCCCATCGAGGCGGTGAGCATGGGGGTCGAACTGAAGTCCGACGATACCGCATTCAGAATCAACCTCGTGACGGTCTCCATGCGCGAGAAGGGCCTGATCCTTGAGGATTACTGTTCAGATCACGTATCCACCCAGGAAGCGGGAGAGCTCATCGAGGCGATACAGACCATGGTGCGTGATCATGAGAACATCCATGTCTATCCGGGGATCGAATACCGGCATCTCATGGTGATACACGGTTACGAGCATCCAGGGCTCAAGACCACCCCTCCCCACGACATTACCGGCGAGTACATCGATGCGCACCTCCCCAACGACGAACTGCTGAAGGGGCTCATCCGGAAATCCATCGAAGTGCTCCAGGATCATCCTGTCAATATCGCCCGGAGAAAGCAGGGCAAGCGGGAGGCCACAGCTATCTGGCCCTGGGGCGAGGGAAAAGGGCTGAATGTGCCCACCCTGAAAGAAGAATACGGCGTCTCAGGCGCCATGATTTCAGCCGTGGACCTGCTGAAAGGCCTGGGCATTCTCAGGGGAATGGAGATTATCCATGTCCCGGGAGCAACCGGCTGGATAGACACCAACTACGAAGGAAAGGCCCGGGCGGCCCTCAAGGCACTCTCCGACCACGACCTGGTCTACGTACACGTGGAGGCGCCCGACGAGGCAGGGCACGGCGGCCTTCTTAGGGAAAAGATCAAGGCCATCGAAGACTTCGACGAGATGGTGGTGGGCCACATCGTCAGGAGCATGGAGAGTCTGGGCGATCCCTTCCGGGTCCTCTTCCTGCCGGATCACCCCACACCCATAGCAAAGAAGACCCATACGCCGGATCCAGTGCCCTTTGTCTTGTATGACAGCACCGATCCCGGCAACCACAATCGCCAGTTCACGGAAAGAGACGCTGCACAGGCTGGTCTTTTCATCGAGGAAGGGCATACCCTTCTAGGGAGGCTTCTCTCACGGTAGGTTTCCCTGCCTGATCCGCTGGTGCCGGCTCTACCACCTGAACGCAGAGAGCAGGGCGCTGTGCCGGTCTATCTCCAGGTCGAGCTGCCCCATCAGGGCAATGAGCCCCTCGGTGCTGAAGTTCTCCCTCAGCTCGTACAGAACCGGTACGATCTTCTTGTCCATGGGGAGAAAATAGCGGTCCTTCAGGGGTGAGATGCCCTTGATCGTGCACAGGAGGTCGGCCAGATGGACGCATGCCGCCAGGGCCTGATTCGAGCCGGACCGGTGCGGTTCGTGGTGCCAGGCTACGGCATCGACAATTTCCCGGGGAAACATCCAGGCCTCCAGAAGTTTTCCTCCCACCTCTGCGTGCGTCATCCCGAAGAACTTCTCTTCCACTGCATGGTAGGTGGTTCTGATGTCCTGCCGCTCCAGCATGGTGAGCATTTCATTGAACTTTTCGGGGAAATACTGGGAGAGAAACACCTTGCCCATGTCATGGAGGAGTCCGCTCACGAAATACTTTCCGTCCATCCTGAGGTTAAGGTATGAAGCGAGCATCCGCGACCCCACCCCCACAGAGAAACTATGCCTCCAGAGCTTTTCCGTGAACTCCGAGCCCCTGCGGTCGAACAGCTGGACAACCGACATGCTCAGTGCCAGGTTCTGAATCTCCTGAAACCCCAGAACCACCACGGCATGAGAAATGGTCGACACCTTCTTGGTGAAACCCAGGTACGAGGAGTTGGCAACCGAGAGGATTTTCGCCGTCATGGCGGGATCGCTCTCGATCAGGGTGGTGAGATCGGAAGCAGAGGAGTTCCTGCCCGAAGCCGCATCCAGGATCCGATGCACAATAGGAGGCAGGGTAAGGATATCCGTGCACCTCGACAGGAGATCGAGAATATGTTCCCTGCTCTGCTCGGAAAAGTATAGTTCCTCCACTCTTCAACCACTCGGAAGAGTGCGCCACTTTCTTTAGAGCCGTGTCTTGTCATCTATGACCGGGGGATTTTCCCAAGGTGTGAATCATCCTAAAGAGTGATCTCCGGTTTCCCGATAAGACAGGATAATGGAAACCGGACAGACAGTGTGGATTATCGTTTATGTGATCATCGGGCTTGCAGTGGTTGCGGCCTTTGTGAAGATCCTCTCGAAAAATGCCACCCCTCAAATAAAGAAAACCCCTGCCCACTATGTCAGTATCTCGGCCGAAGACAACCTCGATACTTTCGCAACCGTCTATGACCTCGACTGGAAACCCGAAAGGGAACTCATCTCCGGGATACCTCCCGATGTCGAAAAGATCATAAACAGCATCGAATCGATCTCACCGCTGATCACCGACCTCTCTGCAAGACTGAACGACCCGGACATCAACCCTAAGGATATCAGCAGGCTTATCATCACCGACCAGGGGCTCACCTCATTCATCCTCAAACGAGTGAATTCCCCCTATTACGGGCTCGTACAAAAGGTCGACAATATCTTCAATGCAATTGTGATTCTCGGCTACAACGAAATCTATCGCATCGTGATGGAAGAGCGGGCAGCCAGAATCGGGATCAAGCCCAGCCGCGAGGAATGGATTCACGCAAACCTCACCTCTACAATAGCCGCCTATCTTGCCAGTACATCGAGAATCGGCGTGCCCGGCGGAACCATGGTCACTCTTGGCATGCTCCACGACATCGCCCGAACCATCATGCTGCAGTCCCTCCCCCAGCCGGAAAATGGTTTTTCCCGCGATCCGAGAGAGCGATTGAGACAGGAGACCGAGCTCTACGGCATCGACCATGCCACCCTGGGAGGCATCCTTGCCAGGCGCTGGCAGATGCCCGAGAGGCTGAGCAACGCGATCGGGCGGCATCACTGGCCCATGTTCTGGCCCTTGAGGGAAGTGGCCCAGACATCACCTGATGTCATCAAGGAGCTGGCTATCCTGAGCATATCGGACGTTGCGGCAAAGAATTTCAGCCAGGACATCACCGGCACCTATATCGGCGATGATTACTATCGGTTCATCAAGAAGCCGCCCAAGATCGAGAGCATCCTCATGCCCGAAATAACGAGAGACTTAAAGCGGATACGGCATATCGGAGAAACCAAGCACGGCGAATCAGGAGATCCCCAGGCGGGGTCGGACCGGGAATAAACCTTGAAAAACCCATGGAAAAGGGGCCGGTCGATGCACCCTTTCCCGGATCCTATTTTGTAAGGGCTAACTGATCAGCTGAGAAATCCTGTATTGATTCAGGTTGTGCACTTCGGCCGACGAATTTTCCATCTTCCTCAAGACATCGGTCAACAGCTCGCGGGCCTCCTCGACGCTCGCTGCCTCTGAACGGGAAGCCGCCCTGTTTTCAACGGATACGATATCTTCCATCCTGCTCTGGTCTTCAACCTTTTCCTGGGTTCTTTTCTGATAGTCTGCGTCTTTCTTCACCAGGTTGATAACATTCGATATTTCAGGATTTATCTTCATACTCTTCCCCTTTTCAGAGATCTACAAATCTCCTATCGTCATCCGGAGAAAAAACTTTAGTCAAGCCCCTGAAGTATCTCGTAAATCCGGTTTCTCTTCAATCCCGTTTCTTCCACCAGCACCCGGAGAATATCCTTCTTCGTATATGCCTTGTCAATGAGCTGACGCGCCCTCCTTCTCACTACATCTTCATCAATCACAGATTCCTGATCAGCCCCCTGCACCACGACCGTCACCTCACCGATCTCGCTGCGAATGGAGAGCTGTTTCAGAACATCGCCGGCATTGCCGGAAAGGTGCTCCTCATGTATCTTCGATATCTCGCGTGCAAGGAAAACCGGCCGATCTCCCAGATGCTCATCCAGGAGCTTCAAGGTCGCGATGATCCTGCGGGGCGATTCATAAAACACCGTGTGGTCCGTCGAGAGTTTCATCCGCATGATCTCGCGCACCGCAGCGCTCTTCTGCCTGGGGAAGAAACCCATGAACCGGAAGGCACCGCTCAATCCCGATGCAGACATGGCAGCAGTTACGGCACTGGGACCGGGCAGGGTTTCGATTCGCACGCCTATGTCCCTGGCTTCGTGAATCAGAACAGAGCCCGGATCACTGATCAACGGAGTGCCGGCATCACTGACCAGCGCCACACTTCTTCCTTTGGCCAGCTCTTCCATGATCTTGGAGGCCTTCTTTTTTTCGCTGAACTTCTCGTATGAAACGAGCGGTGTATGGATTCCATATGCAGACAGGAGCTTGCGCGTATGTCTCGTATCTTCACAGGCGATGAGTTCGACCTCGCGGAGCACTTCCAGTGCCCTTAAGGTGATGTCCTTCAGATTCCCGATAGGTGTGGGGACGAGAAAAAGCGTAGCTTTGACCGCACCTTGGGATGCTTTTTCTCCTTTCTCGGCAATCATAGATTGTGCTATATATCAGTTTTGTATAAAATCAAACACAAGGATTCTCTATGGAGTCGTTAAAACTCGGGAATCATGCACACCAGAAAAAAATTGAGGCAACCTCTGCATACATGAAAAAGCTCTTTATCATGCCCGACTCTTCGGACAGGTTCGTGGAGTTCGGCATACACCTTCTTGATATGATCCATGACTTCTTCAAGGAGAAAGGCGGGATTCACTCATCCATATCCATAGAAGAACTTGCAAGTATATTCAGCAAAACCGACATACCGTGCACCCCCATGCTGATCAAGGACGTTCTTTCCGAAATCAAGAACAATATCATCAAGCATTCGGTGAAGGTGGCCAATCCCTACTACATCGGCCACATGACGAGCGCTATCCCCTACTTCATGATCCTGCTCGAGATGATCGCGGTGAGCCTCAACCAGAACCAGGTGAAGATCGAGAGCGCCAAAGCGTCTTCTCTCGTGGAGAGGGAATTTCTCTGCTGGATGCACAGGCTCGTGTACAACAACACCGATCAGTTTTACGCCGCCAATATCCAGAACCCGAACATAGCGCTGGGGAACATCACCTCTGACGGAACGATCTCCAACCTCACCGCGCTCACGCTGGCCATGGCAAAGGCCTTCCCTCCAGATGGAAATGCCTTTCGGGGGGTCCGCATCGAAGGGCTCGTCCGCGCCCTGGACTACTATGGGTACCGCCAGGCAAAGGTTCTGGTGTCCAAGCGGGGACACTACTCGATCTGCAAGGCCGGCACCATCCTCGGGATCGGGGAGCGAGGCGTAGTCCATGTTCCCGTTCATCCTTGCGAACACAAGATCGACATCTCCCGGCTCTATCAGATAATCGAGAAAACCCGCAAGAAAGACAAGCTCGTAGGCAAGCCCACGAAGTTTATCGCTATCGTCGGCATTGCAGGCACTACAGAGACCGGTAACATCGACGACCTCGAGGAGCTGGCCAAGGTAGCCGAAGAAATCGGGACGCACTTCCATGTGGATGCAGCCTGGGGCGGCGGTGCCCTGCTCATGGATGCTGAGAGGGAGATGATGAAAGGCATCGAGAAGGCCGACACGGTCTCCCTCGATGCGCACAAGCTCCTGTTCGCACCCAACAGCATGGGGATCTGCCTGTTCAAGAACGATCGTGACTCCAAGCTCTTGTATCACACGTCGAACTATATCATCCGCAAGGGGTCCATCGACCAGGGCAGGTTCACCATCGAGGGCTCACGGCAGTTTGCCAGCCTCAAGCCGTGGGCCGCCCTCAAGATCCTGGGGAAAAACGGCTACAAGCTGATCTTTGCCCATGCAAGGAAACTTCAGGACACCTTTGTGGACCTGGTGGAAAAAGATCCCCTCTTCGAGCTGCTGAACAAGCCCCAGCTCTACATCATCAACTACCGGTTCGTACCCAAAGAGCTGAAGGATGAACTGGATATCCTCATGGAGCACCCGAAGAAAAATGCCCACAAGATCACCATGCTGAACAGGGTTATCAACACTCTGAACATAGAGCTTCACAAGACCATTCGGGAACACGACACCTCTTTCGTTTCTAGGACAAGGCTGGAGTCGACCCGGTACGCACCGAGAAAGATCGTGGTTCTGCGCGCGATCACCGTCAACCCGAACACCGAGCCCTACATGCTCAGAAAGGTGCTCAACGAGCACCGGAGCATGGGGATCAGGATCTGGGAAGAGATGAAGAATATGGCAGATGTTTCAGCATGCATTAATTACTGACATAGTATGGATTGTCTACCACACGTTTTGCATTTATTGTTTTTATTTGTTATGTACACTGCATGCTGAACAAAAGAGTTTTAAGACCTATAGAATATCCATACTTGGTAAGGCTCGGAAACAATAAAGACGGGGGTTATGTCGTTCCGGAACCTCAGGTATATTCTTCAAGCTATCTGATATCCTTGGGTATCTCTGACGACTGGTCTTTTGAACAGGCCTTTCTTAAAAAAAATCCTAGAGTTCGTCTCCTGGGCTATGATCACTCAATCGGACCTCGGATCTTAGGGATAAGATTCTTAAAAAGCCTTCCCCAGGCAATATTCAGGTTCATGATCCTTGACTGGAAAAAGGGACAAAGATTTGCAGGCAGGGCGATTCGTGCGCTGAAATACTTCTCTTTCTTTAGAGGGGGGCGCGTTCACATAAGAAAGAAAGTCTCCAACGTAGATAATGAACATGAGATAAGCATTAATGGCATTATCAAATCCCTGCATTTATCAGAAGGTCAGACCGTCTTCTTGAAAATGGATATCGAAGGGTCCGAGTACGCAACCATTGCGGACATTGTTGAAAATGAGAAGATAATAACCTGTATTGCTGCAGAATTCCATCATTTGAATACGCAGGCGAACATATTTAATGAGGCAATCGCAAGGTTGCTGAATCATTATCACATAGTTCACATCCATGGGAATAATGGCGGTATTTACGATGCGAATCAGGATTTTCCCGAGACTGTTGAGATTACATTCCTCCATAAGACAGCGTTAAACCATCCGTGCTCTCCTTCAACCCGCCGGTACCCAGTGAACGGACTCGACTTCCCGAACGACTCGAAAAAACCTGACTACGAACTCCGGTTCGAATGATTGCACTTCATTCGATGACACCCGAAGCTCTATCTCTAGCAGCGACCGCGGCGCCTATTATCGTTGAGATATAAGAGGGAAGATTGCTCCTTACCGAATATTTCTCTTCTATCTTCTTGCGCCCATGGGCGCCGAAAGAGGCTCTCAGATCACGATTGGTCGCCAGTTTACTGAGGGCCTCGGCCCATTCTGAATAGGTTGAAGCCAAAAAACCATTATGCCCGTGGTCTACGATATCGTTGTTTGCACCGACAGGCGAGGCGACAACGGGAAGGCCGGCAGCCATATACTGAATGAGCTTGAACCCGCATTTCCCCCTTGTCCAAGGATTATCCACTAAGGGCATAATCCCGATATCAAAACCCAAAACATCCTGTATTTCCTGCTCCCTTGCCCATGGTTTTTTCTCCACCCATCCCCATTCCGGAAATTCATTGCTGATAATGCGGAAGATAATGTTCTCATGAGAGCGTATGACTTCCCTGAGGACGTGCTGAACAAGATCAAGATATTTTATGGTGGGTGCAGAGCCGATCCATCCGATCACCAACGGCTGGTTTTCCATGTGAACCTTGACCGGATACAAACTTGGATCCACGACTGTCGGAATAATGGTAACACTAGCATGCGGACAGATCTCATGTGTTATATCCTTCAAATAGCTGTTTCCTACAATGATATGATCACACAGACCAACCATCTTTTCATACCTGCTCAACCTTGTTCTTGAACGGAAGCTTTGTTCATCAGAGGAAAACATGATCGCATCGTCGATATCGAGGATCAAGGAGCGGGCATATTTTTTTAAGAGCGATCTCCAGAATGCATTAAAGAGCTTTCTCTGTATGACAACGACATCATAATGGGAAAGGGCCTTGAAGGTATGGAAGCGTTTGTAAAAATCATTGGGTGTCCTCAGGATCGAGGTGGACAGATCGTTGGAGTGGAGGTAATCAAGATACTGTCCTACTCTATAGAACACGTCCGGCGTATCATGGGTGAGGTAAGCAATATTCATTGGATTGTCCCTCTGACGGCATCCAGAACATCTTCAGGGGTTATGGATGCCATGCATATGTTGTTGCCGCCACAGGTGGCATTCTGATCGCACGGCCAGCATGAAAGATGTTGTCCGGTCCTTACATACGTGATGTTCTTGCGCCAAGGGCCGTATTTCCCCGGGTCGGACGGGCCGAAGAGACCTATGATCGGGGTGTCGGTGGCTGCAGCTATATGCAGGGTGCCTGTGTCAAGAGTAATAACGAGCTTTGATCGGGCGATGACCCATGCCATTGCCCGTATGTTGGGGATATCAAAGATTGCGGTGGTTCGCGGGCTTCTCTTTTGAATATATGAGTTCGCTTTCTTCTCTGCGGGATGGACCCCGGTGAGTATGATCTGAATATCATTGGGAAGATGAGAAAACAGCTCGAGATAATTATCCAGGTCCCAGCTTCTCAAAGAGTTTGTTATGTCTTTCTCATTCTTATACACTGCACAGCCAGGGTGTACGACAATAGATGGACGATCGAGATCGATGCCTGTCTTCCGCGCCCATGAAACAGCCGACTCTTTATCCTGATCGTTAGGATATATTTCATTCTGTGCCGGTTGAACATTGAGATTCAATGCTCTGAAGAATTCGACCCATCTCATGTAGATGGGGAGGTTATTATCCTGGGGCTTCGCAAGAACCGGTACCGAAAGATTCGAGAATATACTCTTGAGCTCCCGTATCTGCCTCATCATGCTGATGACCACATCTGGATTGAGTTTCTTGAGGTCCTTTATCAGCAAACGGTTTGTCAGCGCAGAAGATAGTATTCCATCCCTGCTCTTACGCGAAAACGTAATGCACCGGTAAACATGTGGATTATTCTCAAATATATGGGTGGTATAAGGGGTGGCAAGAACTATGATCTCGATTCCGAGAGACTTCAGATAAGAGATCGCCGGGGTATCGCTCACGGCGTCTCCAATACGGTCCATGGGTACGAGTATCGCCCTCTTCCACGAATTGCACCATTTCATGGCTGCGCTCCTCTTGACTTCAGCTTTTCTTGATCTTGTCTGTCCGCAGCATTACTTCTTCGACATCGGCAAATACCTTGAGGTGACTTTTCAAGATATCAGAGCCGATTATCCTCTTTGGTGAGCTGATCATGTTGCGCATTGCTGAGCTCAGGGCATGTACATCCCCTGCAGGCAATACATGGCCCATATCCCCTTTCACGAACATGCTTGCTCCGTTTGAACGGGTAGTTATGACAGGGGTGCCGGATGCGAGTGATTCCAGAACCACCAGCGAGCAAGCATCATAATATGTGGGGTGAACAAGGCAATCACACGAAGGATATATCTTTTGGATATCAGATACGTTTCCAGCGAAAATCACCCTATCGCCGAGCGAATCTGTTTTTCTCCTCATGGGCTCATTCGAGGGCCCCACGATCAAGATCTTGAAAGGTATATCGCCCAATTCGATGCAGGCATCGATGAGAGTCTCGTAGCCCTTGAGCCTGGGGTTTTGGGCAACAAAAAGAAACACAAACTCATCAGGTCCTATTCCGTACCGCTGCCTGATCTCATCACGAAACACATCGTTTTCCGGGCAGAACTTATCAAGGTCTATCCCGTTTGGTATCAGATCGATCATTTCTTGAGGATAATGAAAGAAGTTCTGGATATCGTCTGCAACCATGTCTGATATCGCAATTACCCTTGGTTTGGTTATTTTAAAGATCCACCACTCCATAATCCTCTGAACGACATC
Source organism: Candidatus Phosphitivorax anaerolimi (assembly GCA_001896555.1). GTDB lineage: Bacteria > Desulfobacterota > Desulfomonilia > UBA1062 > UBA1062 > Phosphitivorax > Phosphitivorax anaerolimi. The sequence continues at coordinate 149,055 of MPOS01000002.1, forward strand.
CTTGAAACTCAAACGTTTCAGTAATCGCATGAGTGAGCGGACAGGTTTCCAGTATCGCTGGGTCTCTCTGCTGAACCATGCACGGTGGACGCCGCCATGGGGCTGATAGATATCCATCAGGAATGTGTTGCCCATGCCGAAGTGAATGCTTCCGGGCAGGTTCCTCGCTCTGAGGGCATGGATTATGGCGAAGCTGAGATGACGAAGCCCCTGGGGAAAATTCAACGCTCTGACAGGGGCGATCCGAATTGATTCGATCTTCGGAGCCTTGGCTCGCATGCATATGATCTCGACATCATGTCCCCTTTGGGCGAGAAAATGGGCCAGGTCCCAGCAGTAGCGCTCTGCACCTCCCACGTGAGGGTCGAATTTTTCAATTGCAATAGATATGTTCACAAGATCTTCCTTCCAGTATACTCGTCCTCAGAGCCTTTTCGGCAGTCAAGCCGGCCTTATGAATGTTACTGGGATGAACACCATTCAGCCAGCGCAATGCATATCTTCTCCACCTCGGTATCCAACAGCTCGGGATACATGGGCAGAGACAGTATTCTTTCATAGAGTTTTTCAGTCACCGGGAGAGAATCCGATCCCCGGATCCTTCCCTCGTATGCACCTTGTTGATGAACAGCCCTCGGATAATGGAGAGCCGTCCCGATACCCCGCTCTTTCAGAAACTCCTGCAATGAGCCCCGCGCACTACACACAACCACATACAGATGCATGACATGCTCGGTGTCAGGTAATGGGTATGGAGGTATGATCGAAAGATTATCCACCGCATGGGAATACCGCTCCGCTATTGTCCTTCTCCTGGCGTTATCTTCGTCGAGAAACGAAAGTTTTACCCGCAGTATGGCCGCCTGAATCTCATCCAGCCGGGAGTTCATCCCCTTTTCCGATGAAATGTATCGTTCCTTCCATCCGTATTCGCGCAGAGCCCGTAGCTTTTCGGAGATCTCCAGAGAATCGGTCACTACGCACCCTCCGTCGCCTATCGCCCCGAGATTCTTAGTGGGATAGAAGCTGAATGCCGCCGCGTGCCCGAACGTCCCAACCTTTTTATTCGAGATCCGCGCTCCGCATGCCTGGGCGCAGTCTTCCACAACGGTCAGCCCGTACTTGTTTGCTATCTCGCAGATTTCATGCATTCGGGCTGGCTGGCCGTAGATGTGTACGGGCAGAATCGCCCGTGTACGTGAACTGATAACCTTTTCGATCAGGGTATGATCCATACAGCGGCTCACCGGGTCGATGTCGACGAACACGGGCACTGCGCCGATAAGCTCGATAGCGGCCACGGTGGCGACCGCGGTATGGGATACTGTGATGACCTCATCCCCGGCCCTGATCCCGCATGCCTTCAGGGCAAGGCACAGGGCCTCGGTTCCGTTGGCCACGGCCACGCAGTGCTGTGCGCCGAGATATCCGGCAAACTCCCTCTCAAAGCCGGCTACCTCATCCCCAAGGATATACCTGCCGCTGAGTAGCACCCTGCTGATGGCCTCGTCGATTGCGTGCTTGTGGGCCTGATACTGTTTCAGCGGCGATGCGACAGGGATGAACGGCATGGACATCTCTCAAGGCTCCACGTAGTGATGGATAAATTCCTGATAATATTCAATGGTTTTTCGCAAGCCCTCTCTCAGACCTGTTTCCGGCTTCCACCCGAGGTGTCTGGAAATCTTCTCATAGCTCCCGTAATAATCGCCGATATCGATGATTTTCCTCTCCGGGGGAAAGGGGATAATTTGATAGAAACCCTTGCCCAGAATATCGATCATCATCTCCGCCGTCTCTTTCAGGCTGACAGGGTCATCCGCCCCGAGGTTATAAATTTCGCCGTTGGCCTTCTCGGATTCGGCCGCTGCCAACAGCGCATCCGTGACGTCGTCTACATAGTTGAAGTCGCGCTTCTGCAAGCCGTCACCGTACACTAGGAAAGGCTCTCCCTCGATGACACGCCTGATCCATATACCGAGAAAGGTCTGCCGGGCGTCCTTGATCCGCATCCGGGGGCCGTAGGTGTTCGTGAGCCGCAGGACTGTTGCACGTATCCGGTAGACATTGTTGTATACCAGGTGATACCACTCGCCCGCCATCTTGTTGATGCCGTTCACATCCACCGGGCTTAAAGGGTGGTTTTCGTCCACGGGCAGATACCGGGGCTTCCCATAGATCTGGCGGGTGCTCGCAAACACGATTTTGATGTCCGGGTTGTTTCTCCTGCACGACTCCAGAATAGAGAGCTGCGCCCGGGTATTGATCTCGAGGTCGGTATAGGGATCGTTCATGGAGTCGAGGTGGCTCGTCTGTCCGGCAAGGTTGAAGAGATAATCCTTGTTCTGCACGAGATACTTCATGGAATGCTCGTCCCGGACATCCGAGAAGTTTACCCTCACATGCTCTCGTATTGGCTCGATATTGAAGAGGTTCCCCCCATATTCCGGAATCAGACTGTCCACCAGAGTGACCTCGGCCCCATACTCGACAAGCCTCCGGCTGAGATTCGAACCGATAAACCCGAGCCCTCCGGTCACGAGCACCCTCTTTCGTGCAAAAGATTCTCCGGCAACCACGTTATCTTAAGCCCCTTTCCTTTTCCTGTTCAAGCTCCCAGAGCTTGGCGTATTTGGCGAATACATAGTACATGGTGGAGACAGCGATTACCAGTCCCGGCAGGCCGTCGAGAAACCCTCTTTTGAGCAGGTATTCCTTTATGAAACGCGCCGGGGGACGCAGCAACAGGTCGAAGAGAGAAAATCTCTTTCCCTCCCTGAGCATGTCCTGTGCAGCATTCAAGGAATACCGGTTGATGGTGTCGATCTGGTCGGCGATATCGCGATAGTTGTAATGGTAGTAGAAGTGTTTCAGCTCGCCTACCCTGCCCTGCACCTGCACGTTTGCATGAAGTCCTCCTGCAAAGGCTCCTTTGGACTTCCTAAAGAGCCTGATCTCGCTGTCGGGAACCCACCCTCCGTGCATGATCCACCGGCCGAGGTAGTAATTTCTGCGATGTGCGATATATCCGTCATATGCCCCGGCATCGAGCTCCAGCCTCTCGGCGATCTCCTCCGCCAGCTCCTTGGAGATCTCTTCATCGGCATCCAGGAAAATCACCCAGTCGTTTTTCGCCTTGGAGATGCAATAGTTGTACTGGTCGCGGAAACCGGGCCATGGTCTCTGTTCGCTGATGGTGGCGTATTTCTTGACTATCTCGAAGGTTCCGTCCGTGCTGAATGAATCCACCACAATGATCTCCGAGGCCCATGACGCCACGCTCTTCAGGGCCTTTTCAACGGTCCTTGAATTGTTGAACGTGATCATGCATACCGAAACCGCTCTCATCTCGCCTTCGCCACCTTTAACATCAGTGACACGGCCCGTCATCGGGCCGGCCTTCATGTAAGGACTTTTTTGCATACCTCGGATATTATTGCAACACAATCGATGTTCCTTCAAACACCCGTCTTATGCCCGATCTTGGCTTGAAAGAGATCAAGATTCAATTGACATCTCGGCGCAAAGACCTATATTTTCATCCCTAGCATGATATACAACTGGAAAGATATCTATGAGAGCAGGCGTACCGGGCCGAAAGAAGCCCTGTCAAAGATACGGAAGGGAGCGCGAATCTTTATCGGTTCGGCCTGTGGTGAGCCTCAGCTCCTAGTCAGGACGCTTATCGATATCGCTCCCAATCTGGCCGACACCGAGGTCATCCATTTTCTCGACGTCGGCACCACCGACTACACCGATGAGAAGTACGACGAGAGCTTCCGCCACAACGCCCTGTTCATCGGCTGGAACGCGAGAAAGGCGATTCAGGAAGGCAGGGCTGATTATACCCCGATCTTTCTCTCAGAAGTCCCCCTGCTCATGATGAGGGGGAGAATGCCCATCAATGTGGCGCTGATCACGGTTTCTCCACCCGATAAAAACGGCTATGTGAGCCTGGGCATCTCGGTGGACATAACCAAGACCGCTGCCGAGGTCGCGGATTACGTGGTCGCCGAGGTCAATCCCAACATGCCCAGAACGCTGGGAGACAGTTTTCTCCATGTGAGCGATATCGATGCCTTTGTAGAAAACGACATGCCTCTCCTGGAGTTCTATCAGAAGATCCCCGGAGAGATTACCCGCAGCATCGGCGAGCATATCGCCGAGCTCATCGAAAACGAATCCACGCTCCAGATGGGAGTCGGGCGGATCCCGAACTCCGTTCTGCCCTGCCTGATCAACAAGCGCGACCTCGGGATCCATACCGAGGCGTTTTCAGACGGTGTCATCGACCTGATCGAGGCCGGGGTCATTACCTGCAGAAAAAAGACCCTCCACCCCGGAAAGGTCATTGCGAGCTTCTGCATGGGCACCAGGCGCCTGTATGAATATGTAGACAACAATCCCCTCTTCGAGTTCCGGCCGTGCAGGTATGTGAACGATCCCTACGTGATCGCGCAGAACGACAGGATGGTTTCCATCAATGCGGCCCTGACCGTGGATCTCACCGGCCAGGTCAACTCCGATTCTCTGGGTTTCCGGTTCTACAGCGGGATCGGAGGACAGGTGGATTTCGTGCGCGGCTCTTCCCTCTCCCGCAGGGGCAAGTCCATCATGACCCTGCCCTCCACCACCGATGACGGCACGCGATCACGGATCGTGCCCTACCTGGAGCCCGGAGCCGGGGTGACAGTGACCAGGGGCGACATACACTACGTGGTCACTGAGTTCGGGGCGGCCTATATCCACGGCAAGTCCATCAGAGACCGTGCAATGGAGTTGATCAACATCGCTCACCCCAAATTCAGGGACGAGCTCCTTGAGGCGGCAAAACGGCAGGGATATGTATACAAAGACCAGATCCTGCCTTCGGTCCTGTATCCCAAGAAATACGAGACCATCTGGACAGACAAGAAGGGGACACAGGTCTTCTTCCGGCCGGTGAAGCCGACGGACGAGAGGGCGATCCAGGATCTGATCTATACCCTCCCTGAGCAGGACATCTACACCCGGTTTTTCCAGAATCTCAAATCCTTCTCCCACAAGCTCGCCATGCCCATGGCAGCCATCGACTACAACGACAAGATGGCAATCGCCGCGGTCGTGGGCAAAGAAGAGCCGGAGAGTAAGGAAAAAATCGTTGCCGTGGGGCGTTACGTACGGGACCCCAACACCGACTTTGCCGAGGTCGCCTTCACGACCGACCATCAGTGGCAGAACCGGGGGATCGGCACCTTCCTGCTGCAGTATCTCATCAGGATTGCGAAGGAAAAAAACATCAAGGGGTTTACCGCCGATGTGCTTTCGCAGAACATCCCGATGATGAAGGTGTTTTCCAAGTCCGGATATCCTGTGAAAACCAATCTCGAATACGGCGTCTACGAGCTGGAAATACCTTTCGGACAGGAGCGGCGGAACTCTTGAACCTATAAGCGCTCTTCCCGGAGAAGGCGTATCAGGTAGTTCATGAGGTCGGAGATTGTGATGATTCCAACCAGGGAATCGTTGTCTACTACAGGCAGCCCTCCTATACGGTTTTTCTCCATCATCTCCGCTGCCTCGACGATCCCGGCATCAGGGTGTATAGTGAGCGGTCCGCTCGTCATGCTTCCGCCCACCTTGAGCTCGCGCAGCACATAATCATCATACGACCGGTCACGGAACAGCATGGGCGAGTTCAAGGCCTGCCTGATATCCCTGTCCGTGATAACGCCAGTCAGCCTGCCCCGATCCACCACCGGGATCCTCCGGAACCGCCCAGTACGCATCTTTTCCAGGGCTTCGCTTATGGAATCATCAGGTCTCGCGGTGACCACATCCGTGGTCATGAGCTCTTTCACCTTGACCATTCTTCACCTCTTCTTCGCTTCCTGTGCTTGCTCCTGTGAGAGAGATTACCATAGGTGTTGTGCGGCTGGCAAAGGGCTATTCCTCGAAAGATCACAGGTTGAGCCTTCCTCCGTGCCTGCTGCCCAAGTGCTGTGAAGCAAGGGCTGCATTCCAATTGGGGCTTGCTGGCTTGAAGCCGGGTACAGGGCTTGCCGCCCTAAGATCCATGCCATTGACCGTGCCATGAAAAAAAGATCGGGGGATCTTCCCCCGATCTTTTTCTGTTCAGTCAGGCCGGAACAGGTGTTTCCCGCCTGTGAGAAGGTTATCAGAATCCTGCGGTCTGGATAAAGCATCCGCCGCCGGAACCGCCGTCGTCGGCTACCGGGGTATCTGTGTCACCGCCGCCTGCGGCCTCATCAGAGAGCACTCTGAAGGTTCCGAGCTCATACGTTGAGATGGTGACTTCACCGTCTGCAGCCGTGACGTCTTCGACATCGACCCAGGTGTCGCTTGTGCTGTCGTAGCGCTGTACTACCGGGTTTTCCTTCTCGTAGTGCACCGTGATCAATGCCGGCTTGGAGAGAACCAGACCGAAGGGAAGCACGTCGAACAGGAGTGCATCTCCGTATTCCACCGCCGAGAGGGCCTCAGGTGTGACGTTGCCGATACCAACGGGAACGGCGCGCACGATCGCATCGCCTGGGATATCTATGCGGATCCCGAATATCTGATCGGCGAGCTCCATGAACGAACCCGGCTCATATGCGCCTATCACCGTCAACTGTTGGGTGACCGAAACCCTGAGCCGGTATACGAGAGATGAATCGCTGTCGATCACATTGTACAGGTAGGCACCGGGAGCAGAGGGTGTGATTGCATTGTTCACCGGGGCCGGGACTGCATTTGTGAGCGGGACGATGGAGAACCTGCCTTCAGGGTTGACCGACGACAGGTCTACGGTTTCACCCAGCTCTCCGATAATGTCTTTGAGCACGTTGTCACTGAAAGGATGCTCTGTGGCATCTACCGGCGAGGTGCCTGCCATGTACTCCACAAGGTTCACCACACCATCACCATCGTCATCCATGAGCGAATCGAGCGGATCCAATGCGTCCATTCCCCACTGATCCTCAATCTCGTCGGGGATCCCGTCCATGTCTGTATCCACTATATCCGTAATAGGCGGGGTATCTCCACCAGGTTCATCCGAGCCACTGTTGGGAATCAGGAGAAAGGCCTCATTGGAAAAGCCGCTTTCGTTGCCGTCGACATCATAAGCGGTAACGGCAAAGTAATAGGTATGCCCTTCGCCGAGGTTGCTGACATCCGTGCTCGTTACTGCCCCCACGTCGATAACCTGGGTGTAGGTACCGCTGAGCGTACCATAGTATACTTTATATCCATCGAGGTCTGGTTCGCTGTTCGGATTCCAGCTGACCCTCACGGTAGCCCCATGAGCAGAGTTCGCCATAATAACCATCACCGCGCCAAACGCCAATATTGTCATTATCTTTGTCAGCTTCATGCCGGAGCTGTTCTCAAAACTCATGCCAGCTGAATATAAGTGTATTTTCATATACTTAAATACTTGTATCCCCTGAATATCCGGGCGAAAGGGTAACATCGATTACAATATTGTACATATGAGCCGGGCGCCGAGCACCCCTTCATGTCACGCTTTTAAACCACCGGTGAAAGGCATGGATCAGGACCATGGCATAACTGGGGTAATCGATAGTGCTTAAGGGCGGAGGTAAACTACAAAAACAGCTTAAGGGGAGGCATGAAAGAGGCGGGGAGGCGCACGGGGCGCCTCCCCGCTCGTGAGCTTTTATTCCTTTTCCTGCCTGAAGAACAGGAGGATGGGACTTGCGATGAAAATGGACGAGTAGGTTCCTACGATGAGCCCCACCATGATGGCGAAGGCGAAGTTGTTGATCACGCTCCCGCCGAACAGGAAGAGCGCCAGCACCACGAACAAGGTCGTTGAGGAGGTGATCAGTGTCCGGCTTAAAGTCTGGGAGATGCTGCTGTCCAGCAGGGAGCTATAATCGAACGACCCCGCCGCCTTCTTGATATTCTCACGTATGCGGTCAAAGACGATGATGGTATCGTTCAGAGAATACCCAATGACGGTAAGGAGCGCTGCAATGACGGGCAGCGATATCTCCCTGCCCGTGAGGGAGAAAATCCCCACTGTGATGATCACATCATGGGCAAGGGCGATAATGGCGGCCACGGAATAACTGATCTTGAACCTCCACCAGATATAGATGAGGAGACCGATCCCTGCATAGAACAGAGAAAGGAACCCCTTCTGCTTCAGGTCCTTGCTTACAGCGGCGCCAACCACATCGACTCTGCGGATGTCTACGTTTTCCTCTCCGAACGTGTCCTTCAGCGCGCCTTCGATCTGCTGCACGGTTTCGCCCCCGGTGTCGCCCTCTACAGGGGTCCGGATGAGAAACTCATTGTCTCTATTTTCGCCGATGCTTTGGATCGAAGCACCGGCAAGCCCGATAGGCTCGATAGCAGACCTCACCTCATCGGTCTTGACCACCTTGGAGAAGGCCACCTGGATTTCGGTCCCGCCGGTGAAGTCGGTCCCGTAGTTCAGGCCTCGAACGAACAGGGCGGCGATGCTGATGATGATGAGCGCCGCCGAGAGGGTGAAGGCAGCCTTCCGGTACTTCATGAAATCTATCTGGGTTCCTGGTCGTATGATATCCATGGCCGCCTCCTAAATGCTGATCCGTTCGATCTTCTGATAGTTCACCAGCCATTCCTGGATCCACCGACACAAGACCAGGGCGGTGAACAGCGAGGCGATGATACCGATGGAGAGCGTCACCGCGAATCCCTGTACCGGTCCTGTTCCGAACTGGAACAGCACGATGGCGGCGATTAGTGTCGTGATATTGGCATCCAGGATCGCGGGCAGAGCATTCTTATAACCCGCATCCACCGCCATCTTCGCGGTCCTCCCCAGCCTGAGCTCCTCCTTGATGCGTTCATAGACGAGCACGTTCGCATCTATGGCCATGCCGATGGTGAGCACGATGCCCCCCAGTCCGGGCAGGGTAAGGGTCGCGCCGAGCACGGCGAGCGCCCCCAGGATGAGAACGATGTTGGCGATCAGGACGAGGTCGGCAATCAGGCCGGAGAACTTGTAGTAAACTATCATGAAAACAACGACCACCAGACCGCCTATGATCATGGAGAGGAAACCCTGATAGATGGAATCCTGCCCCAGAGATGGTCCTACGGTCCGTTCTTCGAGGACCTCCACAGGCGCGGGCAGTGAGCCTGCCCTGAGGATAATGGCCAGGTCGCTCGCTTCCTCGTCGGTAAACCTTCCTTCGATAATCGCTTTTCCGCCCGATATGGCCTCCCTGATCACCGGGGCCGAGTACACCTTGCCGTCGAGGAGGATGGCAAGGCGCTTACCGGTGTTCTCGCTGGTGACCCGCTCGAATATCCTCCCGCCCTCGCGGTTGAAGGATATCTCCACATAGGGCTCGTTATAGGTGGACTGGATCCTCATACGTGCGTCGTCCAGAAGATCTCCGGTCATAACCGCCCTTTGCTGAAGGAGAATGGGCTGATTGCCTTCCTTCATATAGGCGATGTAACTGCCGGAAGGCACGTTCCCGCGCAATGCATCCTGAACTGAATGCTCTTCGTCCACGAGCTTGAACTCGAGGATTGCAGTGTTTTTCAGGAGGGCTTTTGCCCTCTCAGGATCGGTAACGCCGGGAAGCTGCAACACGATGCGATCATCGCCCTGGGGGATGATGGAGGGCTCGCTCACCCCGAACTGGTCGATCCGGTTCCTGACCGTCTCCAGGGCCTGTTCAACAGCCTGGCTGCGGATAGTCGCGACCTGACTGGCTGACATCCGGTATTCCACGGTCATGACACCGTCCTTGGACGACCTGTTGACCTCCTGCAGATAAGGATACGAGCCTCTGACGAGGTCGGAGAGCTTGTCGTAGTCGTCCGGCACCCTTAATGCGATTTGAATGGTCTCAGGAGAATCCGAAACCGCCTTGCTGTAATGAATCCGCTGTTTGACCATCTGCGCTCTCAGATCGGAAACAGTGCTGTTCATCCTGCTTTCTACGGCCTTGTCCGCCACCACTCTGAGGACCAGATGCATTCCCCCCTGCAGGTCGAGACCGAGCTTGATCTTTTCCTTGGGGCCTATCCAGCCCTCGGGCACCTCCTTGCTCCCGAAGAAAGATGGCGCTGCAAACAGGATTCCCAGAACGAGAACCGCCAGTATCAGCAGCCCCTTCAACTTGAATCTATCCATTGAAAACCCCCGAACTCAGCTTTTTGTCTGCGGCTGTTCAGTGCCTTTCTTCTGCGCGATGAACTCACGGGAGACCCTGATCTTCACCTTCTCTCCCACATCGAGGGTGAGCACCTGATCGGCGATCCCCACCACCTTTCCGTGAATGCCTCCGCTGGTGATCACCTCGTCACCCTTGGTGATACTCTCGAGCATCTGCCGGTGCTGCTTTGCCTTTTTCTGCTGAGGCATGATCAGAAGAAAGTAGAATACGACGAAGATCAAGATGAGCGGGGCAAGGCTCATGAGCATTCCCATGGCGTCGCCTCCGGAGCCGTTTGCGGCGTAGGCCAGACTAGTCATCATATATCTCCTTTATTTGTTTTCTTAAATCATCAAATTTTTTCTCACATATGGAATGCCGTATATCAGACATTAATTCAAGATAGAAATATAAATTATGGATGGTGTTCAGGATCGACCCGAGGATCTCTCGTGACACATAGAGATGCCTCAGGTACGCAAGGGAAAAGTTCCTGCACGTGTAGCACCCACACTGTTCGTCGGGGGGATTGGGATCTTCCCGGTAGCGTGCCTGTTTGACGGAGATCTTTCCATGACGGGTAAAAAGCATGCCGTTGCGTGCATTCCTCGTAGGGAGCACACAGTCGAACATGTCGACCCCCCGCGCAACCGCCTCGACGATATCTTTGGGCGTGCCCACCCCCATGAGATACCTCGGCTTTGCTGAAGGAAGGCAGGGCATGGTCACGTCCAGGATATCCATCATGAGGTCGTGCCCCTCCCCTACCGACAGCCCGCCTACGGCCACTCCGTCGAACGCCTCGGCGCTGATCTCCTGTGCGCTTCTGACCCTTAAGTCCGGATACACACCGCCCTGGACGATCCCGAAGAGGGCCGAGCTGCTTCGTCTGGCAGCGAGTGACCTCTGCGCCCACAGAGTCGTCCTCTTCACCGAAACCTCCACGTACTCGCGGGTGCTCGGGTAGGCCACGCATTCATCGAGGCACATCATGATGTCCGAGCCCAGGTCCTCTTGGATTTCGATGGCCTTCTCAGGGCTCAGGAAACGGCGCGAGCCGTCCAGATGAGAGGAAAAGGCCAGGCCCTCATCGCTTATCTTCACAAGCTCAGCCAGGCTGAAGGCCTGGTATCCCCCGCTGTCGGTAAGGATCGGCCGGTCCCACCCCATGAATGAATGCAGACCTCCCAGGGACGCGATGAGCTTTTCTCCGGGCCTCATGTGGAGGTGATAGGTATTGGAGAGAATGATCCGGGCGCCGAGACTCTTGAGAACCTCCGGGCTTGCAGCCTTCACGGTAGCCTGCGTGCCCACCGGCATGAAGACCGGTGTCTGCACCGCGCCGCGCTCGGTCTGGAACTCTCCGCTCCGGGCATCACCGTCGGTTGCATGGATGTCGAATCTAAATGATGAGCATTGCATCGCCATAGCTGAAAAAACGATACTCCTTCTCCACTGCGCTCCGGTAGGCGTCCATGATGAAATCATAACCCCCGAATGCGGCCACGAGCATGAGCAGGGTTGAACAGGGAAGGTGAAAATTGGTCAGCAGGGCTCTTGTACACCTGAACCGGAACCCTTCGTATATGAACAAATCCGTCGACCCGGTGCCTGCTACGATCTTTTCGTGTGCAGCCATGAGATATTCCAGCACCCTGGTGGTGGTGGTCCCCACGGCCACCACCCTTTTGCCCTGTGCCATTGCGTTATTGACAGCCGATGCAGCCTCCTCCGACACCGTAAATTCCTCTGCATGCATCCGGTGATCCTCTATCTCCTGTGTTTTCACGGGCATAAAGGTCCCCGGTCCCACATGCAGGGTGATGAATGCGGTCCCGACCCCCCGGACCCTTAAGTCCTCCATGATCTCCGGCGTGAAGTGAAGTCCTGCCGTAGGCGCAGCCACGGATCCCTCTTCCCGCGCATATACGGTCTGGTACCGCTGTGAATCGATCGCCTCCGGCTCCCTTTCGATATACGGCGGGAGCGGGATCCGGCCCGCTCCAAGAACCTTCCCGGGGTCTGAAAAGCTCACCGTGAAGAACTCCTCTTCACGGCCCTCAACTATCGCTCTCAGGCCGTTCTCGAAAAAGATCTCCGTGCCGGTCCGAGAGGGCTTCGATGCCTTGAGGAGGCAGGTCCACCTCGTCTGATCCATCTTTTTCACCAGGAGCACCTCTACCTTTCCGCCGGTTTTTTTCTTTCCTATCAACCGTGCAGGGATGACCCGGGTATCGTTGAAAACCAGGAGATCGTCCGGTGTCAGGTAGTCTCCGAGGTCCTCGAACCTCTGGTGTTCTATTCTCCGTGTCTTTCTATCTGCGATGAGGAGCCTGTCTCTGCCCCTCTCAAGGGGATACTGCGCGATGAGCTCCCTGGGAAGGTCATAGCAATAGCGTTCCGTTCTCACAGCCGTCACATCCCGCCCAGGAGCCTTCCGAGATAGACGACGGCCAGCCCCGCAAACGCCACGATGACCCCGATAACCTGCAGGGTCTTTTCCGGAACCGTCTCTAAATACCGGGCAAACTCCTTCATCTTAGAAGGAAAGGCTATGTAGGGCAGCGCTTCGATCACAAAGACCATTCCCAGTACGCTCAAGAAATAATCCATAGTGGTGGCCTTATATCGAATATCACTTATTCAAGTCAATCTGGAACCGCCTGCAGAAATCCTCTTCCACCACGGGTGCGTCAACCGTGCCGGTCATTGACTCGGGGTCGGGGCCGTACACCGCTACATGGCCGGCTGTGCCCCTGCCCTTGCCGTATCTCAGGCAGAGGGCCGCAGCTATGCGGAGGTTTTCCTCCGACAGATCGCCCCGCACAATGCTCAAAGGACCCGGGACATCCGCTATTTTGAGAAACACGTTTCCCGGCCATACCAGAGATGCCAGGAACCGGTTCTCATCTTCACTGCGTGAGATCACAAGGACGGTGTTTTCATCGAGCATGAACTTCCTGCCCGCGATGTCGAGCACGATATCGGGCCGCGAAGGTTTTCCCGGTCTGAATCTCTCAAAGGTCGATCGCACCTTTCGGGAGATCTGCTCGTCCGTGAGCAGGCACCCGCCTGCAGGATTTGGTATGGCGCTTGGTTCGATGCCGTATTTCAGGGCAAGCTCGATCTGGGTCTTCCTCCCCCTGCCGGCTGCATCGAGCAGTCGCTCCCGGTCGATGATGCCCAGCTGCTCCGGCAGGCTGGGCGGGAGGTGCTTAGCGCAGAGCGGCCTTACGAGAATGTCCTTGAGTCCGGATTTCTTTTCGATGAGATTCATGGCGTCTCTTCGCTGGGACATGGGCCGCTGTCCGAGCACTTCTCCTGTCACCACGAACGACGCGTCCATTTCCTCGAGCATGGACCGCGCCCGCTTGAGCATCCGGATCTTGCAGTCGATGCAAGGGTTCAGATTCTTGCCATACCCATGCTCCGGATTGCTCACCACATCGATGATGTCCTCGGTAAAATCGCATGGGGTGATGTGAATCCCATAGGTTTTCTGGTGATATTCCCGGTGCTTCTCCGGATTGAGCAGCACGTCATAGCCGAAAAACGGGGTGCAGAAGTTGACCGCTACGACGTCGATGGACTGTTCCTGCATGAGTTTCACTGCAAGTATGCTGTCTAGTCCCCCTGAGTAGAGGGCTATGCATTTTTTCTTCATGTCTCCCTTTCTCGCATCAGAGCTGGTAATCCTTCCAGTGCTTGCGCTGATGGATCATCTCTGCCCGGCCCCCCATGCCTTGCCCGATTGAGGGTGATGCATCTTCTCCCCGGCAGCGCTCATCCACACCTTTTCATCTGGGGAAACTCTCTTACCACACACTGCTCGCGCGGGGAGAGAAAAAAATTGTGATCATGATAATAATGACTTGCCCGAATCGTATCTGATTTCAAGGGATAGGTAGAGGCTAAAAAAGAAAATAGTCTATACCTCATGGTGATGAGGTATAGACATAAGTATTGACGGGAGCGACGAGACTTGAACTCGCGACCTCCGGCGTGACAGGCCGGCGTTATAACCGATCTTAACTACGCCCCCTTATTTATCTCATCGAATGGTAGGCGGAACAGGGATTGAACCTGTGACCTTCGGCTTGTAAGGCCGACGCTCTCCCAACTGAGCTACCCGCCCTGAGCATCCTTTCGATTCGTGCTACTTGTTGACGATTTCCTTAAAGGCCTTTCCTGGTCTGAAGCGCGGAGCCTTGGAGGCCTTAATCTTAATGGTTGCCCTCGTCCTGGGATTTACACCGGTTCTCTCAGCCCTCTTGGCCACGTCGAAGGTCCCGAAACCCACCAGGGTCACTTTATCGCCCTTTTTCAGTGCGTCCTGGATGGCGCCGGTAGTAGCGTTGATCGCCTTCTCTGCTGCAGCCTTAGGTATCCCAGCCTTGTTTGCCACAACTGATATCAATTCTGTCTTCGTCAAAGCATACCTCCTGTAAATTATTAGCTTCTCCCATGCCCAAACGTGGCTTTGAAAGTATCAGCATTTATAAGGGCTGTCAATAGCTCAATTAAGGGCATAAGCGATTATCTCGTCCATATGCTCGACCATGTGAACCTCGAGACCCTTCAAAATTTCCCTGGGGGTATCCTTGAGATCCTTTTCGTTCTCCAGCGGTATGAGAACCTCTTTCATCCCTGCCTCTTTCGCGGCCAGGAGCTTCTCCTTGACACCTCCCACGGGCAGGATGCGCCCTCCCAGAGTCAGCTCCCCGGTCATGGCCACCCGTGCCCTGGCCGAGCGCTTGGTCAGCGCCGATACAATGGACGCGGCCATGGTGATGCCGGCGGAAGGTCCGTCCTTGGGCACAGCCCCCTCGGGCACATGGACATGGATGTCGATCTTGTCGTAGAAATCCGCGTCGAGCCCGAAATCCTTTGCCCGTGACCGGACATAGCTCATGCCTGCCTGGGCCGATTCCTGCATGACCTCGCCGAGCTTGCCGGTGAGCAGGAGCTTGCCCTTTCCGGGCATCACGGTGGTCTCGACCGTGAGCAGCGTTCCGCCTACCTCAGTCCATGCCAAGCCGTTCACCAGCCCCACGTAATCGCTTTCGCGTCTGTTCGACCGGCGGTAACGGGGAACGCCCAGATACTCGTACACCCTGCTCTGGGTGATCCGGGTACTCTTGATGTTCTTCTGCGAGACGATCTCCTTGACCACTTTTCTCAGGATCGACGAGATCTCCTTTTCCAGGTTCCTCACTCCGGCTTCGCGGGTATATTCATGGATAATGGCATCGATGGCCTTTTTGGTGAATGTGACCTTTTTCCCTTCGAGTCCGTGGAGCCGGATCTGCTTGGGTATCAGGAAGTCCCGGGCTATCTGGTGCTTTTCATGAGACGTGTAACCCTCGATTCTTATCACTTCCATCCGGTCCATCAGAGGGGCCGGTATGGAATAAGAGGTGTTGGCCGTGGTGATGAACATGACCTTGGATACATCGTACTCGATGTCCATGTAATGATCGCAGAAGGCGGAGTTCTGCTCAGGATCCAGCACCTCGAGCAGCGCGGCAGACGGGTCTCCCCGGAAATCCACGCTCATCTTGTCGACCTCGTCCAGGAGGAAGACCGGATTTGAAGTTCCCGCCTGTCTAAGTCCCTGCACGATCTTGCCCGGCATGGCGCCGATATAAGTGCGGCGATGACCCTTGATCTCGGCCTCGTCACGCACCCCTCCCAGAGATACCCTGACGAATTTCCTGCCGGTGGCCCGTGCGATCGACTTGCCCAGCGAGGTCTTGCCCACGCCCGGGGGGCCCACCAGACACAGGATCGGACCCTTCATGGAGCCCACGAGCTGCTGGACCGCCAGATACTCGAGGATGCGGTCTTTGACCTTGTCGAGCCCGAAATGGTCCTGGTTCAGGATTTCCTCCGCCATAAGTATGTCTGTCTTGTCTTCAGACATCTCATTCCACGGAAGGGCGATGAACCAGTCCACATAGTTTCTGATGACCGTTGCCTCGGCGCTCATGGGGGGCATCATGCGCAGACGCTTGATCTCGCCCATGGCCTTATCCCTGGCATGCTGCGGCATGTTCTTGCAGCGGATCTGCCGTTCAAGATACGCTACCTCGTCGTCCATCGAGTCCATTGCCATTTTCTGTGTCTGTTCCTGCTGCAGATTCTTGCGCGACGCCTTGTTCCGCTGTCTTACCTGTTCCTTGAGGCTCGTCTGGATCCTGGCAATGTCGAGCTCTCCCTGTATATGGTCGTAGATCCTGCTCAGACGCAAGTCGATAGTGTTCTCTTCGAGGATCTCCTGCTTGATGTCCGTCTTGAGGTCCATGTAGGACACGATGATATCGGATACGAACCCCGGGTCATCCTGGGACCGGATCTTGGCGATCATGTCGGGATGAATGTCGATGTTGTAGGACTCGCAGTACTCCTGGAATGTCTCTACAAGAAGACGCTTCAGCGCTTCCGCCTTCCGCTCTTCCAGAATCACGTCGGCTACGGGCTCGACCTCGGCCAGAAGCATATCGTCGTGTTGAAAGATACGGGTGATACGTTGACGCGACTTACCCTCGATAAACACCTTCAGGGTGCCGTCGGGCAGTTGGATGAGCTGGAGGATATGCGCCCTCACGCCCATCCGGTGGATATCCTGCTCCGATGCAACTGGAGCATCCGGGTGCTTCCTGCAGCACACGATGATGTCTTCCTTTGCCTCGAAGCTCGCGCTCACCCAGACGGCCGTCTTCTCGCTCTCGATAAGAAGCGGGATGATCGTGTGGGGAAATACTACGATGTCGCTGAGTACCAGAAGCGGGTAGACATTTTCTGAAACAGCAGCTCTCATAGCCTATGCCTGAGAGGTTTTCCTCTCATAGACGATCATCGGGGCCTTTCCGTGCAGGATGACATCGTGACCGATGATGCACTCCTTTACGCCGTCCATGTCAGGGATCTCGTACATGATATCGAGCATGACGTTCTCCATGATGGACCTCAATCCCCTCGCCCCGGACTTGCGCTTCATGGCCTCTTTGGCGATCGCCTTCAGGGCTTCCTTGCTGAAGCTCAAATCCACGCCTTCCATCTTGAGCAGGGCCTGATACTGCTTCACCAGGGCGTTCTTTGGCTCGTTGAGGATGGCGATGAGCGCTTCTTCGTCCAGCTCGGTCAGGGTCGACACGATGGGTATCCTGCCCACGAACTCAGGAATCAGGCCGAACTTGATCAGGTCTTCCGGCTGCACGTTTCTGAGGATCTCGCTGATATCCTTTTCCTGCTTGCTCTTGATCTCGGCCACGAACCCGATGGTCTTTTTATCGAGGCGCTGGGAGATGATCTTGTCCAGGCCGACAAACGCGCCGCCGCAGATGAAGAGGATGTTCGTGGTATCGATCTGAATAAACTCCTGCTGGGGATGCTTCCGCCCTCCCTTGGGCGGAATGGATGCCACGGTCCCCTCGATGAGCTTCAGCAGCGCCTGCTGAACGCCTTCGCCGGAGACGTCGCGGGTGATGGAGGGATTGTCGCCGCGCGAGGCGATTTTGTCGATCTCATCGATGTAGACGATACCCTTCTGCGTGCGCTCCACGTCGTAGTCAGCATTCTGCAGGAGGTTGACGATGATGTTCTCCACGTCCTCTCCCACATAACCCGCCTCGGTCAGCGTGGTAGCGTCGGCGATGGTGAACGGGACGTCGAGGATCTTGGCCAGTGTCTGCGCGAGCAGCGTCTTGCCCGAACCGGTCGGGCCGATGAGCACGATGTTGCTCTTGTTGATCTCCACCCCGCTGATGTTCTGGTTTGACTCGATGCGCTTGTAGTGGTTGTGGACCGCAACGGAGAGGATCCTCTTGGCATGTTCCTGACCGATCACGTACTCGTCCAGTATTTCCTTTATTTCCGATGGTTTTGGTATGCTAGAAGACGCACTGAAGTGCCTGTATTCGCCTTCTTCCTCGGCGAGGATCTCGTTGCACAGGGCGATGCATTCATCACAGATGTAGACATCGGGCCCTGCAATGAGCTTTCTCACCTCTTCCTGTGACTTGCCACAGAAGGAGCAGCGCAATCCAGGCCGGTAGTGGTCATTTATCTTCGGCATTGATGCTCTCCTCTTGCTTTTCTTTAGAGGGTCTCTTGAAAATCACATGGTCTATTATCCCATATGTTACTGCTTCGTTTGCAGTCATGAAAAAGTCCCTGTCCGTGTCCTTGGCAATCTTCTCTATCGGCTGCTTGGTATGCTGGGATAAAATCCTGTTGAGCTCTTCCTTGAGCCTGAGCATCTCCTTAACCTGGATGCTCACGTCGGTCACCTGACCCTGGACACCGCCGAGGGGCTGGTGAATCAGGATGCGGGAATGTGGAAGGGCATATCTCATGCCTTCGGTCCCTGCCGCCAGGAGTACTGCAGCCATGGAGGCGGCCTGTCCGACACAGATGGTGCTCACCTTGGGCCTGATGTACTGCATGGTATCGTACACCGCCATACCTGCAGTGACCGATCCGCCCGGGGAGTTGATATAAAAGTAGATGTCTTTGTCGGGATCTTCTGATTCCAGAAAAAGGAACTGGGCCACCAGGAGATTAGCTACCTCGTCGTGGATATCACTGCTCAGCATGATGATCCGGTCCTTGAGCAGCCGGGAGTAGATGTCGTACGACCTCTCACCCCGGTTCGTCTGCTCAACCACGATCGGCACTAGTGTCATCGCTCTTCTCCTCGATCTGGCCGACTTCCTCAACCTGCGAGTTGTCTATAATATGATTATACACCTTCTTCTCGACAATACCAAACTCGATCTCTTCCATGCCTCCCCGCTCTTCCATGCCCTTTCTGACCATTTCCGGGGCCATGTTGTAGCGTTCTGCAATCTTCTCGATTTCCTGCTGAACCTCTTCGTCGGTGGACTCGATGCCAAGCTCCTTCGCAATCGCCTCAAGCAGGAGAGAGATCCTCACCATATTGTCCGCCGAGGCCATGGTCTCCTGTTTCAGGCTCTCGGTGTCCGGATAGACGTCCTCCATCTTGAACCCCTGCGCAGACAGCCTCTCGGACATTCCCCTGATCATCATGGCTGCCTGGAGCCGCACCATGGATTCCGGCACATCGAACGGGTTCTCCTTGATGAGCAGGTCCCTGATCTGACGTTCCAGGTGATTCCTGGCGTCGGCTTCGAGGCGTTCCTGAAGATCCTTTCGGATGACCTCCTTGAGCTCATCTATACTCTCCACGCCCGGCCGCGCCTTTTTTGCCAGCTCGTCATCGATGGCCGGGAGCTCCCGGTTCTTGATGGAATCGAGCTTGAGATCAACCTCGGCGCTCTTGCCCTTCATCTCTTCGAGGAAATGGTCTTCGGGGAAATCGATGGTCACCTTTTTTTCCTCGCCCGCCTTCATGCCCACAACTGCCTGCTCCAGGCCGGGTAAAGCGCTTCTGACGCCAGCCTCCACCGTCATCTTGAAGCGGTTGAGGTTGGGATGCCCTTCAGAGGTGATATCCACAATGGCATAGTCCTTTTCCTTCACCCGGTACTCGGGGTCGGTGATGTCATTGACGGTGGCATAGGTTTCCTGCAACCTGGTGAGCACATCCTGGATATTCGCCTCGTTGATCTCGGTCTTGGGTTTTTGGAGCGAAAAACCGGTATACTTCTGAGGTTTCACCTCGGGCTTCACGTCGAACTGCGCCGTAAAGGTAAAGTCCTCGTTTTCCTTCGGGGGCTCGTTGGAGATATCAGGCATGGAGACCACGAAAAGATCCTGCTCCTTGGCAGCCTGCTCGAACTTGTCCTGAATCAGCTTCTTGGAGAGTTCGCTCTGGATGTAATCCGAGTAGTACATCTTGATGATGTGCCGGGGGGCCTTACCCTTCCTGAAGCCTCTGATGGTCACTTTCTGAGAGATGTCGCGGTAGATGTCGTTCGTAACCGCGTCCACCTCTTGTCTGGGGACCACAACTTTCATCTCTTTCCTGGTGCTGCCCACGTCTGAAATCTCAACCTTCATGAATGTTTCCTTTCTATCTTCGGGTCAGTATGCTTCATTTCACCACGTAAATGGGTTATAGGTCAATGGCTTTTTGGGAGCTCCAGGGCGGTGAAAACCCTCTCCATTTCTTTTGTATAGACCCCCTTACGGGCAAAAACGAAAAAGGGCCTGCATACGTTCAGTTCCTTGCCGCCGTCCTTGAGCCCTGACACCAAGACGATCTCCGCACTCGAAGAGGGTGTGGAATGAACGAACATAACCCTCTTGGGCTCGATCCTGCCGGCCCGCATGGCGGAGATCAGATCGGGCAGTCTCCATGCCGGATAGACCAGGTAAAACCGCCCTCCCGGCTTGAGCAGCTCGTACGAACACTTCAGCAGCGTCTCAAGGTCCAGGGATATTTCATGACGGGCCATCGCCCTACCCTGGTCGCGGCTGATTCTCCCCGTGCTCACGGGGCGGTACGGGGGGTTGGTCACCACGGCGTCGAATTGCTGCCCCCGGTATTCCCTTATGTCCGCATGCACGATCTTCACCCTGGATTGAAGCCCTGCGAGCTCGATTGAGCGCTTCGACATCTCCGCCATGTCGTCCTGGATCTCCACCCCTGTCACGCGAAGGCCTTTGACAGCGGCGAGCAGGATTGAAAGGACACCGGACCCGGACCCAACGTCGACCACCTCACAGTCAGTGGCCTCATCGACAAAGGCGGCAAGGAGGTAGGCATCCAGCGAATAGCGGTAGCCCTGCTTCTTCTGCAGCACATACAGGCCGCTGCATGCAAGTGAATCCAGGGTCTCGTCTTCCCGCGGCCGGATCGTTCGGGCATCGCCCGGCAGATCGGCACCACCGGCAATCACCGGCCCACAAGCCGCATGGTCTTTGTCCCCGCTTGCTCCATCGAGGGAACCAGCGCTGAAAAGATCGTTTTCCTTAGGTGCCATTCTTTTTTTGATGCACCTTCCCCTTCGGGGATTCATCGCCTCCTGTATCAGACATGAAGCACGTCAACCCGCCAGATCCTCGAACAGGGTCGGAGCGATTTTCATGACGTCATTGAACATCAGGTAGGCAAGCCTGCGGATCTCCCACTCGGCTGACTTGTCGAGCCTGAGCTCGAAGAAATGCCTCAGGGACCGGGCGTTGACATACACATAGGCGGCCGTGGACCAACCCACGGGCATGAGGCGCCTGAGCTCCTGGTTCCTGATGCCCAGATCCTTGAGCTCGTCATACACCTCCATGGCATGCCGGTGCTCCCGCTCGTAAGCCTGGTAGGCGGCCTTTACCGTGTCTTCGGAGTCCAGGTACTCCAGCGCCGGGTAGATAAACATGTTCTTGCTGGCCTTGACATACCGGGTGGAGCGGAAGGTCCACCCGATGCCGATCCGGTGCCGGGTCCACTGGCCCGCCAGAGACTTGGAAACCCCGGTCACGTAGTACACGAACTGGACGGCCTCCAGGCAGGTGAGGTGCTCCCAGGAAATGAGCTTTTTGTTCAGCCGCAGATCGTCCTCGTGGGTGCCGGCCGACTCGTGGCTCTGGCGCGCGGTGTACGCGGGCAGCGTCTCGGTGGTGACCCCCTGAGAGAGCATCTCTTCGGTGGGGGTGGTCATGCCGATGAGTTTGATGGCCGGCTCTTCGTTCCGGAACAGATCCTTCCTGAGTTCTTTCCAACGCTCGATGTGATGGTATTCATCTGCGAAATACTTCAAAACGGTCTCTCCTCTTCTCCATTCGTCGATACCCGGTCTCCCTGCCATACCCCGCGATAGGGGACCGCACACCCGTCAATGGGATAGAACGCGATGCACAGTATCCTGAACCCCATCTGGATCTCCACCTCGGCCGGTCCCTGGTGCTTCATCCCCACGGTGAGCCTCCCCTGATAGTTGGGAGAGATGAAGGCGGTCTCCAGCGGAATCCCGGAGCGGATGAGCGTGGTGCGGGGTCTGATGTAGGCGAACACGTCCCGGGGCATATTCACTTGCTCGATGGTCTGGAACAGCAGGTATTCCCCGCCCGAGACGAGATAGACGCCGTCAGGGGATTCTTCTATATCCATGACCTTCTCGATCCGCGGGGTGATCCTCTTGTCTCGCATGAGACTGGCCCTGCCCACAGGGCGGTAGATCGCGCCGAGCCTCAAGTCCACTGTGGTCCCCTCGATCTGCTCGATCTGATCGCTGCCGATATGCTCGATGAGGGGCCTGGTGGTGATCTGCCCGGTAATCGCGTCCTCCACCTCCACCCCGCTCCTGATCATGCCCACGATCCTGTCTGCCCCGAATACCATGCCTCATAACCTCCTCTTCGATGTGTCCGGTTTCAGAAAACTCAAGGCATACTGCACGGTCTCATCACCGATCACAAGCTTCTCCACGCCGATGTTGCCGGATGCGAGCACGGATTTCCAGTATCGGTCCCGCTCGGGGATGGGAGAGTCGTACGCATGCTCGTAGATCACCCGGGTGATGCCCGACATGACGATGAGCTTTGCACAGGTGATGCACGGCTCAAGGGTGCAGTAGATGCTCGCCCCCTCCAGAGAGACCCCCTTCTTTGCAGCCAGCGCCACGGCATTGGCCTCTGCATGGGCCGACCTGCACATATCATACTTCATCGCCTCGGGCCACTTGAGAGAGCGTCTGAAGCACTGCCCCTCGTCCATGCAGTGCGCCTCTCCGGGCAGGGACCCGTTGTAGCCGCTGGCAAGGATCTGCCGGTCCTTGACGATCACGGCGCCGGTGGGACGCGACAGGCAGGTGGAACGGGAAGCCGTGAGCTTGGCAAGCATCATGAAATATTCATCCCATGTAGGTCTTTTCACGTTCAACATCCTCTCACATCATTTCGCTCAGCAGCATATCAATAGCTTGGGACTTTAGAGGCCAATTCCTGAATCCGGCCGAAGCCGCACACGGCGATCTATCTTCCAAAGCCGTTGCACAGGAGGATTCAAGGGCCACCCGGAAGTCCTGCATCTCTTCTACGCTGATGCGGGCGTCCTTTTTACGATGAGCACATATTACTTTGAATACAGAGGGATGTCAAAGCAAACACTGAGAATATACCGCTGCACGGAGAAACCATGAACCCACATTCCAAATGCAGGGGCAGATGATACGGCATATCCAGGACCGAATCCGGCATAGGGGTGTTATCTTCGGTGAATAAGACCAGGTTGTCATGACCTCCCTGCTCTGATACATGTATCTCTATGAGCTCTGTTGGGGCGTTTTTTGATATGGACCACACCATCACCTGGGCAAACTCGGGGCTCTCATCCGTGAAATTCGCCAGAAAACATGGTTTGGTGCCTGCAAGCCATCTGGTGAAGAGCATCTTCAAGATCATTCTATACCGGCTGTCTTTGCTCGATATCGAACAATGGTACGAGAAAAACATGGCGATGCTCTCGGGCACCTCGCTGAAGGATATGGATCGCTTCTGCTCGCTCTGGTTCGAGGAGATGATGAAAAAAACCATCTACCGCGAGGCGGCGGAGCTCATTCTGAGCCACCGGGACCGAGGACACCGGGTGGCGGTGATTTCCAACTCACCCCGTTTCTTTGTAAAGCCTGTCGCCGATGCCTTGAGCATAACCGATATGATCTGCACCGAGGTGGAGGCCAAGGACGGTGTTCTCACGGGCAGACTGGTGAAGCCTCTGTGCTATGGCGAGGGCAAGAGGGTATATGCGATCCGCTGGGCCGGGCTTAACGGCATCGACCTTTCGCAGAGCTATTTCTATACCGACTCTTTCTTCGACATCCCGCTCATGAAAACCGTCGGGCATCCGGTTGCCACCAACCCGGACATGAGGCTCCGGCGTGCCGCGCTTGCATATGGATGGCCCATCCTTACATTTGCACGGATGGGCGCATTCGAGTGAGCAACCTCAAGAACCGGTTTCAAGCCATCACTGGCGTCTCTGCTCAGATGATGTTCGAGATCCTGAAAACCGTGAGCATGGATTTTGCCGGCAGCCACTCCCTGTGGGCACAGAAGGTCTTCACCTCGGTGCCCGAGAACCTCGATTTGGTGAAGTGGAGGCCCTTGAAGCTGTAGAGGAAATTCCCGTACTTATAGAGGAGCCGGATCATCCATTTCAGGATACCTGATTCGCAGGGCAAATCTTCATCCGCCACGACCAGGGGAGAGAGGCCGAGATAGAGGTAGGGCACGCCCTCAGACTGGAAGGTTTCCATGGCGTGGACCATGAGGGGATAGAAGATGCCCTGCTTGAACTTCGGCGAGAACCGCGAGATGTTGGGCACATAGGCGACAATCCTTCCATCCTCGTAGATCGGGTCGAAATGGATGAACCCGAGCAGCTCATCATCGAGGAAGGCGTAGAACCGTCTCGTTCCCTCCTGGTACTTCTGATCTCTGGACCTGATGAGGAACACGACCTCTTTGCGCCTCACCTTCCTTGTGCGCAACCATTCCCTGGAGAGCTCGTCGTCGATGTTCTTTCCATTCATTTCCATGAAACGCACCCCGTCCTTCTGGGCCTTGTTGATGGAGGTGCGCAGCACCTGCTTCTTCTTCCCCTTGAGGTTCCAGTTCTTCAGATCGATGATGCTCTCGATTCCGAACTGGGTTGCATAGAGGCCGAACTTTTCATGGAGAAGACGGGCAAACGATTCGGATATCTGGATGAATGCCGTGTTCGTCCGGTCCTTGAGAAATTCTCTCACCAGGAATTCCCGATCGTTCACATGGCACACCGGGTCTGCCAGCACAAAACGGGCGCCCCATTTTTTCCTGTAGGCGATATAGCCGATGCCGGATATATCGAAAAAATGCATGTTCGGCTGGAACGCTGAAAAGGACAGGCAGTGGTTCCCGTACTTCTTGAGGTACCCGATCCGCTCATCCATGCTGAACATGTCGATCCCGATCTCCCTGAGCCGCGCCTTTGACTTCTGGGCATCGAGATGAACCGCCTGTGCATGCTGTTTTTCCAAGGCCTGCGCATGAGCTGCTGAGAGCCGTATCGTACTTTCCATGATATTCCTCCTTCCTCCTAATGCTTCAGCGGTTTTTCCCCAGCCGCTCGTGGCTGGTAACCCAATCGAGTGACGAGATCGCCGACGCCAGGGAAAGCTCCCCTGCAAGGGCTACAGCGGCGACGATCTCGGTGAATTTCTTTACCTTGCCCTGTCCATAGCACCCGAGTATATCGAGGCATTCTCTCTGTGTGGGCAGTCCGGTCCCTCCCCCATAGGTTGCAACGATGAGCGAAGGCAGGGTCAGCGAGGCATACAGGTCGCCCTCGGGTGTCACCTCGGTATAGATCAGCCCGGTGGAGGCCTCGGCCACGTTCGCCACATCCTGGCCCGTTGCGATGAAGAGCGCTGCCAGTGCATTGGCGCAATGCAAACCGTTGCTGGAGGACCCGGCCATAAAGGCGCCCAGATTTGCCACCTGGCTGTGGTAGACCAGGGTGTCGGGATCGACCCTCATGTGATGGATCAGGATATCACGGGGCACGGTGAACTCCGCGACCACCCGTTTTCCCCTGGTGTTCATGGTGTTGATCTGCGAGCATTTCTTGTCGGTAGCCATGTTCGACTCCATGTAGAAATGCTTGATCTCCTTGTACTGGGCGAGTATCCAGCTGCAGGCGACAAAGGTGGCCATGCTGACCATGTTCTGTCCCGCTGCATCGCCGGTGTAATAGTTGAACCTCAGGTAGACGAACTTACTCGCCAGATATTTTTCGATATCCAGGAGCCTGGCCACCTTGGAAGTCGACTCCGCCTGGCTGCGGATCTCGTCCATATGTTCGTCAAGCCACAGGGAAAAGTCTCTGGCCTGCCGGGATGACTCGAATACGAACACCGGGGCGCGCTGCATCTGATCTTCCACGATGGTGGTGGTGATGCCTCCGGACATGTTGAGGATCTTTATGCCGCGGTTGTAGGAGGCCACCAGGGTCCCCTCGCTTGTGCACAGCGGGATGAGGAATTCGCCCTTGGCATATTCGCCGTTGACCTTTAAGGGGCCTGCAAAACCCATGGGAATCTGCGCCACGCCGGTGAAATTCTCGATATTCCCCCTGGTGAGGGCCGGGTCGAATGAGTAATGCTTGATGTGGTGCAGCTTCACGCCCGAGAAATTCTCGACGAACTCCTGGCGCTTGTGTACGATATCCATGTCATAATTGGCATCCTTCACGCAGGGGATGCGGCTCTGGTCGGCCCGGGTCTCCATGACCGTGTCAGTTGCATCCAGGCTCAATGTGCCGAAGTGGTCGGTGTCGATGCTCAGGCTGATGTGATGCTCCTGATTCTTGAGAAGCGGATCGATGGTGACGAGGAAGTGCACGTCTTCGCCCAGAGGGAAACAGACCCTGTTTTCCTGGCCGATCAGATCGGCCCTGAGCCTCGAGCCGTTCCTTCCTACGAAAATATCGTGCAGGGGTATCTCTGTTTGGTTGATGGCCATCCGTTGGACGCCGGTGAGCATGGCATCGCGGATCTGGTTCTTGATGCAGAAGCCCACCCCTTCACTGCAGTTCTTCAGGCTGCCGCTGGAATATATTTTTTTCAATATTATGGGAGAGATGGCGACTGGATTCTTGACCTCTGAAATACTACTGAGTGACCTTACCTTATGCTCAGTAACGGTATTTCTCATAACTCCCTTCCTTTCATACGAACACGATGCAATTCCAATTGGTGCATGTTCTGTCCTCTTTCCAGGATGCCTCTGCCATGGGAAGGGATAATCACAAAACGTGCCAAATTATTTTTGCAAAAACACGAAACAATTATCAGGCTAATATCAGGTTAAAACTGATATTGATATAATTATCTTACCTATTATCAACTACTTATAATTTTTCTGGTGCCTGTGGGATTTTTTCATTGTGGGTAATCTTTTTCACTCTTGTGAGCAGATTTTTTCTTGACCGGCAGGTTTACGCCCCTTTCCTTGGCATACCATGTTTGATTATCTCACCTTGAGAAGGGCTGTAGGACTAGCAAAAGCGGCTCACAGAGCCAAAGAGCCAGGCTCAGTCCTTTCTTGCGAGGATCGAGCAATACCGGTCGTCGAAGAGAAGCCGGAAATACCTAACCCTTTCTATCTTGAGCCCGAGCCCTTTGAGCATGGTCTGGTAGTCATACACGGGGTGAAAGGCGTTCCTGGCGGTGAGCACAAAGAAGATATCGGCGATGTACCAGTAAAGGCTCTGGACGGCTCTGGCAGCGGCGCTGCCCGACGGAAGGGCAAAATCCCCCACCACCATGTACCCTCCCGGTTTTGCCAGCTTGACGAGATGCTCGATCACGGCCATGACCATGGGCCGGGTAAAGACGTTCAGGAAAAAGTTGGCAAATACCATGTCGAACTTCCCGAATTCGTCATACTTGAGGATATCCGTATGAATCACCTCGATGGGATGAAGGAAGTGCCTGCCCGATATCCTTTTGGAAAAGATGTCGAGCATGGACCGGGAGAGATCTATCACCGTGACCCGCGCACCCCGCTCGGCCGCTGCAACGGCGTCGATCCCCTGCCCCACCCCGGCGAAAAGTACCGTATCGTCGGGCCTGATCACGTCGTGCATAGCGAGCTTACACCGGTCGATACGGCCGGCGCTGTACAGTTTTGCGAGCACATCATAGAGCGGGCCTATGATGCTGTACCTGTCTCTCATCTCACCCTCCTCCCCCATGCTTGGAAAGTATTCCATATCGCATGTCACTGGCCTGAATAGTTTTCTGTATAAGTAAGATAATAGTCCCTCGGACCTTGTCATGCAACCGGCCGGAAATGTATCATAATAACATGCAGAGGGACTGCCATGGGAATGGTTTCCGGTCTGTAAAAAGGGTTCTTGCGAGACCGGCATCAGGAGACGGTCGAGCACCCATGGCGAATCTACGCCCTTACCCGGGCCTGACGAGTACCCGCTTCTGCTTAAAAAAATCGGGGTGAGCCGGGATAGGCCTCAGTAGGCCTTCTTCAGCACCTCCAGTGCCTCGTCATAGCTCACCTCCACGGGGTTGAACGCCAGGGCGCCGTCATTGATGGCTGCAGAAGCAATGGCGGGAAGCTTATCCTCCGCGACCCCTGCGTCGCGCAGCCTCACGGGCAGACCGCTGATCCGGTTGAGTCTGCCCAGAAGATTCTTCACCAGGGAGACCGTAACCATGGCCTGTTCTTTTTCCTCCATGAATTCGATGGAGCCACCCAGCATTCCGGACAGCTCGGCAATAGGGCGGGGAATACTCTGGATGTTGAATTCGAGCCCGTGGGGGAGCAGGATGGCGTTGGCGATCCCGTGCGGCACATGACATACACCTCCGCAGGCATGGGCCAGGGCATGGACCATGCCGACCATGGAGTTGGAAAAGGCGATGCCGGCCAACAGCGAGGCATTGGCCATACCGAGACGGGCCTCCTCGTCCTTGCCGTTCTCCACTGCGCGCACGAGATACTTTCGGATGAGCTCGATTGCCGCCCGCGCGAAAACGTCGTCTATGGGGTTCTTCTGCATGCAGGTATATGCCTCCATCGCATGGGTGAGCGCGTCCATGCCGGTTGCCGCAGTGAGCTTGGGAGGCACGGTCATGGTCATCCGGGAATCGAGGACCGCCACCCTGGGATAGAGCCGGTCTGAGGCAAAGGCCATCTTGATGTTCTTTTCCTCGTTATAGATCACCGCCACCTTGGTCACCTCGGAGCCGGTGCCTGAGGTGGTGGGAACGGCGATCATGGGCAGCAGCTCTTTTTTGATGATCTCGTTACCCTGGAGCAAGAGAATGTCGTCGGTGCCCTCGGAGATCACGATATTCGCCCCCTTTGCCGTGTCCAGGGCGCTCCCGCCGCCCACGGCCAGGAAGCAGTCGCACTTTTCCTTTTCGAAGAGCTTGGCGAGCTTGTTCACAAGCCGGTTGCTGGAATCCGGCAGGACCTCGTCAAAGACATAGCCGATCTCCTTGTCCGAGTCGGCGAAGGCCTCTCTGACCAGGTTGATCAGACCTGCATCCACCACGCCCTTGTCCGTGACGACCATGGCCCTCCTGCAGCCCAGTATGTCCATCTCAAACGGGATATTGCTCACCGCGTTGTGGCCCGAGAGTATCTTCACCGGGCAGAAATGCTGGTAGTAATGGGGTATCATGAGATCCTCCTGGCTGGATATGATGTTATATCAAGTGCCGGACAACCGCCGGAACGAGCCCGGCATACACCTTGCCCTTGTTGATATAGTCCCTCAGTGTCATCTTGGGCGCCCTCTTCAGTACTTTTTTCGTGGCAATGCCGGGCAGGAGATACGCATTGACGATGTTCACCACCCGGTTGATCTCCATGGTCTTTGCCAGATCACCTTCTACGAGAATCCGGTTTTCAGCAAAGGCCTGGTGCGATCCTGCGATGCCCATCAAAACCGGCAGGGCCGAGTCGTAGTTCTTGAACGAAAGGGTGATATGCGGCGACTTCAGTCCCTTTCCCAGGTAGCGGATCATATCCCCGCTCTTTTCCAGGGTAATGGCAGGGCCCTTCGGCAAAACCCTGAGGGCGAACCTCCTGCCCTCCTCCCATGACTCGATCTCTTTACGGAATTCCGGGACGTGCCTTCCGACCACTTCGAAAGCCGGCCCGAGGAAGGAAAGCGCCGTCGAACAGAGCATGTGTTTCACCTTGGACTGAAAAGCCGGAAACCCGTGGAGCGATCGAATCAGGTTTACCGTACGCTTGAGAACATCACCCATTTCCCATGCCTCCTCCTGTTGTTCATGCTCATTCCCGCCGGCAAGCGCCGGGGGGTACATTGGCATGTACGGCTGACACGGCCGGAAACCTTGCCCGCCGCAATGAATCATTGCTATGCAAGCGGAAATATCAGCCTCTGATGATATATAAATACTTGAATGATTGCAATCTATTATTTATGTCATCCCTCATATTTCACCGGCTTGCCGGATGCCCATGATCCTTCTCGGACGACCCCTTAAGTGAAATAGGTTTTTTCGGATCAGGAGGATGCGCCGCACCCATCAGGCGCTCAGGTTATTCGAGGGGGATGCCGTTTCTCCTGGCCGTCATCTTCCAGAAAACATTGTGCAAGGGCCTGCGGTCTTGCGCCATGCCTTTCATTGCATGCAGCCACGAGGACTCGAGTGTTGAAGAGCGGAAGAATGCCTCGCTGCTCACGGATTTGAGCGCCCTGTCCCGGCTTTCCCAGTCGAAGAAGGGCATGTTCAGGCAGTAACCGCCTTCGAACTCCCGGATCTCCTTCAAGAGCGGTTCCTGCACCTGCGACAGCCGCAACTGTGCCTGGATAATGAAGGCCTCGTGCCGCCACCAGTACGAATCTTCATTGTATCGGAATCCGCCCTGATCAATTCCCGCCGGCATGTTTCCGGGGAGGATCGGCTTGAAGGCGGTGAGGCAGGGTGAAGACCCTGCGGTGACAAAGATTCGAAAACCTGAGGATGAGTCGAGCTCCACCACCAGCGAACCCGTGGTGTGCGATCTCCTTATGAGAGGTTCTGCAGCATGCATGCACACATCGTGATTCAGACCCTTGAAGAGCAGGCCGCCCTGGTGCCCGCGCAGGATCTCGAAGGCATCGGCAACCCCAAAGGTGCTCCCGTGCGGGCTGATATGCTCGATAATGTATGCTCTCCTTGCACGGCTGCCGGAAAACCAGGTCATGATGGGATCGCTGAACGCCTGGAAATCCGTGCCCCTGGGCATGCTCGATTCCTTCCAGTCGCGGCCGATGGTGATCCCGTTGGATATGGCGGCGAAGTCCTGGTAGGATTTCATGGCATAATCCCGCCCTACGGTTTCCAGCACTACGATCCCGGTGCGGTCCATGATAAGGTACGAATTCATGTAGGTAAATTTCTTGTCCCGGTAGCCGCATGGGCCGCCCTGCCCATAGCGCCTCAGAAGTCCGGTGATAACATCGGCCGCCTCTTGGGCCGTATCTGCCCTCTCAAGGCCCAGCCTCACCAGGTCCATGCCGATGAGCCCCGGAGATTTCTCGGGTTTGCTCCTGGTGAACAGCGCCTCGTTGCCTATCACCACGCCCTTCTCGTTTACCCCCATCTCTGCGCCCCAGATCCAGAACGGCTTGCAGAGTACGACACCGCGGGTCTCAGGCGCCTGAGGAATGCTGATATAGGTGCACCTCACTTCCTGGTGGTGGGAATGTTCTTTCCCGGGATAGGAAACAACGATCTGGGCCTCATCCGGCTCTCGATCCGAGTTCTTGGCAAAAATCCAGCTTCCTGCCCGAGTTGCGGCCTCGCCGACGGCAAAGGTGTCACACATGCTGCACCCCTGCCTCGCGCAAGGTGGAAATCGACCCGGCCTCGAAGAGCGGCGACCTGTTACCCGCATGTCCCATGCGCATGTTCTTATATGATTTTTCCCGAAGGCACAAGCGCCTGGCTCTCTGTGCGGGGCTATACAGCCGGTAGTGCGTTCAGACCTGGATGGCGATCTTTTCCGATCTCAGCAGCTCGGCCCATGTCCAGGCCATGAAGCGATAGCCGAGGGTGTTCAGATGCATGAGATCCCGGCTCCAGACATCGCTTCTCTCCTTGAACAGGGTGTAGAAATCCGGCCCCTTCCGGACGATATGGGGGTGCGACGCATAGATCTCATCAATCCGCGCATTGACCATGCGGGTATAGAGGTCGAGCTTCTCCTGTACCCCTCTGCGATTGAAAAAGAGCCGGTCGAGACCGAAAAGTGACTCGCCTCCGCGGTTGCGGTTGGGTGGAATCTTTGCGAGATAGGTGACAATACCTTTTTCATGAAGGCGAGTGAGTATGATAATGAGGTTCTCTCGGGTTTTGAGAAAATCATCGTCCTCATATCCCACAACCCCGCCGATCCGCCTCATCATGAAATCGGGCACAACCGAGCTGTTCACATCGTTCGTGCCCAACATCAGAAGGCACACTCTGATGTTCTCCCGTGAAGCAAGTATCTCATCCAGGGGCCTCCCGTTGAGGGGGAAACCGGGCACATCTGCTCTCTCCCATGTGGCCCCGGGCAGCCAGTCACGGGTAGTGCTGCCCCCCCTGCCCAGGTTGCGTATGAGCCGGGTGCCCATGGAGACCGAGAGCAGGTCGGAGAGCACGTAGGGATATGAGGTAGGGAGAAGATCCCGTGTGTTCGGCCCGGTGTAAGGTGCATAATCGGTGATTCCTGGCTGAGAACCGGCGGTCAGCGAATCGCCGACCGCGATGATTTGATGAGGCCGATCGATCACGATCTTTCCCATATTTTTCCCATCACTGAATAGCTGTTGCCAGGCTCCCTGCAACCGGGCACATGTGCGCAATAACCGCCCGACAGGGCTCCTGCATTCCCTTCCCTATGTGAATGCCCTTTTCCGGCTCACCGCCGGGTCATATCCGGAGTGTCGTACGGACAAACCGGCCGCTCATGGGCAGGGGCCCCCAAGAGAAAGGGGTTGATCCGGCTTTATCCTCCGGCTTGCAGCTTCATAAATGTATGAATAATCCCTGCCGCACAATAATCTATATGAAAGAGGGCGGATCGGAAATCCGCTCAGGCGTGACAGAGAACTCCATGGTACCGCGGAAGTATCGTACAGGAGGACAGGTTGAGCCGGCGGAAACAGTTCTTGAAAACCTTCTTACAGAACCTTTTGGAGAAAGGCCTTGACCCTGGCGTTGTCCATGCTGTGGGAAAAGACGTCCCCCGGGGTTCCTTCGAGGATGAACCTGCCTTCGTCCATGAAGATGACCCGGTCGGCCATCTCACGGGCAAAGCCCATCTGGTGGGTGACGATCACCATGGTCATTCCCTCCTCGGCCAACTGCTTGATCGTGGTGAAGACCTCGCCCACGAGCTCCGGGTCGAGCGCCGAGGTCGGCTCGTCAAAGAGCATGAGCATGGGTTTCATGGCAAGGGCCCGGGCAATGGCGACCCGCTGCTTCTGCCCCCCGGAGAGGAAGGCCGGATAGGTGTCTTTCTTGTCCAGCAGCCCCACCTTGCCCAGAAGGTCCAGTGCCACTCTCCGGGCCTCATCCCGGGACTGCTTCTTCACGGTTACAGGCCCCTCCATGACGTTCTGCAGCGCCGTCATGTGGGGAAAGAGATGAAAGTGCTGAAACACCATCCCGATCTCCGAGCGCAGCCTGCATATGATGTCCTGTTTTTCCATCACGAGCCTGCCCTTTTTGTCCCTGCGGTATCCGACCTCTCTGCCTTCCAGGAGTATCCGGCCCGAGTCCATGGTCTCCAGAAAGTTGATCATTCTGAGCAATGTGGTTTTCCCCGAGCCCGAGGGGCCGATGATCACGATCTTCTCCCCTTTGTCGATCTTCAGGCTCACGTGATCCACGGCCGTGAAATCGTTGAAGCGTTTGACGACGTCAACCAGCTCGATCATCGGTTCTCGTACACCC
This sequence comes from Candidatus Phosphitivorax anaerolimi, assembly GCA_001896555.1. Classification (GTDB taxonomy): domain Bacteria; phylum Desulfobacterota; class Desulfomonilia; order UBA1062; family UBA1062; genus Phosphitivorax; species Phosphitivorax anaerolimi. Next base: position 182,608 of record MPOS01000002.1, read on the forward strand.
CCAGTCTGTCTTCGAGTTTTCTGAACGATACGGTGAAGATACTGGTCATGATCAGGTAGATCATGGCAGCCTGTATGAGGATGAAGATGTTGAAGGTCGTGTTGAAGATCTGGTCCGCGGCCCGCATGAGTTCAACCATGGCGATGGTGGAGACCAGGGCCGTGTCCTTGATCAGCGCGATGAACTCATTGCCGACGGGCGGTACGAGCCGCTTGTAGGTCTGGGGCACGATGATGCGCCTCATAGCCTGCCAGTAGGTCATGCCCAGCGACTTTGCCGCCTCCATCTGGCCCGCGTCGATGCTCTCGATGGCCCCGCGCATGATCTCGGCCAGGTAGGCCGAGTAATTCAGGCCGAGCCCCAGCACTGCGGCAGTGAAGGGGCTGAGTGTGATACCCAGGGGAGGAAGTCCGTAATAAATGAAGAAAAGCTGGAGCAGAAGCGGGGTGCCTCTGAACACCCAGATATAGCACCAGAAAAACCACGATATGCTCCGGACGCGGCTGATCCTGGCCAGGGCGATGAATAGCCCTGCCACGGGCGAGATGACCATGGTGATGAGCACCAGGAGAATGGTCATGCCGGACGCCCTGAGCAGGGTGGGCAAGTACGTGCCCATGTCCTTGAGGAAACGAACCCACTTGGGCGTCTGCACTATAGAGACCTGCTTGATCAGGTTCTTTGCCTCCAGATTCTCCGGGTAGTGGCTCAAGATCTCCTCGCATAGAGACGAGCTCTTTTCATACTCGGCCGTGCTGAAGCAGATCTTGGCGGCCTCCATGCGCGAGCGCACGAAGGCGCCGCCGTCTTCTCCGGGCTTAGGCGCCGGGACCTTCAGATAGGTCTTGAGAGCGGCTTCGATGTTTCCGGAGTTGGCCTCCCGTGTGGCCGAGGCCAGAATCTCATATGGATCGGGCTCAGCAAGTGCAACCGCAGGGAGAATCAGCAGCAAAAGGCAGAAGCCCAGCGCGCCTTTCAGCACGCCGGGCCGTTTGGTTCCTACTTCCATGCAGTGATGTCATCTCCGAACCATTTGATGGAAATTTTCTTCATGGTGCCGTCGGCGAACATCTCGTCGAGGGTTTTCTGAATCATTTCCCTAAGCGCTACATCTTCTTTCCTGATGCCGATCCCGATAGGCTCTGAGGTCAGCGGCTCGGGCAGCACGCGATACTCGCCCGGGCGCTGAGACAGGTAGTAGCGGCCCACGAGCTCGTCAACGGCCAGGGTGTCCATCCTTCCGATCTTGAGGTCCATGAAGGCCGAGGTGTTGTTGTCGTAGCGCTTGACCTCCTTGAACTCGGTCCCGAGGCTCTTGAGCGCCTCCTCGGAGGTGGAGCCGAGCTGCACACCGGCAACGTGCGCCTTGCCGAGGTCCTTGACGCTCTTGATCTTCTCGTTGTCCGCCCTGACCACCATGACCTGCTTCTCCATGATGTAGGGCTTGGTGAAGGAGATCTCCTTCATGCGCTCTTCGGTCACGGACATCCCAGACCAGATGATATCGAACTTTTTGGTCTTCAAAGACATGATCACGCCCTTCCAGGCAGTGGGCACATGCTCGATCTCGATGCCGAGCCTCTTGCCCAGCTCGCGTGATGCGTCGATGTCGAACCCCACGAGCTCGTTCTGCTCGTTTCGGAACTCCATGGGCGGAAACGCGTCGTCGATCCCGATCACAAGCTTGCCCGCCGCCTTGACCCTTTCCCATGAATCATCGGCAGCCGGCGCCGGGGCAGAGAAAAACGCCACGAGAATACCCACCATACTGATTGCATAAAAAATTCTCTTCATTCCTCTTTTCCTCCTGCTGGTGATTTCGCGAGATATTTTTGTCACGCGGGGATTATGAAACAAATCAATGTAAAACACAAGCAGCAAGGCCGCACGATAGGGGGATTCACCTCATGCCCGTACGGACGAGGACCATCTGATCGACATAAAATCTCACCCTGCCGGAACTGTCACCCTGTTCTGTCATTGCTTTGGTGCATATAGTTTATTACTTTATTCAATATAATTATTTGCCATTCGTACTTGAGCCTTCTATAAGCGTACCAGCAAACTTCACAGTGCGGGACACACCTTTCATTATGAAAAGGGCATGCGTACTCGCATACAAAATGCAATGGAAAACGGGGTTTTTATTCTAACCGAGCACAGCGGGCCTTGCGGGATAACCCCGATCATCCAAACGAGAGGAGTCTGCATGGTATGAGGATGAAAAATGTTCTTGCAACGAGGTGGGGAGTCATCGGCGTCGGGGCGGTTATCGGCATTCTTGCCGCTGCCCTTCAGAAGCTCGGCAATCCCGGGAACATGGGGGTCTGTGTCGCGTGTTTCGCACGTGATATCGCGGGCGCACTGGGCCTGCACCGGGCGGAAACGGTCCAGTATCTGAGGCCTGAGATCCTGGGTTTTGTCCTGGGGTCCTTCCTGGCGGCGCTGCTCTTCCGTGAATTCAGGCCTCGCGCTGGTTCCGCGCCCATCGTCCGATTCATCCTGGGCGCGTTCGCCATGATCGGGGCACTGGTGTTTCTCGGCTGTCCCTGGAGGGCCTTGCTCAGGCTCGCAGGCGGCGATCTGAATGCGGTCCTGGGGATTGCCGGTCTTGTCTTCGGGGTGTGGGTGGGAACACTCTTTTTGAAAAACGGCTACACCCTGGGCAGATCACAGCCAACCTCGAAGGCGGCGGGCATGATCATGCCGCTCATAGCCCTGGGCTTTCTGCTGCTCCTGTTCATCTATCCGCAGATCCAGGGTAAGGGTATGAGCGGCGTGCTCTTCTACAGTATGAGCGGCCCCGGCTCCATGCATGCCCCTCTGCTCGTTTCTCTGGCCATCGGCCTGGTGGTGGGAGGTATCGCCCAGCAGAGCAGGTTCTGCACCATGGGCGCCCTGCGCGACCTCATCCTGTTCCGCCAGACCCATCTCCTGGGCGGGGTCATCGCGCTGGTTTTGGCCGCCTTTCTCGCAAACCTCGTCTTCGGGCAGTTCGAACCCGGCTTCATTGGTCAGCCGGTGGCGCATAGCATGCATTTCTGGAACTTTGCAGGAATGACGCTGGCAGGCCTCGCCTTTTGCCTCGCAGGCGGTTGCCCCGGGCGGCAGCTCTTCTTGAGCGGCGAAGGAGACGGCGACGCGGCCGTGTTCGTCATCGGTATGGTGTCCGGTGCCGCATTCGCTCACAATTTCGGGCTTGCAAGCTCGCCTTCGGGGATAGGACCCCACGGTGCTGCGGCTGTGGGAATCGGGCTTGTCGTATGCCTGCTCATCGGCTGGAGCATGAGGGCCAAAGGAGTATAGCACTGGCAAACCGTCCAAAACGAAAAAAGAAGAGAAGCATGATTGCATGGTGAGGAGCATGAGCATGAATGCAACTATCGACGCACGGGGGCTCTCGTGCCCCCAGCCGGTCATCCTGGTTATGAACAGAATAAAGGAGCAGAAAAACGGCACAATCGAGATCCTGGTGGACACCGACACAGCCAGGGAAAACGTGTCGCGTGCCGCCGGGAGCAAAGGATGGTTTGTAGATCGCATCGAGCAGGACGGGACAGGCTATAGAATCGTGATCGTGAAGAAATAGCGCCGCACCCGCTGTTTAAGACTAGGAGAGCTTCTCAACCATCCTGTCTCCCTGTCCCTTACGGCCTGACCACGATTCTCCCCGGATGTCCGGCGGTGATCTCGCCGATGATGGCTGAGTCTTTTACCCCGTGCGAGTGAAGATCCTCCAGAAGCTGCTCGGCCTGATCGGGCTCAAGCGCGATGAGGAGCCCGCCCGAGGTCTGCGGGTCGAACAGGAGCTTCAGGCGGCTGTCGCTCAAGTCTCCTTCCGTGCGGACAAACGCCTGCCGGAACTTTTCATTCCGATAGGCCCCTCCCGGGATCAGGCCCATGTCTGCATACTCGAGCACCTCATCGAACAGTGGGACGCGCAAGGCATTGATGACCATACCGACACTCAAGCCCTCGATCATCTCGCAGGCGTGCCCCAGAAGCCCGAACCCGGTGATGTCCGTGCATGCGTGAACCCGGTAACCTTCCAAAAGCTCGGCAGGGACTTTGTTGAGGGTGTTCATGGACAGGATGCTCGCCTCCTCGGCCTGACGGCTCGCCATCCCGGCCTTGACCGCGGTCGAAATGATGCCCGTACCCAGCGGCTTGGTGAGGATGAGAAGGTCCCCTTCCCGGGCGCCCGTGTTCTTGAGAACCTTCTCCGGATGCACGGTGCCGGTCACCGAGAGGCCGTATTTGATCTCCGGGTCGTCCACGCTGTGACCGCCCACCAGAAGCACTCCGGCCTCGCTCATCTTGTCGAACCCGCCCTTGAGTATGTCCTTAAGGATGGACACCTCTCCCTCCTGGGGAAAGCAGATGATGTTCATAGCCAGCACGGGCCTTCCCCCCATGGCATAGACGTCGCTCAGCGAGTTGGTCACTGCGATCTGGCCGAACAGGTAGGGATCGTCCACCACCGGGGTGAAGAAGTCCAGCGTAAGGATCAGCGCCAGGGAATCGCTGATCCGGTATACCCCGGCATCATCAGGTCTGTCCATGCCCACGAGCAGATCAGGGTGCTTCATGACCGGAAGCGTGCAGATCGCCTGGTCCAGAACCTCTGGACCGAGCTTGCACGCTCAACCTGCACCGTGAACCATTGAGGTAAGCTTTATTTTCCTGTCCTGTGCATCGTTTCCCATACCGTGCGCTCCTTCTTCCATATGGCATAATCGGATGATATTATCCAGCGACTATGTGGGATGCATATCTGTATCTTTGCAATCTTTAGCATCTCGTCTCAACTCGATGTTCCCATCAATCATGAAAACCTCAAGGGGCGGGCCCCTCGACCTTTTTTGAAACCTGCAAGTTTCAACGGAAACCAGACCCGCCCATAATACAATCCTTAAGAAGAGGCTTGAGAAGGAGAATTGAATTTCGCCTATGCAATATATTTATATTCCATATTGATCCCTTCTATCTCTCTGAGCTATGATGGTTGCATGATTACAGATCAGTTCAAAAGCATCACCCTTCAGCAGCTCGAGGCCCTGGTCGCCCTGGCGGAAGAACGGAGCTTCTCCGAGGCGGCAAAAAAGATGCTGCTCTCCCAGCCCTCCATGAGCAAGCACATCAAGAACCTCGAGATCTTTGTCAACCGCCCGCTCATCAACCGCACCAAGACCGGTATATCGCTGACGCAGGAGGGCTCGATCCTCTACGGTTATGCCAAGAAGGTTCTGAGGCTCAGAGATGAGGCACGCGAGAAGATCCTCTCGCTTGAGGACACCGTATCGGGCCATGTCTTCGTCGGAACCAGCACGATCCCCTCGACCTACATCCTGCCCGCCGTGCTCGCGGGCCTGAGAAAAACCTATTCTGACATCCAGGCGCACATCCTCTCCAGCGACAGCGACGAGGTGATCGACATGGTGTTGGGCGGTCAGGTGGAGATCGGTTTTATCGGGAAAACCATTAATGACAGAAAACTTCACTGCGAGCCCGTCTGGGACGACGAGCTGATCCTGGTCGCCCCCAATGGCCACCGGATAGGCGAGCTCCGGGAGGCAAGCATCGAGGACATTCTCCATGAGCCGTTCATCCTCAGAGAAAAGGGCTCGGGCACCAGGTCGATTTTCGAGAGCTACCTGAACGAGCACGACCTGCCGCACCTGTCGCGATTTTCCGTATCCTGCGAGCTCGGATCGTCCGAAGCGGTGAAGGAGGCCGTGATTGCAGGCCTGGGCATATCCGTTCTCTCCATCCACGCAGTGAGGCGCGAGATCGGTCAGGGGCTTCTGACGCCAATACCGCTCAAGCCGCCCAGGATCCTGCGCAGCTTTTCCGTGATCTACCGGAAGCAGTTCGTTCCCCTGCCCCATCACCGTGCCTTTCTCGATTATGCAAAGGCATGGGACCCGCTCCGGCAGACATCCGGCTCCGGCGGGTGACCGGGCGGCCTGCCGCCCTCAAAGGTGGCGCCGCCGATGCAGGACATCTGCGGGCTCTCCATGAATATCCTCTTCACGAACCAGGAATCATCTGATATGAGAACCATCCATGACTACAGCACCTTTTCCTATACAAGGAGACACCTCCATGAGCACAACAGGCATCGTAAAGGTCGATCATCGTGAGCTCGAACGCTTCATGAAACAGGGATTCATGGCACTCGGGGTTCCGGAAGAAGACGCCGGAACCTGCGCTTCCATACTCATAGAGTCGGACCTGCGCGGGGTCGAGTCGCACGGCATCGGCCGGTTCAAGATGTATGTAGACCGGATCAAAGACGGAATCCTCAAGCCTGTCACGAAAGAAACCGTGGTCAAAGAGACAGAGAATACCGCAGTGATCGACGGGAACCACGGGATGGGCCACGTGATCGCCCACCGGGCCATGAGCCTTGCCATCGAAAAGGCCAGGAGGTGTAATGTCGGCATGGTGGGCGTGCGCAACAGCACCCACTTCGGCATCACCGGGTATTATCCCACCATGGCGGTCAGGGAGAATATGGCGGGCCTGGCGTTTTCCAATGCCAGACCGTCCGTGGCGCCCACCTTCGGGGTCGAGCCAGTGATCGGCACCAATCCCATAAGCTTCGGCGCACCCTCGGATGAGGAATACCCCTTCCTTCTGGACATCGCCACCTCAACCACACAGCGGGGCAAGATCGAGGTATACGCTCGGGAGGGCAAACCCACACCCAAGGGGCTCACCATCGACCGGGAGGGCAAGGAGCCCACAGACAGCAACGAGCTGCTCCAGACCCTGGTCAAGGGCACGGCTTCCCTGCTTCCCCTGGGCGGGGCCGGCGAGGAGCTGGGGGGGCATAAGGGCTACGGGCTGGGTGTCATGGTCGAGATCCTTTGCGCATCGTTCACCGGCGGGAGCTTCGGCAAGGCCCTGACCGGCTTCAATAACGGCAAGCCAGCTTTTCACCGGCTCGGCCACTTCTTCGTCGCCATCAACATCGAGAGTTTTGTTCCCCTGCCCGTGTTCCGGGGCATCACCGGCTCGATCATGCGGGAGATCAGAGAATCCGCGAAGATGCCGGGCAAGCAGAAGATCTATCTTGCAGGTGAGAAAGAGTTCGACATGATAAAGGTCCGTAAGAAAGAGGGCATACCCATCAATCCCCCGCTCCAGAAGATCATGAAAGACCTCGCTCAGGACCTCGGCTTGAAGGGTTTTGATTTCCCGTTCTTGTGATGATCCAGCCCCCCTACCGGACCTTCAGCTCCTTTTTGCGTGAACGTTTCGGGCAGAGGGTTCAGAAGATCACCCTGGATGCAGGGCTGAGCTGCCCCCACCGGGATAGTGCTAAGAGGGGCGGATGCATCTACTGCAACGCCCGCGGCTCGGGCACGGGCGCATTCTCGTGCGGGATCAGCCTGAAGAGCCAGATCGAGACCCAGATGGATGCCATGGCCAGGCGGTATAAGGCAAAGGCCTTCATCGCCTATTTTCAGTCATATTCCAACACCCATGCAGATATTTATACATTAAAAGCCCTCTACGACGCCATCCTGCCCTATACCCGGATCGTAGGGCTCGCCATCGGCACCAGGCCGGATTGCATCGATGAAGACAAACTCAAGCTGATCAGCTCCTATGCCCCCGACCGCCTCGTATGGATGGAGTACGGCCTCCAGTCGGCCAGTGACCGGACACTGGAGCTCATCAACCGGGGCCACGACGTGGAGACCTTCTCCCGCGCGGTCGGGCTCACTTCGACCTTCGGCCTGCGGATCTGCGCCCACGTGATCATCGGCCTTCCCGGCGAAGACATGGACGACTTTCTCGCCACGGCCCGGCTGGTCTCCAGCCTTCCGGTGACCGACATCAAGATCCACATGCTCTACATCGCGAAAGGCACTTCACTCGAGCACCTCTACCGGGAAGGCCGGTATACGCCCATGGACCGGGAGTCCTACGCGCAGGCCGCAGCCTGCTTCATCGCGCACCTGCGGGAAGACATCGTGGTGCAGCGCATCACCGGAGACCCCCATGAGGACGAGCTGGTTGCGCCGTCGTGGGTCTTGGACAAGAGGCAGGTGCTGGACGCCGTGCACCGGGAAATGGAGCGCAAAGGTCTGCGTCAGGGCAGCCGGTATTCCTCGTCATGAAGCTCTATGGTCTCGACCTTGTCCACGGGCTGCTGCTTGCGCCCCTCTCCGGCTACACCAGCTGGCCCATGCGCGTTCTTTCGAGGCGTTTCGGCGCAGAGCTGTGCTATACCGAGATGATCAGCGCAGAGGGCCTGCTCATGAATACGCGCAACACCCTGTCTCTCCTGAGGCGGCCCGCAGAGGACGCCCCGCTCGTGGCCCAGATCTTCACCACCTCTCCCCGCCATGCCGCGCATGCGGCGCGTATCATTGAGGATCAGGGCTTTAACGGCATCGATATCAACATGGGATGCCCGGTGAGAAAGGTCGTGAGCAAGGGAGCGGGCGCGGCGTTGATGCGCGATCTCCCCCTGGCTCAAAGCCTGGCCGATGCAGTGGTTGGTGCGGTGCGCATACCGGTGAGCGTGAAGATGCGTGCAGGATGGGACAGCGGATCGATCAACGCCGTGGAGCTGGCAACAGCTCTCGAGAAAATCGGGGTCCATTGCATCATTCTCCATCCCAGGACCCGGGCGGATATGTACAAGGGGACCCCGCGGTGGGATCTCTTCGCCGACCTCAGGCAGAGCATATCCATTCCCGTGGTGGGCAGCGGCGACATCCGCTCAGCCTCCGACCTTGAGTGTCTCCGCACGCTGGGCTGCGACGCCTTCATGGTGGGCCGGTCCGCCGTGGGCAGGCCGTGGGTCTTCCGCGAGCTCTTAGGCGGAAGTGCACCTTCTATGGATGAGCGCCGGGAGATCATGCTCGAACACCTGGACATGCTGGGCGCACTCTACGGCAGGGATAAGGCCGCGGCATTCATGAAGAAGTTCATTTCCGGATATGTCCGGGGGCTTCAGGGGGCATCCATTTTCCGCAACCTTGCCTGCGCTGCGCTAACCTTCGAGGATCTGAAGGAAATGATAAAGGCCTTGCCAGCCAGCCTGGTTTCTGTTATCAAGGAATGAAACCTTACCGACAAGTTCTTTCAGATGATGGGGCAGCTAAGAGATTACATCAGAGAGACCATGTTTTGTCTTGCCCTCGCAGCCATGGTGGGCATGCCAGCCGCAAACGCATTCTCCCTCGACCTTGAGCTTGCCGACAATCCTACGGCCTATCTGGTGAACAAGGCGCGGGAAAAAAGGATCCTGCTCATAGGCACCCATCACCGCAACGACTACATCCACGAGGTGATCGCAAACTCGCTCCCCACCCTGGCCGAGCATGCAAAGATCAACACACTCTTCGTGGAGATCCCCAGCTCCCAGCAACCGAACATCGAACGGTTTCGCAGCGGGCTCATCGAGGCCGACGGCATCTGGATACACAGCATCGTGACCTCGCCCAGCTTCCTCAATATCCTCAATCAGGCCCGGGACCTGGGCATGAATATCATTGCCATGGATGCGGATGTCCCTTCAACGGTCAACCGGGACAAGTGGATGTCTGAAAAGGTGATCACCTACATGGAGCAGCACCCGGACGAAAAGGCCATCGTGTTCGTAGGTGCCCGCCACGTTCTGAAAGGCCTTGAGTGGGCATTTTCCCATACTCCTACCTTGGCCGACCATCTGAGCACCTACGATACCTTCTCGGTGGTGCCCTGGCCGGACAGTGTTGATGTGGACCAGGCGGTGGCCATGGACATCACCCCCACGAAATTCGAGGGCGTGAACCTTCCCCTGCTCAGGGCCATGAACCTCAAGCCCCATGTCACGATCATCACCGTAGCGGACGGGGTCATCCTGCTTCCCAAGGCCAGGTAGTCTCCTTAGCTCTCCATACCTTCACCGGCACACGGCATCTTCATGTTCCTCCATTGATTTCAGTTGCGTATGGGGATATATACAGTTTCATGCCAAACCTGTTCATTGGAGAAGATCCCAAGCTGGAAGCGGTATACGAAGAAGTGCCCGCAGCGGGCATGTGCGCCGTCATCACCCATCCGCACTCTCTGATGGGCGGCAGCATGGACAACAACGTGGTCATGGCCGCCTGGGACACGGTGCTCGGGCGGGGCTACTCCGCCCTTCGCTTCAATTTCCGCGGTGTAGGGAGGAGCGGGGGCTCCTTCGATGATGGCGTCGGAGAGGTGAGAGATCTGGCTACCGTGGTGAACTTCATAGACTATCCGGTCATCATCGTAGGCTACTCGTTTGGCTCGTGGGTTGCGGCAAATTTCCTGCAGGAGGTGGATGTGCCCTGCATCTTCATATCTCCTCCCACCTCCATGTTCCCCTTCCCCTCCCTGAAGGGCTTGAACGTCTGGGCAGCGGTGGGCTCCCGCGACCAGTTCTGCGACCGCTCCGAGCTGGAACACATTCTGGACAAGGAGCGCATCAGAATCATCGAAGGGGTCGACCATTTCTGGTTCGGAAGTGAAGAGCCGCTGAAGCTCTACCTGGGGAAAAAGCTCGACCTCATCCGCTCCATCTCCTACTAAAAAACGTATTTTCCCGCAGAACCCTCTTTCCGGACTTTTTTTCTCAAGCGATACCCCTACCGTACGGTTTGCGGTGTTTACTAGGATAACCGCTGTCTGTATTCATTCTTAGAAAGGCTTAAAAGTCATACCTTGCCGCCGGCCTACCGCCCTCGAACACCGGTATCCCTTACATCCGGAATGTCCTGTCCTCGCAGATTACGCTGATCGCTGATGAAACCAGGTTCGTTCCCGCGGAGAAGTTACTTAAGGATCACCGATACTTCTCCTTCCAGAGCCTGGTCAATGTCAAGGGATCGCCCTGAGTCATGGCAGGCAGGCGCTAGCGCCTCGTGCGGCCTCTCTCCAGGCGCCTTCGGAAGGCCTCGATGATGAGGTTCGCGCTGAAGACGCCGATGTAGATGAATACGCTGGTGCCCGCCCTGGAACTCATGAGCCCTGGCTGCACGTAGTCAATCATGAACACGATGCCGATGGCCGCCACGAGAGAAACGATAGCGGATATCAACAGGAACGTGAAATCGAACCCGAACAGCCCCATTCTCCCCCCATGATACAAGTAATCAGGTTTTTATGCAGTATATCCGCGCCGGCCTTCTGCTGCAAGGGGCAAACCGCACCACTGAAGCAGCCGTTCTTATTCAGATGACGACCAGATAGTTGTTTACATCCCTGACGCCTGAGGTGATTTCCGCGATCTTTTCAGCCGTAAGAAGCGCATGGTGATTGTGGACTGTGCCGCTCAAGGTGACGATACCGTCCTTGACGTGGACATTGATCAGGCTAATGTCGAGGAGTGCATCGTTCTCAAAGGCCTTTAGGATCTGACAGGCGATCTCTTCATCAGGAACCGTTCTGGCCGGATCCACCTTGAGCAAGTTTCTTACATCCAGTACGCCCCTGATGTTCTCGGCGATTCTGGCGGCCATGGTCTTCTGCCAGAGTGAATCGACTGTGCCTTGAAGGGTTACCGCGCCTCCCTCGACCGTTACACCAACCTTCCCGGAGTCGATGTGAGGGCTCCATTCAAGGGCGTTCCTGATATGCGAGGCGATATCGTCATCACCCGGTGCCTCACCTCCGGCGGGAGGGCTTACTGCAAGACGGTTGTCCACAAAGCTGACCCCGGCGATGGAATACACATCCTCCTCGGCGTAGGACCTGTCAGAACAGGTGGGCACCCTGCCCGTGAGAACTACCTTGCCGTCGGATATGTTCACGTCGATACCCGACTCATCGATGCGGTCGTCCCATAAAAGCCGGGAATGCACATCATCTATGATTTCCTCTGAAGTTCTCTGAACCGTCTGCACCATGTCACGATCCCCCCGGTTTTTTCACAGCAGATGGTATGAAAGTTATGTTAATACCGACCGGATTTGTTCTCAAGAAATCAGGAGAAACCGCCCCTGGTCATCTACTGTCACGGCACCGGCCATTCCCGCACGTATTGAGATAAGGCCGGTGAACCATATGAAAATTACTATGGAGAGCAGAACATTATCTGAAGGGTATGGGCATACCTCAGAAGAGATACCCCAGGCCGATTCCATTTTCCAGCAGCCCTACTGGCTCGAAGCCGTAGCTCCAGGACAGTGGGGTGCTGTGGTGGTTTCCAGCGGCGGGCACATCGTGGCACGTCTTCCATATGTCATGTGCAAAGAGTTCGGGCTCACCCGGCTGATTATGCCCAAGCTCACGAAATTTCTCGGGCCCTGGATCTCTCCTGCAACCGGAAAGTACGCCAGCGAGCTTGCCAGACAGAAAGATCTCATGTTCGGTCTCATCGAGCAGCTGCCGCGGTTCGACTCCTTTGCACAGAACTTTCACTATTCCATAACCAACTGGCTTCCCTTTTACTGGAAAGGATTTTCGCAAACCACCCGATACTCCTATGTCCTGAATGATATTCATGACGAGGAAAAGCTCTGGTCCGAGCTGCAGGGAAACATCCGCAGGGAGATCCGCAAGGCCTCAAAGCAGGTGGAAGTGCGCGACGATCTGGGGATCGATTCATTCCTCGCACTCAACAGAAAGACCTTTGCCAGACAGGGAATGTCCCTCCCCTATTCCCGCGAGCTGGTTCTCAGAATCGATACCGTGCTCGGACAGAGAAACCAGCGCAAAATTTTCTTTGCCGTGGACACAAAAGACAGGATCCATGCAGCGCTGTACCTGATCTGGGACAGTGATTCCGCGTTCTATCTCATGGGAGGCGCAGACCCCGATCTCCGCAACAGCGGGAGCAGCAGCCTTCTCATGTGGGAGGCGATCCGGTTTTCTTCCACGGTAACCAGGAGGTTCGACTTCGAAGGGTCCATGCTGGAGCCTATCGAACGATTTTTCCGCGGCTTCGGCGCCAGACAGCAGCCTTTCTTCACCATCACATCCATGTCCCGGCGCATGCGATGGTACTCCCTGTACCTCGATATTACCGAGCGGGTATCCAATATCCTGAGGCATCGGCTGATCGCCCTCCCTGCCCGGTCATAACGCATCAAAGAAGCTCTTGCATGCAACGAAATATCGGTATAGAGATAAGGCTCGGGCGATACATGAGGGGCATGGGCTCCTGCAGGAGCACGGTGCGTAACATCCCAGAAAAGGAATGCGAGCCCGTCTCCGGATAACATGGGAAAAAAGGCGCGCATCATTCTCTACCGGTATATCTTCCCCTATACAGGGCTGTTCTTGGTGAAGGCCCTGTCTTCGACATACCGGCTCAGAATCATCGACTCAGAGAACGAGAGCTCTGTCCTGGACAGAGACGGGAGCATCATCTATGCCTCGTGGCACCAGCGGTTTTTCCCCGGGATAACCTTCTTTGCCCGGCGCAAGCCCATTGCCATTCTCATCAGCCAGAGCCGTGACGGTGAGTTCATTTCCCATATCGTCAACATCCTCGGCTGGTGCCCGGTACGCGGCTCCTCCTCCCGGGGAGGGAGTGAAGGACTGAAGCAGATCAAAGATCTCTCCTTAAGAGGATACAAGATCGGCCATATCGTGGACGGCCCCAAAGGTCCCTTCGGGGTTGTCAAACCGGGGCTGCTCAGGATCGCACAGGTGTCCGGCAAGGCCATCGTCCCGACCATAACGTCTTCGGAGAACCCATGGATCTTCCGCAGCTGGGACCGGTTCATGGTGCCCAGGCCCTTTTCCCGCGTAGTCATCAGATTCGGCCCCGCGTTCTATGTCCCCCCCGATCTGGAGGGAGACGATTTCGAAAGGCACCGGCTCATGATCGAACAGAGCATGAAGGAACTCTACGAAGATACTGACCGGATCTGGTCGGATGAGGCCCGGAAGCGGGAGATTTTTACCTAGAGCGGTTCTCGACACCCCGCCCTGCAGTGAATATTCTTATTCTTAGCCGCTTAAATCCGGCGGCGAGTACAGGATCAAAAAAGGGCCGGACATGTCTGCTCTCCCTGCGATCTTGATTTTCGGGTCTCTCATGAGCGCCATTGCCCTGGTGGGGAGCCTCACGCTCTTTCTTGGGGAGACCACCCTTCGCCGTATCCTTCCCTTGCTCGTGGCCTTTGCCTCCGGGTCGCTCATCGGGAGTGCGTTCTTTCTCATGATCCCCGCATCCATAGAGGGTGCGGACAATACCCGGGGCGCCTTTCTCTGGCTCGCAATCGGCTTCTTCGTATTCCTGGCCCTGGAACAGCTGCTCCAGTGGCACCACTGCCACCGGAGCCCTGCTTCCCACACACGGCCCATCAGCTACATGCTCCTGTTTGCCGACGGGCTGCACAACCTGATCGGAGGGCTGTCCATAGGTGCCCTGTTCATCTCGGATTTCAGGCTGGGGCTTCTGGCCTGGTATGCCGCCGTGCTCCACGAGATCCCCCAGGAGCTGGGCGACTTCGGCGTGCTGGTGCACGCCGGGTGGGAAAAGGGAAAGGCCCTGCTCTATAATTTCCTTTCCGGGCTCAGCTTTCTCCTGGGCGGCCTGATCGTATACGGGATATCTTCGGAGATGTCCGTGGATTTCCTCATCCCCTTTGCCGCAGGAAACTTCCTGTACATCGGGGCCGTGGACCTGGTGCCCGAGTTCAGAGAGTCGCCCGGGTGCGGCCCGAACATACCGGGATCGATCGCATGGCTTCTCGGCATGGCCATCCTGTACGGCACGAGCTTTCTCCACCATCCCTAGCGGGACTGGAGCAGGGCCACATCTGTAGGCGTCTGACCCCAATCCTAGAGATAGATGGTCCTCTTTCCCGTGAACTTCTGGATGCGCCCCAGGGTATGATACAGACCGGGAAGGGGCCTGAACGGCAGGCCCAACAGGCGCCAGGAGATGAATTCGATCACCAGTCCTGCATCGCGGACCGTGTCCATATAGGCAAACCGGGTGCTCGTGGGCCATGCGCTCAGTCTGCCCTTCACCCATACCGGATAGCCGGCCTGCGCGAGAACCGATGCCCAGATATCTACATCACTCACCAGAAACCCCAGGTGCTGCACAACCGGCCGGCCTTCCTTGTCCACTGACTGCGCATAGAAGTCCGAACCGGTACCAGGCTCCAGGAGCTCGATCTCCAGGCCGTCGCAGACGGCCAGCCCCATCTTGCCGGTGAATTTCCTGGGCTCCCCCCGTTCATACCAGAAATCCGGGCTTCCGCCGGCAATGAAGAAGGGACCTATCCCCTTTGCTTCGAGCTCCCGGGCCGCGTCCTCCACGTCCGGGACGACGAGACCGAGCTGGTGGACTTCCGGAAGGGCAAAGCGCTGTTTGAAATCACCTGCCAACTTCCGGGCTGAAACGCTCAAGTCACCCCCTGCGAGAAGATCCTGGAATAAGATCATACACCCCCCCTTGAAAGATCAATCTACTCTTCCCAATATACTCCCTGCACTGCCATAAGCAAGGAGGGTGCTTAAACAAGCTGCCGGTCTGCCGCTTAAGGAGGATGGTGTATTGTGTGATGAGTGCATGGAACCGGTTGCAATCTGCCATCATATAGCCCAATATAGAAAAGGGAAATGCCGGGCGAGCCGCAGTAGCAGGTTCCCACTGAAGCGCAGCTCGATGGCCGCGCTCTAGTACGATAGGGGCGGAATGTGGCACTGGACCTGACCCCATGACTGCTGGCCCATGGCTGATTACCTCCTGTAGAACTGGACAATGAGCCCGGCACCCGCGTGCGCACTGGCGGCGGCCCTCTGCCACAAGCACGCATGGAGATGAAATGGGAGGAGTGAGAAATGGATGCTGTCGCCGCAAAAGCAGCCTCCGACCCCTTTGCCAGGTTTCTGGGAATACGCCTGGATAAGGTGGAAGAAGGCTTTGCCTCGTGTTCTGTGACCATAGGAGATGACCTGTGCAATTTCCTCGGCATGGTCCACGGCGGTCTGATCTTCAGCCTGGCCGATGTGGCTTTTGCAGCCGCGTCCAACCGGGACCACTATCCCTCCTATGCCCTGGATGTCAGCGGCTCGTTCCTGAAAGCTGCCCGGGTGGGGGATGTCATGAGGGCGGAAGCCAGGCTGATTCACGCCACCCGGCGCACCGGCCTCTATCGGATGGACGTCTACAGGCAGGGCGAGCTCGTGGCCACGTTCAACGGCACGGTCTTCAGGAAGGTTGATGGCCCGAAACCGTGAGACGGGCGGGACGGCACAGAGGGCTTGGCACGGGTTGCCTTCCCGGCAGCCGCCGGGAATTCAGACGGTCGGGGATGCTTCAGGAGATGGAGATGCCGGGAATCATGACGACCGGCTGTTGAGCGCCTTGCTGTTTGCCGGTAGAATGAATCATTGTGAAAGGAGACATGTAAAGGGATGAAGAACGAAATACAGCCGTATCTGGTGTCCTCTCCTACGATCGATTACGACCATCCCCTGGTGGCGGACTTCGCCCGGAAGCATGCAGCCTGTTCCCGCGAACCGCGCGAACAGGCGGTGAAACTCTATCTCGCCGTCCGAGATACCATCCGGTATGACCCGTACCTGCTCGATCTTTCGGTTGAGGGCCTGCGGGCCAGTACCACCCTGAAGCTCGGGCGCGGCTGGTGCGTGGCAAAGGCGATCCTGCTGGCCGCATGTTGCCGGTATCACGGTATACCGGCGCGCCTGGGCTATGCGGACGTTCGCAACCATCTGTCAACCGCCCGCATGCGCGAGCAGATGAAGACCGATGTCTTCTACTGGCACGGGTATACGTCCATTTACCTGGACGGTAAATGGATCAAGGCCACACCTGCATTCAATATCGAGCTCTGCGAGAAGTTCCGCCTGAGAGCGCTTGAGTTCGACGGCATGAACGACTCGATCTATCATCCCTTCGATCTCGACGGGAACAGGCACATGGATTATCTGCGCTATCGGGGTGAGTTTGCGGATGTGCCCATCGACCTGATCATTGAAACCTTCCGCCGCGAGTACGGGGCCGGCGATACGGCCGTGGAGGCGCTGAAGGGCTCCGACTTCGACCAGGACGTAGACCGGGAGACACATGGAGAATAGTCTTTGCGTCATGACCTCAGGCAGCGGGCGGAGCTGTCCGTTGCCGGAGCCGGAAACAAACCTGACCTGATGACAATACACTCTGTAGGCGTGATATCAGACACCCACGGGCTGCTCAGAGATGAAGTATGCCAGGTCTTTACCGGATGCGGCCTCATCATCCATGCAGGCGATATCGGAACCGTTTCGGTACTGAGAAAGCTCGAGCAGATCGCACCGGTGGTTGCAGTGCGCGGCAATGTCGACCGGGGCGACTGGGCCGGTTCGCTGAAGGAGTCCGAACACTTGGAAATCGAAGGCAACCGGGTCTACGTGATCCACGACCTGGGCTCCTTTCCCCTCACGGTTCCGGCCGACACGGTCGATATCGTGATATACGGCCACACCCACCGTCCGAATCTGGTCTACCGCGAAGGTACCCTCTACCTCAACCCGGGAAGCGCCGGGCCCAGGAGATTCAATCTCCCCGTGAGCGTAGGTCTCTTGAGAATAGAGCCCGACGGAGTCTTTCCCGAGCTCGTCGAGCTTGCGGTCTGAAGCCGGAACAGGCAGGGTCAACGAAAACGGCGGCGAAATCTTCCGGCAGGGTGCAGTCAAACAACCGATATGCACCCGTCACCGGCGCTCCTGCCGGACATGCCGGGCCGGATTTTCCCGGCCCGGGCAAAAAAAGAAGGAGCACATAAAAAATCTGCTCCCTCTTGTGTGTTTGATATACCGGGTAAGCCTTATACGCGTGTACGCCCCGGCAAGGCTCGGACAATCGCCACCACGAGTATGGCACCCAGAACGGCGATGACCAGCGTACCTATGTTGAGGCCTGTCAGAGGGGCCTGCACGCCGAACAGTGCTCCCGCCAGAAAGCCGCCCACCAGCGCGCCGACAATACCCAGGATCATGTCTCCGAAGATCCCATAGCCGCCGCCCTTCATGATGAGCCCGGTCAACCACCCGGCGATTATTCCTACGATTATCCAGGATAAGATACCCATCTGTTGTATCCTCCTTCCTTGTATTTCTACCAGCCGAGAATACTGATAGTTTCTATACATTAAAATAATAACGGCCTGCAGCTATATCCCCACATGGACCCCTGTCAGGGTCGCCGTTCCCCCTCTGCGGGTTCTTCCGGCAACGGGAAGAGAGTCTAGGAGCCATCTAAAGAAGGCAGACCAGGGATTCTATATCAGATCTTACCCAGGCCCGCCCTTGCACACTACCTGGTCTCTTCCAGGTAATTCTCCGGCACGGTATAGAATTCTTCGCTGGTCTTCTTGTCCGAATAGTCAAGAAGGTCCTGCGTGGTCCTGATCTCTGCATCCATCATGGCTGACGTGGAGACCGAGTGCACTGTGACGCCGTCGATCTTCTTCATCTCCTTGATGAAATCATCCATGGACTCCTGCATGCCCGGCATCATCATCATGCTGGCGGCCGCCATGCGGTGAAGGAGATCGTAATCCAGATCGATATCCTTCGTAGCCCACAGCACCGTCTCGGAAGGACCCATTGCCGTGTTGGTGGTCTGGACATACTTTCTGCAGTTCCAGGGGCCGATCTTCTTTGTCTGGCCGGTATCCTCCACCGTGACTCTGAACTCGGACATGCCCTTCATCATGCCTTCGACAAAGTCCCTTGCCTCCTCCTTCTCCTGGGGACTCATCTCCTGATCTTCCTCAATTGCCTGCCGGGCCATCTCCTGCATATCCATGGGAAATTCTGAGTAGGTCTGCGCCTGATTGTCCAAGAGATAGATCTGTTTCTTGTCGATCCGCATGATCATGGTCTGGGGCCCTTCGTCGGTCCGGATCATATCCTTGGCTATCCAGGTCTCACGCACGGTTTCCCTGGCAGGCTGCTTCTGCCCCATGATTTCGAAGGCCTCGGTCCTCTGCTTGTATTTCAGGTAGATGTCGGCGTGAACGAGCCCGGGGAGCAGCATCATGCATATTACGGCGGGCAGGACAATGCGGAGCATCTGTTTTACTTTCATAGTTCCTCCTGTGGAAACGACTGGATCCTTGGATCTGTGCATCAAAGGATCCATGGATACAAGTTAGTATCGATGGTATGATGATTTTCTCAAATTCAGGTCACAAGTCAGGGTCTTTTTCCTTCGTGGCCGTTCAATGAGATGAGGCTTTTCTTCTTCCGCGCTTTTGACCTTCGGGCCGCGCAGGTATATATAAGCCATAAGGATACCCATGAGAGAGACGCGCTTATTTGAACATATTCGAATCTTGCTTCAGGCAGAGGCGCCTCCCGCACCGGGTCCCTTCGGGAGCAGACCATGAACAACGGCCGCAGCATGCCGGATCGTGTAGAGGCATCCCTTCAGGCGCTGTACCGGGAGGTTGACCGCATCGCTGGGTTGCTCCATCGGCTCCACGGAGACAGGCTCAGATGCAGGAAGGGATGTGCCGATTGCTGCATCGACGGCATCACGGTCTTCGAGGTGGAAGCGCACTATATCCTGAAACACTGCTCACACCTCTTCCGCGCGCACTCGGCTCATCCGTCCGGGGCCTGCGCCTTCCTCGATCCAGAGGGGTCCTGCCGGATCTATCCGTTTCGCCCCTATGTCTGCCGCACCCAAGGGCTCCCTTTGAGATGGATCGATGAAGACCAACACCCATCACCCGTCGAGATGCGCGATATCTGCCCGCTCAACGATCCCGGTCCACCCATCGTGGAGCTCCCTCCAGACGCATGCTGGAGCATCGGCCCCTTCGAGGCGCGCCTGGCAGGGCTGCAGAGGGAGATGTCCGGGGGGTCCATGGGGAGGGTACGTCTCAGAGACCTGTTCGAAGAGGGCCAGCCGGTTTCCTTATCCGGCGGCCATACCTAAAAAGCAAAGGGAGGAAGGGTCGTGAGCATGAACGGGGCCATGATCGGCAAGCTCCTCGAATACCAGCGCAGCGAGATAACCGAACACCATATCTATCGAAAGATCGCCTCCTCCATGAAGCCGGGCAAAAACCGGGAAACCATCGAAAGGATCGCCCGCGACGAGATGCGCCACTACGAGATCTGGCGCTCATACACCGGCCGCGATGTAAGACCCGACCTGCTGAAGCTGTGGTTTTACTATCTCATCAGCCTCGTCCTGGGTTTCACCTTCGCTATCAAGCTCATGGAGCAGGGAGAGGACGATGCACAGTCTGAATACCGCCGCATAGGAACCCAGGTACCCGAGGCCGGGGCCATCTTGGAGGACGAGACCAGCCACGAGGAGGCGCTGATCCGGCTATTGGAAGAGGAGAGAATCCGGTACACGGGCTCCATGGTGCTGGGGCTCAACGACGCCCTCGTAGAGCTCACCGGGGCCTTGGCTGGTCTTACCCTGGCCCTGCAGGACGCGCACCTCATCGCGCTGACAGGCTCCATCACCGGAATTGCCGCAGCCATGTCCATGGCCGCATCCGAGTATCTCTCGACCAAGGCCGAGGAGACCTCCAAAAACCCCGTCCGGGCCTCGGTCTATACCGGCATCGCCTATATCGTAACCGTGCTGGTCCTGATCACGCCCTATCTCATCCTGCCGAACTATTATGTCAGCCTGGGCGTCACCCTCATCCTGGCTGTACTGATCATCGCCTTTTTCACCTACTACCTCTCCGTGGTCAAGGACGTACCGTTCAAGAGCCGGTTTTTCGAGATGGCAGGGCTTTCCCTGGGAATCGCGTTCATCAGCTTCCTGGTGGGGTTTGCCCTGCGTACGGTCTTCGGCGTGGAGGTGTGAGCGGACAGGGGCGCTTTCATAGCCGCTATCGTGCCTTCACAGGCCCTTTTTGCCGTCCCCAATCAGATTTGCCGGACCACCTTTGATAAGGAATGTGCGAGGGTGTCCTCTGCCGCCGGGACACCCTCATTCGGGAGAATTTATGCCTGCGGCAGCGAGGTGAAGACCCCTCCAGGGTCAACCTCGGTCCGGAGGATATCGATAATATCGGGCGAGGGCATGGGGGTGAGCGGAATCTCACCTTGAGGTTTCAGGAGCTCAAAGCCCGTGCACATCTGGGCGATTTCAAAGGTCATTCCCGGGTGCAGCGACTTGACCCGCATCCTCTTGGTCTCGGGTTCGAAGTCGAACACCCCGCACTGGGATATGACGGCAACGGGTCCATTGCCGAGAAGACCGGCCTCCTTCCGGCTGTTACCGCCCCTTAAGTGCCCGACCGAGGTGATGAAATCAACCTTTTCCGGGAACTTCTCGGGTGTCTGCAATCCCACCAGCACCATGTTCTCGGCCAGGGAGGTGAGATCGTTGTTCCCGCCCGAGCCGGTGAGCCGCGCCTTGGGTTTGTGGAAGTCGTCGCCGATCATGTGGGTGTTGACGTTGCCGTACATGTCCACCTGGGCGAATCCCAGAAAGGCGATATCCACATAGCCGTTGTAGCACTGACCGAACGAATAGGCCATCTCCATGATCACAGGCGACTTGCGCCAGGTGAAGGGGCCGCCAACCGACCAGGGCATGCCTCCCTGAATAGGGTCCTGGCCGCCGGACTCATACACCATGGTGATGTTGGGTGCATGGGTCTTGCGGGCGAGGATCCCCGCCACCATGGGCAGGCCTGTGCCTACATATACAATGGTGTTGTCCTTGATCTGCGCGGAAAGGATGTATGCCAGAATCTCCAGCGGATTTGCCGGGGCGTTGTTTTCCATGTCTTGTCCCTCCTTCTTGATATCACCGGGCATCAGTAGAATATTCCTGGATCGTTGTTGATGGTATATTCCTGATACGAAAAGTCGATGTCTTCGTTGTCACCTTCGGCGGCCTTGGTCTGTCTCCTGGCCTCGATCATCCATTTTGCCCCGCCCAGCTTCTCGAGGAATTCGATCTGGTCTTTTGTCCCAAATACCCACTCGTCGATGAACGACTTGATGTTTTCCTCGCTGACCGCCGAGAACCGCATGAGCTTCTCCCACCACTGACGGGGCCAGTAATAGTATCCCGGCATGCTCCCGGGCAGGGCCCCGTAGGGAAGCTCGACCACCGCATCAGCATAGAAGAACGGGATGATCGATCCCTTCTTGTTGAAGCGGATGTCCATTTCCGGGACGATCTCCTCTGCAGTGATGATCACCTTTCTGGATGCGGCCGCTCCTGCGAGATCGTTCACGGTGGGACCGTAGAGATAGGCGTTTCCGTATTTGTCGGCTGCCTGTGCATGGATGAAGGTGACATCTGGGTACAGCGCCGGGATGAACACGGATGGATCCGGCTCTTTTTTCAGCGGATTCTGGATCACCTTGAGGTACGGATTGTATTTGACGATATCCGAGCCGAGCATCTGCTTGCTCAGCACCCCTGGAGCGCCGAGCTGTGCGGCCTTGAGCCCCTGGGCGATCCCGCCGTGGCTCCACTCGGAGAGGATCCTGACCTTGCCCGCCTTGAGCTGGCGGGTATAGTTGCGGTCCGTGCCCCGCATCTCGGCCCCGATGTAGGAGTTGTGGGAGTAGCGCACCGATCCGGCCACAATCATATAGCTCTGGTTGGTATTGGGCGCCCCGATCATCTGGAGATCTTTCTTTCCCTGCCGCATGATCTCGAAATGGCTCTGAATGCAGGTTCTCACATAACCAAACCCGGTATCCAGAACCACGTCGCCGTCTTGTACGTATTCCGCCACCGCCTCCTTGAGCGAGATACGCTTGTCCCTCTTCGACCGGTCCTTTTTCAGGTGAACCGTGCGTGCGTGCTCGAAATCCACAAGCCTGTCCAGAATGCCCGGATCATCGATTTTCAGATTTTCGAGCGCCTCTCTGCTGTAATCGAACACTCCCATTTATACCCTCCAATTCAAACTGTTTTTCACTACAGGCAAAGCGAAATCCATGCCATGAGAAAATGCACTGATCTTTCTTTTTATTACATTGATTTTATTGTTTTGTTTATTATCTATTTCAGTCATTGCGTTATTTATTCCCAATCCACCACAGCAGGGAAAACCACATTATGGCGAAAAGACCATAACTCAGGAAGGGCAGGAACCCGATCGCGTTTAAGGGCCTTTCAGGCGGGACATGGCCGGTTTAGACCCGGCCCTTTAATTGATCCGGCTACAGGAAGAACAGAGGAATGAGCAACAGCAGGATGTGCAGCTCTGCCACCACGCTCGGCAGAAAGTATGACCGTACCTTTGCCGCCGGTGCATCCTGGGCCGGCCGGAGACGAGGGAGCCAGCGGGGTATTCTTTCGAGGAATTCGACATAACCCTGCCCGTACTTCCTGGTGAGGTGCCCCTCTTCATAGAGCACGGTCATGTGATAGGTGAACCCGCATGCGATCACCATGACAGGCACGAACCACAGCAGGCCCGCGAGGA
>MPOS01000005.1 GCA_001896555.1 Candidatus Phosphitivorax anaerolimi
CATCTGCTCGATGGTGGCGGCAACCTCTTCGATGGCGGATGCCTGCTCCTGGGTGGCCTGAGAAAGTCCCTGAGAGCCCGATGCCACCTCCTGAGTGGCCGTGTCCACCTGGGCGGCCGCGAGCTTGACGCTCAAGATCACCTCTTCGAGTTTCGCCACGAATGCGTTGAACCAGTGGGCAATATCACCTACCTCGTCCTTGGAGAGCACGGGAAGGCGTGCTGAGAGATCCGCCTCACCCTGGGCGATGTCCTTCATTTTGTCGGATATCTCGTTTGCCACACTCGCTATCCGATGGGCTACCAGCCAGCCGGCGATTCCTATCAGGATGGAGATGATGACGAGGAACCCGTACATCTGCATCTTGACGGCGTTGATCTTGGCAAGAATTTCGTCCTCCGCAGCAGAGGCCCACATGATCCAGTCCAGATCCTTGTTGTATGCCAGATAACCCCACATGCTCTCGCCTTCGGCCGAGTATTTGAAGAGGCCCTGTTTCTGGTGTACGGCATTACGAACATAATCATGGGAGTTATACGCGCTCATGTTTCCCATGAACTCCGCCTTGGGGTGGTAGACGCAGGTTCCGTCGGAAGAGAAGATGGCCAAGTAGCCGGTCTCGTAATAACGCTCGTTCTTGGCCTCGTCTATCAGGTCTTTCTTGAGACCTTTTTTCAGCTGTTCCCGGATGATATCGAGATTGCCTGAGATGCTCGTGTTCCGGATTTCCGCGATGCGGGCAAAGCCCTCAACCCTCGACTTCAGATAATCCCCCGCCTGCTCCTCAAGAACATCAACGCTGCTGCTTCCCAGGTATAGAATGGCGATGATCAGTGGTATGAGTCCTGACGCAAGACTGAGTACGATGAGCTTGCTTCGTAGCCTCATTTCAATTGCCATGGCACATACTCCTTCTATTATACACAACTATATGATGCACAATGTCCGCAGGATATCATTGTGCTGTTTTTCATTTTTCTTGTACCGGATGGCTTCTGCACTGCCCTCATCTTTCGCATCGCCTGCCTGCCTAGTTGTTGAATGCCATACGTTCGATACCGTGAACATCGAGTATGAGGGAAACCTTGCCGTTGCCCAGAATGGTTGCACCGGAGGTGCCCTCGATCTTCCGGAAGTTCTTGTCGATGCTCTTGATAACCGCCTGGGTCTGGCCCAGAACGTCGTCCACGAGAACCCCGAAACGGCCTTCCGTGCTCTGAAGCACTACCACCAGGGCATCCGTGGGATCTGTCTTTTCCGAGGGGATGTTGAAGAGCTCATAGATTCTCACCAGAGGAATATAGTTTCCCCGGATATCCACCAGCTCTCCCTTGCCCTCCACCGTCTTGATCTCGGACTTGGAGGGACGCACGGATTTATCGATGACCGACAGGGGGATCGTGAGCACCTCGTTGCCTACCCGGACCATCATACCGTCGATGATGGCAAGCGTCAGCGGGAGTTTCACCCGGAATGTCGAGCCCTTGCCCCTCTCGGATATGATCTCGATTGAGCCGTGGAGATCCTCAATGTTCTTCCGCACCACATCCATGCCTACGCCTCTGCCCGAGATCTCGCTCACCTTTTCCGAGGTGGAGAGGCCGGGGGCGAAGAGCATCTCGAAGATTTCCTTTTCGGAATAGGTCCTCCCCGGTTCGGCCAAGCCCTTTTCGATGGCCTTTGCCAGAACCTTGTCCTTGTCGATTCCTCTGCCGTCATCGGAAATCTCGATAAAGATGTTGCCCTCGCGCTGGTAGGCCTTGAGCCAGATGGTTCCCTCGACCGGCTTGCCGAGGCGTCTGCGCTCTTCCGGCGATTCGATGCCGTGGTCGATCGAGTTCCGTATCATATGCTTGAGCGGGTCGCCGATCTGCTCGATCACATTCTTGTCGAGCTCGGTGTCGGTGCCGCTCATCTTGATTTCGATCTTTTTCCCCAGCTCAAAGGAGAGATCGCGCACTACGCGCCGGAACCGGTTGAAGGTCCCTTCAACGGGGACCATGCGGACCCTCATCACCTGCTCCTGAAGTTCCCGGGAAATCCTCTCCAGTGCAGAAGAGGCGCCCTGCAGGGAGCGGGAGGCGCCGTTGCCATCGACCTCGCTGGCGAGCTGCGACATACGGGCCACGCTGATGACCATTTCCCCTACGAGATTTACCAGCTTGTCGAGCTTGTCGGTGTCCACCCTGATGGTGGACGACTTGGCGATCTTCCTGCTCTGTGATTGCGCCATCGCCATCTTTTCTACAATCTCCCGGGGCACCTTGCCCTTCTCGACCAGGGCCTCGCCGGTCGTCTTCCGGTCTTTGAGCACCTCTTCGATGTCAGAAGTCTTGACAATGCCTTTTTCCACCAGGATCTCGCCGATGGGTTTCTCTGCAAGGCTCAGTTCAACGCCATCCTTGTATTGCGACGAAACATCCTCGATAAGGATGTCGTTTTCATCCACGACAAAGAGGAAAATGTTCTGGATATCCGAAAGCGGTCTCTCGGTCCTGAGGATGACCTCCCACCAGGTGTAGCAGATTGTGGGATTGAGATTGTAGAACTCAGGGATTGCCTCGGTGAATGCGCGGGTCTCGATGATGCTGCCGTTGTCGCTCAGCTCTCTGATGAGCATGAGAGGATCCTGACCGGTGGAGAGAATATCGGGTCTGAACCTCATGGAAATACAGAGGACCCGTTCCTTCTCCTCGCTTTGCTCCTTCGATCCGGACGGATGGGCCTCCTCGGCAGGCCGGTTGGTTCCTGTAAACCGTTTCAGGGTAAGGGTGATGTTCTCGATCTCGGTCCTGTCGAGAGCTTCGCCTTCTGCAGATGCCGTGATCATGCGCTTGAGAAGGTCCACGGCCGAGAGCAGGTTGGAGATGAGCTTCTTGGTGATTCTCAGGTCTTTGTTGCGTATTCTGTCGAGGATGTTCTCGATGTTATGGGTGAAATTGCTCACCTCTTCGAATCCGACCAGGCCGGCAGAGCCCTTGATGGTATGGGCCGCCCGGAAAACCCGGTTTATGGTACTCTCGTCGTCCTGGTCTTCTTCGAGCTTGATGAGTCCTGCCTCAAGCTCCCGTATTTCATCTTCGCTCTCGTCGAGGAATACCTGAACCAGTTCATCGATCGCCATCTTCTACCTCATAAACTTTTTCGTCACATAGACAAGCTGCTCAGGCTTGAAGGGTTTCACGAGCCATCCCGAGGCGCCTGCTTTTTTCCCTTTCATTTTCATTTCTTCCTGCGACTCCGTGGTCAGGACCAAAATGGGGGTAAACTTGAACGGGGTTTTCTTTACTTCGTGGATAAAGGTGATGCCGTCCATCACGGGCATGTTGATGTCACTGATGATCATGCCGATCTGGTCGCCGTTTTTCATGGCCTGGTTCAGCTTTTCCAGACCGTCAACTCCGTTGACGGCATTGATGGTCTCAAACCCCGCTTCTTTCAGGGTATAGTTCACGGACGCCCTGAGGGTGGCTGAATCGTCAACCACGAGTATCTTTTTCTTCATCAGGCTGCCTCCTTTAAGATCGCTTCAAATCCCGAAAGGAGGACAGATTCTTTCACCTGAGGGCTGATCGCGCAGATGCGGAAGACTCCTTCGCTCTCAGCGCTCTTCTTTATCGCATATAGAAGCTGAAGGCCGGAAATGTCGATGTCGTCCACCTTGGACAGATCCAATACGATTTCGCGGATACACTCGTCGAGGAGGGGCTCGATCTGCGAATGCGCCGACTCGATATGGGTGACGGTCAGTGAGCCCTTGAGGACAAGCGTACCGGATGAATCCTTTTGGATTTCCATATGATCTACCTCATTGAAATCGGGAAGAGCTTATCCAGTTTCACCGCCTTGAAGATATTGTAGAGATTCTCGTGTATTCCCTTTATCTGGAACCCTGCATTATTGCTGTCCAGGCTTTTGAAAAAGATCAGGATCTTGCCGATACCCGACGAGCCCATGGTGGGAACCATGCTCAGGTCCATGATCACCTTGGCGGGCTTGAGCTTCAGGACCTTGCCCAGTTCGGTTCTGAGCACCTCTGCCGCCTCGGTATCGACTGCGCCGGATACCTTCACGACAAGGCCATCCTCTGTCTTCCTGGTGGTGACTTCCATGGTTGTCCTCCTTTTGTCCTTTTGCGTAGTCATAGGTCTATTCCTCTTGACTCCCTAATCGGATAAAGAAAAACAGATCTTTATTAAAACTCTTAACCTATTGCCGTTAAAAGAATGTAAGACTGTTCCCTCTCGATCCGGCGGTGTCTTTCGATGCAAGGGAATCGCTGTGAGGATTTCTGAGCCGTTGAATGATCTGATGCAGCTCAAGGGGGAGGATCTCGAGATGATGATGTGCGAGATGCTCGTCTATGTCCGACCGGATGGCCGTGATGGACCGGGCCAGGCTCTTCATGTCTTCGAGCATGGCTTCGTTGCCGTCCAGCGTGCTCATCAGGCCCTTGATATCACGGCGGAACCGTTCGATTGCCTCCAGGCATCTGGCGGAGTACAGGTCGATGCCGTCTATGGATTGGACCAGCATGCTCTTGATCTCATCGAAGCTGCGGCGGATAAATACCCGTGCCTTGCGGAATTCTCCGGGTATCCTTTCAAGCCCGGCAACGATGGCGTCTTGTTCTGCCGCCCATTCCCGGGATCTCATACAGGATATCAGCCCCTCAGACGGCCCGCAGGTCCGGGAAGGGGATGCATTCTGCGCCTGCACCGCTCCGGCGGTCTTTTCAAGGTCTGTCCATGCAGCTATGATCTGAGAACATCCTATCATCTTGAGAGAGTTCATGGCCGCGAGCGAATCGAAGCATGAGGAAAGGCTGTCGAGCATCTCCAGGATCTCGTTCGAAACGATATCCAGGGTCGATTTCCCGGATGCGTTCTGCAGGAGAAAACCACCGATGGCGTCCTTGTCTTCCTTGATCTGCATGATCATTTCTTCTATCCGGTTGATCTCTTCCTTAAGATCGCGGCCGTGCGAGCGGATAACGGAAATGAGCTGAACGATCAGGCCCTGGGAGAGCACGGACGCCTTTTCCTGGAAGATCAGAAAATCCGTGATCTGATCCTTGCTGCCGGCCGTGCCCATCAGGGAGAGTGCCTTTTCGAACCCGCAGGATATCGTGGCGATGTCCTGGTTTACGATATCATGAGTCTGGAGACCCGACATGATATTGAGAATGGGATCCTTCACGAGGCGGGTCCGAGAGACGAGGTCTCTCAAGATGCCGATGATGTTGTTGAGTGAGTATACCAGCGACGGCACCTCGTGGTTTTTGCTGTAGCCGAGTTTTTTCATGCACTGATTCTGGAGCTGAAGAGACCTTTCGAGCACCTCCTTCAGGTCGTTTTTTGCCTCGGTGAAGCCCTGGAGATGATCGTCATGGCCGTGAGGCGCCTCTCCCTGCTTTTCCGGGGGGGTCTCCCCGGAGAGATCGGAAGCGACGTCGGCGCTGAAGCTGGTATGCTCGAGCGCCTCCAGGGATCGCACCGTGAATTTTTTCATGCGTCTTACCTGGAGAGTAAGCATATGCAGGAAATTGTTCAGATGTTCGATCATGATTTCTATGGTGCCGGAAGACCCTGTGGAACTCAGGGAATCCAGGGTATCCGTGGCCTGCTGGAAGGTGAGCAGTATCTCCCGGTTGATTGCGGGCAGATCAGTGCAGATATGGGTGTAGGCCTGGTCGATCCGGTTCTGGATGTCCTTCAGAGAGGTAGCGATGCGCACGATCTTTTCATGATCCAATAACGCAGTGTGAAAGGCCTTTACGAACACTGGGTTTGTTGCGGTATCGGAAGAGTTCTGCTCGTTATCGTGTTTGTTTTCCGGCATTTCGCTCATTTTTCCTCTGAAGGGTACTCTCGGATACCTGCGGAGGTTTCTTTAATCGAAAGTTTCTGAAAAAGACAATGAAGGTATATGCACGTTGACAGGACCATGAATGAATACTATCTAGGTGGGAATCTGCGTATAATTTGCAGCGGATGGACAGGCATGGGGCAGGGTTGAATCGGGGTGCATACGAGGGGAGGAAACACCGTGATCGCCGCCGGGGAAGTGGGCGTTTTCCCTCGGGGCCGCATATAGCACAGAGAGGATGCCATGGATCGTTCGTTCATCGTAATCGTGACAGGTCTTTCCGGCTCGGGGAAATCAACCGCCCTGAAGGCCATCGAGGACGAGGGATTTTTCTGTATGGACAATATCCCGGTCGATCTCATTATGAAGTTTATCGAGGTGTACGATTCCGCGACCTTCGACATACCCAAGGTGTGCATCGGTCTGGATGTAAGGGCAGGTGCGGGGGCCTTCACGGGAAAGGCGCCCTGGATGATCTCGCTTTTGAGAAGCATGGTCTCGGACGTTCATGTCATCTATCTGGAGGCAAGCAAGGAACATCTTCTGAACCGCTTCAAGGAAACCAGAAGAAGACATCCCTTGAGCGAGGTATACCCGAATCTCATGGATGCACTCGACGCCGAGATGAAGATCATGGAACCGGTACGGGATATGGCGGACTACATCATCAGCACCTCGGAGATGAATGTCCACGAGCTCCAGGCAAAGATCAAGAGCATCATATCCGCCAAGGACAAGACCCGGGACATGTACATCGAAATACGCTCGTTCGGGTTCAAGAGGGGGATCCCGATGGACGCAGATATTGTCATGGATGTAAGGTTCCTTCCCAACCCCTACTTCGAGGAAGCGCTCAAGAACAAAACGGGTTCGGACAGAGAGGTCAGGGAATATCTGGAGCAGCACGAGAGCTACCGGGAGTTCATAACCCGGTTCAAGGACCTTATCCGCTCGATCCTGCCCTTATATAAAAAGGAAGGGCGGTCGTATCTCAACATCGCCGTCGGATGCACAGGAGGCAGACACCGTTCGGTGGCAGTGGCAGAGGAAGTCATGAAACTCATTGAAGAAGCGGGTTATCACGGGAAACTCGTTCATAGAGATATCGGATCAGGAGGTCATTGAAATGGTTGGCATCATTGTGGTGGCTCACGGCAGACTGGCGGAAGCTCTTACAGAGACCGCGGAAATGATCGTAGGCCACGCGGAGGCGTTCAAGGCGTGTTCCTTTTGTCAGGGAAGCGATGTCGACAAGCTGAGAAAGATGCTCAAGACAACGATCAAAGAGGTGAATACCGGCGACGGTGTGATCATCCTCACGGATATGTTCGGCGGGACACCGTCAAATATCAGCCTGTCCTTTCTCGAGCGCAACGAGGTCGAGGTGATCACCGGGGTGAACCTTCCCATGGTCATTACAGCCCTGACCAAACGGGAGGGGAAGAACATTCGGGACCTGGCCCAGATACTCAAAGAGCATGGATCGCACAACATCAACATCGCTTCCGAGATCCTCTCGACGGCCATAGGGAAAAAATGAACATCCTCCTCGTGCGGGTAGACGACAGGTTCATCCACGGGCAGATACTGGAATCATGGATTCCGTTTCTGAAGGCCCAGAGCGTGGTTGTGGCCAACGACACCCTCGCGAGCGACCACTTCCAGAAGACCATCATGTCCATGGCCATACCCGACAGGATAACCTTGAGGATCGTCACCCTCGACGAGGTGACCTGCCTGGCGCAGGACAGGGACCTCGACGACAAGCGGACCCTGGTCATCGTCTCATCCATCAGGGACGCGCATGCCCTGTACTCAAAGGGCTTCCACTTCCTCAAGCTCAACCTGGGGAACAACAAGGGAACCCAGTCGTCGAAGCAGATTTCCTATTCGGTCTGGGTGGATCAAGACGATATCCGGATGCTCAAGGAGCTTATGGACAGCGGGGTTGATGTGAGTCTCCAGTCGGTTCCCCGGGAGCGGCTCATCGACATGAAATCCCTCATAGGCACGGTTGTGACATGATGCTTCCGGTTGTATCCAGCATCCTTGCCGGTGCGCTGCTCTGGCTCGACCGCGTCTTCATCTTTCAGTCCATGGTCAGCAGGCCCATCATCCTGTCTCCGATCCTGGGCCTGATCTTGGGCAATGTGACGATCGGTTTCTTGATCGGCGCCTCACTGGAGCTTCTCTGGCTCAACGCCCCTCCGGTGGGGGCCTACCTTCCCAACGACGAGTCCTTCTGCGCAGCCGCAGCCACTCCAACCGCCGTGCTGGCAAGTGCGCACATGAGTGATGCGGCGGCAGCAGGGTTCGCCCTGGCAGCGAGCCTCCCTTTTGCCGTGGTAGGCAGGACCCTGGACACGCACATCCGAATGCTGAACCAGGACCTGATCCACCGGATTCCCGAGGGCCGGATGGAGCCCGCGCTGCGAAACGCCATAGGCAAGGCACTGCTGCGCAGTTATCTCTATGCCCTGGCTGCTCTGGGAATCAGCGTCGGCCTGCTGTGCACGGCCGTGATCCTGGTCGGCGAGATCCTGCCCGATGCGGTGAAAACAGCCCTTTCCTATATGCCTCTGGCAGGGGTTGTCATCGGGCTGGCCGGCCTCATGACCAAGGAAGTGCCGAGGCCGGTACAGGCGGGGCTCTTTATTCTCGGGATAGTCATCATACTCATGATCTCATGGATTCCCTGACCCTGCGAAAGACAACGCGGGAAGATATGCCCTCGATCCTCGCCATTGAACAGGCGTCGTTCATCTCGCCGTGGAGTGTACACACCTTTCTCACCATCCTTCATGACAGGAGGAGTTACAATCTCACCGCGAGGTATGACGGGGAGATCGTGGGATACTGTTTTTCCCTGGGCATGAAGAATATGGTCCACCTGCTGAACCTTGCCGTGCGCCCTGACTTCCGGCGGCGGGGGATTGCGCGGAGACTTCTGAACGAGATATTTTCATTTGCCAGATCGCACGGGAAGTCGTATGTTTTCCTCGAAGTGAGGAAGTCGAATGATACAGCGAAGCGTCTCTACGCATCGATGGGCTTTACCCATGTCAGTACCTGGCAGCGGTACTACTCCGACAGCGGCGAAGACGCTTCCATTATGGTGAAACGGCTCGATAAGGACTGACGAATGGAAGATTGCAACGCCCTGGTCAAAGACAACCGGCAGGTCGCCCGGGATACCTACCTGATGACGCTTGCGTGCGAGCTATCTCCATTTACGCCGGGACAGTTTCTCATGCTGAGGCTCACCGGCTCATGCGAGCCCTTTCTTCGCAGACCGCTTGCCATACTGTCGTGCCGTGAGGGGGCCGTTGAGCTCCTCTACAAGGTCAAGGGAAGGGGAACCTCACTCCTCGCCGGAAAGCAAAAGGGGGAGGAGCTCTCTGCACTCGGGCCTCTGGGAAAAGGCTTCAGCGACCCGAGGCCGGATGAGGAAGCCGTGTATATCGCAGGCGGGACCGGGCTGCCTCCCATCCTGGCTATGGCCGAACGGATCGGGAGAGGACACATGATCATCGGGGCGTACACGAAGGACGACATCCCTTTGTGGCAGAGGATGCAGGACATCCGGGGTGTAGAGATCACGGCTGCCACGGAAGATGGGTCGATGGGTATGAGGGGCGTTGCGACACAGGCCCTGGACGATCTTCTGAAGAAATTACAACCACCCTGCGTCATCTATGCGTGCGGACCCGCCGGCATGCTCAAGGCGGCTGCGAGTCTGGCCAAAGGTTTCGGGGCGCGGTGCGAGGTGTCTATCGAGGAGCGCATGGCCTGCGGCTTCGGGGTGTGCTCGGCCTGCGTGGTCAGGACAACTACGGGAAATCAGAGGGTCTGCATCCAGGGGCCTGTGTTCGATGCTGCAGATATCGAGTGGGGGCAGTGATGGATATCTCAACCCGGCTGGCACCGGGCCTTTGCCTGAAAAACCCGATTCTCAGCGCCTCCGGCACCTTTGCCTATGGAGAGGAGTTCTCCCGGATGTTTGACCTCTCACTGCTTGGGGGGGTCGTGACCAAGGGCATCTCTCTTCTTCCCAAGGAGGGGAACCCGACACCCAGGGTGTGCGAGACCCCCTGCGGCATGCTCAATGCGATAGGGCTTGAGAACATCGGCATCGATGCATTCATTGCAGAGAAGCTCCCTTTCCTCTGCACCTTCGACACCGAGGTGATCGTCAATTTCTTCGGCACGGACGAGGATGAGTATGTCCAAATGGCGCAGAGGCTCAATATCGATGGAGTGTCCGCCATCGAGATGAACGTCTCGTGCCCGAACATCAAAAAGGGCGGGATCGAGTTCGGGAAGGACCCGAAGATACTCAACCGGCTCGTGGCGCAGGTGCGCAAGTCCACCACAAAGCCTCTCATCGTCAAGCTTTCTCCCATGGTGACCAATA
Source organism: Candidatus Phosphitivorax anaerolimi (assembly GCA_001896555.1). Taxonomy (GTDB): domain Bacteria; phylum Desulfobacterota; class Desulfomonilia; order UBA1062; family UBA1062; genus Phosphitivorax; species Phosphitivorax anaerolimi. The sequence continues at coordinate 10,283 of MPOS01000005.1, forward strand.
TCGGTGAGATGGCTCTCGCTGCCCAGGAAGGCGGGGCCGACGCACTGACCTGTTCCAACACCTATCCGGCCATGGCCATCGATGAGAACACCTGGAAGCCAATCCTCGGAAACATCACCGGAGGCCTTTCAGGGCCGGCCATCAAGCCCATCGCCCTGAGAATCGTGTGGGAGGTTTCCCGGCAGGCGGCCATCCCGGTGATCGCATCCGGAGGCGCCACCTCGTGGAGGGATGTGGTGCAGTTCCTCCTTGCCGGGGCATCGGCTGTCGAGATCGGCAGCTTCTCGCTGAGGGACCCCTTGTGCTTCGGTGCGATCATTCAGGGGCTTATCCGCTATATGCAGAACAACGGCCTGGAATCGATCACGGAAATCATCGGAAGGCTGAAGACCGCCTGAAGATCGGCACCTTGAACCTCTTGCATCTTTGAAACCCTCTGGCGGCATTCCTGGCGGGATACCATGAGACAAAGGCCAAGCAGGATATGCCCGTGATCGAAGCGCGGCCGGAGCTCAAGAGGGGAAGCAATGGTATCTATTTTCATAGAATGGGAGGGAAACGTGCATGACCCCGGTCCCTTGCGCAGTCACGACGCTCGGCGAACGAGCCGACGGTGGAATGGCATGGTAAATTCTCCAGACTGACCCGCCTGTTTCGGCAGGACATTCTCCGGGAGATATAGTGTTATGATTTTGAGGGAGGTCTCGCTGGCTGCGCCCCTTGTGGTTGTTTTTACGGCCATGTGCATGGGTATCGCCGTACTGTGGGGGGATATCGCTGCAGGCATGTTCTGCCTTTTCTTTCTCGTGCTGCTCTATGACCGGAGCAGGATAGTCCACCTTGGGTTCGGCCTTGTCCTGGCTGCCGTGGCTGTGCTGTTCTCGCCGGGATGGACCGGTCTTCCCGACGGTGAATACCTGGTTCAGGGCAGGGTGGCTGAATCGGGATTTGTCAGGGGAAGCTTCCGGATCACTCTGGATAACGTATCGGTGGACGGCCAGCATATCCGGGGCCGGGCGTTGATCAGTATCTATGAGAATGTCTCTGATCCCGGGCAGAGGAGCGTGGTCGAGGGAAGGGTGCGACTGAAGACCCCACGGCCTCTGGGAAACGAGGGAGAGTTTGACTACCGGTCATATCTCCTGAGCCAGGGGATCACCTTGAAGGGATCTATCAAGGACGGTGCCGGGATCACGATAAAGAAACCGGGCCGGGCACAGGGGCTCCGCGAGCATATTGCCGCTGCTCTTTCCGGTTATGCCCGGCCCGAGGCAGAGATCATGAAAGCGGTGCTGACCGGGGATCTCTCAGGTCTCTCATACTCCCTGCGTGACGGTTTTGCCTCTCTTGGCGTGGCGCACCTCCTGGCCATATCCGGCCTCCATATGGGGATCGTTTTTCTGCTCTGGTATTTCGTGAGCTTTACCCTTCTCAGACTCATACCCGCCCTGGCCGGACGCCTGGACACCCCGTTTATTGCAAAACTGACAGGTCTGGCCGGGGTGCTGCTCTACGCCCATTTCGTAGGGGGGTCCATTCCTGCTGTCCGGTCGGCCATCATGGTGGCATGCATCATTGTCTCGCTCATGCTCTCCCGCAGGCATCACCTGATCGAGAGCCTTTCGCTTGCAGGCATCCTCATCCTGCTCTGGATGCCTCGCTCCCTGTATACCTCAAGTTTTCTCCTGTCGTTTTCAGCCGTGCTCGGGATCACCGGGGTATACCTCAGACTCGAGGGATCACCCAGATGGCTTGCATACATCCTCATACCGGTCATAGCTTCAGCCTTCACCCTTCCGATAACGATCAGTCACTTCGGGTTTGTCCCATTGAGCGGTTTCGTAGCGAATATCGTTTTCGTGCCATGGTTCAGCTTTGTCGTGATGCCGCTCGGAATGGCCGGGCTTGTCTTCTTCCCGGTTTCCGAACAGATTTCCTCTCTTTTCTTTTCCCTTTCTTTTGATACCATGGGGGTGATCATCAGGGCGGCAGAGATGTTCGGGCGGCTCCATCCGGTCGCAGGACCGGGTAATGCCTGGGTGTTTGCGTGTTATGCCGGCATGATAACAGCCTTTTTCTCGACCGCCTCCAGAATGCGCACCGTTCTTCTTTCCCTGTGCATCATCCTCATCGTCGCTATCCCTGCTGGTCTCAGATTCTATCGGAATCATCAGCCTCTCTGCTTCGATTTCATCAGTGTGGGCCAGGGAGACAGCACGCTCGTCACCAAGGGCAGGACCGCGATCCTCATCGATGCAGGAGGCTCGAGGTGGGGATTCGATACCGGGAGGTTCATCGTAGGCCCCCACCTGCTCAGGCGAGGAGTAACGAAGCTCGACATCGTGGTCATCACCCATGCGCACACCGATCATATCGGCGGCATGCCGTTCATATTGGATCGCTTCCCGACAGGGGAGGTATGGACTAATATGCAGGAAGACTGGAACCCTGATTTCCGATCTGTAATTCATGTTGCAGAAAAGAAAGGCATTCTGGTAAAAAACGTATGCCTAGGAGATGCCTTGCGACATGCCGGTCTGGATATTGAAATACTGAATCCCCAGAAGCGGATAGGCCGGCGTAGTGCCGGTATGGACCAGAATTTGCATTCCATTGTGCTGAGGATTGGCGACAACAGTATGCGGGGGCTTTTCATGGGAGATGTGGAAGGGCTGGGAGAAATCAGATTGTGCCGCCTTGAGACCAACCTGTCTGCAGACGTGCTCAAGGTCGGGCACCACGGTTCAAAAAACAGCTGTCTTATGATGTTTCTGGAGCAGGTCAACCCAGAGATTGCCGTGATTCAGGTGGGCTACGGCAATGTCTTCAAGCTGCCGAATATAGCGACTCTCGACCGCCTCTCCCAGCAAGGTGTCTATATTCGTCGAACCGACCTCCATGGTGAAGTCAAGGTATATAGCTCTGGACACAGCCTTGTGGTTAAGTCGGGGGGATTATCTGCCGATAGATCGCTGTATGAGTAATACTGGTATAGGTGTATGGTGTGGAAGTCGCCATGAGAGAGGAATATCCATGAAACCCGGGATCAGAAGCACTCAGGGGTTCTCCTTGATGGAACTCATGATAGTCGTTGTTATTATCGGAATCCTGGGGGCTGTTGCCATTCCGAACATGGGGGGATGGCATGGGAAAAGGCAACTCAACTCAACCGCCCGCACCATGGCCAATCACATGAATCTTGCCAGAAGCGAAGCTGTAACTGGCAACAGGGTTGTTACGATCTCATTTAACCCAGTTGATGATAGTTACCAAATCGTTGCCGGCGGCACCACGATCGTGGAGCAGGTCACTATGCCGGATGCAATCGACCTTGAGATCTTGACAGGGTTTACGAGCAATACTGGCGGCTTTAACGGCAGAGGGCTTGCTACAGTTTCCGGCAGCATCGTCCTCACGAGCGCTACAGCGGCTTCCGCAGATAATAAACGAACGATCACCATCTTACCGGGAGGTAGCGTAAGCATAACACCATGATGAGCATATGTCGCTTTTTTCAAGATAACAGGGGGCTCACCCTGATTGAACTCATGATTGTACTGGCCCTCTCCCTTGTGTTGATGGGGGCGGTGTATCTTGCATTTCACGCCCAGCAGGTCTCAGGAAACGAGCAGCAGCAGGTGGCATCTGTTCAGCAGGATTTAAGAGCGGTGATGCTTGCTATAGAAAAGGACCTGCGTAATGCGGGCTGTGACCCGCTTTTCGTCAACACCCCCACAAATATGATATTCGGAATACAGACTCCACTGGCAAACGATTCTCTGACCGTCAGTTACGACCTGGATGCGGACGGCACCCTTGATACAGGTGAACAGATAACCTATGCTCTGGTTGACGGCGTTTTGCAAAGGACCTCAGGACCTGCCACGATAACCCTTGCAGACAATATCGAACAGCTTGAGTTCACGTATCTCGATATCGACGGTGTTTCTACCAACAATCTTTCCGATATCCGCTCAATAGAAGTACGAGTAGCTATGAAAGGCATGAACGGGAAAGTAGAGAGAACCCTGAACAGGCGAATCAAATGCAGGAACATGGGGTTGTAAGGCATGAAGAGAAAGCAGGGTTCTAAAGAATTGTCTCGAAGGGAAAACGGATTCACGCTCGTCGAGCTGGCCGTGGCAATACTGGTTTTCTCACTCGGTATCCTGGGAATAGCCAAACTGCAAATGATGGCCGTGCAGGGCAACGCCTTCAGCATGCAGATAACCGAAGGCATCTGCGTGGCACAGAACAGCATCGAGAGGCTCATGGACCTTCCCCAGACAAGTACGTCTCTGGGTGGAGAGGCCGACCTTTCAGATGGCCCTTACCAACATGATGGACCCACCCAGATTCAGAGAAATATGGTGTTCAAGACGCAATGGCTGGTATCCCAAGTCGGAACAACGGGCCTACGGCAAGTGGACGTGCAGGTTTCCTGGGAAGAGAAAGGCACTCCGCATGCCATAACACTAAGCTTTATAAAGGGAAAACAATGAGTCCCACAACAGGTTCTATTATAGGTACGCGAGCTTTACTGGACAATGAAAGTGGAGCAGTGCTCGTGATGGTGCTGATCATGCTGGTTGCTACGGCTATTATTGGGATGGTAGCTATGAGATCGACTTTGATCGAAACCAAGATAGCCGGCAATGAGCGGACATATCAACAGTCCTTCTATGTTGCCGACTCATCGAATGAATGCACTATCGAGCGTTTCGATGCTATCGTGAGCGGCCTCTCATTGCAAAAGGACATACCCGAGGATATTTCAGACGCTGTCAACGAAGTAAATCCCCTCAATGATGCCAGCACTACCATAACATATACAAGGCAGGGCACCCCGCCTGTCAGCTCAGGGACGAGTGCTGCTAATACATATGCCAATTTCTATACCATACGTTCAACTATCAATGGCGAAACCGTCACTCATGGAGTCTGGAAGGCTTTTTCCAAGGCCGAATGAGATATAGGCGAAAATGCCGTTTCCTTGATTAAGGAGAGGGATCATGAAAAAAACACCAATAATCAGCAGGATAACGATATTGATAGTATGTATGCTTGTTCTGGGATCAAACTTCGCGCGTACCGATGACACTGATATTTTTACCGGGGGCGAGATCAATGTGCCACCCAATGTTTTGATAATTCTGGATACTTCAGGATCAATGAAAGATCAAATTACGACCCAGACTATATACGACCCCACGGACACTTACTCCGGCGGTTATGTAAGAAATGGAATATATTATTATTATAATAAGCAATGGCATAAATGGGAGGTATGCAGAGAGTGGGTGACAGAGCAGGTTTGTAGATGGGGCAGATGTCGGGACGAAACGTATTGTACCGATCTCCACCATATACTGCTATCTGAAATTGTATGCTCGAGTGCACAGAGCTCACTTTCCACAGTAGGCTACTGGACCGGGAATATCCAAGAGGATACCCTCAATTGCCTCGACTCTGATTCCGGTTCAACTCGGCAGCTTGCTACCGGGAATTATTTGAACTGGTCCAAGAGTTATAAGACCTTAAGAGAGTCTAAGGAAGCCATTGCCAAGAGGGCTATCAAGACCCTGCTGGATTCAGTCACCGAGGGATCGATTTATTTTGGTCTCATGCGGTTTTCAGAAGATGATTATGGAAGTGATAAGTACCGGGGCGGCTATGTGATCGCCCCCATCGGATCGTCCCATGCAACGATCAAGCAAGCTGTCAATGGCATTAACTCAATTGGCAGCACGCCTCTGGCGGAGACGCTGGCGGAGGCGGGCCTGTACTTTGCAGGGAAAAAGAGCTGGGCAAACACCTCGGGACAGACAGGGTATCCTTCCTCAAAGAACGGGCTGGGCAACAGTGGAGTTTATACGTCGCCCATCAAGTGGAGATGTCAGAAGAACTACATCATCGTTGTAACTGACGGGATGCCCCAGTATGACGATGGCTCGGGGAATGGAACTAACATTTTCACCCGGTCCGATTATATCAACAACCAGAGAATCAGTGATTATTATCAGAGCGCAGATGGAACGATTTCAGATCCTTTTTTTGATGATCCTTACAATAGCTATATGCCGGCAACGGCAAAATTTCTCGCGAACGTAGATCTGATCGATAGCACTGATTTAGACTCGAACAACGGTGGTTCCTGGAACGATCCCTCGTTTCCGCCGCAGACGGTACACACATTTGCTATTGGATTCGGAGGCGGATGTGATTCAGCCTTTCTCGAAAGGGTGACAAATAATGACCATGGGAAAGGCGGATATTATCTTGCAGATGATGCCGCTACGCTGCAAAGCGCTCTTTCCGGAATTGTCGGGGGCATACTGAGCAGCAACGGAAATTTCGTGGCCCCGGTGGTGCCCGTTGACAAGATGAACGGCGTGTATTCCGGCAACAGCCTCTATCTGGGGTTGTTCAGACCCGCTGAAGGCGGCGAATGGAAGGGCAATCTGAAGAAATTCGGCTTCAGCGACGAAGGAGAGTTGCTGGATAAATCCGGCAATGTAGCCAATTTCAGCTCTGGCACATATCCTTCATCCTGCTGGAATTACAGCAACAACGACGGCATAGAGGTAGACGAGGGAGGAGCGGGAGCGCAATTGCTGCATCAGAGCGTAAGAAAGTTCTATTCCTATCAGGGACTCAATTCCGATCTTACGGACAGTTCTAACAGCTTTGATGTGACCAACGCGGCGCTGACCGCACACACCATGGGGCTCGCGATCGACACCCCAGCCGCGGATATCGAAGACCTCATTCATTATATCCGGGCCGATGGTGTATACACGCCCCAGACAGGAAGCAAGAAACGCGAATGGGTGCTGGGTGATATCCTGCATTCCAGACCTGCTGTTTTACGCGATAGAAATAAGAATATCATCTTTGTGGGTGCCAACGACGGTTTTCTGCACTGTTTTGAGGACAATGAGGGCGAAACCTACAACGATCTGAGCGATGACTCCGTGACCGAGGAATGGTGTTTCATTCCCTGGGAACAGATTTCTCGGTTGCATCTTTTGAGAAGCTCGAGTGCTCATGAATACTATATTGATGGGACCCCAGTACTGTATCGTGTCAATAATGACCTATACCTCACCTTTGGGCTCAGGCGAGGCGGCGTTGGATACTATACCCTCATCATAGGATCCTATGACGGGAACAATGTATATGTACAAAACGGGTACAAAACCCCCAGGTGGGGATGGGAGATATCCCAGGACATACTGGCTCCTGACTGCCTTCTTGGTCAATCCTGGTGTACACCGCGCGCCCGTATGATTAAAACCGGCTCGGGTGCTGCGCCCGTTCTCATTCTGGCAGGCGGTTATGACGCGGGGAACCAGGACCTAAACTCTCCTGCCGCGACAGATGCCTATGGCAAGGCGATCTACGCCGTGAATGCCAGTGATGGGACCCTGAATCAGACGCTGAAATTCACCCCGGTCAATATGACTAGTTTGACGCACAGCATAGTCGATCTCATCTCTTATGACAGCAATAATGACGGCTGTGATGATAAAATCTATGCAGGTGACATGGGCGGCAACGTCTTTGCCTTCAAGGCAGATCTGGATAACGGGAACTGGTCCGGCAGAAAGCTTTTCCAAGCACCAGAGGGCTTGTACAAGTTCTTTTATGCCCCCGACGTAGTGAGAGAAGGTTATCAATACATGGTGGCCGGGGAGAATGTATACTCGATCTACGACCTCGTCTACATAGGTACCGGAGACAGGGCTCATCCAAACGAAACAAGTACTCAGAACCGCTTCTATTGCATCAAGAACAGGGATGACTCTACCGTCCTGACCGAGAGCAGCTCGGGCTTCATAGATGTGACGTTCTACTCAGACGCTTACAGCACATCCGACGAACTGAATTTTCTCAAGAGCAGCGCCTGCGACGGATGGTATATCCGCATCGGTTACGAGCAGGGATCCCAAGTGAGGCCAGGCGAAAAAGTGGTCTCTTCACCTCTGGTGTATGGTGGAATGGTGTTTTTCACCACCTTCATACCGGTTGTGACAAGCTCTGAAGAAGATATGTGCGGCATGACAGGTGTTGGGGAAGGGAGGCTGTATGCCCTCAATTATCTTACAGGAGAGGCGATCAAGGAGCTCAATTTCTACAAAGGGAATGATACTTTAGAAGGTGGTATGCTTAGGGTTGTCGTCGACGAAAGGGACAGGAGTATGTCCCTGGGCAGCGGGATCCCTACGGCGCCAACGCTTGCTGTAACCTCTTCAGGACCAGTTCTGCTCGTTGGTACATCTGAAGGTGTTAAGGCCGTGGATATCCCAGAGGAGAACAGTGTAACTAAGCACTTCTGGCTCCAGGGAATAGAAGATTGAGGTGATGGAGATGTACATGTTTGCAGACCGAAGATTGAAGTATACAATAAGTCTTATCACGATCTTGCTGTCGCTTGGTCTCGCTGACCTATCCAATGCCGGCGCTGAGCAACCGGTGATGAAAACGATAATAGGAGAGATCAAGGAGATCGGTGATGACTACTTGATCATTCACGGCATAAGAGTTGATCTGGTGGACATGGAACACCGAGGGAAGCGTTATGCCACCAATGTTTTTGACGCGCATGACAACCCGATGGAGTTCTCGAAACTCAGAGTAGGCAACTGGATAAAGGTGATCGGCGCAGAATCAGAGGAGGGGGCTATGAGTGCAAGCGCGATCCATTATCTTCAGCCGTGTGTCCCTGAACCAATGTGATAAAAAGGCAATACTGATTTTTGTGGAAGCCGGTTAGTTTCTGATCTGGATCCTGAGCACCATCCGGATCGTGACCTGCCCATTCGAGATGTTTCTCATGGACGAGGCATTCCCCAGGGGAATAAATCCAGTGATACCACTCACTCAGTTCTGAAGAATCCGGATATACGCGGCCTCGTTCTCAACCAGGATGTCGGCCTTGGCGATCTGCCTGCGCTTGAGGTTTTCCATGGCGTCGGTGAGGCTGCCTTTGATCTCCATGATATGGCAGATGGAGTGGCCGTGGATGCCCGTGATGACGATCCGGGAGACCCCCTCGACAGACATGAGCGCATTGATCATGGATTGATAGGTGACATAGTCGCTTATTCCCTCGACGCAGAGGGTTTTCTTCATCAGGCTGGGGCTCTCGCTCAAAATCCGCTTGCTGATTCCCGCTCGCACTGGCCTGATGATCTCATTGATCATGAGTGAGTTCATGGCCTCGGTTGAGAAGTCTCCCCTGCGGGAAATAGACCATGACGAGATCTCCGTGCCAGAGGCTACATCGACCAGGGAGATCTCGAACAGGCATTCGTAGAGCGTGTCGAGAACCGGGGTGTAGGCGATGGTCCCGGTGATGAGCATGTCCGCCCCAAGTGCATGGGCCGAGGCCAGCGGGTCGGGCTGGGTGCGTGCCGCGCCCGGCTGTTTGCGGGGGCTGATCACGTTTTCTCCGAGGCGGCTCAATTCCCGCCCGAACTGCGACTCGAAGGGAGAATATGCCGTACCCGCCTTGTCCGTCCACCATTCATAAGGATTTTCACTGCCCGGTCCCAGGTACGAGATCGCCAGAAGGACCTTGGACCGGTGCCCCCTGGGGATGGTCAGTGCTCGCGAGTGGAGCCACTGCCTCAGCGAATCATCGTCGATCTTGACATCCACGCTGAGCTGCAGAACGTTGCCCTGCCGGGTACGAGAGGTGATCTGGTATTGAAGGATGTCCTGCATCCCCCTGGATGCGGTATATTCGGGAAGCAACTGCATGAGGTCTACAACCGAGCTGTCGGGAACAAACCGCAGGGAGGCCTGCAGGGCCGCTTTCGCAAATGCGTCATCCAGCGCTCGCTGTTCGGCCTGGGCGAGATTGTCCTTCTCGATGGGTCCCAGGCCGTAAACCGTAAGGGTAGCATCACCTCTGCAAATAAGGGGTGTGGTTATCAAGAAAAAAAGAGAGATGATACAGGTCGCTGTCTTGGGGTGAATCCTCATCCTGCCAGAAAATCTTTCAGTTTTGAGTTCGTCTCTGACGGCTCGATGCTCGCTACAGCATGCTTGTAGATGAGTATCGGCTTGTCGGTCTGGATAAGAATGCAAAACGGGTCGAAACTCTTGACAAATCCCTCGACCTTATCCTTGTCGACGAGAGTCACTACAATGGGGACCCTTTCCTTTCGTGCCTGATTAAGGAACTGGTCCTGCACATTAAATACAACCTTACCCATTGCAACCTCCTTATGGCTCGTGGTGTGTTTTTTTGCTGTCGCGCTAACGTCTATATATTGTATTAATCATAATGGTCTTTTGATCAAGTCTTTTTTATGTTAGTGCCTTAAAATCTCTTGGTGCTGCGATTCGTACACCTTCGAGGGGCAAGATGTCAAAGGAAAGTATGAAGCAGGACGTTGAAAGCCGTATCAAGGATCTCAGAAAACAGATCGATTACCACAATTATCGCTATTATGTACTCGATTCTCCCGAGATCTCTGACTTTGCCTATGATCAGCTCATGCGCGAGCTGATGCGGCTCGAAGCAGAAAACCCCGAATTGGTAACGCCGGACTCACCGAGCCAGAGAGTGGGTGCGGCTCCGGCCAGCTCGTTTCCTCCCATGGTGCACCGGGTCCCCCTTCTGAGCATAGACAACGCCATGGACACCGAGGAGCTTCGCGCATTCCACCAGCGCGTGGTCAAGCTTGCGGAAAGAGAAGACATCGCTTATTGCTGCGAGCCCAAGTTCGACGGACTGGCCGTGGAGCTTGTCTATGAGAACGGCGTCTTCACCCGGGGAGGCACCCGCGGAGACGGGTACACGGGCGAGGATGTAACCGGCAACCTGAGGACCATAAAGAGCATTCCACTGCGGCTGATAACCAACGATCCGCCAGGTCTCCTGGAGGTGCGCGGCGAGGTGGTCTTCTACAAGAGCGCATTTGCCGATCTGAACCGTGAGCGCTCCGAAAGGGGGGAGCCCTTGTTTGCCAACCCCAGAAACGCCGCCGCCGGTTCACTCAGACAGCTCGACCCGCGCATCACGGCATCGCGGGCCCTGGTCTTCTTTTCCTATGGGATCGTGGATGCCGTGTCCGTGGGCCTCGGCTCGCAGTATGAAACACTGAAGAGGTTGAGCAGCCTCGGTTTCAAGGTGAACCCGGATGTGCGTCTCTGCCGCGGGATCGACGAGGTGATCAACTTCTGCCTGTTCATGCAGGAAAAGCGGGAGTCTCTGCCCTACGAGATCGACGGGGTCGTGATCAAGGTCAACGAAATCGACATCCAGCGGGTCCTCGGCATCAAGGCCCGGTCTCCCCGGTGGGCGGTTGCCTACAAATTCCCCCCTAATCAGGAGACCACCACGCTCAGGAAGATCGAGGTGCAGGTGGGCAGAACCGGCGTCCTCACCCCGGTTGCAATGCTCGACCCGGTCAAGATCGGAGGGGTCACGGTTTCACGGGCCACGCTCCACAATGCTGACGAGATCAAGAGAAAGGACGTTCGCGAAGGCGATACCGTGATTGTCCAGCGGGCCGGAGATGTCATTCCCGAGATCGTAGCGCCGGTCGTCTCCCGGAGAACCGGGAACGAGCGGGAGTTCGTCATGCCCGATACCTGTCCGGTCTGCGGCTCGGGCGTGGTCAGAGACAGCGCCGGGAATAACGGCGCAGGGGGAGTCATGTACCGGTGCGTCAATATGGCGTGTCCGGCCATTCTCAAGGAGCAGATCTATCACTTCGCCTCAAAGGATGCCCTGGATATCGACGGCCTGGGCAGGAAGATCATCCAGCAGCTCGTGGACAAGGGCATGGTGCGCGATGTGTCCGACCTCTATGCGCTCACCCGGGACGATCTTATGCAGCTTGAGGGGTTTGCCGAGCTCTCCACGTCAAACCTGCTCAAATCAATCCAGAAGAGCAAACAGACCACGCTGAGGAGGTTCCTCTACGGCCTCGGAGTCCCGCACACAGGGCAGGTGGCGGCCAGAGATCTGGCCGACCATTTCGGTTCTCTTGAGAGGATCATGGAGGCGGACAAGGAAGAGCTTCAGGCCATCAGGGGTATTGGTAAGGAGATGGCGCAGGCCATCAGCGGGTTTTTCTCCAATGAGCGGAATCGGACGATCATCCGGAAACTGGAACAGCGGGGGGTCAAAATCCTCCAGCAACAGCCTTCGGAACCGGAAAGCGCATCTCTTGCAGGGGCAAAATTCTGCTTTACCGGGACGCTCAAGTCCATGACTCGCTCCGAGGCGAAAAAGGCGGTTGAGGAAAGAGGCGGGCAGGTCGTCTCAGCAGTCAGCTCCCAGCTCGATTTTCTCGTTGCAGGCGATGATCCCGGTTCAAAGCTGGATAAGGCGACATCGCTCGGCATAAGAATATTAGGCGAAGACGAATTCATGAAGATGATCAAGGAGGAATAAAAGGTGAAGTCCCTTCATGTAACCATATACGGCATCGTCCAGGGCGTCTGGTTCCGGGCGAACACCAGAGAACAGGCACAGAGGCTCGGGGTGAACGGATGGGTGCGAAACACGCCCGATGGTGCGGTGGAGGCCCGCATGCAGGGGGACGACGATGCCGTGGATGCACTCCTTGCCTGGTGCCGCCAGGGTCCCCCGGGTGCCCGGGTGGAGAAGATAAAGGCGGACGAAGTGGAACCTGATAAAGGTATTCAGGGATTTCGTATCATCTACTGAGGGTGAAAGCCGCTATCGAGACGAGCCTCTCTGGTGATCCAGGGCCGTTATGCGACGATGCATCACGGCCGGGAACCGGTTCATTGTCGAGCGCGCATGTCATTGAGTCCGTATCATATGATGAGAAGGGGCAGGGCTTTTTCCGCTTGCACGAACATGAACTTTGTTATATGAGTTCCACGCTCCTTGCTCCGGACAGGGGCTACAAAACCATAAGGAGGATATAATGGATCTCTATGAGATAATGTTCATCCAGAACCCGGATCTCGGGGAAGAAGATCGTGAGAAGCTCTTCACCCGTTTCCGCAACACGGTTTCAAAAAACGGCGGCGAGATCATCAACACACAAGACCAGGGGATAAAGACCCTCGCCTTCAAAATCCAAAAGCGTTCAAGGGGACGTTACTTCCTCATTCACCTCGAGGGACCGGGGTCCATGATCTCCGAGCTCGAGCGGTTCATGAGGCTTGATGAGAACATCATGCGATTCGTGACGATCAAGCTCGACAAACATGTCACCCGGGAAGATCTGATAACCAAGGCAATCACCGAGGCCGAGCCGGCTGTCGAGGCAGAGCAGGCCCCCGAGGAAGCACCGGCAGCCGAGGCAGAAGAGGAAGCCGAGACCGCAGAAGAGGAGGAGGTAGAATAATGCAGCGCCGACCCGGTAATCCGAGAAGAAGCTATTACAAAAGAAAAACATGCAGATTCTGCGAAGACAAGAATATCAAGATCGATTACAAAAATTCGGGCATGCTCCGTGATTTCATCACCGAGCGCGGGAAGATCCTGCCAAGAAGGATCACCGGAACCTGCTCGCGGCATCAGCGGCAGCTGGCGGTGGAGATAAAGAGGGCACGGATCATGGCCCTCCTGCCATTTTCCGTCCACGATTGAGAACATGCCTCTATTGCAGAGAGGCCCAAAGACCCTGCTGATCACCACCGGGGTCTTTCTTTTTATCGGGGTTCTGGTCGTCGTCGCAACGGCGCAGGTCATGCTGTTTGCGCTGTTTGTTCCCGTCCTGTATGCGGTCTTTTCCGATCAGGTGCATCGCTGGTTCACATATTTTCTGGCGGCGGCCATCCCAGTCACCTTTGCTGTGGCCCCGGGGTTCATCGAGGGCGTGGTACTGTATGCCTCCCTCATCGCAAGCGGGTCTCTGATACGCCGGTTCTTGAACAGCCGGAACGCGGGGATGGCGGTCTTCGTGCCGTCGTGCCTGGTGTTCTTCCTGTTTGTTCTGAGTGTAGGGATCACGGCCATTCAAGAGGGGATCTTGTTCCAGGCCGTAGTTTCCCGATGGGTCGGGGAGGTCATGAATCAGGTCGCTCTCGTATACAACCAGATACTGCCCCCCGGAGAACTTGCCGAGTTCAGGGTGAGCAGGGCTGCTATGGAGAACCGGATCACACAGCTCTTCTGGGGCATTATTGCATCCTCGGTCATGAGCGTGATGTGGCTCAATGTGCTCATCGCGGCACAGGTGCTCAAGACGGTCAAACTGCGCCACTGGAAGTGCCCGGACTGGATGGTGGGCTTTTTCATCGCCGCCGGGATCTTCATCCTGGTGAATTACGATGTGATACGGATTTTGGGGTTCAATCTCATGATCGTGGTGTCACAGATTTACTTCTTCCAGGGGCTGGCGATCGTGACCGCCTTTCTGACCGGGTACAACTGGTCCAAGGTCGTAAGATGGGTTGTTTACATATTGATTTTCAGCCAGATATATATCATGATTGCGGTAACCGCGCTTGGATTGTTTGATACCTGGTTCAATTTCAGGAACAGGATAAGAAGCTCAGAAGGAGAAAGATAACATGAAGGTAGTGTTGCTGGAAACGATTGAAGGAATTGGGAGCGTCGGACAAGAGGTGAAGGTGAAGGACGGATACGCCCGGAATTTCCTCATCCCCAAGGGCCTTGCGCTCATGGCATCCGACAAGAACATCAAGGCCTTCAGAGATAAGATACAGGCCAGGATCAAGTCCGAGGCAAAGTCCAAGGAGCATGCGCAGAAGTTCGCCGAGCAGCTTCAGTCAGTCACACTGAGCTATTCCATGAAGACCGGGCAGGAAGGCAAGCTATTCGGTTCCATCACGGCGGCCCAGATCTTTGATTCGCTCAAGGAGAAGGGTTTTGAGGTGGACAAGAAGAAGATCGTGCTTCCGGAGCCCATCCGTCATGTGGGTACACACGAGGTGACGGTCAGGCTCTATCCCGGTGTCAGCGCGCAGCTCAAAGTCGAGGTGTCTGCAGAGAACGAGGAATAGCCGGATGGACAACGATTCGCCGGTTCTGCCTCACAACAAGGAAGCAGAAGAATACCTCCTTGGTGGAGTGCTGCTGGAGAACTCTTCCCTCGATCTGATCTCAGAGATCATATCGCCGGATGATTTTTATACGGAGCGTCACCGCATCATCTACGAGGAGATGCTGAGGCTCATGGACAAAGGTCTGCCCATCGATCTGGTGTCCCTGACAGAGGCAGTCGAGAGCAACGGCCGGCAGGACAAGGTGGGAGGCGCGAGTTACATCGCCCAGCTCGCCGATCGCATTCCAACGACCGCCAACATCGAGTATTATGCACGGCTCGTCCGCGACAAGGCCATCCTGCGATCGCTCATCGTAGGCGCGGGAGAGATCGTCAAGAGCGCCCGGAACCCCGGAGAAGAGGTTTCGCTGGTGCTCGAACATGCCGAGCAGATCATCTTCGACATCAACAAGCAGATCAAGAACAAGAAGGGCGGACTGGTCAGGGTAGGGGTTCCGCTGCAGGACATGTACCACAAGCTCAGCCGGATGGCCAAGGGCGAGATCGACGAGGGAGTGGTTCCCACTGGGTTCATCGATCTCGACAACTTCCTGCTCGGGGGCCTGCACGCCTCAGACATCATCATTATCGCCGCAAGGCCTTCCATGGGAAAAACCTCTCTGGCCATGAACATCGCGCAGTATGTTGCGGTGACCGAGCAACTGCCGGTGGCGGTGTTCTCCCTTGAAATGGGAGTAGAGCAGCTGGTGCTCAGGATGCTCGCCGCAGAGGCGCAGATCAATCAGAGTCTGGTAAGGTCAGCCTCCTCGCTGTCGCTCCTGAAAAAGGAAGACTGGAGCAATCTCCTGAATGCATCGGGAGTTCTCTCGGAAGCGCCCTTGTATATCGACGATACGCCCGGAATATCTCCCATGGAGATCCGGGGCAAGCTGCGCAGGCTCGCCGCGCAGGAGGATATCCGGCTCGTGGTGATTGACTACCTGCAGCTCATGACCGCCTCGCGCTCCCATTCTGATTCGAGAGAACAGGAGATATCCGAGATTTCCCGGAGCCTCAAAGCCATTGCAAAAGAGTTCCACATACCGGTTGTAGCCTTGAGCCAGCTCAACCGCAGGGTGGAGGAAAGGCAGAGCAAACGGCCCCAGATGGCCGACCTGAGAGAGTCAGGCGCAATCGAGCAGGATGCGGATATCATCTGCTTCATCTATCGTGATGAGGTCTACAACCCCGATACACCTGACAAGGGCATCGCAGAGCTCATCATAGCAAAACACCGAAACGGTCCCACCGGAGAGATCAAGCTGTCTTGGAGGCCGGAGCTTACCAAGTTCGAGTCGTATTCAAACCGTTGATCAGGCCTGTTCATCCCGCCGTCAATCGAACCATCTCTCTTTAGAGCTGTCTCTTTTTCCATGCCCTTTGCCATGGATGACCCGTCCGCCTGCTGCACGACAGGCTGCTGCTGAGCGGCAATCTATCCCCCGGTGCTCGGATATTTTAGAATCGTTGCCTGCGGACAGGGTAGGCGTGGCAGATGTCGATGTCCTCTGCAAGAACCTCGCGCTCTTTCTCCATGGCGGTTCTCATCCGCTGGAGCGAACGCATCTCGATCTGACGGACCCGTTCTCTGGTCACCCCGATCTCGGTGGCGATATCCTTGAGCGTTGCGGGAGGATCGTGGAAAAAGCGTTTTTTTATGATGTATACTTCCCGCTTCGTGAGGATCGGCGGGTCTGAGGATAAGAGCTTCAGAAGATAGGCGTGCCGCTCTTTCAGCGCATAGTGATCGTCCTGGTCAGGCCCCTGATAGAGGAGTCTGTCCATGAGGATCTCTTCGCTGTTTTCGGTGTCCCCGGAGATGGTGCAGTCCAGGGAGACGAGACCTTTCGCATGGGTAAGCCTTCCGGTGTGTACCTGATAGCTCTTGTGGATAAAGTTCCGGATATAGGCCTTGATCCACCAGATGGCATAGCAGATGAACCGGACCCCCATGTCGGGATCAAACCTGGTCAGTGCCTTGACAAGGCCCATGTTCCCTTCCTGCACGATCTCGAGAGGGCTGTAACCGAGGTGAAAATACTGGTGTGCAATCTTGATAACGAAACGGAGATTTGCGGTGATGATGGTGTGGCCTGCCTCGATGTTTCCCTGTTTGTACTGCCTGGCGAGATAGAGCTCTTCTTCCGGGGTGAGTAGTTCGTAATCCTTGATCTTTTTTGCGTAGAGCTCCAAATCAGAACATGAAAACAGACTCCCCATAGACCCTCCTTTTCATCAAAAAAGGACACGATCTCGCTAAAGTTACACAATATATTTCACAAATGTCAAGGACAATATAAGCTGGGGTTGAAATAACTGTCTGAACATGGAGGGTTATGAGTTATGATCTCTGTCGGAGCCTGTATATAACTTTCTCAAAACTGAAGTCTCATTCACAAGCCTGGTTTTTGCGGTATCTGGGATCTGATTTTCCCTTGGCCAGAAATCGATAGATGTAAATGACCAGGAGTACGGTGATCCCTGCGAGGAGTACGATCGTAGCGTGGTTGGAATACTGCTTCACCAACGCCATATTGTTCCCCACCAGGTATCCGATCCATGCCAGCACCACCACCCAGATGCCGGCGCCCAGGGCGGTGTAGAGGAAGAACTTGAAAAGGTTCATTCTGGCAAGACCTGCAGGGAAGGATATGTACTGGCGGATGCCGGGAATGAGCCGGCAGACGAACGTGCTGATCTCGCCATGGTCGAGAAAGAATCGATCGACCTTCTGGAATCGCTCAGGAGGCAGGAAAAAATATTTTCCGTATTTCATGAGCAGGGGCCTGCCGAGCCACAGGGCGATCACATAGTTGAAGAACGCACCCAGAAGGCTTCCCAGGATTCCGCAGAGAACCACCAGATAGATGTTCATCTGCCCCTGGGAGGCAAGATAGCCCGCCGGCGGCACCACCACCTCGCTGGGAAAGGGGAAGAAGGAGCTTTCGAGGAACATCAGGGCAATGATACCGGGGTATCCCAATTTCCCTATGGTCTCGACCAGCCAGGCTACGATCTGTTCCATAACGGCGCACTATACAAGAGGAAGATTCCCGTTGCAATATTTGCATTATATGTTTACATTCGTGACAAGAGAAAAGCATGCATTTCTCGCGCTGATCGTTTTGACAATCTACCGAGATGGATACAGACGAATTTACGATAACTATCGACTCTCTGTCCTATGGGGGCAGGGGCGTGGGAAGAAGAGAAGACGGCAAGGTTGTGTTCGTGCCCATGGTCCTGCCCACCGAGATCGTGCAGGTTCGCGTTGAAAAGGAGCATGCCTCCTACTGTGTCGCCAATGCGTCGGCGCTGATCAAGGCCTCGCCACACCGGGTCGCACCCGAATGCCCGTATTTTACCCTGTGCGGAGGCTGTGACTGGCAGCACCTTTCCTATCCTGAGCAGCTCACGTGGAAGGCCGTGATTCTCCGTGACGAAATCGCGAAACATCTCCACCTCCCGATGCCCGGGCATGTCGAGGCCGTGCCTTCGCCCCTCACGTACGGCTATCGAGGGCATGCAAGCCTCCAATGCGGCAACGATCCCGAGTTTGCCCTGGGATTTTTCCAGAAGGGCACGAGGACAATCATCGATCTGGTCGAGTGCCCGGTACTCAGGCCGCGGGTTCGCGAGATCATCACCGGAGTGCGGGAAATCCTCCGGACGAATCCCATACCCGGGCTCCATTCCATCGAGATACACTCACCGCAGGATGAGAGCATCCTGCAGCTGAAGTGCAGAGGGAACATTCATCAGAGTGCCCTCATGACCATGGAGCTCATGTACCGCGAGCTCGACATCACCGGGCTTTCCCTTGTGGTTTTCGGTTCCCGGAGGAGCGACCATGTTCTCGGACAGCGTTTCTGCCGGTATTCTCTGCCGCTTACCGGCCGTGAGGTTCATCTGAGCTGTTCCTTCGGAGATTTCATACAGGCCAACATGCAGGCGAATACAGCGCTCGTGGAGCATGTGATGAGCCTGGCCGAGGGGTCGGAGAAAATACTGGACCTTTACAGTGGGAGCGGGAATTTCAGTATTCCCCTCTCATTCGTGGCCTCCGAGGTGGTTGCCATCGAGCGGAGCTCGAGGCTCGCATCCTTAGGCAGGGTTGGCGCGAAAAAGAACCATGCCGGAAATGTCAAATTCCTCGCCTTGGAAGCGCTCAAGGCAGTCACCTCCATCCGGGACGAGTCGGTCGGTTTCGATGCCGTTGTCCTGGACCCCCCGCGTCAGGGCGCCAAAGAGGTCGTGAAGGTTCTGCCAGAGCTCCATGCGTCACGTATCATCTATATCTCGTGCAACCCGAGCACCCTGGCAAGGGACCTCGCCGTGCTGTGCGGGGCCGGTTTCGCCCTGAAGCAGGTCAAGTTGTTCGACATGTTCCCGCAGACCTACCACATTGAGTCGGTCGCATATCTCGAGCGCTGAGATACCGGCCGTGGAGCCGTGCCCATGCTTTTTGTTCTAGAAAAAAATTCATCTCAAGAGTATAGGGTTTCTGATGATTTTCGGGATTATCTGTAAAGAAGACATCGGCGCTCTCAATCTCGCAGGGCGCGTTCGTGAATGGGTCCGGGCAAAGGGGTACGAATGTCTCGTTGAGGATCATCTGGGGCGTCACCTCGGAATCAGCCATACCGATCCTCCCTGGGAGAAGGCCGATCTGCTCGTCGTCATCGGCGGAGACGGGACCATCCTGAGGGCCATCTGGATGTCGGCAGGCAGGCAGATCCCCATCCTCGGGGTGCACATGGGCTATCTGGGTTTTCTCACCGAGGTGACGGAAGACGAGGTGTATGTGGCGCTCGAGGCGGTCCTCGCCGGCAAGTTCGTGCAGGAAGAACGTGCCATGTTCGAATCGACCCTGATCAGGGAAGGGCGGACCATTACCTCCCAGCACGTGCTCAACGACGTAGTGATCAACAAGGGCGCCCTTGCGCGGATAATCGACATCGAGGTGTGGACCGACTCCACCTTCATCACCTGCTACCGGGCGGACGGTCTCATCGTATCGACGCCTACGGGCTCCACCGCCTATAACCTTGCAACGGGCGGCCCCATCGTACACCCACAGGTCGACGCCATCATCCTCACCCCCATCTGTCCCCATGTCCTTTCGAACAGAAGTATCATCCTGCCGGATTCTCAGGAAGTGATCATCGTGATCAAGTCCGGGAAACAGTCGGATAATATTTATCTTACCCTTGACGGGCAGCGCGGCTTCCCGCTCGTTGCGGAGGACAGGCTCATCGTGAAAAGAGGGCATTACAAGGCGAACATCTTGAGATTTCCCCAAAGGGATTATTTTGAAATACTGAGGACCAAGCTCGGCTGGCAGGAGAGATGATCGATTTCCTGAGAATCTCCTCCATGGCGGTCTTCGACGAGATCGAGATCGATTTCAGACAAGGGCTCAACTGCATCACCGGCGAAACCGGAGCGGGAAAGTCCCTGGTCCTCGGTGCGCTGATGCTCCTCATGGGTTCAAAGGCGAGCCAGGATCTGGTACGCCCGGGTGCCCCGAAGACAAGCATAGAGGCGCTGTTCACCATTTCGGGGAAGGAAATGGTTGTACGGAGGGAAATCTACCCCACCGGCTCCAGCCGGTGTTATATCGATGGGAAGCTGGCCACTGCAGCCAGCCTTGCCGATGTCACATCGAACCTGATCACCATCTATGGTCAGCACGAGTATCAGGACCTCCTCAATCCCGCGCAGCAGATGGGCATTCTCGAGAGCCTTGCCGGGCTGTCGAGAGACCGGGTGAACGGTGCCTACGAGAGGCTGTGCAGTGCCGCAGCCTCACTCAAGGACCTCGAGCGTTCGGCTGAGCGATATCGTGGGGAGCGCGAAGACCTCCTGTTCGCCCTTGGGGAACTCAAGTCAGTCGATATCACACCGGGGCTCGAAGAGGAGATCGCTGCCGAATTGAGTCTCGTCAGGGGGGCTGCCGATCTGAAACACTGCACACTTCAGGCAGAGGAGGTGCTCTACTCGGGTGCATCATCGGTGGTCGAGCTTCTCGGTCTAGCGCGGGATCATATCTCCCGTGCCGCTTCCATGGACCGCGAGCTCGATTCCCTGCTTGAGTCTCTCGATGATATCTCAGCCGGGGTCGAAGACATCAGCATGGCGCTCAGGGCAAAAACAGCAGCATATGAGTACGATCCGGCGACGATCGAGACCCTGGAGGAAAAGCTCCATTTCATTCAGGACCTCAAAAGGAAGCACCGGACCGACGAACAGGGCCTGATCGACCTGAAAACCGAGCTCGAGAGCCGGCTTGCCCTCGCCGAGGACTCGAATGAGGCGATCAGGCAGGCCAGAGAGGCCCACTTATCGGCAAAGGCCGAGTATGAGGAAATCCTGAAGGGTTTTCTGGAGGCGCGCACCGCCTTTGCCCGGACGTTCTGCAAGGAAATAAACCGTGATCTCCACGACCTGGGGATGCCGGGGGCCGAGTTTCACGTTGTTCAGGCAGATCCAACCGGGATCGGCGAGCGTGTATTCGACGCTCAGGGTTGTCCTGTCACTCCCGGTGCCATCCTGAAAGGAGAATTTCTGATTTCCACCAATGTGGGCCAGAAACCCCTCCCTCTTGCAAAGATCGCATCGGGAGGCGAGCTGAGCCGGATAATGCTCGCCATAAAGGTTCGTCAGAAGACCTCGCAGGAGGGAACCCTGATCTTTGACGAGATCGACTCCGGCATCAGCGGCCAGACCGCCCTGGTGATCGCGAAAAGGCTCAAGGAGCTCTCCAGTCATGCGCAGTCCATTGTGGTGACCCACCTGCACCAGGTTGCATCGGTAGCGGACTCGCACTTTGTTATCAAGAAGAGAGCAGATGGCGGAACCACGATTTCCACGATTCAGGAGGTGAAGGATATGGACAGGGCCATGGAGCTGGCACGTATGATGGGAGGAGAAACCCCCTCTCCGGCGGTGATCCGGCACGCGAAAGAGCTCATCGGGCTGCAGTGAAAAAACGGTCGAACTATCCGGCAATGAAAATGGGAGAGAAGAAGCGTTTTTGGAAAGCATTTCTTCTCTGATATGCAGAATTGACCTCATAGACGACCATATTCCGGTTTGACTTTTCTTTCTGCCGGTGTTCTAGGTAAAAGACTTTTTATGGATATCTTGATATGATACGAAAACTACTGGTGAACGAAGTTTCAGATATCAAGAACCTGATCGATCCTTATGTAAAACAGGGATTGATGCTGCCGAAGTCCCTGCATTCACTCTATACCGGCGTCAGAGATTTCTGGGTGACGATCGATGGAGATTCCGGCCATAAGAGCATCATCGGGTGCTGCGCCCTGCAGGTTTCCTGGATGGACCTTGCCGAGATCAGAACTCTGGCCGTGAAGCAGGAGTATCAGGGCAAAGGAATAGGGCGGGAGATGGTAAAGGCGTGCATTCGCGAGGCCGCGGAACTGAATCTGAAGACCTTGTTCACCTTGACATACGTTCCCGACTTCTTCAAGAAAATGGGTTTTCACGAGATAGACAAGTCCACCTTGCCCAACAAGATCTGGGCGGATTGTATCCATTGCCAGTATTTCCCGGATTGTCGAGAAACGGCACTTATCTACCGGATCGAGGGGTAAGGAATGGACCTGGAAACCAAAATCGAGAAAACCTATGATCTCCTGAAAAAACGATCCATCGACGATTTCGAGATATACGGCACGGATTCCGATACCATCCGCGCCGAGTCGAAAGAAGGCTCCATGGGCTCTCTGAGCAAGTCGAGGGAGTCCGGGGTGGGGGTACGGCTGATCATCGACGGCGCCATGGGCTTTGCATACGGGGCCGAGCCCACCGACGAGCTGGTGGATGCGGCGATAACCTCAGCGCGATATCAGTTCAAGGATCAGAACAACCATCTGCCTCCCCGCCAGGAGGGATACGAAGAGATCGATATCCTGGACCCTGCAGTCGGCCGGCTTGCAGCAGAGGACTGTATCGCAAGGGCTATCTCCCTGGAACGCTCCTCCCGTGAAGCAGACAGCCGGATCCATCAGGTCCGCAAGGCATCGTTTTCACGCACCGTATCCCGGGTGAGCATCATGAACTCTCATGGAATAGATGCATCCACCCGGATGTCAGTCGCATCGGCCTCGATTATGGTCGTGGCAAAGCAGGGTGACGACAGCCAGTCAGGCTACGAATTCGACTTCAGCCACCACCTGGACAACATCAATGTGGAAAAGGTCGGGCGTCAGGCGGCATTCCGGGCAACGGAGATGCTGCAGGCGAGGAAGATGCAGACCACCAAGATCCCGGTACTTTTCGACAATACCACCACGGCCCAGATGCTCGATTTCATATCCGATGCCTTTGTCGGGGAGAACGTGATCAAGGGGAAGTCTTTCATTGCGGACAAAAAGGGACAAAAGTATTTTTCCGATATGGTGAGGCTGACAGACAACCCCTTGGACAAACGGGCCGCCGACGCCTCTCCTTTCGACGGGGAAGGCGTGCGATCGAGAGAAACCGTCTTGGTTGATAATGGCACCATTCTTGCTTTTGTTTACGATAGTTACTGGGGTCGTGTAGCAGGGGAGTCATCGACAGGAAGTTCGTTGAGAGGGGGATACCGGGCCATGCCGACATCAGGTGTCCGGCACCTGTGCATGGAGCCGGGTAGGGAAGATATGAAGCAGAACCTCAAAGGATTAAAGAGGGTTTTGAAAATAACCGATATCATGGGCATGCATACAGCGAATCCTATAACAGGAGAATTCTCCGTAGGGGTGAGCGGTTTGTTCATGGAAGAGGGGGATCCACTTTATCCCGTTCGGGAAGCGGCAATTTCCGGGAATATTTATGAATTGTTTTCAAGGGTTATGGCGGTGGGGACCGACGTGCGGGAGTTCGGCGGCGTGTTGTGCCCTTCGGTTCTCATCGATGCAATCGATGTAAGCGCACAATGAGGGCGGATCGGTGAAAACCCACTGGACAGTGCTCATCCTCTCGAATGAAGATACCGGGATCAAAAAATTCAAGCTCTCACCACTCGTTGCAGTGTTCGCCGGGTGCGTCATTCTCTTCCTGACCGTGTTTTCGGCCTTTGCGGGATACAAGCTGTATCACCTACGGGCTGACATCTCACGGATCGCATCCATCAAGCAGAAAAATCTGGAGCAGAGCAGGCAGATCGTTGCCCTGTCCGAGAAGGTATCGCTTCTCGACGAAGAGATGAATGCCCTTCGCACCTTCAATCGGCATCTCATGGGGATCGCCAAGGTGGATCTCCAGGCCTCGGATGAGCTGAGCGGTGTGGGAGGCGGCTCAGAACCCATCAGGGTGGCGAACACCACCGAGGCCCTGACCGAAAAGATCCTTACCCGTGAGCTTCACTCTCACATCAAACAACTCGGCGACGACATCGTCATCGAGCGGGAAGTCGCCAGGAATCTCCTGGCTGAGATCGAACGGCAGCGCTCTCTCCTGGCCCATACTCCGGGTATCTGGCCAACGCGGGGATGGGTCACATCACGGTATGGATGGCGCAATTCACCCTTTACGGGCAAAAGAGAGTACCATAAGGGAATGGACATTGCGTGCAGGAAGGGAACAGCCGTACATGCACCTGCTGACGGAATCGTAACTGCATATTACCGGAACGGTGCCTATGGTAACTTCATGGTCATCAATCACGGCTACGGGATCGTGACCAGGTACGCGCATCTAGACAGCGCCATAGCCAAGCCCGGCCAGCACGTTCGCAAGGGCGACAAGATCGCGGTTGTAGGAAACACCGGTAGGTCCACCGGCTCCCATCTGCACTATGAGGTTCTCGTCAACGGCATCCATGTGAACCCGCAGAGATACGTGTTGAAATAGGGTTGTCTTTGTTCTATAAAAAATACCGGTTGAAATGTTCTCATCACTATTCTAGTACTCTTTCAACCCCACAAACGTAAGAAAAGGATCGATATATCCGTATGTATACATGGCTCATTAAGCTCATAGGCAGCAAGAATGACAGGGAACTTCGCAGAATCAGGCCTCTTTTGGAACGGATCAACGAGCTCGAACCCGAGTTCAAGGCAAAGGACGACAGCGCGCTCAGGGCGATGACGGCTACGTTCCGGCAGCGGCTCGACGCCGGTGCATCGCTGGACGATCTCCTTCCCGAGGCGTTCGCCACGGTTCGTGAGGCATCCTGGAGGACGCTGGGGATGAGGCCCTTCGACGTCCAGGTCTTGGGCGGCATCATCCTCCACGAAGGAAAGATAGCCGAGATGAAGACCGGTGAAGGGAAAACCCTGGTCGCCACCATGCCCGTCTATCTCAATGCCCTGCTGGGCAGGGGCGTGCACGTTGTCACGGTCAACGACTACCTTGCCAGGCGCGACTCGGAATGGATGGGCAAGATCTACCGTTTCCTTGGGCTCGATGTGGGCGTCATCGTGCACGGGCTCGACGACCGGCAAAGGAAGGCGAGCTACGGTGCCGATATCACCTACGGAACGAACAACGAGTTCGGTTTCGATTATCTCAGAGATAATATGAAGTTCACCTTTGACGACTACGTGCAGAGGGACTTCTACTATGCCATCGTCGACGAGGTGGACTCCATTCTCATCGACGAGGCCAGAACGCCGCTCATCATATCCGGTCCGGCCGAGGAGTCCACGGCAAAATACTACGAGGCGAACGACGCAATTTTGAATCTGATGAAAAGAAAGGACACCGAGGTCTTCTACACCAAGGACGAGAAGGCCAACACCGTGGTATTCACGGACGAGGGGATCGAAGAGCTCCAGAAGATCCTCTCCAAGCCCAACCTCTACGATCCCTCGGAGTTCAGGACCGTCCATCATCTCAACCAGGCCCTGCGCGCCCACACGCTTTTCCACCGCGACGTCCACTATGTGGTCAAGGACGGCGAGGTGGTGATTGTCGACGAGTTCACGGGCAGGCTCATGCCCGGGAGGCGCTATTCCGAAGGGCTGCACCAGGCGCTGGAGGCCAAGGAAGGCGTGAAGGTCGCCAACGAGAACCAGACCCTTGCCTCGGTGACGTTCCAGAACTATTTCCGCATGTATGAGAAGCTTGCCGGCATGACCGGCACAGCGGAGACCGAGGCACTGGAGTTTCGCAACATCTACGGTCTCGATGTCATGGTCATACCCACCAACATGCCCATGATCCGTATCGACCACCCGGATGTCATCTACAAGACCGAGAAGGAGAAGCTCAAGGCCGTAGTGAAGCAGATCATCGAGTGCTATGAAAAGGGTCAGCCCGTGCTCGTGGGAACCAGTTCCATCGAGAACTCGGAAAAAGTCTCTGCGCTTTTGAAGCGCAAAGGGTTGAGGCACCATGTTCTCAACGCCAAGCATCACGAGCGCGAGGCCGAGATCGTTGCCCAGGCAGGCAGGAAGGGGGCGATCACGATCGCCACCAACATGGCCGGCCGCGGTACCGACATTGTTCTCGGAGGCAACCCCGAATATCTGGCCAGGCAGCGAGTCAGCCCCGACGATCCAAGCTATCCGGAGGTGTACGAGCAGTTCAAGAAGCTCTGCAGCGAGGAGCATAAGGAAGTGGTCGCCGCGGGCGGACTCTTTATTCTCGGCACCGAGCGGCACGAGAGCAGGCGGATCGACAACCAGCTCAGGGGCCGGTCGGGCAGGCAGGGTGACCCGGGTGCGTCAAGATTCTACCTGAGCCTCGAAGATGATCTTCTGCGGATCTTCGGGTCAGAGCGCATATCAGCTATCATGGACCGCTTGGGCGTGGCCGAGGACGAGCCCATCGAGCACAAGCTCATCTCCCGCAGCATCGAGGGGGCCCAGAAAAAGGTCGAGGCCCGGAACTTCGAGATCCGCAAACACCTCCTTGAATACGACGATGTCATGAACAAGCAGCGTGAGGTCATCTATACCCAGCGGAGGACAATCCTTTCGGAAGAAAACCTCAAGGATCATGTCATAGAAATGATCGACGAGCTCCTGGATGATACAGCCGAGGTCTATCTCCCCCTGAAGGCTCCGGTCTCAGAGTGGGACATGCAGGGATTCGGGGGCTGGGTCAGGAAAGTATTCGATGTCGAATTCACTTCAGAGCCCCAGAAGGGAACCGCCCGTGAGGAAGTCATCGAGGCGGCGCGCCGAAAGATCCTGGACCGCTATGAACAGAGAGAGGCCGAGTTCACCCCGCAGATCATGCGGATGGTGGAGCGCCAGATCCTCCTGATGACCCTGGACAGCCTGTGGAAGGATCATCTCCTCTCCATGGATCACCTCAAAGAGGGGATCGGGCTCAGGGGCTACGGCCAGAAAAACCCGCTTCGCGAGTACCAGCGCGAGGGGTTTGATATGTTCCTCGCAACGCTCACCCGGATGAAGGAGCTCTCTCTCGAACGGCTCTTCAAGATCCAGATCCAGCGCGAAGAGGATGTTGAGCGCATCTCGGAAAAAGAGCGGAGGCAGCGGATGCAGCTCGGCCGCGGACCGGCTTCCGAGAAACCGGCGACCTTCAAGCGCCAGGGCAAAAAGGTGGGCAGGAACGATCCATGCCCCTGCGGATCGGGTAAAAAGTACAAGCAGTGCTGCGGGGCCAATGAATGAATACGCCTAAGGGTTTTCGTTTCTCTGCGGTCAATGCCGGGGTGAAATCTCCGGAGGTCAGGCGAGACGACATGGGACTCATCTTCTGTGAGGAGCTGGCCGTGCTCTCTGGCGTGTTCACGCGCAACCGGGTCAAGGCCGCCCCGGTCGTCATCGGGCAGGAGATCGCGGGCAGGGGGAAGGCCAGGGCTGTACTGGCCAATGCCGGCAACGCCAATGCATGCACCGGAGACCAGGGAATCCATGATGCCCGTTTCCTCATGAAAACAGCGGCCAGGGAGCTCGGGGTCTCAAGCGATGAGGTGGTTCCTCTATCGACCGGGGTCATCGGCATCCGTCTGCCCGTAGACCGGATGGCCTCAAGGATACCAGCGCTCGTGTCCGCACTGGGAGACGACCCGGAGGTCTTTGCCCGCGCCATCATGACCACAGACACCTTTCCCAAGGTCGTATCGCGCACTGTCGGCAACGCCGCGGTGCTCGGTATTGCAAAGGGAGCGGGAATGATCGCCCCCGACATGGCGACCACGCTCGCGGTGGTGCTGACCGATGCAGTCATATCCAAGCAAGATCTCGATAATATTATAAGAAAATCAATCGAGTATACCTTCAACGCCATCACCATAGACGGCGATATGTCGACAAACGATGCGCTTCTTGCCCTGTCGAGCTGCCAAGTAACTGAAAGTATTGTTGAAATTGAAAAAGGAATAGCCGAAGTCATTCGTGACCTCGCATTGCTCCTGGTCCGGGATGGAGAGGGTGCCACGAAACTTGTCACCATAACCGTGAAAGGGGCTGCAGATGAGCAAGACGCCAAGAAGGCGGCCATGTCAGTAGCGAACTCGCTTCTGGTGAAGACCGCGCTCTTCGGCGCAGACCCCAACTGGGGACGGATTCTGGCAGCTGTCGGTTACAGCGGCATTGCCTTCATGCCCGAACAGGTATTCATTGATATTTCCGGATACCGGGTCGTAGAGCGCGGGATGGAGTCGGACGGGTTCAACGAGAACAAGCTCCATGCACTGCTGAAGGAACGGGAGATTGTCATCGAAATCCGCATCGGCGACGGACCGGGGGCCTTCACCGCCTATACCACGGACCTCTCATACGACTACGTGAAGATCAATTCCGAGTACCGGACCTAGGGCTTCCAGGCCTTATTACCGATAATATATATTATGTTAAATATTAGACAACAAGCCCTTGGGCGTCCTGTTTGATACCTGTGCCCTTCTTTTTTTCATCACGGCCGCTTTTCCGGATTGGAAACAGTCATCCGAATTCTGGATGACTTCGGTGATCGTTCCTGCCAGACATCAGCTAAGTGGATCCGTGCCTTCGATGCCACCCATGAGCGGGATGGTTTGTATGAAGACGTACAAAACCATTACCTTGATCCAAGAAATCCATTCTCGGTCAAATGGTGAAGACTTTTTATCGGATGCCGGTGGGACTGGGAGGCCCCTTGTCCCCGGGAGCTGGCAGTTTCCCGGGAATGGAGGCTAACCTCTACTCTCAGATCGAGCCCTCCACCGAGCGGTTGATGATCTCGTTCATGAACGACTGGACCTTCTCCGGCAACCCCTCGATTTTGATATCGAGAAAACCCCGGATGATGAGCGAGCGCGCCTGTTCTTCGGTCAGGCCCCGGGTCATGAGATAGCTCAGCTCTTCTCGTGAGATCTTTCCCACCGCTGCCTCGTGCGCAAGGTTGATGTCGGGATGGGCGCCTTTGAGCTCGGGGATGGAATGGATCACGCCGTTTTCGTTGAGCAGCAGGCCGCTGCACTCCATGTGGCCGAAGGTGCCGGCCTGCTCGCCGGAGAGAAGCTGCCGGGATACGACCGTACCTCCTTCTGAGACCACCCTGCTGATGATCTCTCCGCTGGCATTCTCGCCTTTGAGGATCACGCGGGCGCCGGTATCGAAATATGAATTCCCTTTGCTGAAAATAACCGAATAAAAACGGGCACTTCCACCAGATGCAACATGGGCGATGGGGTTTGTCACGATTTTTCTGACCTCGGTCATGCCCACGTAGTTGGAGATGTAGCGGGCCCCCTCGCCCACTGATACGGCGCCCACGGGAAAGACCTCCATGGCGTGGCCCCAGTTGTGGATCATGGTGTATCCCAGGTGAGCGTTCTTTCCTAGGTAGGTTTCTGTAATGCCTACATGGGTTCCGCTTCTGCCGTGGGTTGCGGTGGTGCAGCCGTTGACGATGTTCAGCTCAGCCCCTTCACCAAGCTCGATGATGTTGTGGATGAACTGGCGGGAGCCTGTCTCGCCGAACAGGAAGGCTGCCTGGAGCGGCTCTTCGATCCTGACTCCGGGCTCAACGAAGACATAGTAGCCCACCGGCTCCATACCGGCGGCCTGCAGGGTCGTTTCGCTGGTCTCGCGTGAGACTACGTTGAAGAAGAGCTTTTCACGCACATGGGGATAGGCGTCAAAGGCCTGCTTCAGGGGCAGCACCACCAGCCCTTCGATGTGGCAGCGACTCTCCATAACGGTATGGTCCAGGACCATGAAGTTCCCGCAGCTGGCTATGCAGGAATCATAGCCGATATCGGTCAGTCTGCCGGTATCTATCTGTACGGTATTCATAGCGCACCCTTGTTTTCTTCGCAGAATTTCTCGGCAAAACACGAGCTGCATTTGTTGTAGCCGTCTCTGCGAATCTCTTCGAAGATCTCGCCGGGCGCGCCGCAACCGAGCACGTGGCCGTTCATGATGACAAAGGCGATGTCCGCCTTGATGTAATCGAGGATGAAACCGGTATGGGTAATGATGATTGCAGATCGTTTTCTTTTAGAGATGGGCTGGTCCTTTTCCAGGATGATCCGCAGGCCTTCGGCGATGACGGAGATGTTCTCGATATCCACGCCGGATTCGGGCTCGTCGAGAAGCAGAAGGTCCGGCATCTGGATCATGAGCTGGAG
This sequence comes from Candidatus Phosphitivorax anaerolimi, assembly GCA_001896555.1. GTDB lineage: Bacteria > Desulfobacterota > Desulfomonilia > UBA1062 > UBA1062 > Phosphitivorax > Phosphitivorax anaerolimi. The sequence goes on from MPOS01000005.1 coordinate 40,832, forward strand.
AACCTCGGACCGTTTGCGCTCGCCCCCGGAGAAACCCACGTTGATGTCCCTGTCGAGATATCCGGTGAGGTTGAGCAGCTGGGCATACTCAGCGATTTTTTCGGGTGTATGCCGGTTCAGTGTTTGGAGCAGGGTCCGGAGCCTCACGCCCTTGATAGAGGGTGGATATTGGAAGGAAAGCCCGATGCCCAGGCGAGAGCGTTCGTCTACCGAGAGCCGGGAGATGTCATGATCCTTGAAGGTGATGGAACCCTGGGTGATCTCATAGCCTGGCAGGCCTAAGATCGCGCCCATCAGTGTGCTTTTGCCCGAGCCGTTCGGTCCGAAGATAATGGCGGTTCTGCCCATATCGAGGGAGAGGTCGATTCCTTTGAGGATCTCTTTGCCTTCCACCGATACGTGCAGGTCGGTTATTTGGAGAAATGACATGTACTAGTCCCTTCGTGTGTGAGCTTAAGAAATCTGTCCATCCCCTTATCTTTGAAGCAATGAGAAATGTCAAGCCGTCCCTTGCTCCATACCGGCCCTGTACAAGAAAAAATCTCTCGTGTATGGTGGGCCTTAGGTTCCCTTAGCAAATAAAGCAAAGCTTAAGAGGTGCCTCATGAAGATGATAGAAACCATGCTCTTTGAAAGACCTGGCAACCAGAACACTTCCCACTGCATCGAGATGGTGGTGAAACAGGTAAAGGAACACGGCAGAAAGCACGTGGTGGTGGCTTCCACCAGCGGGAAAACAGCGATGGCCTTTTACAAGGCCCTTGCGGGCGCCGGTGCGAATCTCGTGGTGGTCACCCATTCTGTGGGCTTCAAGGAGCCGGGTCTTGACGAGTTCGATCCCCAGGTCCGCAAGCAGCTCCGGAAAGCCAAAGTACCTGTTCATACAGGGACCATCCTCACCCACTCGCTGGAAAAGTCCTTGATGGACAACTTCCGGGGCATCTATCCGGGATATCTCATTGCGAACACGCTCCGGTGCTTCGGCGAAGGGACCAAGGTCGCGCTCGAAATCGTGATGGAGGCCTGCGACGCAGGGCTGGTCCCGGAAGATCAGGAAGTGCTCGGGGTCGGCGGCACCTACCGGGGGTCTGACACGGTTCTGCTCGTCAGGTCGAAACCTTCGAAGCGCTTCCTGGAGATGGACGTACTGGAGGTTCTCGCCAGGTCCAGGGGCAGAGGAAACTGAGGTGCCAGGTATCCGGCAGGCAGGCCTGCCGGTATTTGCCCGCTGGCCGCTATCCTGTACCAAACTCCACCACTGCAACAAGAGCTCATTGTTGATCATATGTTCACATGAGAAACCATTCATAACAGTTGATGGAGACCAAAGCATCCAGTCACCCAGTGCAGCCGATCACGATGACACATTCAGAACTGATTCCGCACCCTATTCCGCCTGGTTTCTTCGCAATCATGCTGGGAATGGCTATTTCACATCTCAAGTCCTTGATGACCTGCCGCCTGCAACAGGGATACTGCATTTCGACAGGCTCAAGGTGACACGGCGGCGGACAAGCAGTTTCAGGAACGGCTGCATCCAGCGCATCCCGGCGTCCCATGCGGCTTTGCCCATCCTTATAGGTTGACTTCTCGGAGCGATCTCTATAGCCTGTAGTGAAAGGATATTGGTTGGTTGTACCCTTCCCGGAGCAGGCACCTGCACCGGAGTGGTGAACAAATAGGGACAGGAAATCGAGTCATGGGTATCATACGCATTCTCGACCAGGAGATCATCAACCAGATAGCGGCCGGAGAGGTTATCGAAAGGCCGGCCTCGGTGGTCAAGGAGCTCCTGGAAAACGCCGTGGACGCAGGCGCGCGAAGCATCAACATCGAGGTGGAGGGGAACGGTCTCGACCTCATCCGCATGGCGGATGACGGCTGCGGCATGTCGGGAGACGAGCTGGAGCTTGCCATTCTCCGCCACGCGACGAGCAAGATCGAGCACGCCCGGGAGCTCTTTTCGATCCGCACCCTGGGTTTCAGGGGAGAGGCCCTTCCGAGCATCCTGTCGGTGAGCAGGTCCCGGGTCTCTTCGCGCGGGCGGGGCGAGAATATCGGCTGGTCCTTCGATCTGGAGGCCGGAGAGGTGCGGGAAAGGGTTCGCAAAGGCATGGCGCAGGGCACGGTGGTGGAGGTAAGGGACCTGTTCTTCAACACGCCTGCACGGAGAAAATTCCTCAAATCAACGGCAACCGAGCAGCGCCATATCATCGACGTGGTTTCCCGCTATGCCCTGGCCTATCCGGAAAAGCGGTTTTCTCTTTCCATGAACGGCCGCACGGTCCTGAACCTGCGGGAGGGTTCGACGCTTGAAGAGCGGGTTCTGAACATCTGGGGAAAGGCGGTCAGGGGAAAGCTGCACACGCTCTCAGATGAGAGACCGAGCCTGAGCATTCACGGCATTCTCGCATCTCCCGAGGTTTCGAGGCCGGGCAGGAGCGGGATATACACCTATGTGAACAGACGATCCGTCATGGACCCTACCCTGCGCACGGCCGTGCTGGAAGGATACCGGGGCCTGCTCATGAAGCACCGCTATCCCCTGGCGATTCTCTTCCTCGACCTGGATCCTGCCGAGGTCGACGTGAATGTTCATCCGGCAAAGGCGGAGGTGAGGTTCAGGAATGCATCCGCCGTGTTCGGCATGGTCGTATCCTGTGTGAGCAAAGCACTGTCTGTGCAGGCCGATGCACCGGGAGCTCACCTTGCCTCTCGGCCCCGAAAGGGAAGCACGGAACACCGGGTGGAAGAGCATACAGCCCCGTACCGGGAACCGGCATCCGGCGGGGGGCCTCAAGCCGCCGCGACACCGCGCCCGAAAGGGGCGGCTGGAGACGGATTTCATGGCTGGCCTCATTCCGGGAAAGATTCCGGAAGGGCCCCGGAATCCTGCGCCTCGCAGCAGTATCCCACCCCTGAACCGCAGCCTGCGGTTCAGGAAGACCTCTTCGAGCTCAGGTCACCCTGCCGGCGGTATACGGACAAGGTCTTTGTCGGCGTGTTGCACAACACCTATATCCTTCTCGAGGACGAAACATCTCTGTATATTCTCGACCAGCATGCAGCACATGAGCGTGTCACCTTCGAGAGGCTGAAGAATTCCGGATCAGCCGCCCCGGAGCCCCGGCAGGCGCTTCTGAGCCCGCTCGTCATCGAACTGTCTCCTGCGGAGTTCCGGGCCTATGAGGAGATGGCGGACGACATCGGGCTCTCCGGCATCGAAACCGAGCCCTTCGGGGATGCGGCGATCGCGGTAAGGGCCTTTCCCTCTATCCTGGAAGGGAAAGACCTGAAAGGGATCATCCTCGACCTGCTGGGCGCTTTCATGGAAGGCGACTTCAGGAAAAAGGACCATCGGCACGATGTGCTCGCCCGGATCGCATGCCACGGGAGCGTGCGTGCAGGCAGGAGACTCGGCCGTGAAGAGGTGCTCAGGCTGCTCGAAGACCTCGACGAGGTGGACTCGCCGGTGACCTGCCCGCATGGAAGGCCTCTGTTCAAGCGTATCGGAAGGGATGAAATCGAGCGGTGGATCGGAAGACGCCCCTTATCGTGATCACCGGCCCGACCGGCTCGGGCAAGACAGCGGCCGCGCTCAAGCTGGCGGAGAAGCATCCTCTGGAGGTCATCTCCGCTGATTCCATGCAGGTATACCGCCACATGGACATCGCCACGGCGAAACCATCGACTGAAGAACTCTCTATTCTTCCCCACCACCTCATCGATGTGGTGGACCCGGATGAGGAGTTCAATGCTGGCATGTTCGTCACCCTTGCCCGGCAGAAGATCCGCGAGGTCCGCTCCCGGGGTGCGATACCCCTGGTAGTGGGCGGTACGGGCCTGTACATCAAGGCCCTCATCTATGGGCTGGCTCCCGCACCGCCCCGGTCTGACAGGGTGAGAGCGCACCTGCGAGCCGTGGCGGACAGGAAAGGCAGCCCGCACCTCTGGCGGCTGCTCTCCAGGCTCGACCCAAAGACCACCCGGAACCTGGGCGAGAACGACCGGGTGCGCATCATCAGGGCACTGGAGATCATGATTCTCACGGGCAGGAGGCCGAGCGATTTCTATCAGGAACACGGCTTTTCACGCCCGTTCTGCGAGGCGCGTATCGTGTGCATTGTGCCCCGCCGGCAGCGGCTCTACGAGAACATCAACTCCCGGGTGGTCCGGATGGTGGAGATGGGGCTGATCGATGAGACGAAAAGTCTCCTCGCCCTCGGGTACAGTCCTTCACTGCGGAGCATGCAGACCCTGGCCTACAAGCACATTGTCGACTTTTTAGAGTCGAAGATCGGCCTGGATCTTGCCATATCGCTGATCCAGCGCGATACCAGGAGGTATGCGAAGCGGCAGCTCACGTGGATGAGATCGCACTATGACCCCGGCTCGTTCCTTTCCCCGGAAGAGGCCTTGCCGGTCCTTGAGAGCATGCTCCGCGCCGAGTTTCCGGACCGCTCCGGAATATGATCTTCATCGCTCCCCGGGGTATCTCAACCCCGGCGAAACAGGACCGAAATTTCCGATGTGCCGGCGGTAATACGATGGAATCTTTCGAGTATTGCAAATCCCATGATATGTGATAAGGAACACTACGTGAACCACAACAGCAGAAGATATTTTGAAAAGCGCCTCCGGAAAAAGGTGGGAACCGCCATTCACGACTACGGAATGATCAGGCAGGGTGACAGGATCATGGTGGCGGTCTCCGGTGGGAAGGATTCCCTGGTGCTCCTGAAGGTTCTCATCGATCTTCAGAAGTCTGCACCGGTGGAGTACGAGGTATTTCCGGTCCATCTCTCCACCGGCTTCGAGAAGGACTTTCCGCGGATTGCCGAGTGGGCCCGCAGCACTCTGGGGACAGAGATCCGGGTGATCGAAACCGGCATATCCGATATTCTGGCCCGGGTGTCTGACCCGGAGAAAAGCCCCTGCGCCCTGTGCTCGAGGCTGCGGAGGGGGAGGCTCTATAGCCTTGCCCGGGAAGAAGGTTTTTCTTCCATCGCCCTGGGGCACCACCTCGACGACATCATCGAGACATTCTTTCTGCGGTGCTTCTATACGGGCCAGATCGGGGCCATGGCGCCTGTCAGGTTTTCGAACGACGGCCGCAACCGGGTGATCAGACCGCTTGCCTATTGCAAGCTCACGCTGGTGGAGGCGTATTTCAGGTTTATGGATATCGCGCCGGTATCCTATGCATGCATGATCCGCCCGGACAGCAAGCGCGAGCAGATAAGGGAGTATTTGCGCATCCTGGAGAAAGACAACCCGAAGATGAAAAACTCGATCTTCGCGTCGCTGGGCAATATTGATATGAAGAGCCTGTGCCTGAAGGGAGATTATCGTGCGCATACTCATTGACCCACGAACGCGAAAGCCGAGGATCGTCAAGCGGGTGGCAGAGATCCTCACCTCTGGCGGGATCATCGTCTATCCCACGGATACGGTCTATGGGCTTGGATGCTGCATCACGAACAAGAAGGGGATCGACACGATCAACTCGATCAAGGCTTCGGTAAAGCCCAGGAGCATCATGTTCTCCGATTTTCAGACCATCAGCCGCTATGCAAAGGTATCGAACGAGGCCTTCCGGATTATGCGGAACCTGCTGCCCGGCCCCTACACCATCATTCTGCCCGCCACCCGGCTGGTTCCCAGGCTGCTTCAGTCGAACCGGAAGTCTATCGGGGTCAGGATTCCAGACCACTGGTTCTGCAAGGCCATCGTGGATGAGATCGGCGAGCCCATCATCACCACGAGTGTGCCCCTGTCGCACGAGCGGGTGCACATCGACCCCGTTGAGATCGAGCGCGACCTGGGCCACCGGGTTGATGCCATTGTCGACAGCGGCATCCTCCCCGACATTCCATCCACGGTGATATCTCTGGAGACCGACACACCGGTAGTCATCCGTCAAGGTTTGGGGCCGGTGGAGGCGTTTATCAGCTCATGAGGGAACGAGGCCTGCTGCCATGAAAAAGATGCTCATCAACGCGTTTCATCCCGAGGAGATCCGGGTTGCAGTCGTGGAAGACGGCATCCTCCAGCAGCTCTACATCGAGAGCGCTCTCAAGGAGCAGATCAGGGGGAATATCTACAAAGGGCGGATCTCTAAGGTCGAGAAGAGCCTGGATGCCGTATTCATCGACTACGGCAGGGAAAAGCACGGTCTGCTGCCGCTCAATGACATCAACTGGCGGTTTGTGCCCGGCATGAGCGAGGGCAAGGGATCGCTCGCGCTTCTGAGAAAGGGCATGGAGGTCCCCGTCCAGGTCAACCGCGAGGAAAAGAACGCCAAAGGCGCCCTGCTCACCATGAACATATCTATCCCCGGGCGCTACATGGTTCTGCTGCCGCGGCAGGATCTTGCCGGGATATCCCGGAAGATCGAAGACGAGGCCAAGAGGAAGCGGCTCAAAGACATCATCTCCCAGCTCTCCCCTCCCCCGGACATGGGCCTGATCGTGCGCACCGCAGGCATGGACAGGACCAAGGCCGACCTTCAGAAGGACCTGAGCTATCTGCTGCGTCTGTGGAAGAGCATCGAGGAGGGGTTCGCCAAGGCGCCGTGTCCTTCGCTGATCTACCGAGAAGGGGATATCATCATCCGTTCGATCAGGGATTACTTTACCAGCGACATCTCTGAGATCCTCATCGACGACGAAGAGACCTGCCGCAGGGCGGTTGTCTTCCTGAAGAGCGTGATGCCCAGGCACAAGAATGTGATCAGGCAGTATCGGCAGAGCAAGCCGCTCTTCACCAAATACGATCTGGAGCAGCAGATTCAGAACATATACAGCACCAAGGTCAAGCTGCCCTCTGGCGGAACCCTGGTGATCGAGCCCACCGAGGCCATGGTGGTGATCGACGTGAACTCAGGCCAGTCGACCGCAGGCAAAGACATCGAGAATACGGCCCTTTCCACCAACCTCGAGGCCACGGCCGAGATCGCCCGGCAGCTCGTGCTGCGGGATATCGGCGGGCTCGTGGTCGTGGACTTCATCGACATGCGCGCCAGGGAGAACATGCGCAAGGTGGAGAAGTCCCTCAAAGATGCGCTCAAGAACGACCGGGCCCACCTGGTGATGGGCAAGATCTCGCAGTTCGGGATCCTGGAGCTCTCGCGCGAGCGCCTATCGTCCACCCTGCTGGAAAAGAGCTATGTGAACTGTCCTTATTGCGAAGGCGCAGGCGTGGTGAGATCGGTGGAATCCGCGGCCCTCATGGCCCTGCGTGAGATCCAGCTCTATCTGAACCGCAACAAACCCGCCGAGTTGAAGGCCGAGCTCTCGCCTGACGTAGCCATGTACCTGCTCAACTCCCAGAGAAAGCATCTGTTGCGTCTGGAACAGGATTTTTCCGTGAAGATCGAAATCGCCGTAAACCCTGACCTCAAGCGGGACCAGGTGAGGATAGACAGCTGCAGCCAGGGCAGATGACACAGAGCCGGATTTTTCTTTTTTATATATCGCGGCTCAGACACCCCTCCCGCCATCAACATTGATGCATGCGCCGGTCAGCATGGATGATTCATCAGAGGCCAGATACAGCGCAGCATATGCCACGTCATCAGCCGTGGCCAGCCTTCCGATCGGCACACTGGCGATGTACTTCTCCTTTTCCTTTTGGTAATCGGCTTCCTGACTGGTGGAATCACGCAATATCTTCTCCAGAAGAGGGGTTTCCGCAGCGACCGGGTTGATGCAATTTACTCTGATCCGATAGGGGGCGACCTCAAGAGCGATTCCCTTGGTAAGGTTCACCACTGCCGCTTTCGAGGCCAAATATGCACTCTGCCGGGGACGCGGCCGGACAGCTATGATGGAACCCGTGTTGATGATGACCCCGCCCCCCTGTTTTTTCATGATGGGAACGGCATACTTGCATGCCAGAAAGATGCTTTTCACATTCACCGCCATTATTTTATCCCAATGCGCCTCATCGAGCTCCTCGATTGGGAAGAGTGGCGAGCTCATCCCTGCATTGTTGAATAAGATATCTATTTTCTGAAATTTATTGATTGTTTCATGTATCATTCGTTGGATGTGTTCGGCATTTGTGACGTCTGCTTCGACGCATATGGCCTCGCCGCCTTTAGCACGAATTTCAGACGCGGTTTCTTCCGCCCCTTTGAGATTAATATCAGCCACACAGATCTTGGCGCCATGTTGTGCAAACAGCAATGATGTTGCCTTTCCGATACCGGAGCCGCTGCCTGTAATCAGTGCAACCTTTCCCTGCAATCTCATCTCTTCCACCTCTCACTTTCCTTTTTATGTGTGCTGCCTTACGCCGACTCTTGCAAGCCCAGGAAATTATTCAAGCATCCTAGGCGGTGTTTTCAAATCCTTCCGCAACAGCCTATTCTGCTTCTCCGAGATAGATCTCCTTGACCAGGCTGTTGTTCCGTATCTCATCGACCGTACCTGAAGTAACGACCGCCCCGTTATGCAATACCCAGATCGTATCTGAAACGGAGAAAATCACCTTCATATCGTGTTCGCAAAGAAAGACGGTGCAATCGCTCTCCTTCATGACCCTCTTGATCGTTTCCAGAATACCGCCTTTCTCATCCGAAGACATTCCGGCTGTAGGCTCGTCCAAGAGGAGCAAACTGGGGTGTGATGCCAGTGCGATGCCTACCTCCAGCCTCTTCTGGTCGCCATGTGAGAGCTCTCCTGCCAGGGAGTGTGCCTCTTTAGCAAGCCCTATTCTATCGATCAATTCCATGATCTCGTTCTTGGCGATGCCTTTTGCGGGAGTGAACATTTTCATTGCCAGCTTCTTGTATCCCAAGGCCGCAATCATGATATTGTCGTAGACAGTGAAACGGGGAAAGTTGTTCACTATCTGAAACGACCGTGCGATTCCCGCATGAACAATATCCACCGGAGAGTGACCGGTGATGTCCTTGCCCATGAAATATATTTTCCCCGCATCGGGCTTGATAAGCCCGGTTATCAGATTGAACAGGGTCGTTTTTCCAGCTCCGTTGGGTCCGATGATCGAACATACCTCTCCTTTTTTGATCGAGAGGCTCACATTGTTCGTGGCCTTTAATCCACGAAAGCTCTTTTCCAATCCTATGATTTCGAAGAAAGTATCTCCCATATGTTCCACTCACCCTTTCGTGTATTACCCGTTATGGGTTATGACCTGATTTTTCTGTATAAAGACTGTATTTTACTGGGGAGGTGCCCGGCTAAACCCATGATGCCGCTCGGCATGAAAATGACCAGCAGGCAGATGCTGATTCCGAGGAACAGAAGCCAATGTTCTGTAAGCGAAGTGATGTACGTCTGCAGAATGATCAGTGCAGCAGCCCCGATCATGGGACCGATGAATGTGTTCACCCCTCCCAATATGCAGATCATGACGAAGTCACCGGACTTGACCCAGTGCGCATAGGATGGAAATGTGCTTTGCGTATGAAGTACGAACAGCATCCCAGCAATCCCGCAGATGAAGCTGGATATAATGAACGCGATATAACGGTGCCTCAGCACATTGCTCCCGGTGCAGGTGACCCTGTTTGGGTTTTCACGGATTGCCTGCTGGATCCATCCGAAAGGCGAGTTCAGCAGGATCTTGGTAAAGATCAGCACAATGAAAACGATTATGATGGTAAAAATATACATGGCGTCAATGCTGCTCAAGATTTCTGGTATCTCTACTCCGGTTATTCCCGTGTCTCCTCCAAAGATTGGCACCTTGCGAATAAGCGTCCAGAGAACCATGCATGAAGCAGCGCTCACGATCGCATAATAAAACTCGTATAGGCGAGTGATGATAATGCCGAGAATTGCGCCGACGACTGCAGCCATTACTGGGGCAATGATTAGCACTGCAACGAAAGGAAGGTTTGTTTCTTTGATCAACAGTGCTGTTGCATAGGCCCCTGAGGCGAAGAATGCCGCGTGCCCGAATGGAAGCGAACCCCCGAAGCCGAGCAGTAGATTCACTGACATGGCCGCCAGCCCCATGATGAGGATTTCCGTCAAGAGGTTTGTCCAAAAGATAGACCCGGAAAAGGGCACGATCATCAGGATAACGAATGCGATGACATACCACACCCATTCTCGTGCCCCAGCTTGTAGATTGCGTATTTTGTCCATGACTATTTATCTGCTCCTTTAGACTCGTGCTTCCGACTTACCGAAAAGTCCCTGTGGTTTGAACAATAAGACTATGGCAACAATCACATACATGATGACTTCCGCGAACTCAGGCAGGAGAGGAACCGCCAAGGCCTCAACCACACCGATTATCGTAGCGCCCAGCAGAGCTCCGGTAATGCTGCCGGCACCACCGATAATGACGACAGAGAAAACAATCATAATCATCTCGTTATCCATGCCCAGCATTCCGGTCGTTATCGGAGCCGCGGTTACAGAAGCCAGGCCCGCCAGAGCTGTTCCCACGACAAACACGATGGTGAACACTCGTGACACGTTTACTCCTGCAGTCATGGTCATTTCTCGATTATAGGTACAAGCTCGGATAATACTTCCAATTTTTGTTTTGTAGAGCACTGCGAACATTGCGAGAGCTGTCACCAGACTGATGGCGATGATAAACAGGTTGTACTTTGTTATGGTAATTCCGCCCAAGCTGAAAAACCCGCGGAAAATTTCCGGCATTCCAACGGAGTATGGACTTACTCCCCAAATGATCTTCACTACATCCGCAATGATATAGGTGACCCCGATAGAAAGTAAAAGCTGCATTACGTGCTCGGCCTTGTACACCCTCCGAAAGAGAACGGTTTCTGTAAGGCCGCCGATAACGAGACCAAACACCAGCGGTATGATGAGAAAGGCCACGGCGAAATTTCCGGTGAGTTTCACTACACTATAACAAATGAATATGCCTAGCATGTAGAAAGCACCGTGGGCAAAATTGATCACCTTGAGAACGCCGAATATCAGGGTGAGTCCAGAGGCGAGAAGAAAATATATCATTGCCCTGCTCAATCCCGCGATTAGTAAGCTGATCCAGATATCCCCACTCATATTAACTTCTCTCCTCTTCTATCATCTGATCCTCATGTTCATTATCCTTCTCTGGAGAGACCGGGGGCTGTGAGCATTCACGATAACACCTCTCACTGTACCCCCGGATCACCTCACATTTTCGCTATTTCTTTGCAGCCTTTCGGATGGCCTCCCACTCTTCCTTTGTGTACAGATCCTTGTCGCAGGGGACATAAATCAGCCTGCTCTTATCAAGCACCAGGTAGTCCGATCCGGGCTCTTCGATCATTGGCGCCCAGATCTGTCCTGAGGTGACCTGATGATCGAAATCACGAATGGTCAAAGGACCCCAGTATGTGTCGATGGTCATCCCTTCCAACGCGTTTATCACAGCCATTTTTTCGTCCGTCCCTGCCTTTTCGATGGCCTTTGCCACCATGTAGGTGATGTAGTAGCCGGACGAGGCCATTCCTGACGGTGGTTCATTCTCACCGGTGTAGTCGTACCAGGCCTTGTAGAACTTTTTCTGGCCCTCATTCTGCGGCCAGCAGGCGTCGTCGTAGGTATTGCCCCAGGCGCCGACAGGCATGCTCTTTCCAAAGGCCTTCCGGTATTCTATGCTGGCCGGCTCTGCCGTGTTGATGAGCATGGCCTGGTCCCAAAGCCCCTGTGCCTGCCCCTGCTTGAGGAGGGAGACACTGCCGCCGCCCCATATGGTACTGATAACGGCATCGGGTTTTGTCGTGAGTGCATAGCTGATGAATGGCCCGTAATCTGTTTCTCCGGTACGGGTCCACGATTCTCCGACGATCTTGATATCAGGCCTTATTTGCATCAACCTTGCCACAAAGGGATCGTAGAAGCTTCGGCTGTACTCATAGTCCCATGCAATCCAGAAGACCCTGGCATCCTTCTTGTCCTTCAGCATCACGTTGCCCAGAATATCTGCAGCAGCGCGTGCTTCAGCCGTAGAAGTCACCTGATAACGGAAGGTGTATTTGTTCCATTCCTCGGTGGTGACCTTTTCGGTTTTTCCGCCAAAGATAAAGGTGGGTGTCTTGAACTGTTTTGCGACGGCCGCACCTGCGAGGGCAACAGCGCTTCCATATCCGGTGAAGATCCAATCCACTTTTTCCCGGGTGATCAACTCGCGGCAGTAGCGGGTGGTAAGTTCGGGGTTGCCTGCGTCATCTCGCACCAGAAATTCCACCTTCTTGCCCATAAAGCCCCCTGCCTTCATAATCTCGTCGGCGGCAATCTTATGGCCCGTCAGAATGGAATTGCAGGGCAAGGCCATAGCTCCTGACAAAGGATACACGACGCCGATTTTGAATGTATCAGCGGCCTGGGATTGGATCTGCGTGAAAAATATCAGACACAAGCCGATAAGAAAGGTAAATATCCATCTCTTCATTGATGCATCCTCCCACTATGATTTTTATCATTGTCGTACCGTGCCTATCCTCGTATCGGGCCGGGCAGATACGATTTCCGATCATGATGTTGTTCGGAGTGCCCCCTTTTTGTCTTCTTCACACAGAGAGATATTCGCTCACGATGGATTCGTTTTTGTACAGCTCACCGAACGTGCCCTGAAATTTGATTTCGCCCATATCGATAATGCTGCAGGTGTCGCCCAGCTTGGATGCGAACTTCACATTCTGTTCAGTCAACAGGATTGATGTGTTTTCTGCTTTCAATATCTCTACCTGCTCCCCGATCGATTCAATGACCACTGGAGCGAGACCGATGGTCGGTTCATCAAGAATGAGCAGCTCAGGATTCCCCATGAGGGCTTTTGCGACGCAGAGTATCTGTTGCTGTCCGCCGCTTAGGCTTCCTGCCCATCTCTTTTCGAACTCTTTGAGAATAGGAAAGAGTTCGTAGACTTTTTCTATGGTCCAGATGACCTTTTTATCACTGGAACGCGGACTCATCTTGCCGATTTCGAGGTTTTCCCTCACGGTCAGGTTTCCGAAGACGCGGTTATCGCTGAAAGCCGGGATGATCCCGCTGGCAGCGATCCGGTATGCGGGTGTCTTGATGATATTTTTCCCCTGATACCACACCTCGCCTGAGCTTGCCGGCACCAATCCGCAGATGCTTTTGATCAGGGTGGTTTTTCCGGCACCATTGCGGCCTAAGAGACAGGTGACCTCGCCCTGTCTCACGACAAGAGACACACCGAACAGGATATGACTCAAACCATAATACGTGTGCAGATCCTTGACTTCCAACACTACCTTATGATTCTTATCCATTTTGCCCTCTTACTCTCAATGGTCCTTTCTGTGATATGGAACACGGGTTGTTTGAACATAAGCGCCACTACTACTTCCTTCTCTGCAGACCGCCGACAGCGAAATGATAAATATAGTCAGCGACATCATTCATTGACAGTTGACCCTTGGGCGAATACCAGATGATCGTCCTGGTTATCATGGAGGCAATGTGTCGCGCGGCCATCCCTGGGTTTGTTTCACTGAACTCCTGTGCCTCGACCCCTCTTTGGATTATCCCGGCAAGGATGCGGTCATATTCATCCCGAAGGCGGATCACTTTTTCCCGGTTGCTTCTGGAAAGTCTTTCCAGTCCGCTATCGAACAAAGAACGAGATGTTTTTTGGTAATTCAGAACATGTCTGATGTGAATATGAATAAGCTCACGCAACTGCTCGCTCGGCTTCGCCGCATGATTCTCATCAAGGCAGCGAATTTGTTCAAGCAAGCGCAAGTTCTGTGTATAGAGAAACTCGAAGAGCAGCTCTTCCTTGCTGTGAAAAAAATTGTAGATATTTGATGGCTTGCATTTGCAAGCCTTGGCGATATCCCTCATGGATGCGCCACTGTAGCCCTTTTTCCAGAAGATGGTGCTGGCCTTATTGACAATCTGCTCTCTTCGAGGGCTCATGCTTCTGATTTCTTTAATCAACCGAGTCATAGCGAGGCCGAGAATTTTGATGTCTTAACAAAGATGCTCTTGTTGCACATTCTTGTTGCCTCCATCTTCCCAAAGTTCATAGTGGTTGTGTATGTTATTGGAAACTATGGGTTAATTCTTGTTGCGCCTTCATCAGACTCCAGCTACTGAATCTTCAGACAGCTATGTTTGGATGCAATAGAAACAGCCGTCCGGGATAGAAAGTGCACATGCCATGCTCGCTTCTGCTCTTTCACTGAAGCTTCAGGACGTGTGCGAAAAAACGGATATGCTACGGAGACCCTAGATGACTGACTACCGGCAAAGCGGGAACCGGTCCAGTATACTCTGCCCCCGAAGGCTGGAACGACAAGGCAGTTATTCCTCATTGCCTATCCTCATCATGCAAATTACTCCCCAACTCCTCAGCAAATCGGGAGCTTAATCAGCGATCATTAATAAACAACCGTTAACATAATTAACGTTCGTTAACAAGCACCATATTGCATTATGGCGTTAAAGTCAAGTTGATTTCTTATGCATCATTTCACTTGGTGTCTGGTAATTGCCCATATTCATTACGAGCAGGCTCCAAGAATCCTTTTCCCCAGACGATAAAATGTACAGCTTTTGATGCCCTTAACTTTTCAAGCCTAAATCCCGATTTTGAAGATGTCGTCTAGATAACCCGAGGAGGAAACTGTATGACACTGTGATGAGCGACAATCAAACTTCCCGACCGCATTGACTCATAGAAAATACTACCGAAGCCGAGCTGTTGCCTCATGGGGGATGTTACCAAGAAATGGAGGCAATAAATGGCAGACAAAGGCATCAGC
>MPOS01000063.1 GCA_001896555.1 Candidatus Phosphitivorax anaerolimi
TCCGAAGATCATCGAGGGTGTGAACGAGTTCATGGACAAGAAGGGCTACAAGACGATCAAGGACATTCCGGTCATCACGGACAAGTTCATGTATCTGCGTGACTGGAAGCGCGAGGGGCCCTACATGCAGGAGACCACGCCGGTGGTGCCGGAGTTCGATGCGGAGAAGTGCAACATGTGTGGCATCTGCGAGGACCTGTGCCCTTATGGCGCGATCACGGTGGACAAGTCTGCGGACAAGCCGAGCTTTGACCGGAATATCTGCTATGGCTGCGGCTGGTGCGTAGGGCATTGCCCGCAGTGGGCGGTGAGGATGATCAAGGCCGATACCGGCGAAGAGATCTGGGACGGCCGCGGGACGATCGCGGACTGGGTCTCTGACGATGAAGGCTACTGACCCTGCAAATATTGGCATTGCCGGGAAACCGGCAATGCCTTTTTTGAAAGAGCCCGCGGAATACCGGCAAGTATTTTCGGCATGAAAAAAGTGGAACTAGGATCGAGGACTAAAAGGACAAGAAATTTTTAGTGAGAAGCCTAGAAAAAGGAGGACAGAGGAAGATAAGCACCTAAGAATCCGGTCGTACCTAATGTATCGCAACAAAAAAATGAAAAATACGGAGGGACAACATGATATCAGTTCTGACCTCGTTTTTCCCTTGGAGCTATCTGGATTCAGTAAACAAGATCCAGCTGGTGGTGTGGTTTGCCCAGGTCGTAATCGGAATTGGTGTCTGGGCATGGGCCGTGGCGCTGAATAAGCCGTTTATGGTGAGCAAGGCTGAGCAGCAGGGAGGCCCAAAATGATGACCTTTATTTTCGTAGCCACGTTCTTTGTGATCATAGCCCTTGGATATTATACGTCCAGGGGCGTTAAATCTCTGAGCGCATTTACGGTCGCGGGCAAGACTTCCACCTGGTGGATGCTGGTGGCAACCTTCACTGCGGCCAATGTGAGCGCAGGCATGTATCTGGGCGCCACCGACCTGTCAGGTAAAATCGGATACGCCATGTGGTGCTCGTCCTGGCCGACGTGCGCCGGCTGGCTCGTCATATTCGGATTTACCGGCGTCTTGATGTATCGGTTTGCCCAGAAGAAAGAGATATTCACCATTCCGGACTTCTTCGCCGAGAGGTTCCCCAGCAAGTCGACCGGGGTTCGCGCCGTGTCGGCCCTGATCATCCCGCTTGCCTATATACCCTATATGACGGCGCAGATGGTCGCCATCGGCGGGATAGCAAACAGTGTTTTCGGATTGAACTACTCCATCGCTGTGATCTTCATGGGTTTGGTTCTGATCAGCTTCCTGTCAACCGGCGGTATGTCCTCCATCGTGAAGATCGACGCGATCATGATCCTCCTCGTGATCATCGGTCTGGTGGTACCGTCTTTCACTGGTGTCTCTTTCCTGGGTGGGGGAGACGGGGCCAAGGGCTGGCAGATGATTCTAACGGGTAAGGACCCATCGATATTCCAGGGGTTCTCTGAAACCTGGCCCTGGTGGATCGCCGTAGCCCAGTTCACCTGGCTGTTCTCGAACGCTACCGAGCCGCATCTGCTGACCAAAGTATTGACCGCAAAGAGCGAGCGGGAAATTCTGAAGGCGCTCCCGATCATCCTCATCGTAGGTCTGGTACTCTATGCGGCGATCATTCCGATCGGCATAGTCGGATCGTTGATGCCGAACCCGACCGGCGAGAAACACTACTATATCAATATGGTCAAGCAGCTCAGCTCGGTCATTGCCGGCCTGTCGCTTGCAGGTGTGGCCGCAGCCGCAATTACCACAGTATCGGTCCAGGCGTTGAACAGCACGACATCCATTTCCCGTGATTTCTACCAGAAAGTCTTCAATAAGAATGCCAGCAACGACGAAGTTCTCAAGCTGTCCCGGATTCTCACCATCGTAGTCGTGGCCGTCATCACCGGTCTGGCTTTGTGGAACCCCATGGGCATCTACTGGTTCGTCGTGCTCTCTGCTGCCTTGATCGCCTCGGCGTTCTTCGTTCCGTACGTATTGGGCTTTATTTTCACGAAGATGAGCGGAGAGGCTGCATTCTGGTCCATGATTGTAGGGTTCGTGGCCTGCTTGATCACCTATGCAGTGAACAAGTCTCTGGGAACGCACTACTTCGTCGACCATGTCTATGCAGGGATGCTTGCCAGCGCCCTGGCAGCCATCGTGGCCGGGTTCTATAAGAAGGCCTCAGCAGGTGATGTCGAGGCTGCCCTCTGCGTAAGGAGACCAAGCTCTCCATCTCCCAGGGAAGAAGGCCTGGTTGCCGAGAGTTGAGCGTTTTTTTTTGGGAACGCCTGTGCTCGATCGAGTATCAGAGCATTTCGAAACCCATAAGCAGTGCGGGGCCCTGAGGGCCCCGCACTGCTTATGGAAAGATCCAAAATCTGTTCTCCATACCCGCGGGCCTGTTCTTCCTCACCAGGCAGAAGTTATTCTGGACGATTGAGCAGGCCGGGACCTCTCCTGGTTCTGCCGGCTTCTTTGTCCGGCTGGTCAGCAGGACGGTACTGAACACGTGGTTGGGGCAGGGGGGCATTCCTCTCGGAAAACCATACCAGCCCCATTGGACGGTGAATGAATGGGTGAAGCGGGCTCTTGGTTCAAGGCCGCGAAAGGAGTGACTTCATGAGTAAAGCGATGGATGATTGGTCGAAGATGCCCTTCGGGAGAGTGATAACCGCCGAGGAACTCAAGAGGAGGACTCATCCGGCATGGCCCTACAACTACTTCAACCCCGGCAAGCCGGTCGATCCGGAGAAGGTCGACGAGTTGCTCAAGGGCTGTATCGATGTGCATATTCACGGCGCACCGCTCGGCAGTTGGTTGCCCGGCAGGCCCCCCATGGTGGAGACCTGCATTGAGGCGAGCGAGGCGGGCATGAGGGCGCTGGTGTTCAAGGACCACAACACCATGGTCAACAACTGTGCCTCTATCATCCAGGATTTTCTGGGCAGGATGGCAAAAGAGAAGGCCAAGGAGGGCATTGAGTTCACCCCGGTTGAGGTTTATGGCGGCATCACGCTCAACTACACGGTTGGCGGCATGAACGCCCATGCGGTGAAGGTGGCCCTCGGCTACGGCCGCTGCAAAGAGGTATGGCTGCCGTCTCTGGATGCCATGCACCAGA
>MPOS01000044.1 GCA_001896555.1 Candidatus Phosphitivorax anaerolimi
ATCATCATCGGCTCCACCGCCCTGGCCGCCATCATCTTCCGCTTCACCGCCAGAAAGGCCGCTCAAACCTCCCCCGCCAAAGACTGACGGCCGCCCGGCATGTGTCCTGCCGGGGAGCTATTTCTTGAAGATATTGTTGAACAGATCTTCGATAATCTTCTCGGAGCCGCTGCCTCCCTCGCTTCCTTTCGGGATTCCCAGGCGCTCCTTAAGTTTTTCCATGCCCTTCTCGATGCCCTTTCTCGCATAGAAATCCGCCACGGCCTTGTTGATCTCGCCGGTCTTAAGCGCAACATCGGGCTTGGTCATGTTCCCGGTGATCGTGAGGGGGATGACGACCCGCTTCTTGCTGTCCGCAAGGGCCTCCAGCACCGGGGTCCGGTCGATGAGCCGGGCTGAATGCCGCTGGGAAAGGGTGATGTCGCCTTCCAGGTCGAGGGCCTTGGTGTCTACGCCCACCGTGCCTTTCAGATGCGCGATCGAGTCGGTGTCTTTGCCGGTGCGGATATTGGTGAGCTCGAACGACTCCAGATCGAGCGTCTGCCGGACCATGTTGAACCGTGCTTTGAGCGAATCGAAGCTGGTCTGGCGATTCCGCTGCACCCCCTCCTGTCCGGTGTCGAGCAGGCCGCCCAATCCCTCCAGGGCGGAGAACCCCTCGGCGACCGCCTGCGCGAGGTCGACATTGTTGATCACGCCCTTGCGGATATCCACATCACCTTGAGCGCTCAGAGATTCCAGCCCCTGCTTTGCCGCGTTCCCCCGCAGACTGAACGTGCCGGAGAGCGTCCCTTCGAACATATTCTGAAACGAGGTAAGCGTGTCGATGGCCTGTCCTGCGTCAACCCCCTTGAAAACCGGGTTGAAGGTCCAGTCCTTCGACTGGGTGAGATACGAGGCCGATCCGCTGATGACGCCTCTGAACACGCTCACGGAAAAGCGCGGGACATTGAGCTTGCCGCCGGCATATGTAAAGTTGGAAGACACGTCGCTCAGGGCGATGCCGGCTACGTTGCCGCTGCCGATACTCAGGGTGCCCTCGCCCCTTGTACCATCGGCGCCGGTGCTGCCCCTGGCGTCGATGCTCACATTGTTCAGGCTCCCTTTCTGCGGGGCCTGGGGTTTGCCCTCTGCTTCCTTGGGCGGCAGGGTGAAGGAGATCCGCTCCGCGGCTGTCTTAAGGCTCATAGCGGCCTGGTTCAGGGGGCCTGATATGTCCGCATTCACGGCACCTATCGAGCCGTCCAGATTGTACTCGGCAAGCAGCGGGACGACCGTGTCCCAGCCTTGGAGGGTCATCGGCCTGGTGTTGAACCGGAGGTCTGCCGTGGGTACAGGCTTCGAAAGGTCGACCTGGCCCGATCCGGAGAGCAGAAGATTGTACAGGGTGAGATTGAGCGAATGAACATCGACCATGCCCTGCCTGATTCCGGCCGCGGCCTCCAGGGTGCACGGCATGCCCTCGGGTTTGCCGAACAGATCGCCATAGACGATTTCCATGAGGCTCGCATCCACTCCGGCCTCCACGCTGAAATCCTCCCGATAGCCCTCCGACCTGACATCGAACCGTGCAGGCCCCTTGAAGGAAAGGTCTGCGGGCATATTGCCGGCATACATGGGGAGCAGCCCGATCAGTGCCGCAGGGTCGAGGGAGGCGCTCTTGATGCTCATCTTCCACTCGGGCTTGGTGAGCACGTTCTGCGCACTGCCCGAGGCGACGAGGCGGTTTCCATTGACCTCGAGACTGGTGGGCTCAAGGGTCACGGCCTCGCCCTTTGCCGTGTACAGGGCCTTCCCATCCAGGCGCACTGTAATGGCCCCTGTTTTCTTGGGTCCTGCCTGAGGATCGCCCGGGCTCTGCAGCACGAGGTTCTCGACCCTGATCTTTGTTGAGGCATCCATATTTCGATCCAGTGACCCTGCCGCGCTGATGTCGGCATTCATGGTCCCGGAAAGGGTCTGCACCGGCAGGCCCAGGCTCTCCGTGAGCTGCTTAAGCGGGAGAGAGTCGGTGCTGATCGCCACGTTGAGCGGGGTCTTCTTCAGGTCGATCTCACTGCCGAGCGGACCCACATGCCCGGTTATCCGGAAGTTTCGGTCAGGCTCGTCAAACAGGCTCCCCCGCGCGTCGAAGCTCACGTCTTTGAACAGGGATATGTTTTCGATCGAGACATCGAGCCTGGTCACAGTGAGGCTCTTCGGTCCTGAAGCAGTCTTCCCGTCGCTGCTGGCCGTCATCTCGTCTTCGTAGAGCACACTCGCATCCCTGACGGTGAGCTCGTCCACTCCAAACACCGCCAGCGCCGAGGGCTGTTCAGTCTCAGCCGGCTTTTCGGGCTTCTCCTTCTTTGCCGGGGCCTCGGCCGGACGGGTCATGTCCTGGAAGTTGAATACGCCCTGCGCGTTTCTCCGGATCTTGACCACGGGCTTCTTGAACACCAGCTCCGAGATCTGCACCTCTCCCTTGAGCAGGGGAAGGAGTTTCAGGCGCACCTGCAAGCTGTCCAGGGTGAGGAAGTCATCCCGGCCAAACTCCGGATTCTCCGGAATCCTCACACCCTGAAGCTCTGCGCCGATGCCGGTGAGCACTGTGAGCTCCACCCGCTCGAAGTCCACATCACGGTTGACGGCGGGCCGCACCCTGGAGAGGATGGCCCCCTTGTACTGGTTGAGGTCGATGACGAACGGGGCGATCAGGGCGACGATGACGATCACCAGCACGACCGCTGCAACCGCGATAAGTGCCTTCTTCATACAGAACTCTCCTTTCTCGCTCTGCTCTCGCACGAGTACTACAGGGTCATCATGGATTCAGGACTTAACAATATCACAGGAAGTATCATATGTTGAGACCTGACCCCGACCCTTGGGCTAACCCCGATCCTATGCTTTTATAGTACTAAAGAGAAGGATACTCCCGCTTCTCGCGGGATGCAACATGCTCGTGCTCCGCTGCTGAACCGCATGCCGCTGTACCGCGGCTTTCTGTGCCCCTGCTCTTGGGGGCTGCCTCGCGGGCATCCCGGCTTTGCGGATGCGTGATCGTCCGTCTCTGCCTGCAGCTTGCCCAATGAAGCTCTTGCATTTTCTCGCTCTGCAATCACTATGAATGGATAAGCACCATTCTCTCATCCTGGAGGGATTCATGATCACAATACACGTATTCGTTCATGTCAAACCGGAATATGTCGAGGCGTTCACCGAGGCATCGGCCGTCAATGCCCAGAGCAGTATCAACGAAACCGGGGTGGCCCGCTTCGATGTGCTCCAGCAGGAAGACGACCCTACCCGCTTTGTTCTGATCGAGATCTACAAAACAGAGGAGGATATCGCCAAGCACAAGAGCACGGACCACTACAGCAGATGGCGCGAAGCGGTAGAGCCCATGATGGCCGAGCCCAGAAAGAGCATCAGATACCGGGAAGTCTTTCCCAATGTCCCGGGCTGGGACTGAGCACTGCGGGTGTAGCCTGCGGCATGAAGCCGCTTGATGCCGTGGGAAGGGAAAATGGTGTTTTCCATCACTCTGTCAATGTGTTACATTAAAGCCCCTTAAAAAGGACACCCTATGCGATTCGATTTCTCAACAGCCGGCCGGATCATCTTCGGCCCGGGCACGAGAGAGGAGGTCCCTGCCCTCGCCTCCCGGATGGGCAGGCGCACCCTGGTGGTGGGAGGCAGGAGCCGTGATCGCATCGCAGGGCTCATCCAGGGTCTGAAAGCCTGGGGAATGAATGCAGTCACCTTTGCCGTCGACCGCGAGCCCACCATGGAGATCGTTCTCGAAGGGCTCGCCCTGGCCCGGGCGGAAGGCTGCGACATTGTCATCGGCATGGGCGGGGGCAGCGTCATCGATGCGGGCAAGGCCATATCCGCCCTGCTGACCAACCCGGGCGAGCTGCTCGAATATCTCGAGGTGATCGGCGGCTCGCAGTCCATTCCAAACCCGCCCGCCCCCTATATCGCCATACCTACAACAGCCGGAACCGGCACCGAGGCGACCAGGAACGCGGTGATCATTTCGCGTGAGCACAAGGTCAAGGTGAGCATGCGCTCGGAGATGATGCTGCCCAGACTGGTGGTCGCGGACCCGGAGCTCACCTATTCCCTTCCTCCTCATATCACGGCACGCACCGGCCTGGATGCGCTGACCCAGCTCATCGAGGCCTTTGTTTCGGTGAGGGCCAACCCCTTTACCGACGGGCTGTGCCGCGAGGGGCTGGCCCGCGCCGCCCGGTCGCTGAATACCGTGTATGCTGACGGCGGCGACAAGGCTGCCCGCGAAGACATGATGCTCGCGAGCCTGTTTTCCGGGCTTGCCCTTGCAAACGCCGGGCTGGGGGCGGTTCATGGGTTCGCAGCGCCTTTAGGGGGCATGTTCGACGCACCCCACGGCATCATCTGCGCCCGGCTGCTGCCCATCGTGATGGATGTGAACATCCGTGCGCTCTCAGCTCGCAGCTCCGGTTCGCAGGCGCTCGCACGATACGGGGAGATCGCGCGGATCCTCACCGGAAACCCCGGGGCGGATGCGAGGCAGGGGATCGCATGGGTCGAGGAGGCCTGTGCAGCCATGCACATTCCGCCTCTGAGCACCATCGGCCTGAGCGAAGAGCACATACCCTCACTCGTTGAAAAGGCGATGCGGGCGAGCAGCATGAAGGGGAATCCCATCGGGCTCACCGGGCAGGAGCTCGAGGAAATAGCGAGAAGGTCTCTTACTCCGGTTCCGGCTCGGGTTCCACGTTGAGCAGCTGACTCGATGTACGCAGGAGCTGCGTAAGGGCTTCTACCCTCTCTTCCAATCTGTCTATGGCGAGCTGTTGCTTGTATACCGTGTCGTTCAGCTTCTGAATGGTGTCTTCATGAAAGGCAACCATGGTTTCCAGATTGGCGAATCTATCGTCACTCATACTCCCCCCGTGATCTTTCGGGATTCCGGATGATACCTCTAAATACTATAGGAAAAATTATCGGGGAATCAATTCTCCCCCAACGCAGCCACACCTCGGAGGACCTCCACCGGCGAGGTCTGCCGCGATCTCCTTGCCCGGCAGGCTCCTATGGTGTATGAAAAACACGGGTTATCCACGACATCTTGAAGGAGGACTCATAGTACATGGATTTTTTCTTCAACCCCGAGGGTATTGCAGTGATCGGTGCATCGGCCGACCCAAAGAAGGTGGGCTACTATATTCTCAAGAACACCCTGGGCGGCTACCGGGGAAAGGTCTATCCCGTGAACCCGCGATACGAGACCTTGCAGGGTGTACCGTGCTATCCGGATATCGAGTCGATTCCCTCCGACTTCGATCTCGCCATCTACTTCATCCCGGCGCGCTATCTCCCGGATACGATTCGCGCCTGCGCACAAAAGGGTGTGAAGGGCATCATCATCGAATCTGCCGGTTTTGCCGAGGTGGGAGAGGCCGGCAGAGCGATCCAGGAAGAATCGGTGCGGCTGGCCAAGGAGCATGGCATCAGGCTCTGGGGCCCCAACTGCATGGGACTGCTCGACGGCTACAGGCACCATGTATTCTCGTTCCTCATGAGCGATAATGTGTTCGATCTCCTCAAGCCCGGCAATGCTTCGTTCATCGTCCAGAGCGGCATGCTCTCGGCAGGCTTTCTCCTGATGGTGCTCGAGCGCGGCGGCCTCGGGATATCCAAGATGTGCTCGATCGGCAACAAGTGCGATGTGCACGAGACCGAGCTGCTGAGATATCTCATCGAGGACGATACCACCGGGGTGATCGGGATGTATGTGGAGTCCATCAAAGACCCGGCCGGCTTCATGGAGTGCGCCCGGTCCACGTCCAAGCCCATCGTCCTGCTCAAGGGCGGGCAGAGCCCGATAGGTGCACGGGCGGCGGCCAGCCACACAGCGAGCATGGCTGGCGACTACACCATCATGCGCCATGTGTTCAAGCAGTGCGGCGTCACCGAGGTGTTCGACATCAACGAGCTCATGGACATTGTGCGGGGCTTCTCCAAGACGCGCCTGCTCAAGCACGATGCGGGCACGGCCATCGTCACCTTCTCGGGCGGGGGCGGCATCATCACCTCGGACATGCTCCACGCACGGGGCCTGAAGGTCGCTGAGCTGAGTCCGGAGAGCCTCAAGGCCCTCGAAGAGGTGTACCCGGAATGGATGGCGCCCGCGCATCCGGTCGATATCTGGCCCGCAATCGAGAAGAACGGCTATCAGAAGGTGTATACCCGCACCATCGACATCCTCATGAACGACCCCGGCGTCGACTCCCTCATCATCCACCTCTTTGCCAACCGGATGGATGCATCGCACCTCCGGGGTCTGATCACCATGAAGGAGCAATGCGGCAAACCCGTTGTTGCCTGGTGCGTGGGAAACGGAGAAAAACTGGGATCGTTCAAGGCGGAGCTCGAAGGCATGGGCATCCCGGTATTCGAGGAGATGGTGCGCGGGGTGGACTTTCTGGCCGCCTTCAAGAGGCATATCCAAAAAAAGGGGAATCCGCCCGCGGTTGGAGAAGATTGATGATGGCGAGTGATTCGATTGTAATAAAGAGGAGATTCTGCGGCCCCCCTGACTCGGGCAACGGCGGCTATGTATGCGGCCTGCTCGCGCAGCGTCTCGGCGACACGGCCGAGGTGAGGCTCTTAAAGCCGCCTCCGCTGGAAACGCCCCTGGACATCAGTCACGACCGGGATTCCGGCGTTCGCTTACTGCACGGCCAAACCGTCATCGCCGAGGCGCGCCCGATACAGCTCGACCTGGACGTGCCTAAGCCGCCCGCCTTTGATGAAGCCCTGGCCGCGATGCAGGGCTATGTGAGCGAAGACGATCACTTTTTCCCCACCTGCTTTGTGTGCGGCCCTGCACGCAAGGCAGGAGACGGTCTGAGAATCTTCCCCGGCCCTGTCACGGACAAGGGTATGGTCGCCTCGGCCTGGGTGCCGGACGAGACGCTCTCTGACGCAGAAGGCCTGGTGCGGCCCGAGTTTGTATGGGCCTCGCTCGACTGCCCCGGTGCATTCGCCGTGCTGGACTGCTGTATCAGGCCCGTCGTGCTGGGCTCGCTCACCGCCGAGATCTTCGATCGCCCCGTTGTGGGCCAGAGGTGCATTGCCGCGGGGTGGCCGATCTCATCACAGGGGAGAAAGCGCTTTGCCGGCACGGCCCTGTTCTCGGAGCACGGCCGGGTCCTGGCCCGGGCGCGTGCCGTCTGGATCGAAATCTGAGGCATGTAAGGTGGACTGGCTCTTCCTCGCGATCCTGGCCGCCTTCAGCCTGGCAACGGCCGACGCTCTGACAAAGAAGCACTTCAGCCGCCTGAGCGCCTACGAGATGGGGATCACCCGGCTCACCTACACCCTGCCCTGGCTGGTGATCGCACTCTTCTTCATCCCCTGGCCCCGCCTCGACAGCACCTTTTTCCTGGCCTTCGGGGCGGCCCTTCCCCTGGAGGTTCTCGCCTTTCTCTGCTACATGCGGGCCATCAAGATATCGCCGCTCTCGCTCACCCTTCCCTTTCTTGCCTTTACCCCTGTCTTCATCATCCTCACCGGGCGGCTCATCCTGGGTGAGACCGTGACCCTCCCGGGCGTTGCGGGCATTCTCTGCATCGTGGCGGGCGCTTACTCCCTCAACCTCTCCCAGGCCAGTATCGGGGTCCTGGAGCCTTTCCGGGCAATATTCCGTGAGCCCGGCTCCGTGCTCATGCTGCTGGTTTCATTCATCTATTCAATCACCTCCACCCTAGGCAAGCTCGCGGTGCTCCACTCCAACCCCTATTTTTTCGGGGTGAGCTACTATGTGGTCCTTGCCCTGCTGATGCTCTCGCTCCTGCCCCTGGTGAAAAAGGCCCGGGCCGAGACACTGCTCAAGAACCCCAGGGCGGGCCTGATGGTCGGGGCGTTCATGGCCATGATGGTCATCTCGCACATGCTGGCCATCTCTCTGGTGGAAGCGGCCTATATGATCGCGGTCAAACGAACGAGCCTGCTCTTCGGCGTGCTCTACGGCGCATGGCTCTTCCGGGAGAAAAAGATCACCGAGCGCCTTGCCGGCGCTTTGATCATGGTGACAGGGGTACTGGTCATCGGGTGGTTCGGATAGACCGGCCCGGCAGTGCAAGTCCTTGGCCTTCAGCGCACCGGCTCGTATCCGCCCGCTACCCCTTCCGGGGAGAGCACGAACTGCCACAACTGATTTTTTCGGGCCCGGAACCCGCCGGCTGACGCCATGAGATAGTAGCTCCACATCCGGCGGAACCGCTCGTCGTAGCGGTTTTTCAGGACATCCCAGCTCATCTGGAACCGCTTGAACCATTGCATCAGGGTCTTGTCGTAATCCGCGCTGAAATTGTGCAGGTCTTCCAGGACAAACAGGCCCTCGAAGGCACGTGAGATCTGGCTGAGAGACGGGAGCATCGAATTGGGGAAGATGTAGCGCTCAATCCAGGGGTCTCCACTCCTGACCGGGCTGTTTCTCCCGATTGTCTGTAGCAGGAAGAGCCCGCCCGGCCTTAAGGTTTTTCTGACCACTTTCATGAAGGTCCGGTAGTTCTTGCACCCCACGTGCTCGAACATGCCGATCGACATCACCCGGTCGAATGACTCATCAAGATTGCGGTAGTCCTGCAGGCGGATATCCACTGCAAGTCCTCTGCACAGATTGCCGGCATACTCAACCTGCTCGCGGGAGACCGTGATGCCCACAGCCTCGATCCCATAGTGTTCGGCGGCGAATTTCGCCATTCCTCCCCACCCGCATCCGATGTCGAGCACACGCATGCCCGGGGCCAGCCCGAGCTTACGGCAGACGAGATCGAGCTTTGCCTCCTGTGCACCATCCAGATCCTTTGCCTCTTTCCAGTATCCGCAGCTATAGATCATGCGCCTGTCGAGCATGGCCTCATAGAGATCGTTGCCGATGTCATAGTGGCGCTCGCCGATCTCGTAGGCCCTCGATTTCTTCTGAAGGTTCATGATCCGGCTCTTGAGCAAGTGAGCCAGGTCCATGACCGTCAACACCCGGGTATTGAGACCGGCGGTGAAAATCCGGTAAAAAAACTCGTCCAGACACTCACAGTCCCACCACCCGTCCATGTAGGACTCTCCCAGGGCGAGAGAACCCCCGCTCAAGACGCGTTCGTACAGGCCGTCGTTATGGACCCGGATATCCCAGGGGCGGCTCCCGCCGATGATGATATCCGCTTCGCGAAGCAGCTGCTCCGCCCTGTTTCGCAATTTGCCTTGTGACATGATGTCTCCTGTGATTGCGGTTGTTTGTTGAATCCTGCAGTCTTCCTGGACATCAAAGGAGAGTATGAGGTTTAGATATAATCAGGCCTCTTCTGTAGACAATCCGCCGCTGCATTGTCCTAGACAAGGCGGTTTTCACGAAAGAGCTCCTGACGCTGGCGTTGACTTTTCGGGGCTTGCCCCTCGACCCGGCTGACCCCCGCGAGCCTGAACAGGAATGTGCCCATCCCTTCAAACACCTGGAGCAACCGGACCTCAGCGGGAGGATATAAAAAGATGCCAAGACCGAGAATGGTGGAGCCTATTCTCTTGTGCACTGATAGAGAAAACCATCAAGATTATCACCCAGGGTGTCGATAGTTCTGCAATCATTTTCACATCGTGAAAGATGAAATGAGGGGGGAAACATGCAGTATACCGACAGTCTCGAAAAATCGAGCGAATACCTTCGTCTTGCCCTGGATCACATGGGCAGGCACCATATTCCGGTTGACCCTGCCAACTACTCGGTGTGGTACGAGTATGTATCGGGCAGGAACGAGCAGCTCAGGCTCGTCATCGACTGGGCGCTCTCGCAGTCCAAGTCCATCACGCCCGAACTCAACAGGGCCCTGTATGAGAAATACATCGCCAGCGAGCACAAGGTCATCATCCAGAAGATACGCCAAGATCTGCGGGCTGTGCTTGACACCCTGCTCGAGCACATCACCGACTCCGGCAGCAAGATGACCCGTTTCACCACCATGATCAGGATCTATTCCGAGCGGCTCAAGGAAGACCTCGACACCGAGAGCGTGCAGGCCATCGTTGAAGATATCCTGTCGGAAAGCAGGGTTATCAGGCGCTCGGGCCAGATGCTCAAAAAGCGCATCGTTTTGTCCACCCGGGAGATCGAGAGCCTCCGCAAGGACCTTGACAAGATCAGGGAAGAGGCCGACACCGACATGCTCACCGGCCTGAAAAACCGGCGGTTCCTCTCCAGGCAGTTCGAGCAGGAGTCCGAGCGTGCCATCCGCGATCACACGCCCCTTTCCCTGATCATCATCGATATCGATCACTTCAAGCGGATAAACGATACCCACGGCCACATCGTGGGAGACCGGGTGCTCAAGATCGCGTCGTCCATGATCAGAGAGTGCGTCAAGGGCAGAGACATGGTGGTGCGGTTTGGGGGCGAAGAGTTCGTGGTCCTGCTCCCGGACACGCCGCTCAACGGGGCCACTATTCTGGCCGAGCACATCTGCACATATTTCAAAAACATGAACTGGAAACGCAAAGACACCGGCCAGACCATCGGGCAGGTATTCATCTCGCTGGGCGTGTCGGAATACCGTCCGGGAGAATCGCTGGATTCGCTCATACACCGTGCTGATGAGGCACTGTATCTTTCCAAGACAAACGGCAGGTGCAGGGTCACCAGCGAGGCGAGCCTGAAAGAATCATATGTCACAGCCCAAAACCTGGGATAGGGGCCTTTCATAGCTGTATACTTTGTTTACACTGGTGTTAATTTTCCATACATCTGTATACATATTTTACCATGCCAGGATCAGTTGCACGGCCTATTATCAATGAGTTATAAATGGCACTGGTTTTGCCTTCGCCATATCGAACAATAGAGAAGAAACGAGATTTCGCCAGGAGGGTCATAAATGAGCAAATCTGCACGCAGAAAGGAATACCACATCACACTTCTCCATGTGCTTGGAGTCGCATGGTTCTTCATCGCCATGATTCTCCTGGGCATGCCCGATGTGACTCATGCCCAGGACAAGGCTCTGGAAAATCTCAGGGAAACGGGCAAGGCCTTTGCCTCGGTCGCAAAGGACGCCTCGCCTGCGGTCGTATTCATCAAGGTCGAGAAGACCGTGAGCCAGGGGCCGTTTTTCAGACACCGGTCGCCTTTTGAAGACGAGTTTTTCAAGCGCTTTTTCGGCGAGCCGGGACCCAGATTCCCACAGTTTCCCCAGCAGCAGCAGAAGCGGCAGGTACAGAGCCAGGGCTCGGGGTTTATCATCACCCGGGACGGATATATCCTCACCAACAACCACGTGGTGGGCGACGCTGACAAGGTGACGGTAAAGCTCCTCGACGGGCGTGAATTCACGGCAAAAACCGTAGGCACCGACCCTCCTACCGATGTGGCGGTGATCAAGATCGATGCCCAAAATCTGCCGGTTCTCTCTCTGGGAGATTCCGACCGGATCGAGGTGGGTGAGTGGGTCTTGGCGCTGGGCAACCCCTTCGGCCTCTCGCACACGCTCACCGCAGGCATCGTAAGCGCCAAGGGACGCAGCAGTGTGGGAATCACGGACTATGAAGACTTCATCCAGACCGACGCCGCCATCAACCCGGGCAACTCAGGCGGACCCCTCATCGACCTTGAGGGCAAGGTGGTGGGCATCAACACTGCCATCTACAGCCGCAACGGCGGGGGATACATGGGCATCGGATTCGCCATCCCCATCAACATGGCAAAGAATATCTATACGCAGCTCATCGAACACGGAAACGTCACCCGCGGGTATCTGGGCGTGACCATCCAGGACCTCACCGCAGAGCTGGCAAAGTCGTTCGGCCTGAGCGACACCAAGGGGGTGCTCGTTTCTCAGGTTATGCCCGACACGCCTGCGGAAAAGGCCGGCATAAAGCAGGGCGACGTGATCGTGAGCCTGGGCGGCAAACCGGTCGAAAACTCCGCAAGCCTGCGCAACGAAGTGGCAATGACCGTGCCCGGAACCACGGTAAAGGTCAGCTTGATCCGCGACGGCAAGAAAATGACCTTGAACGTCAAGGTGGAGAAGATGTCGGAAGACATGCTCGCCTCATCCGCCTCATCGCGATCGGAAGACCTGAGCAATCTGGGTTTGAGCGTTGCAACCCTGAACAGTGAACTCGCAAAGCAGTATGGCTTTGAAAACGAGAGCGGGGTCGTGGTGACCGGGGTCGATCAGGATTCTATAGCCGCCCGTGCGGGCATCAGACCCGGTATGCTCGTCAAAGAGGTCAACCGCAAGCCCGTGAAAAACGTCAAGGAGTTCCAAGTCGCCTTGAAAAAGAGCGGCAAGAAGCCGATCCTCTTCTTTATCAAAGACAGTCGAGGATCACATTTCGTGGCGATCGACCCCGGAAAGTAGGCCCCAGAAAACGGCAAGCATACGACAACCCCTTTCCATATGCGGGGCCGGGCATGGATGACAACCCCATGCCCGGCCCCGTTCATTTTTAAGGGGCGCTAGAGGCGCTCAACTCTTGTTGAGTTTTTCCGTCAGTGCGCTCTCTGGGAGCCGGGGCAGCAGCACCCTGAATGACGAACCTTTGCCCGGACTGGTGCTGACCGATATCGCCCCCGCGTGATCGGTGACAATGCCGTGCACCACTGCCAGGCCCATGCCCGAACCTTCTCCCGGCTTCTTGGTGGTGAAGAAGGGCTCGAAGATGCGCTCGACAGTCACGTCGTCCATGCCCTCGCCCGTGTCTTCCACCACGATTTCCACATACGGTCCGGGAATAAGAACCGGGCACACCTCGGCGGCAGCCTTTTCATCCAGGTCGACATTCGCAAGCCTCACGGTCAGAAGACCGCCCTTTCTGCGCATGGCATGCCTGGCATTGATGCAGAGGTTCATGAGCACCTGCTGGATCTGCGTGGCATCCGCCATGACCACGGCCCCCTTCGGGCACAGATGGTGATCGATGTCAATTATCGGAGACATGATCGATCTGAGAAACGACAGAAACTTCCTGACCAGGGGATACAGGTCGAGCGGCTCTTTCGTGCGGGGCGTGCTGTGGCTGAAGGTGCGGATCTGGTTCACCAGTTCTATCCCCAGGGTGGTTGCCTTGTGAATTTCATCGAGCACGGGATAGAATGGGTGATGAACGCCCATGTCCTGCATCAGGGTTTCGGTGTCGAGCAGGATCGGCGAGAAGACATTCTTGAGATCGTGGGCGATGCCTCCGGCCAGGGCGCCCAAGGCCTCCATCTTGCGGGTTTGCTGGAGCTGATTGAGGGCTGCCGCTTCATGGGTGACATCCCGCACGATCAACACATAGTTCACGATACGGCCGGCCTCGTCGCGTATCGGGGAGACGCTGATGTGTGCATCGAAGATCTCACCGCCTTTCCGCCTCCTCTTCTGGGTGCCGCTCCAGGGCTTTTGCTGGGAGACGACGGCATCGAAGATCTTGTTGCGCTGCTCATCGGCGGAATAGTCTACGAAGCTGCAGATGTTCAGCCCGACCGCTTCAAGGCGTGTGTACCCGGTGATGCCCTCAAAGGCCGGGTTGATGTATTCGACTGTGCCGTCGATGCTGACCAGGGCGATCCCCTCTCTCACCTGCTCGACTGCGGCAGCGAACTTGGCCAGGTCGCTGCCCATCTGGGTGCAGAGCCTGCAGAGCCTCAGATCGACCCCTACACCGACCAGCGATCCATCCGAGAGGTGCACGCTCAGCCACGAGCTGGTAAGCAACTCACCCG
Source organism: Candidatus Phosphitivorax anaerolimi (assembly GCA_001896555.1). GTDB lineage: Bacteria > Desulfobacterota > Desulfomonilia > UBA1062 > UBA1062 > Phosphitivorax > Phosphitivorax anaerolimi. The sequence continues at coordinate 13,730 of MPOS01000044.1, forward strand.
AACGGGTGGTGATCTCGAAATCCTTCCATGTGCCGCTGGCCGCCTTTATGAAGTCCCATACCTCTTGCCGGCGCTCCGGGTCGGGGAAGCAATGTTCCAGGAGGACCGGAAGACCGTCACCAGCAAGAGGCCAGCCGGTGAGCCGCTCGAATGCATGGTTGGCCATGCTCGTCTGCCGGAGCGGGTCGTGGAAAACGAGCATCACGGGGATGCTGTCGAATATGGTCTTGAGGGTTTCTTTCTGCTTTTCGAGGACCAAGATGGTCTTCTGGAGCTCATCTGTCACCTCTTGAACCGTACGCTCGAGATTCTCGTTGACCATGGACAGGGCATCTTGGATGTTCTTCATGTCGGTGATATCGCTGAAGATGCCGAACACTCCGCCCAGCCCGCCGCCTGCAGGCTTGAACCAGGGTATGGCATCGTGACGGAACCATTGATGTGCCTGCTTGCCCGGAAAAACGACCCGCATGACGCTGTTCATCACCTCTCTGCCCGTGGCGAGGGAGGTGAGCACGGGAAGAGCACCGGCATCGAAGGCGGTGCCATCTTCCCGGCTGATCTCGGGAATGGAGGCGAGCACCTCACGAACCGAGCACCCTTGCGCCTTCTCCACTTCGACCCCTAAGATCTCGACGGCCGCCCTGTTTGCCGCCACGAGCCTGCCCTGTGCATCGTATTCCAGGATGCCCTGAGACATGGAGTCGAACAGGGCCTTATAGCGGCTCTGCTGGTCCACCGGCATCAGGCCCTCCTTGCCAGGAGTGTGTGCCGGGCCATGACCTGCACCTGTGCTCTGCTTCGTGCCACGTATGCCCTGCCCGGTGTCTTGAGAGGTGATATCTTCCAGAACCACCATCGCGCCCCAGGATGAAGGAAGACACCGGCACCGCAGCCGGCGCCCAACGGGTGCGGGGCACCATGCCTCGAATGCGTCACCGGTCAGGCCGTTGAGGGCGGGCTCGACCCTTTTTTTAAGCAGTCTTCCGAACCCATCGGGAACGAGGTCGTACAGGAGCCGCCCGATGAGCTGGCCCGCAGTGGCATTCAGGAAGGTGTGTGCCGTGGTGTCGGCATAGATGACTGAGCTGCCCCGGTTGATCGAGACTACACCTGCGCCCAGGACTTCAAGCGCCCTGAGAAGATCATCTGCCGATGGTATCGTGCTTTCTTCGTTGCTCGAATGAAAATACGTGTGCCTCTGAATTTTGTCCCCCATCAGAAGCTTTTTTTCATCCGGGCTTCTGCCTCTGCAGCATTATCCTAAAGAGCTGTACCGGTTGCAGCACCTCTCCCTTAGGCACCAACAAGTACCACGCAAAAGAGGCGAAGAAACGACCCATCATGGGGAAAATAGTGCATTCAATGGCTTCACCCTAATGAATTCCTGCTAGGCTGTCAATTCAAATCTTCATACAATCTGAAATTCATAAATTTAGGGTGCCTCTAAAAATACTTATGATAAAGCGTGCATATAGATTGCAATAAGTCATTGATAATGTTATATTAATGTCATCATTTGAGGTATTTTTGGAGGGGATCATGAAGCAGTTGGGGTTGTTCGACTGGGAGAAGAGATACGACAGGATCGACAAGGGGGGAGATCCCCTGGTGAAGCTGAACAGGGTTGTTGCCTGGGAGGGATTTCGACCGCTGCTCATGAAGGTAGGGGAGAAGGAGCGAAAGAGCAATGCGGGAGCGAAGCCGTACGATGTGGTGCTGATGTTCAAGGCGCTCATTATCCAGTCGCTGTATAATCTTTCTGACGATGAGCTTGAGTACCAGATATTGGACAGGCTGACATTCATGCGGTTTTTGGGTCTTGGTCCTGGGGATCGGGTACCGGACGCGAAGACGATCTGGCTGTTTCGGGAGCAGCTCAAGGAGACGGGGTTGGTGAGTGAGCTGTTTGCGATGTTTGATCGGCATCTTCAGGCGAGCGGATTTGTGGCCCGCAAGGGTCAGATCGTGGATGCCAGCATTGTATCGGTGCCGAAGCAGCGCAATACCCGGGAGGAGAACGCATTGATCAAGGAGGGGAGCAAGCCACAGGGCTGGAATGAACCCAAGCGCCGGCAGAAGGACACAGACGCCAGGTGGCTGAAGAAGAACGGCAAGAGCTATTATGGGTATAAGAACCATGTCAATGTGGATGTGAAGCACAAGCTGATACGGGAATATGCGGTGACGGATGCGAGTGTGCATGATTCGCAGGTGTTTGGTGATTTGCTTCGTGAAGATAACAGGAGCAGGGACGTGTATGCAGACAGTGCGTACCGATCTGAGGAAAGTCTGGGGATGCTGCGTGATCGCAGGTATCGTGAACATCTTCAGCGCAAGGGATGTCGGCACCGGAGGCTGACGAGCTGGGAGAAGCGAGGGAACCATACCCGGTCGAAGATACGATCCCGCATTGAGCATGTGTTTGGAGTACAGTCCATGATTGCGGGAGATCTGCTGTTGCGGACGATAGGTATAGCTCGGGCATGGGTCAAGATTGGGTTGAGGAACCTAGCCTACAACATGTTCCGCTTCCAGTCGCTGGTAACTGTTGGGTAAGGTGCGTCTACATGGTGGAAATCATGTCCCGGGTAGATCACAATGCTCGGAATAGCCCACAAATATCACCGAAGAAAGCTCCTCATGAAGCATATCCCAAGGGTTGTGCATCAAAAATCAGCTCCAAGTTGAGAACCTCTGAAAAAGGGAATTATTCGATGTGGCCTTTATTCTTCCAGGGCAAGGTCCTTTCACCGGCGATGATATTCTCCACCTGGGGCTCACTGCCGCAGCCGCCAGCCTCAGCATCGTATTAAACCTAAACCTGGTGCACCCCTGCTGTGCCACGGCCACGATCCTTTTGCCCGGTCTGTTGAAGAAATACACCTGGGTATTGACACGCACCTGCATTTTCCTGTTTGTTTCCTCCATATTGTCAACTTTTGTTCGAATGCATGAGGAGGCGCCGCACATGGGCGGGCATACAGGCAGGAAGAGGTTTCTCCCGGGATATGTGAAATGGGCCGCTGTCGCGGCCGGTGTGGTGATCGGCATGATCTGGGGTTTCGACTCATTCCGCGGCAGTGCCGCACCCGATGTCATCCAGGAAGAAACGGGCTCGCCCCTGCCCGAAAATGCCCGGGTGATCGAGGCGAGATGTGAAAGAGGGTCTGGCGGCATCCTCGCGGAGGCTCTCGACAGGCTCCTGGCGAGGGAACGGCCCAGCGGTCCGATCAGGGTTCCCCTTTCTTGTGTGCACCGGATGGGGCATCTGGAAATAGTCAGGGTGGTCGAGGGCGGCCGTGTCTTTTCCCGCTTGGTGAAGACCGGCGGCATTCACAACGGCTCGGTTGAGATTCTCTCAGGCCTCAGAAGCGGCGAGCGCGTGCTTCTGCCCCCTCCTGCCGGGGAGTAGGCCGGAGGGATACTCCTTGTGTTCTTTAAGGGCATAGCTTTCATATCCCGCCATCCACCATATCCCGCGTGATCAACTTCGAGGCAATGAACTGCCCCTGCCTGAGTAATACTCTTAAGATTCTATCAGCCAGGGCATCTCGGATGCAATCCAGGGCAGGACATCGGGCTGCTTTTCCCACACAGGTCCGAGTTCCATGAGACAGTACCAGGCCTCGTTGATATCGCCGGGCGAAAAGCCGCCGTCGTAGTCTTCGGGCATGTCCTCGATCCCCGCCATGATAGCGAGGACAAAGGCATTGGCCCTGACCGCTCTCTTGAGCGCCTCCCGCGCCTCCGCCATATCGCCGGACAGGAAACGTTCGATCGCCCTCCCCCACGAGAACACGGCCAAGTCGTCTTTAAGGTATCTGTTCAGGAGCGAGCGCGCCTTCAGCACATCGCCCTCTCCCAGGTAGAGGCCGAGCAGGCTGTCTCTGGCCCCCTGGTTGTCTTCGGAGTTGAGATCGATCATCTCTTCATACACGGCGATGGCTTCGTCGAAGCGCTCCAGCGAGACCAACAGATCTGCCAGGTATTCGAGCGCCCTCATGTAGGGCCTGGTGGTCACCACTCCCCAGAACTGGCCTTTGTTCTCCTCGAAAAACTCCTTGCCCATGGCCTTGCGCGCTTGTTTCAGCATGACTTGAAAGGCCTTTACCCGCTCCTGAAGATCATCCACAGTGATCTGTAACTCGACCGACCGTGCATCGATGCATTCGGGATCGAGCTTGAGCGCCCTTCGGGCAAGTTCCAAGGCCTTGCGGTCATCAGGCTCCTCCATGGCCTGAAAGGCAAGCTCCTGGGCCTGCTCCACCGGTTCGTCCATCCCTGCAGGCCCGCTGCTCCCGGCATCGAGGACTCCTTCGCTCATGGCCCGGTTAATGAAGCTGTCGAGTTCGTCCATATCACTAAAGTTCTCTCCCTCGACCAGCTTCGCGATTTTCCGGTTAATCCGCTCTGTATCGAACCGCGAGAACCGGGGAGTCAGGAGTTCCCCGCCCTGCGCAGCACTCTGAGACCCGGAACCGCCACGCCTGCGCTTCTTCTTCCCTGATTTACCGGTCTTCTTCGCCCCTGCCATCGCCCCCCTCCTCCCCTGTTTTCACAGGCATTTCACACAATTTATGATATTATTTATCATGGTTCATGCCTTATGCATATTGAAAACACTTCTTCGGCAATGGGGGCAAAGACCGATACCGCAGGTTCGTTCTCGTATATAGGGAGCACTGCCGGCCTCTGCATCGGATTTGCACCCGCCTGTTGTCCAGGCCGCTGCGGGGCCTGAGATCATATAGCTTCCATACACAGAACTCACCTTCGCCGCTTGCCCAAGTATTATAGTTTGAATTCCGGAATCATGATCAACGTCTTCAAAACACCCCCCTTTGCCCGAACCGCCACGAACATTCCCTTTTCCTTGCCAAAGAGAACCACTGGTCTGTTCTCGCATGCGAGGGGAACACTTCCTGAAGTCGAAGGAGGAATACGCAAATTACGGTTCATCCCCACGCGTGTGGGGAACACGGGTGATAACGTTCTTGTCTGCGAAGAATATTCGGTTCATCCCCACGCATGTGGGGACACCTCTCTGCCATCCTCTCTTCCGCGCTGATGATCGGTTCATCCCCACGCATGTGGGGAACACTTCTCGGGGAGAACTGCTATATGCTTCTTCGCCGGTTCATCCCCACGCATGTGGGGAACACGCGACTGCGTGGTGCTCGACTTCGGCACGTCACGGTTCATCCCCACGCATGTGGGGAACACTCCGCATGTGTGACGACCAATCCCTCTTCCGGCGGTTCATCCCCACGCATGTGGGGAACACGCGGCCCTGATAGCCTGCGTCAGAGACGATCCCGGTTCATCCCCACGCATGTGAGGAACACAAGATCGCAAGGTGCGGTTTCGGCAGCACACCCGGTTCATCCCCACGCATGTGGGGAACACCTTATACAATGCATGTCCGTTGATGTTGCTAGCGGTTCATCCCCACGCATGTGGGGAACACTCTTCATTTCAACACCTCCTATAGTTTAATTCCGGTTCATCCCCACGCATGTGGGGAACACTAGAGTAGCCCTCTAGCCTCTCCCCTCCCGCTCGGTTCATCCCCACGCATGTGGGGAACACTCATTTACTGCGTCTCTTCGCTCGTTTATGAGCGGTTCATCCCCACGCATGTGGGGAACACTTCGCGGATTTCCTTATCCATTCCTCATCCCCCGGTTCATCCCCACGCATGTGGGGAACACCACGAAGTTCTACATGATCGACTACCCGGCCACGGTTCATCCCCACGCATGTGGGGAACACATCATGCCACACGCCACAGCTACGCCAGCCAGCGGTTCATCCCCACGCATGTGGGGAACACGGACTGATGGATTGTGAAAATGCCAGGCAATGCGGTTCATCCCCACGCATGTGGGGAACACTCGGTCGATGCTCTTGTGGCTTGGTTGTCGTACGGTTCATCCCCACGCATGTGGGGAACACTTCTGATGAACATCCTTGTTGTTTTGTTTAATCGGTTCATCCCCACGCATGTGGGGAACACGAGGAGGCGGGATTTGAGGTCATTGATTGCTACGGTTCATCCCCACGCATGTGGGGAACACAGCATGAACAGGAGCGTCCCGGTCTGTTTGCACGGTTCATCCCCACGCATGTGGGGAACACGGGCTGTGATCTGTCCGCACAAGAACACAGAGCGGTTCATCCCCACGCATGTGGGGAACACTCATCGACAAGTCTGCTGAATATGACCCTGGCCGGTTCATCCCCACGCATGTGGGGAACACGTTGCCAGGGCCTACGATCACGAGCCATGCGCCGGTTCATCCCCACGCATGTGGGGAACACGCCTCTAGTAAGGCTCCTAGAGCCGTACCATACGGTTCATCCCCACGCATGTGGGGAACACCTCCAATCCCCCGGGATCTCCCGGGGAAAGGTCGGTTCATCCCCACGCATGTGGGGAACACCATAACCAGAGGGCCGTGATCGTTGAGATGATCGGTTCATCCCCACGCATGTGGGGAACACACAGGGCTTTCCACTCACGAGAGAGCTTTAAGCGGTTCATCCCCACGCATGTGGGGAACACTCAGGCTCCCCGCCCTGCGGAGTGTAGTCCGGCGGTTCATCCCCACGCATGTGGGGAACACTTTGATATCGGAATCCTAATATCGCATATGTTCGGTTCATCCCCACGCATGTGGGGAACACAAAATACCCCAACAGACCCGTAAATGATACATCGGTTCATCCCCACGCATGTGGGGAACACGCGAATGTGAGAAGGCGCTCTGAGAATTTGTCCGGTTCATCCCCACGCATGTGGGGAACACTCGAGTCGCCGGATATCTGTACGACATTGACGCGGTTCATCCCCACGCATGTGGGGAACACGACGCGGCCAGGGCTTCGATGCGGATGGTGACCGGTTCATCCCCACGCATGTGGGGAACACCGCACAACTCAGCCGGAGCGACGCATGACGAGCGGTTCATCCCCACGCATGTGGGGAACACAGTTCGACCTTGATCGGCAGTTTCTTCCCCGGCGGTTCATCCCCACGCATGTGGGGAACACATGATATTGGGGCGGCCTCCCCGCTCTCCCCACGGTTCATCCCCACGCATGTGGGGAACACAAGCCAAGGAAAAAGGCTTCATCGACACCATTCGGTTCATCCCCACGCATGTGGGGAACACCACGCAGGCACCCAGGCCGCGCCGTTCCATCGCGGTTCATCCCCACGCATGTGGGGAACACTTCCTGATAGCAAGCTCCGAATCCGCAAGCTGCGGTTCATCCCCACGCATGTGGGGAACACATCTCGGCCTGGTCGTTTGCACTTGCCTCGATCGGTTCATCCCCACGCATGTGGGGAACACCATGATGACCACAGCCTGATTCCCTTCGTGACCGGTTCATCCCCACGCATGTGGGGAACAC
>MPOS01000027.1 GCA_001896555.1 Candidatus Phosphitivorax anaerolimi
ATCTCGAAGGACGGGGTCGATTCTCAGGACACTGTCGGGTAAGGGTGGTATACTTTTCATTCCCAGAATTGGTATACTTTTATCTTCCCGTTGACAAACTTTTTAAAAGTCCTAATTCGTAGGTTCAAATCCTCCAGCTAGAGTCAGCTCAAATCCTTTGCAGATTCTTGATTGTCCCGTAACTGTCCCGTGATGCATGTAGAACAAGGCTATGTCAGGCCGGAAGCGGGGTTCAAATCCCTGTACCGGCTTTTGCCCGTTTGAAATTCTGCACAGCCCTGGCTTCGGACCCTGAGGGCAGGGCGCTCAAGTCACCTGTGTGCTCCTGAGGGCGGAAGATGGTGTGCAGCGCGCATTCCACGGCTTCTGCAACCCGCAGGGCTTCCCAGTGATTGAAGAACGATCCGATGATGTCTCCAGTGGGCCTGAGCCGGAGACGGTGCTTCCCGTCCACCTCCACGAACTCGATATACTCGAAATCCGTCTCGCACCTGGAGGTGCCTCTGCGTATCGCCGGATCATCTGAAACTACTGGTTTTCCTCTGGTCGACTTGTCCATGAGTTTCAACCCGACAAAAGGTCCTTCCCGGAGATATCCTTATCTCCAGTTACTTTGCATCTGTTTCATTACACGATCCACCACCAAGGCCGTCCGGAGAGCCCCTTCTGAATCACGATGGCTATGTGGCAATCACCAGGTTCCTTGAGGTACAGCCGGTGATTTCTGCGGAACGATCCGCTCCCGATATGGGAAACCGCCCCGGTTCCGGCCGCAGAAACCTTTTTCTCTGGCAAGACGCCATAATTATATTTCATAGAAACATATATAGTGGGTACGAGACAAAAAACGAGTTTGCTTTCATATATACTATGCCTTCCTCGACAATCCTGCCCGCAGCCATTTGAAGCCGCTGTGCCGATCCCTATAATAAATCTTCATACAAAAAACGGAGCTCAATCGTGCTGCCCTGGATACACAGAGGCGTTTCCCGAAAAGGATGCCCTCTGATCATGCCTGAATGTATTTTCTGATCTCTTCCCCTGATCATTGCGATTACAGCATGGTTCTGCGGCAGTCATCAGCAAGGGGGTATGGAAATGATCGAGCTTCCCTTCGATGTCAACGAATACGACCCTGCGGTTTCCGAAAAGCTGGCGGACTGGAGTCCGGGAGAAAGCCCGGGCGGTTTTCTCCATGAGGTCGAGACCCTGTACAAGACCGAGAACGGAAATTATTTCATCCTCATGGAAGGCGGCCTTTTTTCCAGGTTTCATGCCTTTCCGGGTTCGGAGATCTGGTACGGCGGTACCAATATCCAGCCTGTCTCACAGGAAGATGCGTACGCCTGGTGTGAACAGACCGGTAACTATGAAGTGGTGGACGAGCAGCGGTAGCTAGCCTGCACTGGATCGTATCTCTGCTGGAAAACCATTTTCATCCAGCCTCACCATTGCCGGCCGGCAAAGCGACGGATCCTTTTGCACCGGCGGACCTGTGTGTCACTTGCAGGGGGGTAGTCCGCAGCACTGTCAGGCGTGGTTTCTCCACAAGTTTCCCTTGAGCTTGTGTGAGGTACCCGGCCATGGTCCGCGGCAAGTCCGCTTTCAGAAGAGGGGAGAAGGACCATCCGGCGAAAACCCGCTCAAATGGCACACAAAGAGATCCTGCAGCGATGTCGCGCGGGGCCGTACCCGTCGATCGTTGCAGCCGCATACGCCGGCATTCACCCTGTTTGTGCCCGGCAAGGAGACTGATAGCAACGATTTAATCGATCAGCTTATCCAGGGACTCAGGAGCTCTCTTCATCCCTAGATGGGCTGATATCGTATTTTCTCAGCAGGTCATTGAGGGCTTCTTCAATGACATTGTTGGTCTTCTTCCCTTCCTCAATTGCCAAGATTTTGATTCTTTTCATCAGGTTACTATCGAGTCTCATAGTGTACTGAGCGCGTTCCTGTTTCTTCATAGTATTACTAGTAGATTAATCACGTTATTAATCAATGATTCCGACCATCCGTTCGGCTGAAAAGGCATATTAAGTCAATATGTTATCAATAACAATATTATGCCATTTTCTGCTGTCAAATAGTGGGATGTATCGATTCCCCATGGTTCCTAAAGGGCCCCTGTGAGGTATCGGAGCGGATAGACAAGCCTGAGCATGAGGGAGGTCACACCTGCATGGGGCACGAGGCGACACGATTCACCCGCGATCTCTTGAGTCAGAGGCTCTCAGCGAATGAGTTGGTTTTAAGAGTCTAGGAAAAATCTACCAGTGGCTCTCATTGATGATTTCAGGGAAATTCAGGTGGTTTCAACATGAAGGAACAGCGCGGATCTAAAATAGAATCATTTATAACTATAATAATTTGTTAGTTAATTACATATATTTGTAATCAAGGTATTGAGATGTTCAATACACCTCGTAATATATTATATCAACAATGACTTTATACATTTTTTATTGAATTACCGAAAGAGGGAATACATGGAAACACTCTATATAACGGAGGAAACAGAACCGTGAGAGAACAAATGAAAGATTTTACATGGTGGAAGGATCAGGAAATCGTTCACCTGATGTCCAGGGTGGCAAAGGCCGGAAGGCTCGACCACCTCAAGAGAAAAATCGACAAAATCAATGCGGCGGTAGATAACGGTGCCAACATTGAAAAGATCAATGAGTTTGTCAAAAGCGGCAAGTTCGACGGCCACAATATCGATGAAATGATAAATCAGGCCAAATAACAGGAGTGGTGAACATTATGAAAAAGAAGGTCGGTAAGATGAATCAGGACATGCACTTGAGGGACGTATCTGATAAGTCTTTGATCGATCTCCAGGAAGAGCTCTACTGGGTTATATTCCGTGCCCGTGAAAACGCGAAGAACATCTGTGAACGGGCGGGATTCACACCCGAAGAAGCTGGGTTGCAGTTTCTCCACCCCACGATAGGACCCAGGAAGAATTACACCATGATCTGCCTGCGGGTGGAATGAAGAGCTGACCGCTCGCAAGCGGGAGTTCATTTCGGCCCTGATTTTTTGCTACCCGCACGCTCTCCCGGCAAATCTGATGTCCTGCGGGCATGGTGGCTTTAGGGAAAGCACTGCCTGCTAAATGAGCGATCATGCCTTTGACCAGTGTCATGCCGGGCTGATCGAGCTATGAGTCCATCCCGATGCCTCTCTGAATGATCGCAGCAGTACGCTTCAGGAGAACACCATTGTTTCCCCTGCCTGGATATGGCAGAATAATCATTGATGAACGATCCTTCTTTCCCTGAATATGACGAGCACGAGTACAGTCCCCGCACATCCAAGATGCTGGCGCAATGGACGCCGGGAGAAGGGCATGGAATGTTCAGGCGGGAGGTCGAAACCCTTTACAAGACGGCAAAGGGCAATTACTTCATCCTGTCCGAAGGGGGCCTGTTCTCTCAGTATTATTCATCTCGCGATGCCGAAACATGGTACGGCGGATCGATGATACGGCCCCTCACCCGGCAGGAGGCCCTGTGCTGGTGCGAAGAGACCGGAAACTTCGAGATCATAGACGACCAGTTTTCTTCCATTAGATAAATCCCTAAAAATATTGCTTCCTGCCTTGACGAAACAGTCCTGAGCATTAATATGGTACGTAAAACAGAGGATGATCGTTCAACCGAACCCGACATGGCTAGAATTGATCCGGAATGCAGGTCTGTTTGTCCATGCCGAAGCGTGCCCTCTGCCGGGATGGCCGGAGTCCTGTTGCCGGGTTTTACATCAATGACAGGAGGCGGAAGATGAGAAGAATGAAAAAGATCGCCTTGTTTGACCACCAGGGCTGCCAGACAAAGTTTTTCGCCCGGTTCGACGTTTCCTCCGGTCCCCTCAAGTACCGGGGGCGGTGTCCCAACCCACACTGTAACCGTACCGTGTCGCTGTTTCCCGAAACTCTGTTCACCTCCATGGACAAGGCACGGCGGGCGTACATCAAGCTCACCAACAACGATATCGGAAAGATCTTCTGGCAGGCATAAGGCAATCCCTCCCTCATGCCGGGAGAATCCGGCTGCGCGGCATAAAGGGAATGCGATTTCATCGCCCCGTCTCCCGGTGCCTGCTGCGGAAGGTCTGACAGATCCGATCAGACCGTGATAACACATAGCGATCCCTATTGACCTCAGGCCAATCATACCTTACGATACATCCGAATTACATACGCGATCCTGGAAAAGGGGTATGCTTTCATGGAACATGAAAATGAAACACAAGGCACCGGCAAGGTTTACTTCTTTGAGTGCGAAGGGTGCAAGAGCGAGATCTTCTGGTCCGATATCAAACCCGTTGTGGAACGGGCGGCACGGGTTTTCAAGTGGGTGCGGGCAGGGTGCCCCAATCCGGAATGCAGCTGCTACCTGATCCTGAGCTCTCCAGACAAGATCCTCAGCAGACAGGAAGCCGAGAAGATATACGAAGAGAAGAAAAACCGGGGTGACAAAAACATATTCTGGGTCTGATCACATCTCCCCTTTCTGTATCTTTTCCTCTGTGGCGCACAATATTCGGCATGCAGTCCTGGCGGGAGACTTGTGCAGCTCGGGCGCTGTTCCATTATTACCTCTTAATACTACAGCGGCGGAGTTTGGTACAAGATTGAGGCCTGACCCCAAGATGTGCCCCCATGACTAAGCCATTAAAGTATTAAGGCGCAGCGACCACAAGCCGTGAATAAGGGAGGAAGAGATGCCAGTGCAAGAGTTCCTCCGTATCCCCGCAGGCGGTGGGGTTTCGCTTGAGGGGAAGCTGTCCATACCCGAGGGCGCTCTGGGGCTCGTCATATTCGCCCACGGGGCGGGAAGCAGCAGGTTGAGCCCCAGGAACACCTATGTGGCAAAACTCCTTCAGCACAACGGACTGGGGACGCTCCTCTTCGACCTCCTCACAGAGGAGGAGGACATGGTCTACAGCAACCGGTTCGATATCGACCTCATTTCAGCGCGCATGGCGGAGGCAACCACCTGGGTCAGCGGCAATACAGCCGCACAGGGGATGCCGATCGGGTTTTTCGGCGCAAGCACCGGTTCTGCAGCGGCCTTAAAGGCCAGTGTTACCATCGAGAAGGGTATCCGGGCAGTGGTTTCCCGCGGCGGCAGACCGGATATGGTCATGGATATTCTGCCCGAGGTGAGATCTCCCACCCTGCTCATCGTAGGAGGGGATGATGCCGTGGTGATAGAGCTCAACAGGCAGGCCTTCAATGCATTGACCACAGAGAAGGATCTGCAGATCATACCGGGAGCAGGGCATCTCTTCGAGGAGCCGGGCAAGCTGGACATGGTGGCCGATCTCGCCGGAAGGTGGTTCACAAGACACATGGCGTGACGCTCTAAGATCATAGAAGCGTAAAATACGGATTAGAGGGCTGCCCGGCCCGCCCGTTTGCGACCCTTATCATTGCAAATCTCTTTGACAACCCATTGATGTTGTATCATGTTCACCTGTATTATAATGCAATAAAAGGAAGATTCCCCATGGCGCGTTATGTAAAGAAAGTATCAAAGAAGGCCGGGCTGCCGCCCGGCACCGCCGTCCATATCGGCGAGCGGAAACCCGGGGAGGTTCGAGTCAGGGTGCTGGACTATGACAAAGACCACGCCACCGAACACGAGATCCACGACATCCGGGAGGTCTTCCGCTTTCGTGACACGCCGAGCGTGAGCTGGATCACCGTCGACGGGCTGCACGACATCCGTCTCATCGAGCAGCTCGGCGCACACTTCGGATTCCACCCTCTCTTTCTCGAAGATATCGTGAACACTGCGAGCAGGTCAAAGATCGAGGACTTCGGGTCCTATGTCTTCATCGTACTCAAGATGCTCTCTGAAGACCATGACCATGGCCGGAAAATCGTCTCGGAGCATGTGAGCCTGATTTTCTCCGAGCGGTATGTCATCTCTTTCCAGGAGAGGGAAGTCGATATGTTCGATTCCATCCGGCAGCGGATCGTCTCCGACGCCGGCAGGTTGAGAAAGCAGGGGGCGGATTACCTGGCCTACCGGATCATGGATGCGATCGTGGATAATTATTTCACCCTCATCGAAACCCTCGGGGAACAGGTGGACGATACCGAAGAGGTGCTCCTGAACAGGCCGGAGAAAGAGACGATCCATGCCATACACCGCCTCAAGAGCGAGAATCTCTTCCTGTGGAAGTCCATCTTTCCCCTGCGGGACATTCTCAGCTATCTCGAGCGGGGCGAGTCTGACTTGGTGAAGCCCGAGACTTGCGTCTACTTCCGCGATGTCTATGACCACACCATCCAGATCATGGATACCCTCGAAACCCTTCGTGATATTCTCTCCGGGATGACGGACATCTATCTCTCCAGCATGAGCAACCGGATGAATGAGGTCATGAAGGTGCTCACCGTGTTCGCCTCCCTGTTCATTCCGCTCACCTTTCTGGTGGGGGTGTACGGGATGAACTTCGACTACATGCCCGAGCTCCACTGGTGGTGGTCGTATCCTGTCCTGTGGGTGATTATGATCGGCATAGGGGTGTCCCTGCTTGTGTTCTTCAGGAAAAAGAAGTGGCTCTGAGGCCCGCAGATCGATGCAGCAGATCAGGAGAGCGGGACCGGCGGCACGGGATGACAGGATATTGCTATAGGATGGTTTTTTATGATTGACGCGGTTCTGCTGGTGATCGGCATAGGGCTTCTGATCGCAGGGGGAGACCTCCTGGTGAGGGGGGCGTCGGCAATGGCCGGCATCCTCGGGATTTCCCCTCTGATCATCGGTCTCACCATCGTCGCCTTCGGCACCAGCTCACCTGAGCTGGCGGTCAATGTCGTGGCTGCACTGAAGGGAAGTACCGATCTGTCCTTCGGCAACATCATCGGCTCCAATATCGCCAACATAGGGCTCATTCTGGGTATTGCAGCACTGATCAAGCCTATCAAGGTCCGTAGTGCAGTGATCGTGCGCGAAATTCCCATGATGCTCCTGGCCACGGGCGCAGCACTTGTCATGGGCTTCGACTACGTGCTGCGCTCGGAGCCGGATATGTTCGACCGCTCGGATGCGCTCCTGCTCCTGCTCTTCTTCTGTGTGTTCATGTTCTACAATATCGCCGACGTCCTCAGAAACAGGAGATCCGACCCCTACCTCGATGAGTCGTCTGAGACCGCCAGGGTCAAAGAAAACCGCGGGCTGTGGATCCCCCTCGTCATGACGATATCCGGGCTTGTCCTGCTCGCTCTCGCGGGAAGGCTCACAGTGAACTCCGCCGCCGGAGTTGCCCGGGCCCTGCATGTCTCCGAGGCCTTTATCGGGCTCTTCATCGTGGCCGTGGGAACCAGTCTTCCCGAGCTCGCGACCACTATCATCGCGGCTGCAAGGTCCCAGAGCGATCTGGCCATCGGCAACGTAGTGGGGTCGAACATCTTCAACCTGCTCTTCATCATGGGGATAACCGCCTGGGTCAGGCCCATCCCCCTTCCTTCCCAGGGGTTCCTGGATCTCCTGTTTGCTGGGGCACTCTCGCTCTTGCTCCTGCCCATTGCGGCAAGCAGCCGGCTCACTATAACCCGTGCCGAAGGGATCACGCTCCTGGTGCTGTATGCCGCGTTCATTATCGGCAGAGGGTGGATGTCGGCACTGGTGTGAGATGCCCGCGCGAATTGTAGGAATGGGAAGATACAGCTATTATTCATGATAGACGGCACGTGAGCCGAGAGGAAGAAGCCCGGCATGAAAACGGTGTTACGGATCTTTGCCGCCCTGGTCCTCCTGATCCTGCTGCTCGTCATCCTTTCGGCAGTGGGCCTGCACCTCTATCTCAAGACCGGCCGGGGCGGCGAGCTGGTTCTGGGCACGGTGAATTCCCTCATCCCGGGCCGGATCCAGGCCGAAGACGTTTCCGTCTCTCTCCTGGGGCAATCCGTGAGCTTCACGGAAGCAGCGCTTCTGGGGCCCCGCGGGGATGTCGTGCTCACGAGCGGGGGTGTTCGGCTGGAGATCGACATCTTTTCATTGTTGAACAACCGGCTCGTGTTCAATGTGATCTCGCTTAAAGGTCCTGATATCAGGCTCATCGCAACCGGCAAAGGACAGCAGCTCAATTTGGTGCAGGCCTTCGTGGAAGAATCACCGGTGCAGGAACCCAAGGAGAAGGAAGAAACCGGTGAAGGGCCCACCGTGATCATCGAGAACCTCGCCATAGAAGACGGCCTGCTCCAGTACACCGATGAGTCTGCCGGCACCTTCGTGCGCCTGGAAGACATGGACGCACAGGCCTCGCTCGACCTGTCAGACATTGCCATGGGCATAGCCGGTTCCGCGGCGCAGGCATCACTAATAATGGGCGGCCGGACCCTGGAGTTCGCCGGGATGAAGATCGAGGGCGAGTACGAGCGGGAAAGCCTCGATATCCTCTTTGCCGAGGTCATTCACGAAGGCTTTCGGGTATCCGCTCGTGGAGAGGCCTCAGATGTCCTCACCAAACCCAGGGTGGATATGGTGCTGGAATACGGCGGAGAGCTTTCCGGCCTCATGTCTCTGCTGGAGCCGGACAGGCGGTATTCCGGGAGGGTATCCGGAAGAGTCGGGGTACGGGGCGCCCTGGAAAATCCTCAGGCCGAGGCCGTCGTGGAGTACGAGGATGGCGAGATTGCGGGCATACGTATCGACGGCCTCCGGGTGGAGATGTCTCTTGAGGATAGGATCGTGGAGCTTGGGGAGTCGGTTCTCCAGATCGCCTCCGGCACGGCCGCAATCAGCGGGAAAATCGATCTCCGGGAGGTCTTTCCCCAGGGGTTCATCGAGAGCGAGCCTGATCTCGACGCTGTTTCCTACGACCTGGTCTCCACACTTACGAACCTCGACCCCGGCCGGTTTCTAACAGATGCTGTGGCATACCCCGACAGTGTCTCCGGCAGGGTGGAGATTGCCGGAAGAGGGGTTCTGCCCCCGAATATCGCCGCGAGTTCCGACTTTGTGCTCCATCTGAAAGGCAACCTGCCGGAGTTTCCCGCTACCATGAGCGAGATCGATATCAGGGGGAAGGCAGGGCTCGATTATCCGCTCCTCACCTATACTGTCACCGGCGGCCTCTTAAGGGCCGTTGATGCAGACATCCAGGGCCGGATGAACCTGGATACGGACGCGATCCAGGCCGCGGTGAATCTCGATGTCCGCCGGGTGGAGGACATTGCCGAGGCCCTGGATATGCAGGCAAAGGGATCGCTCTCGGTCCGGGCAGACATCTCGGGCACCCTGGGCAACCCCGTGGCATCCGGCACGCTGATGGGAAAGGGCCTCCAATGGCAGGACTTCCAGGTGGGAGACCTGTCCGCCGATTTGGGGCTCGAAGCAGACGGCATGCTGAATCTCACCGGATTGTCTATGAACACAGCGGGCAAGTCGCTCGCCGTGCAGGGAGGAGTCAGGGTTTTCCGGGATGGCCTGACCCCTGATCCGGAGATGCCTGTCAAGTTGGATATCCGTCTGGACTCGGCCAGGGTCGACCAAATGATCGTGCAGGAGGGAATGGGAGGCACCCTCGACGGCGATGTAAACGTGAGCGGAAGGCTGACCGGGCCTTCGGTGCGCGTCGATCTGAGAGGAGAGGGGGTGATCTTCCAGGGTGTCAACCTGGGAAACATTCGCATCCGGGGCGATCTCACCGCTGAAGGCATCACGACGAAGCCGGTGCCGTCTGCTCCAGGGGATACTACCCATAGGCAGCAACACGCTTCGACCGCGCTCCAGCCCCGGTCAGGCGAAACCGCAACAACGGCCGTCCGCCCGGTATCCGGCGAAGCCGGCCGCACGCCCCTGCCTGCCGGCGGCCGGAAGGAACAGGCAAAAGCAGGGTCCGGAACAGGAGAGACGTTCCCGGTCCGGAGAACGCAGTTCAACCCCGGGCTCGATTTCGAGATCACCGGAGAGCAGATCGATCTGCAGGGGTTTACCCCCCTTGCCGAAGGCATGCTCCGGTATGATGCAAGGATCACGGGCAGCCTCAAAGAACCCCGGGGGACCTTCCAGGTGAGCGGTGCCGGGATCACGCTGGCGGGGCAGGAGATTGAAGAGGTGAGGGCATGGGGAGACATCCGGGGCCGGCAGGTGCTGATCAGGTCTCTGGCCGCCCAAGTGGCCGAGAGCCAGACCGTTACCGGCTCCGGCAGCCTGAATTTGAGCGAGCCAAGGGAATATGAAGTTTCCCTGTCCACCCAAGGCATCATGCTCGGCTCACTCGCAGCCTTTCGGGAGAGCCAGGTCACCGGCGGGATGCTGGTGTTCGACATCGCTGGCAGCGGCACCCTGGAGAATCCCGGGCTTCAGGGAACCTTGCAGATCGTGAACCCGGCCGTCAGAGGCCAGATCCTGAACGACATTGTGATCAATCTCACCCTTGAGGAACAGGTGGTGAAGGTCGCGGGGCGCAGCGACTTCTCCTTTGACGGTACCTATCATCTACAGACGCAGGTCATCGATCTGGAGGCCCTGTTCGAGGAGGCCGAACTGGCGCCCTATCTCGCAATCGCAGGCAGACCCGAGCTCAGGGGGGTCGTGAGCGGGAGCATGGAGATCACCGGCGATGTCTCGGACATGGCCGGTCTGGAGGTGTCACTGCACGTGGACCGGGCATACATCGGTCTCAGAGAGCGGGTCCTCTTGAGTGCTCGATCGCTGACCGCCGAGTACCGGCAGGGGAGCCTCGTCATACCGGAGACTTCAATAGACCTGCCGGGTGAGGGCAGCATGCTGATCAGGGCCGATGCCGCTCCGAAGGGAGAGCTCAACGTTCATGCCGGAGGTATGATTCCTCTTGAGATCATGGAGCTGTTCGACCCGGAGCTGGCTGACCTCACCGGCATGGCCCGTTTCGAGGTGGATGCCGCGGGGCGCTTCCAGTCTCCCCGGGTGAAGGGGGATGTATTTCTCGAGAATGTCGAGTATTCCATACCCTACAACAACCAGCTCGTTCACGAGGTGCGCGGTCACGTGCAGATCAGCCGGGAGAGAATACTGGTAGAGGATCTGGCAGGCAGGCTCGACAGCGGCTATTTCGAAATCCGGGGCCGGGTGGATCTGGATGATCTCAAACCCGGCCGGATGAACATGACCGCCCGGATGAGGTCGCTGCCCCTGGTGATACCCGATACCGCGGACCTCCTGCTCGAAGGCGAGGCGAGCCTTACCGGCATGCCCGATAAAAGCCTGCTGCAGGCGAATGTCACCATCCTGGAGGCCCTCTACTATAAGGACCTGCAGCTCAACCTCGTGGCCGAGGTAGGCCAGAGGATTCTCGGAGGAGGCCGGGAGGTGCAGGCCGGACGTGAGCCCGTAGACCTGCCCTACCTGCGCAACGCTGAGCTCGATATCACTATCGTCAGGCGGGGTCCTGTCCTGATCGAGAACAACTTGGCCGAGCTCACCTTGAGCCCTGACTTGAACGTGAGAGGCACCCTGAACACCCCGGTCGTCACGGGCCGAGTCTCGGTAATCGAAGGCACCGTCACCTACCAGAGGAGGACCTTCGAGGTCACCCAAGGGGTGGTGGAGTTCATCGATCCCTACCGGACCAGGGCTGTGGTCGATCTCGAGGCCGAGGGCAAGATCCGTGACTGGATGATCTTTCTCTCCGTTTCGGGGCCTTTGGACAACCTGAACATCGAACTGGCATCCGATCCCCCGGCAGAGGACGCCGTTATCCTCACCCTGCTGGCAACGGGCAAAACCCCTGATGAGCTCACCGGCGTGGGAGGTGCCCCCAGGAGCCCTTCCAGCATGCTGGCGGAGCTCCTGGCCAGCACCTATGGCGAAGAGCTCAGGGAGACCACGGGGCTCGACATTCTCGAGCTGGAGACTGTCTCCCCCGAAGGAGGGACAGCGGACAACATCAGGATCACGGTGGGAGAAGAGCTCACGCGCCGGCTCACCGTGAAGTATTCGCTGGAGACTACCGGCAGCGATATGACCAGGACCGCCATTGCGGAGTACAAGCTGCTCGAAAGCCTCATGTTCAATGGTTTTCAGGACAGCAAGGGGGTGTTCGGCGCTGATTTCCGGTTCAGGGTAGAGTTCCGGTAGGGGGCGGGTGTCTTCTATGCGCATGAAACACTTCCTGGCACTGATTTTTGTGATACTGGCCGTCGCCGTCTTTCCGGCAGGGTCCGCAGCACAGGAATCCGAATCAGGGGAATCCGTGATCGGGAGAATCGCCGGGGTGCGTATCGAGATCTACGAATATCCGGGCGAGAAAGAAGATCTCGTTGCCCTGGCACGCGACCTCGCCGACCTCCAGGTGGGGCAGGAGCTCACAAAAACACTTCTGGCGCGGGCGGAATCGGTGCTGAACATGAGCGGCAGGTTCCAGGAGATCTCTTCCGAGATACTTCCGGCTCCGGATGGAGTGATCGTTGTTTTCCGCCTCAGACCGTATCTCCTCATACGGGAGATTGACATCAAGGGGGAATACCCTCTGTTCCGGCAGGAAATCGTCAATGCCATGACCGTGTACGTGGGCGATCCTCTGTATGAGGACCTGCCCGCGGAGCAGGAACAGCTTATCCGCCAGTTTGTTCTCACCCAGGGGTTCATCGATCCGCAGGTGAAGGTCAGGGTCAGGGGCGAGGCCCCGGACGGGTCGGTGAGGCTCGAGGTGGTGATCGACAATGGGCCCTTTTACTCATTGGATTCGCTGAGGATCCGGGGCAACCGCAATTTCTCCGACACACGGCTCAAGACCCGGCTCGGGTTCTGGTGGGACTCGCTCTACCCCGGCACTGCCGGCAGGCTCCTGGATGAGGCGGTGGAGGAAAGTGTCCGAAACCTCGCCTCGTACTACTGGAGGAGGGGATATGCCGATGCAGAGACCGCCTATGCCATGGAGAAAGACCCCCAGACCGGAAAGGTGGATGTGACGGTCGTCGTGAAAGAAGGCCCCAAGTACGAGATCCGCTTTATAGGAAACAGCGAGTTCTGGGATCGCACCCTGAGAAACAGGCTCGCTCTCTTTAAAGAAGGCAATGTACGGGGCAGCGGAATCAGGAAAAGCATCAGGAACATCCGGGAACTCTACCGCAGCAACGGATACCCCGATGCCCGGATCACGGTGGAGGAACAGGATGAAGGTGAAGGACAAGATGCGAGGAAGATCGTCACCCTCATCATCGAGGAGGGCCCGCAGATGGTCGTGGGATTGGTCCGATTCACCGGAAACACAGCCTTTGACGAGGATACGCTCTTAAAGCAGATGGAGATCGATGATCCGAAGATCCCGATCATAGGCAAGGCCCTCTATGTGCCGGAAGTTCTCGAACAGGATATCCGGGCCGTCAGGACCCTCTATCTGCAGGAGGGCTTCGAGCGGGTGGACGTGAAGAGCGAGATTGTCCCGCATGAGGGCGATGATAAGGTGGACATCGTCGTCGCGATCACCGAAGGCCCGCAGACCCTTGTCTCGTCGGTGAGCTTTGAGGGGTTGAGCGTCATTTCCGAGGCGAGGGCACGGTCCATTCTCATGACCGCGCCCGATAAACCCCTTACGTCTTATGCCATCCAGCGGGATGAGGCCGCCCTGGCTGCGGAGATCTCCGAGCAGGGCTACCCGCATGTGAGCGTAAAAGGATTTGTCACCCGCAGCAGTGACGGCAAAAGCGCGTCGGTGAAGTTCACTGTAAATGAAGGACCTCTGGTGCGCATGGGCAGGACCTACTTTTTCGGCAACTTCAAGACCAGCAAAAGCATTCTAGACCGGGAGCTCGACATGGAGCCGGGAGACCCGTTTTCCTTGAGAGAAATGATCGAAGGCCAGAACGAGATCCGGCGCATGGATATCTTCCAGTCTGTGAAGTTCAGGACCTTTGGCCTGCGCGAAATACGCGACGAGGTGATCCTGTTGACCAACCTGGAGGAGAGAAGGCCCTACTATGTCCAGACATCGCTGGGGTATGAGAGCAATCTGGGCTTTTATGGCAGCGCCCGTGCCGGCGACCGCAATCTCTTCGGCCTGAACAAGGAACTGTGGACCCAGGCCGAGGTGAGCCAGACCAGTGAGCGCTACGAATTGGGCCTGCGGGCGCCCCGGATATTCGGCACCCGGATAACGAGCGTATTCAATCTCTTCTTTGAGCACCTGGAACCCTTCAACCAGGAGTTCGAGGTGGATACCTTCGGCTCCACCCTGGGCTTCATCACGCCTTTGAGCGAGAGGCTCTTCGCCTCGCTCAACTTCAGGTATGAACTCAGGGAGCTCACCAACGGGGATCTGACATTGGAGGAGATCCAAGGGGATATGCCGGGAGCTGACGAGGAGCTCTTCGATCCCAGAAACGTATTCGTTGTCACCCCCAGCCTCACGTATGACTCGCGGGATTCGTTCACACGACCTACAAAAGGGCTCTTCTCCACATTTTCCGTTGATGTGTCCAATGGCTTGCAGGAAGATCTGGACGACTTTATCCGGTATACGCTCAGTGCGAGAACATTTGTGAGCCCCTCAGAAAACCTCACCCTGGCACTGCTGTGCAGGGCAGGCTATATTGCATCGTACGGAAGAAACAATGTGATCTCCGAAGACCAGCTCTTTTTTCTCGGGGGCACGCTGGACGTCAGAGGCTATGACGAAAACCGGTTCCTGATCGACGCCAATGGCGATCCGGTGGGCGGCCGGATCTCGCTGGCAGGCTCCGTAGAGGCAAGGATCTATCTTCAGTACAACCTGGAGCTTGCCCTGTTCTTCGATGCCGGCTCGTTGCGCAGAACCTTTGTCGAGCCGGTAACGGACAACACCCGCTACTCCTATGGTGCAGGGCTTCGATATATCACCCCTATCGGCCCCGTGGGTCTGCTCTACGGTCGAAAGATAGATCCGGAGCCTTCAGAGTCCCCCGACCGGTGGCATTTTTCCATCGGATATACCTTCTGATAAGCTCCGCACGATTCCTGCCGGAAAAGAATTCAAGAAGGACTGTCCCGCGGTCGATATCGGCATGTATATCGACCGAGGGGATATGCGTATGAAGATAAACCGGATACTGTTCGTTTTTGTTCTGATGCTTCTTCTGGTTTCCCACGCCCACGCCCGGGTTGAATTCGAGATCAGCCCCGGTGCAGGTTATCTCACAGGCGACAACACCTATGAGATCGGGAATGTGCCGGCTGAGCTCGATCCGTGGGGCCGTCAGCCGTATTTTCCCATCAGCCGGCTCGAGTTCCTCCTGGGCGTGCCCATTGCAACACTCGATGCCCGGGTCACGGTGGACAGGTGGACGCTCTCGGGTGGTGCCCGGATCAATATCGGCGATCGCGCGGGCAACATGCGGGATTATGACTGGGGCATGCCGTTCTGGGACGATGACGGTGAAGAAGGCCCGGGCTGGTATGTGTGGGAGATAACCGACGGCACCAACACGTGGTACGCCCTGGACGTCGAGTCAAAGAGCAAATCCACGGTCGATGCCCTGCTCTGGGAGGTAGAAGCAGCCTATGAGTTCTTCTCCCACAAGTATCGGGACGCATTCGATGGCGCCTCTCAGGGTGTTGTCCGGGGCTATTTCGGGGTGGGATACGAGCACCGGGCGTTCGAGTATGAGTGCGAGCTGATCCGGCAGTGGTCGCCCTCGGGGATCCCTGGGTTCGACACAGTGGGTGACGGCACCGTAGGGCTCACCTATGACGTGACCTACTCTATCCCCTATGCCGAGTTCACCCTGGAAGGAGAAACTGCAAACGTCGGCATGTCGTTCAGCGCCGGATATTCACCCTATGTGACGGCCCGTGACGAGGATGTGCATCTGGCCAGACGGCCGGGGCCAATCTATGCGGAAGGAGAGTGCACCGGCAATGCCCTCAAAGCCAGGGCGAACCTCAGGTACGACATCACCCCGCACTGGAGTGTGGGCGTTCTCCTGGACTATCTCTATCTGCGCACATCGGGCGAGCAGGACAATGCCATATACGCCGGAGCCGACGACGGGATATCCTGGGACGACTCGTTCTGGACCACGGACGAAAAGATCACCAGCAGGCAGGCGTATTTTACCCTCGATGTGAGGTACCGTTTCGGCATTCACCGGTAATTCCCCAGCCGCATCCCATATAGGCCCGCCATAAGGAAGCGGCCCTTACTCCCGCTGCCGGCACGTATCCTTGCGCAGCGGTTTTGATATATTCAAATAATTAAATGAAAACTTGATCACCCTTAGACGAAATTATATAATAAATTGATCAGTCTGTCTCCTGTGACTGTCCTTTCCGTGCCGCCGGGGCCGGGAAGGACCGAGCGGCGGGTCGGAAGCTGCTAGGGCATGATCCCCTGCATCGGGCAGGCGGGATGATGCAGGGCTCTGCACAACGAGGTCAATGCTGCAGAGCTTTTCCAACAAGAGATAACGAGCAGAACAGGAGAGGTTTTATGGAAGAAATCTTGCTGAAGATCGACGAGCTTGCGAAGTATCATGATAAGATTTCACCGGATCTGATACGCGAAAAGGACATCAAGCCCGGGCTGCGAAATGCCGACGGCACCGGGGTGGTGGTTGGTATTACCTCCAAGGGATTGGTAGTCGGTTACGAAAAGATCCCGACCCCGGACGGAAAAGGCTATGAGGTGAAACCGGTCGAGGGAAGGCTGCTCTACTGCGGTTACGATGTATGCGAGCTCATCAGGGGCATTTACCATGAGGGTCGCTTCGGATTCGATGAGATATCGTACCTGCTCCTGGCCGGCGAATTGCCGACTGCGGATGATCTGGAACGGTTCAGCTCGACCCTTGCAAAGAGAAGAGCACTCACCAAGCTCGAACGCAGCATTCTCATGCAGGAGGGCGAAAACGAAAATCAGATGTATGCCCTGCACTCGGTGGTCTCCCATCTGAGCCGGTGCGACAGCAACCCGGAGTCGACCGACCTCAAGGACGAGACCAACCGGTGTATCAACCTCATCGCAAAATTTCCAACCATCGTGGCCTACAATTACCATGTCATGCGGTACCGCGCAGGCTCCAACCTGAGCATCATCAAGCCCGAGCCCTCTTTCTCGACGGCGGAGAACTTTCTCTACATGCTCAAGGGAAAACGGCCTTCCCGGTTCGAGGCCGAGCTCTTCGACCTGTGCCAGATCCTCCATGCCGAGCACGGCGGCGGAAACAACTCGACCTTCACGGTCCGGGCCGTCTCTTCGAGCGGGGCAAACACCTACATGGCCATTTGCTCGGGCATCGCATCGCTGAGCGGGTATCTCCACGGAGGGGCGAACGAGTCGGTCATGAGGATGATGAAGCACATCAAGAAAC
Source organism: Candidatus Phosphitivorax anaerolimi (assembly GCA_001896555.1). Taxonomy (GTDB): domain Bacteria; phylum Desulfobacterota; class Desulfomonilia; order UBA1062; family UBA1062; genus Phosphitivorax; species Phosphitivorax anaerolimi. The sequence continues at coordinate 17,294 of MPOS01000027.1, forward strand.
AGGTGCATGACTGGGAGGACAGGGACGAGGTGAAGGCGTATCTGGAGCGAATACTCGACGGCAAGGCTTATGACCGGTCGGGAAAGATCTACGGGATGGGGCATGCGGTGTATACGATTTCCGATCCCCGTGCAGTGCTTCTCAAGCAAAAGGCGCGCGAATTCGCCCGGATGAAGAACATGAGTCATGAGTTTGCGCTCTACGATCTGGTGGAAGAGACTGCAAAGGAGATCTTCCTCGAGCGCAGGAAGAAGCATATCTGCGCCAACGTGGACTTCTACTCAGGCTTTGTCTACAAGCTCTTGGGCATCCCAGTAGAACTCTACACCCCGATATTCGCCATGTCCCGGGTAGTGGGCTGGTCGGCCCACCGGATCGAACAGATCATCCAGAACAAGATCATGCGGCCCGCCTATGCATCGTCTATCACCGCGCAAAAAGCGTATGTCCCGCTGGCGAATCGGGGCAAAGAAGCCGCGTAAGAGCCGATGAGGTGAATTCCCTTCTTGACTCGTCCGTGCTGCAGTATATGCTCTGGGGAAATGCCCTCGTGTAAAAAATGTTCGGGGCAGGAAGAGAGAAAAGGAGAGGAGCGGATGGTTAATTACAATACGGCTCTTCGGGGCTACACGGCGAAAAGGATCGAGGAGATCGAGTCGGCGGACATTCTCATCGGCATTCCCTGCTATAACAACGAGGCCACCATCGCACATGTCATCCAGATGGTGTCCCATGGTCTCGACAAGCACTACCGAGGCAGCCGCAGCGTGATCTTTATCGCGGACGGCGGATCGACCGACGATTCACGGGAGGTTGCAAAGGAGTTTCAGATCAAACCCTGGCAGGAAAAGCTCATCTCCATCTACCGGGGTCCGGGAGGCAAGGGCACGGCGCTGCGCTCCGTGTTCGAAGCGGCCGACCGGCTGAACGTCAAGGTGTGCGCCGTAGTGGACTCCGACATCCGGAGCATCACCTCGGACTGGATACGGTACCTCCTGGAGCCGGTGCTGGAGCGGAATTATCAGTTTGTAGCCCCGGTCTATATGCGGCACAAGTATGACGGCACCATCACCAACAACATTGTCTATAACCTCACCCGCACCCTCTACGGCAAACGGATCCGCCAGCCCATCGGAGGAGATTTCGCCTTTTCCCGCGAGGTGGCCAGGTTCTATGTCGACCAGGCGGTCTGGAGCACGGATGTGGCCCGCTTCGGCATCGACATCTGGATGACCACCTCGGCCATCACCAACAACTTCAGGATCTGCCAGTCGAACCTGGGCGTGAAGATCCACGACGCCAAAGACCCGTCCACGCACCTGGGCCCCATGTTCCGTCAGGTGACCTGGACCCTTTTCAATCTCATGGAGGTGTACGAGTCCTTCTGGAAGGATGTCCGGGGCAGCGCGGCGGTGGAGACCTTCGGCATGAAGGAATACGCCGAGCCAGAGGTTGTGAACGTCAACCTGGATGCCCTGGTGGAGAAGTTCCGTTCAGGGTTCCGGCACTTCGGGGTGCTATGGAAGCAGATCTTCTGCCCCCGGTGCTATCAGGAGATAGAAAACGCCGCGAGGCTGAGCACAGACGATTTCACCCTGCCCATCGAGACCTGGGTGCATGTTCTCTATGAGCTCGCTGCGACCTTCCACGCCTGGAAAGCCAACCGCTACAAGCTCGTGGAGCTGGTCGAGCCGCTGTACTACGGGCGGGTGGCTTCCTTCGTGAACCAGTCGAAGGACATGGACTCACGCCAGGCCGAGGAGCTCGTCGAGGATCAGGCCAGGAGCTTCGAGGCACAGAAAGACTATCTCATCGAGATGTGGGAGGTGAAGAGTCGCGAAGAGGAAGCCGGCGGCGCGCAGGACGAGGAGATCCCGCTGTATCTCTAGCGAGGAAGCACCCCGAAGCTGTCGCTCTGCGCATGATCTCCATGACCGTTCTTGAAAACACAGGCAGCAGGCAAGAGAATAATACTTGAGGAGAACAGGTGATGGAGGTGAGAACCATGATCAAGGCGGGAAAGCCTGCCCCGGACTTTTCGGCGCCGGCATACTATCAGGGGAGGTTTACGCACGTCGAGCTCTCCCGGTATCGGGAACAATGGGTGGTGCTGTATTTCTACGGGGGCGACTACACCTTTGTCTGAGCCACCGAGATATCGGCAGTTGCCGATCGGTACGATGAGTTCCGTAAGTTAGGCGCCGAAGTGCTCTCTCTGAGCGTCGACAGCGTGTATGTCCACAAGGTCTGGAACGAGAGCGAGCTCTCGAAGATGGTGCCCGGAGGCGTTCCCTTTCCCATGCTCTCCGACCCCGGCGGGAAGATCGGGCGGGAATACAACGTGTACAATGAAGATACCGCCGTTGACTTGAGGGGGACGTTCATCATCGATCCCGACGGCGTGATCCAGGGATACCAGGTGCTCACCTCGGTCGTGGGCAGGAGCACCGACGAGATCATCCGGCTGATCCATGCCTTTCAGATCGTGAGAGAGAGCAAGGAGAAGGAGTTTACCCCTGCCGACTGGAAGCCGGGCATGATGGTTCTCAAGCCCGCCGTGGAGCTCGTGGGGAGGGTGTGGGAGATGTGGAAGCCGGATAGATCCCGGGAGTGAACGGTGCGACTCCATATGGATTGCCGGTCACACCTTTTTTTAGGCCATGGATGAAGAGCTACACCCTGTACTCGGCCCGGCCGATGAGCTCGAGTTGCTGACGGCGGTTCAGCGCTGTGAAATAGGCGTTGTAGCCTGAGATTCTCACGATCAGGTCCCGATAGCGATCCGGGTTTGCCATGGCGTCTCTGAGCACGCGGGAGTCTACCACATTGAACTGCATCTGCATGCCGCCCAGACGGCAGTAGGCCTTGACATAGCCCGCCATGTTGTTCACGATCCTCTCGCGGCTCTCTTGAGGGGAGGGCGAGAGCTTGACGTTGAAGGCCATGTTGTTGTCCATGTATTCCGGGTTCAGCCTGGCTACGTCTGTGATGAAATCCAGGTAATTCCTGCTGGCGTGCGGCTCGGGTGTGAGCCCCGGGGTGAAGGGCATGCCCGAGAGCCTGCCCGAGGGCAGTGCCCCCGAGAGGTTGCCGTAGGCCGTGTGCTGTGACATGGACCAGAAGCCGGTTGTGTATCTGCCTCCGCGGGTGTTGCGGTGCATGGAGAAGAGATCGTGGACAAGGCATGCCACGCGGTTGGCCATGCGAAGCGCCTCGGGATTGCCCGAGCCGAAGAGCGGCACCCTGTTCCGCACAATGGCGTGCAGGGCAGGGGCGTTGCGGAAGTCGGAGTCAAGGGCCTCTTTCAGCTCTCGGAACCCGACCCGACCCTCGTCGAAGACCAGTTTCTTGATCGTGGTGAGGCTGTCAGTGACGTCCGCCAGTCCGATGTTCGCGGTGCCCGAGGTGTTGTAGCGGGCCCCGCCCGAGGTCATGTCCCGGGCCCGCTCGATACAGCCCTCGATGGTGGAGCTGAGGAAGGGAGTTGGCCGCAGGCGGGCATGGGCCTCTGCATACCGGTTGTTCAGCTCCACGGCCTGGTCAACCAGGAATTCGAGCTGGGCGGCAAAGGCGGCGAAGAACTGATCGAAGGTGGCGAATTCTTCGACCTCGCCCGTCTTCGGGCCGAGGTCAAGCTGCATGAGAGGGTGTCTGCCGTTGTTCAGGGCAATTTCCAAGGCCGCCACCAGGTTGATCATGATCGCGCCGGTGTGCCCGTTGTGCCGGCCCGAGACAGTGGATTCCACGCACCCGGTTGCGCTCCAGTCGTTGATGTGCTCCTGAGGGTAGCCGTGCTGCTTCAGGGCTGCGAAGACCGCGGAGTCGTTGTGCAGGGAAGGGGTTGCCGAGGTGGTGAAATTCACCTCGCAGAGCCTGCGGATGTATGTTTCGCTGTTCTTCTCGATGTTGATGCGGGCGTTGATGTTGGGATCGGGCAGGGCGAGCATCTCGGTGACCTTCAGAAAGATATAGGTCATGTCGTTGACCCCGTCCTCGCCTTCAGGGGTGACACCTCCCAAGGTGATGGCCTGGTTGGGTGGGGATGTGCCGAAGAGGATGTTGCCGATGTCGGGTGAGAGCGGCATGTGGTCGCAGATTCGCAAAAAAAGGCAGCCGATGAGCTCTATTGCGTGTCTGATATAGGCCTCGCGCCATTCTCCGGGCTCGATCCCTTTGAGGTCGGCCAGGTAGTAGGGCTGCAGCAACTGATCGAGCCGCCCCGGCGAGAGTCCGGCATTGGTGTTTTCCATGTGCATGCCGACCCAGGTGGTGCACACGCTCTGGACCGCCTCGTCCAGGGTGGACGCCGGCATTCGGGGGACGCGTTCGCACACGCGGGCCATGTGCAGCAGCTCCCTCCTGCGGGCGGGATCGGCAGCCTTCGCCGCCTGAAGCCTGGCCTCTGTGGCAAGGTTCGAGGCATACGCCTCCAGGCCTTTGAGGCTGTGCTCCATGCCTTCAAGGGTGGCATGCCCGTCCTCGTTCAGGGAACCGTCCTGAAGCTTAAACCTGATGTCTTCGATCAGGCCGCTCGTACCCTTTTCGAGCACGGCCTTCAATCCGGGCACCGTGTGCGAAACGCACACGGCCTTTGAGCAGACCATGGCCACGAAGCGCTCGCTGAGACTCAGGCAAAGCGGACGGTTATATGTCCTGTTGACCCACTGATGGAAGGACCGCTCCATCCAGAAGGGAAAGATGTCGTTCAGGGTTTCGATGGTCTCGGCGCTTATGTCGTACGGATTCAGGGGCCGTTTGTCCACCGAGCCCAGCTCGCCCCAGATCATGGTTGCCTGGGCGTCCGGGTACACGACCACCCCGCACACCGGATTGGTCGTGGTGGAGCCGGCCAGGAGCTGTGCTTGAGCAATGACCGGTTTCTTGCACCGCATCAGGTACTCGAACGCCAGGCCCTGCCGGAGCACCGGATGCCACGGCCTGCCCGGGCCCGCCTCCTCAAAGCCGTTTTCCCGGTACCACCGGGTCAGCAGCTTTGGACGTTCGGCACAGATCTCGGGCCTTGAGGTGCGGTTTTTGTGCAGGAGGAGCTCCAGACGGGGGAAATCATCCAGATCGAGGTGGGAGAGGTAGGGATCCTCGAGGTACACAACATTTCTGTCCTCGAGGCGGTGAGCCTTCAGGTGCTCTTTTCGCCGGTCGCTGGGCGGCATCAACCCAAGGTCGGGCCCTGAATCTTTTCCTGCAGCACATTGCAGGGAAACAGCCCCATTCTCCCCGGTCTTCCGAACCGAACGCGAGAGAAATTCTAAGCCCTGTGATATACTTAGCCCCTGCATGGATGAGTCTCTTTCGTGATACGCCCGGTTCTCTCCGCTTAACCATCTTGGCATCCTGATGCGCCCGGAGCCGGAGAGCAGGGAGAGATAATAGATGAAGAGCTGCAGGTACGCTGCATTGCCCTCGACTGCGAGCCTGTTTCTGAGCATCATGGTGAGAACCTCGCCGGGCGGCGCTGTGGCGAGCTCCTTGAGCGCTGTGTCATCGGCCGCGTTTACGACCACGTCGGCATCGCCGTCGATGCCGCCGACCACCCTGACTTTTCCCTGGCGGAAGATGATGGTTTGGCCCACAGTGCCTGTCCGGGTGCGGATTCCTATTGAAAAGTCGATCCATCCGTCGGGACTTTTCAGATGCCGCTTGAAGCGTTTTCCATGGTTGAACGCAAGGGCAGCTGCACCCAGGACCGCGCGGGTGATGAGGTTCAGAGGCGTAAGGCCGGATGATCTCTTCATGGCAAACTCGAAATTAGTATAAGGAGATACAGAATGAAACGCAATAGCAGCGAGTAGGGTATGGGTGCCAGCGTACCCATGGATTTATCCCTTGATACCATCCCTACAGGCAACCCCGGACTCATTCCTGAAGCACCTGGTGGATGACCGACCTGAGCTCACCGGTGTTGGACGGCTTGAGCAGCATCCGGCGGATGCCCAGAGATTTCGCCTCCTGATCGGTGATCACATCACCATAGCCGGTGCTCAGGATCACCGGGGTCTCCGGTCGGATCGCCATGATCCTCCTGACGAGCTCCCGGCCGTCTATCCCGGGCATGCTCAGGTCGGTGATGACGAGCTGGAACCTCTGAGGGTTCTCTTCAAAGAGTCGAAGGGCCTCCTGACCGCTCTGCACAGGTACCACCGCGTATCCTGAACGCTCGAGGACCCGCTGCATGCTGGAGAGTGTGATCTGCTCGTCATCCACCAGGAGGATGGTACGCTTTTCTCCGGCATCCTTCGGCTTCTGCCCTGAATCGGACCTCACCCGAGATTTCTCTTCCATGGCCGGCAGGTATACCGTAAAGGTCGAGCCTTTGCCCGGCTCGCTCTCCACCGTGATGGCCCCGCCCAGCTTCTTTGCGATTCCGTGTGCCACCGGGAGCCCCATCCCGATGCCCTTGCCCACCTCCTTGGTGGTGAAAAAAGGCTCAAAGAGCCGGTCGAGTATATTGGGCGGTATGCCCCGGCCGTTGTCCTGTACCGTAATCTTCAGGTAATCACCCGGTTTCAGGGCCTGGGCCGGTTCCATCGGCTCCAGCCGGGTGCGCGTCAGGCCCACATCGATGACTCCTTTCTGGGCTTTCAGCGATTCAGCGGCATTTTTGCACAGGTTGAGGATGATCTGCTGGATCTGCGTGGCGTCCCCCATGACAGTGTCCGGGACGTCATCGATGTGCGTGCGCAACTCGATGGTGCTCGGCAGCGAGGCCCTCAGCAGGGAAAGGGTCTCCTGGACCAGGGGCGCGATCCTGACCGGGCTCATCTTCTGCTCGCTTCTTCGGCTGAAGGCGAGGATCTGCTTGACCAGATCGCGCTGCCGGTATGCAGCACTCAGGATCTGTTTTAGTGTATCGTGGATATCAGAGCCTTCCTCGGTGTCGGCGAGAAGCATCTCGATGTTGATGATGATGGGGTAGAGGATGTTGTTCAAGTCGTGGGCGATCCCGCCGGCAAAGGTGCCCAATGCCTCGATTTTCTGGGTCTGGAAAAGCTGGGCCTCCATCTTCTTCCTGTCCTTTTCCATCCGGACCCGCCTGGTGATGTCGGCCATGAAGTTGAGCGTGGCTGGCCTGCCTTCCCAGGTGATCTTCACGGAATTGATCTCCAGCCATTTCGTTTCGCCCTCTCTATCGATGACCCTGAAGGAATAGGTGCTCGGCACCGCCTTGCCCGTCATGCGTTGGTGGTGGCGATTCACAACCATCCGCCGGTCATCCGGATGGACGAAGCCCCCGAAATGCTTTGATATCAGGTCTTCCGGAGCATAGCCGAGGACCTCCGCGAGCCTTGGGTTCACCAGCCGGAACACCCCGTCCTGTACGATGGCGATTCCTTCATTGGCGTTCTCCACCACCAGCCGGTACTGCTCCTCGGACCTGCGGATGGCTTCTTCCGCTTTCCGGCGCTCGATGATTTCCTGTCTGAGCCTCTCACTGCTTGCCTCAAGCTCTGATGTCCGTTCCCTGACCAGATCTTCCAGACGATCGCGATACGTGCGCAGATTCATCTCGGTTGTGATGCGCTCGGTGATATCCAGGCTGCTTCCCACATAGCCCATGAGTTTACCCTCGGGCGATATCCATGGTGCCCCGAAAGACTCGATCCACCGCCAGACACCGTCGGCGCGGCGGACCCGGGCACGTGCATGGAAGGGCTTTTGCTCTTCCACTGCACGCATATATGCTCCGAGGTAGCCTTCTACATCGTCCGGATGAACCAGGGGCTGCCATTTCTCCCCGATCAACTGCTCCATCTCGACACCGAAGAATTTCCGGAAGGTGCTGTTGACGAACTCGATCCCGCCCCGGGCGTTCATGACCCAGATAACGAGCGGAGAGCTGTCTGCCATGATCCGGAAACGCGCCTCGCTTTCGCGCAGCTTCTGCTCTGCGAGCTTGCGGGCGGTGATGTCCCTGGATACTCCCCCGATTCCGATGATGTGCTCTGCAGCGTCCCGGATAGGGAATTTGTTCGTGAGAAACCAGTGGCAGTCATCATCAAAGCGGATGAATTCTTCCATTTCCAGGGACTGCCCGCTCTCGATCACCCTCCGGTCGTTTTCCTCGATAGGACCGGCGATCTCGGGCGGCATGATATCGGATATCTTCTTTCCCAGCAGTTTCTCGCGGGGGATGCGAAGATCCAGCTCTGTTCGATGATTCAAAAAGGTGATGCGGCCGTCCATGTCCTTGAAATAGACCGAAGCGATCATGTTCTCGATCAGTGCATGTGTAAGCTCGCGGTTCTCAAGCAGATTGAGCTCGGCGCGTTTGCGGTCGGTGATATCCATCAGGTTTCCCGTGAGCCTTATCACCCTGCCGTCTTCAAGCACCGGCCTGGCCATGATCCTGACCCAGCGCTCTTCACCCTTTGTGTTTCTGAGCCTCAGCTCCAGATCATAGGGTATTCCCTTTTCCAAGGCTTCTCTGAGCGACTTTTCCAGAAAGGGGCGGTCATCGGGATGGTAAAACGACAGGACCATCTGAATATCACTGGGATCGTAATCCCTGGAGACGCCGTATATTTTGTATACCTCCTCGGTCCAGACGACCTTGCCGGTTGCAACGTCCAGGTCCCATCCGCCTGTCTTAGAGATCTCCTGGGTCTCCCTGAGCAGTGCCTCGCTCTTTTTGAGGGCCTCTTCCATGCGCTTGCGGTCGGTGATATCCTTGACTACCCCGGCCATGAGCGCCACTTTGCCGCGATCATCCAGCTTGGGCTTTGCCTGCACCCAGATCCACCTGATGCGGCCGTCTGCTCTCCGGATCCGGCATTCGAAATCAAGGGTTGTGCCCGATGAAACCGATTCATTGAACTTCGCCGCCACCTCTTGCCGGTCTTCCGGGAGAACATGGTTGAGGAGCATCGGGAAGTTCCAGTGGGGGATACTCTCCTCATAACCGAAGATCCGGTCGTGGCGCAACGTTTTCCAGGTTGCGCCGGTCTTGAGATCCAGTTCCCACATACCGAATTCACCGGCCTCCTGGACGAGGTTCAAGCGTTCTTCAAGCTCCTGAAATGACTTCTTTGCAGTGCGCCGGCGGGGCTTGTTTCCCATATTATGACCGCCTTATCCGATGAGAGGGTCATAGAACCGAATCACGATATCTTTTCCATTATAGACCTATCCTGACGGCAAAGAGATTCATTTTCATGAAAACAAAGGATGCTCATATTCCCTGCTTTCTGATATCTTGGGATTATCTCTTTAAGCAGACAGGAGGTCTGCATGCGCATTCTGGTAAATTGGTTCGTCATGACACTTGCGATTCTGATCGCTGCCTATCTCCTGCCCGGGGTGTCTCTCAGGAGCGCGGGTGCGGCTGTGGCGGCCGCACTCGTTCTGGGGCTGGTCAACGCGATCCTCCGGCCGCTTCTCATCGTGCTCACACTGCCGCTTACCATCTTGAGCCTGGGGCTGTTCATCTTCGTGATCAATGCCCTGCTCGTGTTGCTGACAAGCTTCATCGTTCCGGGCTTCGATGTGCACAGCTTCGGGTGGGCGCTCCTGTTCAGCCTGGTATTTTCCCTGGTGAGCTTCATGCTTCACCGGATCGTCCCCGGTTAGACGGCAAAGCCAAAAGGGACGAAGGACTGCTCCGGCGGCACGGGCAAGGCTTTCACCCTCCTGTAAACGCTCTTCACATGGAAGGAGGATGTATTTTTCAAGTTTTTTCCTTTTCCGTTCATCATCGGGTTGTGGTACACAGAGAAACCATTTTGGACAAAAAGGAGATCCTGTGAAAAAACTGATCGTTTCAGTAATGGTACTCATGGCGGCAATAGCGGGCTGTACAGCCGAAAACACCGCCTCAATGGCAGGCAAGGTGGATATGAACGATCCTCATCTCGTGGCTGTGGTCGGCGGAGAGAAGATCATGGACACGGATATCGAGGCGCTCCTGAATGAGATCCCGGAGCAGGCCCGGCAGCGGTATGCCTCTGTAGAGGGGAAAAGGGAGCTCGTTCAGAGCCTGGCCGAGATCAAGATGCTCTCGCTCGAGGCAAAGAAGCAGGGGATCGACCGGTCGCCGGATGTGAAGCGCAAGATCGACTTCATGGGCGAGCAGATGCTCGCCAGGGAGCTTGCCGAGAATACGGTTGACAAGATCACGATCAGTGACGAGGAGATATCCGGATACTACCACGACAACAGAGAGCAGTTCAGCACGGGTCCCCGGGTGAAGCTCCGCCACATCCTGTTGGACAGCGAGTCCGAGGCCCAGGCCGTTCTTGCCCGGCTGAAGAAGGGCGAGGACTTTTCCGCCCTTGCCCGTGAGAAGTCACGGTGTCCCTCGTCACAGCAGGGGGGAGAATTGGGATGGGCGACCAAGGGCATGATGGTCCCCGAGTTCGAGGATGCCGCCTTTGCACTCAAGAAGGGCCAGATGAGCGAGGTGGTGAAGTCTTCTTATGGCTATCACGTTATTATGTGCGACGATGTCGAGGCCGCCAGACAGCTCGATCTTGAAGAGGTGAGAGATACGATCAGGCAGCAGCTGAAGAGCGAGAAGAGCGAAGAGACCGTCAGCGCGCTTATCGAGCAGGCAAAGAAGAATCATCCTGTCACTGTGAACGAAGAGTATTTCAGGAAGGCCGGTGAGGAAGCACAGGCAGCTCCCGGAGATGAAACCTCTGCATCCGGGGAAGGCGATGTTGGCGCCGGCGGCCAGATAGAAGGGGAATGACGGTCCCCGGACTCATAAAGAGCGCCCCTGTAGCACGGCGCTCTCGACAGTAACCAAGAGGGGCCGGGCTGTCATCCGGTCCCTTTTTCTCCTGAAAAATCCTTCTGCACAGAGGGCAGGGATGAGAGGCCTTTCTCAGGCTTTCTTCCTCCCCAGGATCGACCAGTATAGGTCCACACCCAGGATCGGGAAGTACTCGATATCTTCGATAGTGCAGCCTGCACCTTCGACCAGGCCGGGGTAATCCCACACGGGATGAAACACGGCCTCGGTGGTTGCGCTGTAGAAGGATATGGCGATGTACCAGTTGATCTTCTGGATGAGCCCCTTGAGTCCCCTGCCGGGCAGGACGAATTCCCCCACCACGAAATATCCGCCGGGCCGCACCAGGGACCCGAGGTGGTTTGCCACCTCGCGGACCCGTGTCTCGGAGAAGACGTTCAGAAAGAAGTTGGCGATGACCATGTCATACTGCCCCGGTTCATTGACATTGAAGATGTCATCGTGGATCACGCGGATCTCCTTGGGCGGGTTTTCCTTTTCGATGCGCCTGCGGAAGTGCCTGAGCATGGTTTCCGACAGGTCCACGGCCGTGACGTCGGCTCCGAGCCTGCTCGCCTCGATGGCCTCCGTGCCGTGCCCCACACCGGCCACCATGACCTTGTCGCCTTCCTTGAGATGTTTGAGCATCGCGGATTTGCACCGGGGGATGCGCCCGAGGCTGTACACGTAACCGGACAGCTCATACTGAAAACCTACCAGCCAGTACCCGTCCTTCATGAAACCCTCCCTTTGCCACTCTGCCCTGCAGGAAGTGAGGCAGGCCATTCAATAGGCGCCTTTTTTTAAGCCCCCATAGGGCTTGAGACGCTTATTCCCTTCATAGCATGGTTATGCCTCTGAAGTCACACGATAATTTTTTCCGGTCAAGCCAAGATATGCGAACTCTCCTTGAGTCAATTATGGGGTCATCCAAATCGTAGGGGTCAGATCCCTATCCTGACCTTTCCTCTCCCGGACAGGGTCTCCGGGAAGGGTGTAAGTGATCGCGCGTAAATTTTTATAGAGCGTGCATGGGGGCGGCTCGCTTTTCATGTGTCATGGATACGCTTCCACTATGAGCATTATCTAACCGAAAGGAATTTCGTTTTCCAACAAAGGGGGGAAGGATTAAGCCCTTTTCTGGGACAATCTTAAGGGAATGCCGCTAAAGAGCACAGGTGTTCCCTGAGACCGGTGAGGGCGCGTGAACGAGACGGGCAATTTTCAAGAAAAGGTGAGGGTTGAGCTTTGTCCGCACATGAAAAAGGGCCCTTGAGCAGGGCCCTTTTTTGACCGAATTCGGATCAGACAGCTGCTTACATCATGCCGTCCATTCCGCCCATGCCCCCCATTCCGCCGGGCATTCCGCCGGGTGCGGGTTTCTCCTCGGGTATCTCCGCCACCATGACCTCGGTGGTCAGGAGCAGACTTGCGACCGAGGCCGCGTTCTGAAGGGCTGAACGGACGACCTTGGTAGGATCCACGATACCTGCCTTGACCAGATCCTCGTACTCTTCCGTGGCGGCGTTGAAGCCCATGCTGTCGTTCAAGTCCTTCACCTTTTCCACCACGATGCCGCCTTCCAGGCCCGCATTCTCGGCGATCTGGCGCAGGGGCTCTTCCATGGCCTTCTGGACGATCTTCACGCCGAATTTCTGGTCGCCGGGCAGGTCGAGGGAGTCGAGCTTCTTGATGCAGCGCAGCAGCGCCACACCGCCGCCTGGCAGGAAGCCTTCTTCAACCGCTGCGCGGGTGGAATGGAGCGCGTCTTCGACCCTGGCCTTCTTCTCCTTCATCTCAGGCTCGGTGGCCGCACCAACCTTGATCACCGCAACTCCGCCCGCCAGCTTCGCCAGC
>MPOS01000056.1 GCA_001896555.1 Candidatus Phosphitivorax anaerolimi
ATATATTTTCAAATCGATTTCAACCATCTTTACCCGCTAAACACCGCTATGCCTTGATGTACAGTCTTTTATCTGCTAAACGTTGGGACAGTAGTGATGTCACATAAATTTCTGCTGCAATCATTAAGGGGGTACTTATGAGAGTGGATCTGAAGCGAACACTGACGGCTTTAGCGGTTTCAATGATGTTTCTGTGGATCACCGAACCTCTGGGAGCACAGGAGAAAACGTATCGGATAGATGTCTTGCAAGTCGTTGCAATGTCGCCTTTCCAGAACGCGTACAAGGGTTTTGTGCAGGAGCTGGAAAAAAACGGTCTGGTGCCAGGCAAGAATCTCACTATTAACCGTACTATCATTGACTTCGATGTGGAAAAGGCCGGCCTATGGAAGAAGATGGGCCTGCTCATGCGCATCAAGAGCGAGTCTTCGAGAATAGCAGACGAAAAACCAGACCTCGTGCTCACCATCGGAACCCCGGCAACCAAGTATGCAAAAGATAAGTTCATCTCGGCAGGCATACCCGTAGTGTTCACCGGTGTGGCTTTCCCGGAGACAGCCGGATGCAAATCACTCACTGAGGCCGGTCCCGGCTTTACCGGTTCCACCGTCTACATGAATGTGAAAGATGCCCTCAGAATCGTCAAGTATGCCTTCCCTTCCGTAAGGACTGTGGGAATCGTGCATTCGGATGAAGAAACCGCAATGCAGCACGTGAACGAAATCGAAACAGTGTCTACAGGAATGGGGCTCAAGGCTCTCACCAAACAAGTGGACAAGAACGATCACCTCAAACCAGCGGCTGAAGAACTGATCGCACAAGGCGCAGAGGTCTTCATCGTGCCCCTGGATGCTTATTATGGGTTAAGGAACTACGAGGCATGGAAAGAACTCGATGAGCTCATCGAGACACATAAGATCCCGGCTTTGAGCTTTGTTTACGACAGAACACCGGGAGCCGTTTTATACCTGGGATCTGATTACGGATACGTGGGCTCCCTTTCCGGTCAGCAGGCAGTAAAGATTCTCAAAGACGGAGCAGCGCCCGGAAGTCTCCCCATCTTGAGACAGCAGGATCTCAATGTAATGGTGGATGTGGAGCGAATGCAAGCCCTGAACATCCAGATCCCCATTCAGGTCCTCCAGATCGCAAAACCTGTCCACTAAAACTCGACAGAGCCGGGTCATCCTCTGATCCGGCTCTGTTTTTTCTGCATTGTTGCCATTGTGGTCATTGTCACCCAATGTCATTGAAGAGATCCATGACCTGTCCAATGATGGGCTTCATCGGCAGATCGCGGTAGTGGATGCCGTGATAGCTGTCCATGCCCTTGTATCCGAAGTCCATCATCAGAGGCATGAGCACCGTCCGGTCATAGAAGCTGACGCAGTCGAAACCGCCAAGCCCCTTGAGAATCGCGCCTGCCTTTCTGCAGAAGGATCAGACTGAATGCCTCTTTTCCAGGTCCAGAAGGAATTTCTTCCGCCACAGGCCGCCTCCATAGCCCGTGAGGGTGCCATTGCTGCCGATCACGCGGTGGCAGGGCACAATGATGGACACCGGGTTTGCGCCGTTGGCGTTTGCCACGGCCCTGACTGCCGAGGGCCGTCCCATTGACCGGGCCTGCTCCTGGTAGGAACAGGTGCAGCCATAGGGGATGGCAAGCAGGGCCCGCCAGGCATCCTGCTGAAACGGGGTGCCGCGCATGTCGAGGCTGAGGTCGAAGACCTTTCTCCGGCCCGAGAAGTACTCTTCGAGCTGCTTGAATGCGGCTTCGAGATGGGGGCTGTTGCCCTGCGTGATCCGCGCGCGAAAGATCTTCTCGATCGCTGCGAGCTGTGCCTCGGGCGAATCTTTGTCCACAAACTCCAGCAGACAGAGCCCCTTGTCCGTGGCGCCCGCGAGCATGGGTCCGATCGGTGTCGGTATTTCACTGACCGTGATTTGGGTCGAAGTAGCCGGGTTCCGGGCCGGTCCGGCCTTTTTTGCCCGGGGTCCGGGGTTTTTGTCAGTTGTAATTTCCTTCAAGGGCGCCTGTGTCCTCATGTCTTTTCTCTCCTTTTCCCTGCACTGGGGCATCATGGGGCCGTCCCACGATGCAGCATAAGATCTCTTTTTCGCGAACACCGGGCAGGGCTGTTTCCCATGTGCGGTGAGTCATTTCCCGCTCGGATATCACCACCGGCATCACCAGCCCGGCACCGGCCTTTTATCCCTGGTCCGTCATCTTTAGTCTCTTGCTTGCGGTCCGTCATCCTGCTGCATGTTGCCCTCCGGCCCATGACGGCCCGGCCGATGATCTTCCGGCTCGCTTGCAGCAGATTTAAGGTTGATACCATCATCCGATATCATCGACCGGATTGTCAATGACCGGACCATGGTGTTCACGATATGACCGCGGAGAGGCTCACCCTGGATATCGCCTCTGCCGTTTCCGCCCTATGATCGAGTCAAGGGGGCGCCTCCCATGTAGAGGCAAAAAGTGGCTATGATCCGGACTGCACCCTTGAGCGAGCTGGAGGGTCATCACAACACCCTATGTAAAACAAGACCGTTCACGGCAAGCAAATGACACCACGCCCTGCGGGGAGCCAACCTCCCATTGACAAAAATCCCTGCTTCGAATAGGACACCACCACGAGGAACGTTCTATGCAAAATATACGCAATTTCAGCATCATTGCCCATATCGACCATGGCAAGTCCACCCTGGCCGACCGCCTGATCATGAAAACCGGGGTCTGCGACCAGCGCACCTACAAGGACCAGATGCTCGACAGCATGGACATCGAGCGCGAGCGCGGCATCACGATCAAGAGCCAGGCCATCTCCCTGCCCTACACTGCATCCGACGGCGAGACCTACACGCTCAACCTCATCGACACACCGGGTCATGTTGACTTCTCCTATGAGGTGTCCCGCTCTCTCGCGTCCTGTGAGGGCGTACTCCTGCTCATCGATGCGACCCAGGGAGTCCAGGCCCAGACCCTGGCCAATCTCTACCTGGCCATGGAGCACGACCTGGAGATCATCCCGGTGATCAACAAGATCGACCTGCCGGCCGCCGATGTGGAGCGGGTTCTCGAGCAGATCGACTCTGAGCTGGGGCTCGACCCGGCCACCCACCTGGCGTGCTCGGCAAAGGAAGGCACCGGGGTCGACGAGATCCTGGAGGCCATTGTCAGGAGGATCCCGCCGCCAAAGGGGGAGGCAACAAAACCTCTTGCAGCCCTGATCTTCGATGCTTATTACGACGCCTACCGGGGCACGGTCATCAACTGCCGGGTCTTCGACGGCGAGGTCAAGGCGGGCGACACGATACGCTTCATGTCCAACGGCTCGATCTACCGGGTGGAAGAGGTGGGCCGGTTCCTGCTGGACCGGCAGAAACGCGATACGCTCTCCGCCGGCGAGGTGGGCTACATCATCGCAGGCATCAAGACCGTATCGAGCGTGAGCATCGGCGACACCATCACCCTTGACGACAGGCCGTGCGCGCAGCCGCTGCCCGGCTTCAAGAAGGTCAAGCCCGTGGTCTTCGCCTCGATCTACCCCATTGCGTCCGACGACTACGAAGACCTCTCCGATGCGCTGGAAAAGTACAAGCTCAACGACGCGGCGTTCATCTATGAGAAAGACTCCTCAGCCGCCCTTGGCCAGGGCTTTCGGTGCGGGTTTCTGGGACTTCTGCACCTGGACATCGTACAGGAACGGCTGGAGCGCGAATACGGGCTCAACATCATCCTCTCCGTGCCCAGCGTGCGCTACCGGTTCACACTCAAGGACGGCACCGAGCTCCATGTTGACAACCCCGCCCACTACCCCAACCCCATGAACATCATCAAATCCGAAGAGCCCTATATCCGGGCGTCAATGATGCTGCCGGATAAGTACCTGGGCGCGGTCATGACCCTGTGCATCGACCGGCGGGGCGTGAACTCCAACATGCGCTACCCGAGCCCGGGCCGGGTGGAGCTCACCTACGAGATGCCACTCTCCGAGGTGATCTTCGACTTCTACGATAAGTTCAAGTCGGTGACCCAGGGTTACGGCTCGTTCGACTACGACCTCATCGACTACCGGACCAGCAACCTGGTGCTCCTGGATATCCTGGTCAACGGCGAGAAGGTGGACGCGCTCTCCCAGATCGTCCACCGCGACCGGGCCCGCGCCCGTGGTGTGCAGGCCTGCGAACGCCTGAAGGACGAGATCCCCCGGCAGATGTACAAGATCGCCATCCAGGGGGCAATCGGCGGCGAGATCATCTCACGCTCCACCATCTCGGCCTTCCGCAAGGACGTCACGGCCAAGTGCTACGGCGGCGACATCACCCGGAAGCGCAAGCTGCTGGAAAAACAGAAAGAGGGCAAGAAGCGCATGAAGATGGTGGGCTCGGTGAGCATACCCCAGAGCGCGTTCCTGGCCGTGCTCAAATCAGACAAGGATTCATGAACACAGGCAGGGCATACATCCCCGGGCTCTACATCCACTTCCCGTTCTGCCGGAGCAAGTGCGGGTACTGCGATTTCTACTCCGTGACCGAGACCTCGCTCGTCCCCTCCTTTCTGGAAGCCCTGTCCACCGAGGCGGCACTCTACCGGGGAGAGTTCACCACCTTCGACACGGTCTACCTGGGAGGCGGCACGCCCTCGCTCATGAGACCTGAGCAGGTGGATGCGCTCCTGGTGATGCTCCGTGGCACCTTCACCATCCTCGACAATGCGGAGATCACCATGGAGCTCAACCCTGCCGACCTGACCCGCGAGGATCTGCGGGCGCTCTATCAGGCGGGCGTGAACCGGGTCAATATCGGGGTGCAGTCGTTTCACGACCAGAAGCTTCAGCTCATGGGCCGCAGACACGACCGGAGGCAGGCCCTCTCGGCCATTGAAGAAGCCGCGGCCGCCGGGTTCGACAATATCGGCCTGGACCTGATTTATAACCTCCCCCACCAGAGTCTTGAAGACTGGCGAGCATCCCTTGAGCAGGCCATTGCACTGCACCCCGCCCACCTGTCCTGTTACGAGCTGGAGCTCAAACCCGACACCCCGCTCGGTAGGAAATTCGGCCGGGGAGAGTGCGCCGGGCGCTCGGAAGACCTGGCGCGGGAGTTCTTCATGGAGACCTCCAAGACCCTGGAGGAAGCGGGATACATCCATTACGAGGTCTCGAACTTTGCCGCCGGCATGGGCAGGGCGTCCCGGCACAACCGGAAGTACTGGGATCACACCCCCTACCTCGGCCTGGGCCCTGCAGCACACTCCTTTGAAGGAACCCGCCGCTGGTGGAACCGGAGCTCTCTTAAAGGCTACCTCACCGATCTCAGCAACAGGAAGCGGCCTGTCGAGGGACAGGAAGACTTAAGGTCGGAAGAGCTGGCCATGGAAGCCCTGTTCCTGGGGCTGCGCACCAAAGAAGGGATCGATCTGGACCGCTACGTGCGGCTCTACGGCCGGGACCTGATGCGGGAGAACAGGCATCAGATCGAGGAGTGGAGCCGCCTGGGTCTGGTCGAAATCTCGGGCGGACATATCCGCCCCACCCGCTCGGGCATGGCCGTGGCCGACGCCCTTGCCATGATATAGTGCTTCATGAGACCTGACCCTCCATGAATTGACCGAAAGGCCGTGAGTATATTCACCCCCGGCCGGTGATGAACGAGCCTTGGTCTGCCGCCTCCATCTCTTTTAAGGATGCACTCCATCATCCGGCTGTTCACCGGCGAATGTTAAAAATACCATGGTCTCTGATTACGTGCTGCGTGTTTTTACGGCGGGGATTCATGAAATGCCGTTTGAGCAAGAAATGAGGCTCTTATTACCTCATGGAATCCACAAGGCGTCTGAGCGTTTCCATGTCAACGGTCCGCTGGTACAAGGGCCTGGAGTCTTGCTGATATGCGGCGAGAGTCTCCTCGAACACGGGCTTTCCGTCGTTAATATAGATCACGCCCAGGGGGAATTTGCCAGGCTCGGTCGCCTTTCTGAATGCGGCCTCCCGGTCGGTGGGGTCGTAGGAGTCGTCGAGAGTGTAGGTGTTTTGCTTGAACCACCCGTAGGTGTTCACCTTGTTGTAGGTGACGCAGGGCTGAAAGATGTCAACCAAGGCATAGCCCTTGTGGGTGATAGCCTTTTTGATGATGTCCGTGGTCTGCCGCGCGTCTCCCGCGAACGCGCGCGCCACGAACGAGGCGTCGAGCGCGATGGCCACCGCTACCGGGTTGAAGGGCTCCTGGGTGACACCGTGGACCTGCACCGGGGTGACGAAGCCCTGCCTGGTGGTGGGCGAGGCCTGACCCTTGGTGAGGGCGTAGACCATATTGTTGTGGACGATGTTGGTGATGTCAGGGTTTCGCCTGATGGCGTGCATGAAGTGATTGCCGCCCTCCCCGTACATGTCGCCGTCCCCGCTCTCGGCAATCACGACAAGACCTCTGTTCGAGGCTTTGATCGCGGTTGCCACCGGCAGGGTCCGGCCATGGAGGCCGTTGAAGTAGTGCGCGTTCAGATACTGGGGTGTTTTGGCGGCCTGCCCGATGCCCGAGACGAACACCACGGTCCCGGGGTCGAGCTCAAGCTCGTCCAGGGCGTCCTTGACCGACTTGAGGATGTGGAAATTCCCGCACCCCGGGCACCAGGCGATGTCGATGGCGTGGTCGAAGTCATACGCGCCCATGCATGCTCTCCTTTTTCCCCAGCTTCTCGTTCAGGCCTTCGCATACATCCTCGGGCATGAGGGGGAGACCGCTGTACTTCAGAATCGCCCCGTCGAAGGCGATCCCGGTCTCGCACCGGATAAGCCGGGCGAACTGGGCGGTGGCGTTGCTCTCGACCACGATCTTTCGGTGCGCGCGCTCCAGGTATTCTTTAGTGACCTCTGCAAGCGGGTAGACCTGTGAGTAGTGGAGGATCGCAGTGTCGTCCCTGTCGAGCATTTCCAGGCCCTCCTGCACTGCATGGAGCGAAGACCCCCAGCATACCACAAGGTTGCGGTAGTCTTCAGGACCGAAGAGCTGCGGAGGGATCACTTCCTTTCTCAGGCCTGAGAGCTTTTTGAGCCGCTTGTTCACCATGGCGGTCCTGGTGGAGAAGTCTTCGGTGATGAACCCGTCCTCGTCGTGTTCATCACTGTCTACACGCACCCTGCCCTCACCGAAGCCCGGGATTCCCCGGGGAGAGACGCCGCTTTCCGTGAACGCATAGCGGCGATAGTCTGCCTTGGTCTGCACGATGAAGCGCTGATCGTACACCTTGCTCAGATCGAGATCTGACAGGTTGTATCTGCGTTCAAGGAAAAACTGTTCGGTGAGGATGAACACAGGCACCTGGTACTTGTCGGCGAGATAAAAGGCGTGCCTGGTGTGGGAAAACCCCTGTTCATGGGTGCCGGGGGCAAGGATGGCCCGTGGAAACTCCCCGTGCCCCGAATACAGGGCGAACTGGAGATCTGCCTGCTCGGTCCTGGTCGGCAGGCCCGTGGCAGGAGCGGGTCGCTGGCCCAGGTGGATGACCAGGGGCGACTCGATGCACCCGGCGAGGCTCAAGCCCTCGACCATCAGGGCATAACCACCGCCCGAGGTGGTGACGAGCGCCCTGCCCCCCGCATACCACGATCCGATGGCCATATTGACCGCGCTGATCTCGTCCTCGGTCTGTTCGACTACTACACCGGACGACTCGGCCTTTTTCGTGAAGAACACCAGCACACCCGTTGACGGCGACATGGGGTACGAGGACACGAAGGTGCACCCGCCGGCCAGTCCTCCCAGGCCTACGGCGTTGATCCCGTCGGTGAGGACCTCGTTCCGCACCTCCTCGATCCGCTCGATGGACACCGAGGCCTGCCCGGGCTTGAGCAGCTTCTTGCTCTGCTCATACCCCTCATCCGAGGCATCCAGGTTTTTCTGCAGGCGATCCTCGCTCAGGCCGGAGAGAATCATCCGGATTTCTTCGTGCATGAGGTCGCTGTCGACATAGAACAGCCCGGCGAGAATTCCCAGGAGGACTGTGTTGGCATACACAGCACCCCCCTTCCCGCGGGCGATCTCGTTGATGGGAACCTCCAGAACGGGATAGTGGCCGTCGAGATATCGTTGATCGATAAAGGATCTGTCGCCCAGGATCACGGTCTCCTGAGCGATCCTGTCGTGAAACCGCTCCATGGCGTTTTCGTGCAGGGGCACGAAGAGGTCGATCCTCCTGGTATAAGCGGTCACCCTGCGCGAGGACACGCGGACTTGGGTCGAATTGTTTCCCCCGCGGATGCGCGACATGTATTCGCTGTAGGAAAACACGTTGTAGCCCGAGCGCTTGAGCATCCTTGTCAGGAGCGCTTCCAGCGTCTGCAGCCCCTGGCCGGCCTGCCCGGAAAATACGATGGACATGTCCTCTCGGGGTTTGAACACCATACGATATAAGGTAGCGGCGCAGAGTGGATAGTCAACAGGGTTAAACCCGGCTTGATGTCTTTTCCCGGCATGAGATTTTGCCGGGCAGAGATTATCATTTGTGGATGAATGGCGGGTGCTGTCGCTCATCGAGCTCGGTCTCAATACCGGCTGGAGCGGTGAGCGGGTCGGCTCATGAATCGCCGTGCCGTCCTCTTGATCGTTTTTAATCTGATGATCACTGCCTGCACATGAACTACCCATGAAAGCAAACGTGAGGTGTATCCATATCAACACCTGTTAAGTCGAACAGGTGTTTCTTCAACCGGTTATACGGGTGTTGATCTCGAAGAGAGATTAATCGGCCTTCGGCACACATCACATACCCGTTTCACGAAATACTTTACAGTGTCTGAGCGTCTCCGGACACACTGTTTATCCTTGGCGCATATCCTCTATTCCGCTGCTGTTACTGAACGTCCCCGACCATTACCCTCCCTTTGCCATCAAGACCTTTCCCCGACCCGGAATATATGGTAGGCAAACACAAAGGCTTGGCAAATCCAAGAGATACTTCACCAGGAGCAGAGAAACTGCCGGTGGTTGAGAAGTATGAAAAATGAACGAAACCCCTCTTGAAAGTCTGCAGACCATCTTTGGATACGAGTCGTTCCGGCCTTTTCAACAGGAAATCATCGAACGGCTCATTCAGGGAGAGAACGCCTTTGTCCTGATGCCCACGGGCGGAGGGAAGTCCCTCTGCTACCAGATCCCGGCCCTGCACCGCGAGGGGGTGGGCATTGTGGTTTCGCCTCTCATCTCCCTTATGAAGGATCAGGTGGACGCTTTGAGGGCCTGCGGGGTGAAGGCGGCCTTCTACAACTCTTCGCTCGGGAGCACCGAGGCCAGAAAGGTGCTGGCCAAGCTGCACGACGGCGAGCTCGACCTGCTCTATCTTGCACCTGAGCGCCTGATGACCGACGGGTTCATCGAGCGGATCAGGCAGGTGCCCATTGCCCTGTTCGCCATCGACGAGGCCCACTGTATCTCTCAGTGGGGCCACGACTTCCGGCCCGAGTACCTGAAGCTGGGCCGGCTCAGAAGGCTGTTTCCGGATATCCCGATGATCGCGCTCACCGCCACGGCCGAGCCGCACACGAGGCAGGACATCCTTAAGCGGCTCGACCTCAGGGACGCCCGGTGCTACATCGCCGGATTCGACCGCCCCAACATCCGCTACTCCGTGGTAGAAAAGCGCAGGCCTTTAGCACAGCTCATGGAGTTTTTGAGTACGAGACCCACGGGCGCAGGTATTGTCTACTGCCTGAGCCGCAAGAGGGTGGACGAAGTGGCGGGCAAGCTCATTGAGGCGGGGTTCGAGGCTGCGCCCTACCACGCCGGGCTTACCGCGGGCGAGCGCAAGAAGACGCAGGAAGACTTTCTGCGCGACGAGATCCGGATCATAGTAGCCACCGTGGCCTTCGGCATGGGTATCGACAAGTCTGACGTCCGGTTCGTGGTGCACTACGACATCCCCAAGAACATCGAGTGCTACTATCAGGAGACCGGCCGCGCAGGCCGCGACGGCCTTGCGGCAGAGGCCCTGCTCATGTTCAGCTACGGCGACGTGGCCGTTGCCCGGGGGCTCATCGAGAAGACGCGCAACTCAGAGAGAATGCGCATCGAGCTGCACAAGCTGGCCGCCATGGTGGGGTTTGCCGAGGCCATGAGCTGCAGGCGGCGCATCCTGTTGGGATACTTCGGCGAGCGCCTGCAGGAGGACTGCGGCAATTGTGACGTGTGCCTGGACCCGCCCGAGGTCATGGACGTGACCGAGGACGCACGCAAGGCCCTTTCGTGCGTATACCGGGTAGGGCAGCGCTTCGGCATGGGCCACGTGATCGACGTGCTGCGCGGCTCGAAGAAGGAGCGAGTAGCCAACCTCCGCCACGACCGGCTCTCAACCTATGGGATCGGCGCAGACAAGGACCATGAATACTGGACCACCCTGCTGCGCCATCTGGTGCACCACGGGTATCTCCTGCAGGACGTGGGCGACTACTCGGTGCTCAAGCTCACCCCCTCGGCAAAACCCCTGCTGCGCGGGGAGCTGACGATCACCATGGCCCAGCCCCGCATAAAAACCGCGGCTGGACCCAAGCCAGCCTCGAAGGCATCCCGCCGCAAGGCAGGCGATATCGATTATAACCCCGAACTCTTCCAAAAGCTCCGCGCCCTGCGCAAGCAGCTTGCCGACCAGGAAGGGGTTCCGCCCTTCGTCATCTTCAGCGATGCCTCTCTGGCTGAGATGGCCGCTGTTCTCCCCACCACGGAGGATGAATTCCTTGGCATTCACGGGGTGGGCACGTACAAGACCGAGCGCTACGGCCCGTATTTCCTCGACGAGATCAGGCGTTTCGGGGAAAGCGGTTGAAGATTCACGAGCCTTGAGTCCGGCCCCTTGGGGGATGTATGAAAAAGAAATGCCCCAGGGCGGAATCGCCTGCCGGAATCACCGGCACTATCCAACATTCCGCTCCCACTGCTTTAGGGATATGAAATCGATCCAGTCGATATCAAGAGATGATTCATAAAGCTGAAAAATCAAAACCGTTCGATAGCATGTGCTGCCGCTTGGGAAACAATAGGCTGAAATGCTCCAGCGCTGTAATCTCAGCAATAAAGGTAGATTTTCCCCAGGATCTGGAAAGCCATCGTCTGTCGAAATAGCGAAAGAGGCCAAAGAAATGCCTGTCATGTTTCTTTGACCGGGATTCAGTGATTGGTTCAACGATCAATTTTTTCTTTGAATCCTTTCTAAGAGTAATGTATCCTTACTTAAAGGAGGTAAGATTCATGTTGACAAAAAAGACCTCAAAAAATCAACTGACACTTCCCAAGGAAATTGCTGACAAATTCCCTGGAATAGACCTGTTCGATGCAGAAGTTGAGGGCAATCGGATAGTGCTTGTTCCTGTTAAGATGACCCCGATCTCTGCTACGCTTGAGAGCATAAGGAACAAAATGAGCAAGCTCGGCATAAGTGAAGCAGACATATCTGAGGCAATCAGCAGGGCAAGGCAGAAAAAGAAATGAGCCGAGTCGTTCTCGATACAAACATCCTCGTCTCAGCTCTTCTCCTCAAAGGGAGATTGAATAAGCTCGTTGATCTTTGGAAAACAGGGATCATTCATCCTGTACTCTCCAGGGAGACATTTTCTGAACTGATAGCAGTGCTCAGTTATCCCAAATTCGATCTTTCAGACAATGAAATAAAGACTATCATAGAAGACGAAATCCTGCCCTTTTTCACGGTGACCGAAATGAAGGAGAAGGTTTCCGGTGTCTGCCGTGACCCTGATGATGATATTTTTCTTACCGCCGCATGCAATGCCCAGGCTTCCCTTATCGTGACAGGTGACAAGGATTTGCTGGAATTAAAGAATTTCAAATCTGTCAGAATTGTGACCGCTCGTGAATATCTGGATATGATGAAAGTATGATCCACTTTCTTTCATCCGCGCCGTATCTGCGATACTCTCATGAGCGCCCTTTTATGCATATATGTCTAGGCTGATCATTGTTTCGAGGTAGTGCTGAAGAAAACGTTTTATTACAGATACATGTTTGGCCATCTGCCCATGCTGGTGTCGAATCGGACCGACGATTGAAGGTTGGCCACCATAGACCTCAGACAAAGGGATAGTCACTAGTACAGGAGGCACTACTTTGAAGGACAGAGACCTGGATCAAAAGTGCGAAAGATTGTTAACACTATCCAAAAAGGATCGCTATCTCGTGGATATCATGCGTCCAAAGATATTGAATATCTTTCTGCATGCTCCTCTCCTGATTCCTTGTTGGGTAATAATATAAAAAGTCTTTGACAATTTATTTGGTATATCAAATAATATCATAACATTTCGAGGAGAATTCTATGGATGACAGGTTTTTTTATCACCTCTCTCGCACCGAGAGCAGAATGAAGGCATACCTGAAGAAGGCATTCAGGGAAAACGACATCATCATTTCGCCTGCCCAGATCGGTATCCTCTTCCTGCTCCTGAAAAACAATCCACAGTCAATGAGTGACTTAAGCAATGCCTTGGAAATAGACAATTCATCGACAACCCGCCTCGTCGACAATCTTGAAAAGATGAATTTCGTGAAGCGGGATCTGAATCTTGAAGATAGAAGACAATACCTCATCTTCCTCACAGATCAAGGTGAGAAAGAGATCAACAGGGCAAAAAAGGTCGTACGGGGAATTAATGAAAAGATGAAGGAAGGCATCCCTGAAGACGAACTTGCTGTGTTCTTCAAGGTCATTCACCACCTCTGCACCAAGCTGAGCGAGTAGGCTGCCGACTGGAAAAGATTTTTCTTGACCATTGTTTGCAATATCAAATATTGTTATTGCAATAGTAGAAGAGGAGGTCACCCATGGACAATTATGAAAAGTTTCGGGAACTGATAGACAGCCACCCGTCCGGAGCTCCAAAGTCCAAGATAATACTTGAAATCCTGCGGATACTGTTTACCGAAGAGGAGATCCGGGTTGCACTCACCATGAGCTTCAAAGGCAAGGGTGTCGAGGAGATCGCAAAATCGGCAAATCTCCCCATTGAAGAAACATCCCGCATGCTCGAGTCCATGGCGGATAAGATGGTAATTTACTGCCGGGAAAAAGACGGTAGGAAAACCTATGCCCTCCTCCCGACAATCCCTGGTCTTTTCGAGTTTCCCTTGATGACGGGCGGAGGAACTGCAGAGGCCAAACGTCTGGGCAATCTCTGGGAAGAATACCATGCAGAGGCTTTGGGGGTTGCCTTCAGCGGAAATCCGACACCGCTCATGCGGGTAATTCCTGTGGAGAAATCTCTTGAAAGCGTGACCACGATTCATCCGTATGAAGAGGTTGCCGGTTTCGTTGAGAAGGCAACCTATATCGCCGTCACCAACTGCGCCTGCAGGGTAAGCATCGGAAAATGCGACAAACCCAAAGAGGTCTGCATGATCTTCGGTCCCTTTGGAGAATTCCTGGTCCAGCGGAAGCATGCCAGGCAGGTCACCAAGATGGAAGCCTTGGAAATCCTCAATATAGCGGAGAGAGCAGGACTGGTCCATACGAGCAACAACAGCGCCGACCGGGCTGGTATGATCTGCAACTGCTGTCCCTGCTGCTGCACCGTTCTGAGAGGGAAGACCCAGCTCAACCATCCGCATGCATTCTCCCCCAGCAGATTCGAGGCAATAGTGAAGAGCGATGAGTGCATGGGGTGCTCTGTCTGTGCTGATGAGCGATGTCCAATGGGGGCCATCGAGATGATCGATGACAAGGCCTTCGTGCAGGTGGATAAGTGCATCGGCTGCGGATTATGCGTTTCAGGATGCCCGACCTCGGCCATGTCATTGGTGGAGCGTGACCCGGCGCCGGAAATCCCCGCCACTGCTCAGGAGCTTGGGATCAAGGTCCTGACGGAAAAAGGCAAGCTGGAGAGGTATCTCAGTATCATGCAGAAATAGTATTGCATGATCTGTTTATCCATAGGGGAACCATACGTTCTGAAAAAATAGTTTTTCCTCATCTCCTCTTTGAGGAAATGCTTATGGCATGAGGGTACGTGTGTTCCCCAAGCTGAAGATATTTTTTGAGGTCGTTGAAAAACCCATTTTGAAAGACGTTCTTGTATCCTCGGAAGTCGCATTACCGATGCGATTTCTTCGGAGGGTGTCAGCTCAGATCATGACCAGTCTGACCTCCGCCAGTGCCTGA
>MPOS01000024.1 GCA_001896555.1 Candidatus Phosphitivorax anaerolimi
ACCTCAACCGGCTTGCCCAGGAGCATATCCGGTGCACCGTCAGTAAGACCCGGCCTCCAGATATAATTCCCGTCACCGTCCTTGAGCTTCCGAACAACGGACAGGGTAGTATCGTTCATCAACCAAGTGCCATTCCTGCGGTACACAGGCTTCAAGGCATGCTGAAGGTTAATGAGTGCATCCACATCGTTGAGCAGGGAAGCGTTCCCCCCGGCAATATAACCGATCTTGCCCCAGGTCCAGCTTGCATTTGCAACCTTGTCATAGGCCAGGATGCCCTTCGGCTTTCCTACGGCATTCCCGGTGATGAATGCCGCGCCTTCCATCGAAACGAACACATCGTTGATTTCCTCAATGAGCCACTCGGCAACATCGAAATCACTCATATCCAGGAGCTTCTGTGTCACCTCGGGGAGAGCATAGAGTTCGCTCATTGCCGGGGCAAACAGCTTGAGCTCCGGGGCGTCGGTTTCGCCCCGGTCTCCCTTCTCTGCTACCCAGCCGCCGGACGCGCCGCCTGCGGAAATGGGCTTCTTGTACTCACCGGTCGTTGTCTTGACATTCGCCAGCCGCCGCATGGCAACCGCATCGGTAGCAAGCCGCTCGATCTTCTTGTCCATCTCGATCGGCACAAGAAAACCGCCGTCCGGGTCGGAGAGCGTGGACATGCTCGCCTGTACTTCGAGGTCGCGCAGAGCCGATTCATTGCCGCCTTTTCTCGCCCAGGCAAGAAACGCCTTCTCGTGCTCCTTGGCTTCGGCCAGATTCGTGCGTGAAGATCCACCACCCGGAAACTGTCCCTGCGCGATAGCGGTTTCGAGGGCTTCAAGCTTTTTGTCGTACCGCGCCTGAAAACCTTCGAATGCTTTACCCATTTCCTCAATCATAGCTTTTAATTCTGGCATGTGATGCTCCTTGTTTTAGTATTGTGGTTCTGTAGCCGCCGCTCCATCAGGTCAGCGTCCCGGTCAGCGTCCCGCTGATTCGTTGCATTCCCTGTGTTGCGCCGCATCTGCC
>MPOS01000028.1 GCA_001896555.1 Candidatus Phosphitivorax anaerolimi
CCTTATTCCCAAATAGCTTATGAAGCTGCTCCAGGATACTCCTGACTTCTGCATCCCATTGACCACCAGGGCCTTTCTCAATCTCCGCTGCAAGGTTCTCGTATGATGCCGCCGGGGTCGCCCATATGACTTGCCAGCCCTCGCCCCGGTCATAGGTGAACCGTTCACGGGGTAGGGAATCCTTCGCAGAGAAGAACCACTCCACAAGGTGCGCATGGTCTCCCCACTGAAGAATGGTAAGCAACTGCTCCTTGCTCCTGGTGGCAATGGTGAGCACCTGTTCCCGTTCGTCAGGCTCCAGGGAAGACAGCCCGGACAGTTTGAGCTTGCCACTACTCACACATACATTGATTCCCCTTGTCGTGAGTTCTTGAAGTGCATTCATATCTCCACCTCGTCAGACGGGACACGGGACACACCTATAGGTGTGTGTCCCGTCTGTCCCGGTACATAACGGGACATGTCCCGACAATGTCCCGCTTGTCCCGCTTCTCGTTTAGGCCACCAAAGATCATTTTGGGTTTCAATATAACCATTGGCGCGAAGGTCAGACACCGCCCGTTGGAATGCCTTTTTCTTGGCTTCTGAAGATGGAGCCACCGAAATGCCCGAAGAGTATGCAGCTTCCCGCCATGCTTCGATATGGACCGGCTCTCCGTTGCCCGCTCCAATAAGCGCGTCGAGCGCAATCTTCTTTGCCCCCTTCAGAGGTCTTAAATCAGTGGCCTGCCCATCAACCCGGCAAAGCACACATGAGGTCATGGCTTCGCCATTCTCGGGGTCAATCCATCCATCAATAGTGATTTCCTTGGGCTTGAAGTAAATCGGAGAAGGCTCCGCGTGGTCCTTGGCCTTCGTGCATGTCAGGCATAGTGTGCCGTCAGAATGCTTCTGAAGGCGATATTCCCAATCCAGCGCCGCCCGGAGTGCCGATGCACCGCGGGCCCTCTCTGTCTCGCTGTGCCCCGTATGATGAACAATGGATATAGCGCAATGATAGCGGCTTCTTAACTCGTCCAGGATTGATATGAACCGCGTCATATCTGCTGTGGAGTTTTCATCTCCTGGTCCGAAGTTACGATTTAAGGTGTCAATGATTATCCAGACAGGATTCCCATTCTCTGCAATCATGGAATCTATCGCAAGAATAAGGTCTTCAAGTCCCTTCTTATCAAGAATCTGTGCCGGTCGATCTGACACAAAAAAGGGAATACGCTCTAAGTCAACGCCGTGTTCTATCGCCCATGCTTTAATGCGCCGGGGTGTTCCATTGAATCCTTCCCCCGCGATATAAAAGACCGTGCCTGATTGATTCACGGGGATTCCATGCCAGTCTATCCCCGCAGAGACACAAAGCCCCGCGTCGGTAATCAAGAAGGATTTCATAGTTCCGGATGGACCAAAGTTACAACTAATGGAGTCGGCATCCAAGATGCCCTTGATAAGCCACTTTGTCGGCTTTGGCTCCGAGCATAGTTCATGACACGACAGAAAACGAAACCCCTTGATAATGCCCTGTTCTTTTATGTTGCCAGGTGCGGGGTGCTTTCCCATGAATGGCGCAAGGGAATCACTGCCGCTGATAATCTGCCGTGCTTCTTTCCATGTTCGGCCCTTGCAGGAGTCATGAAAGCACTGGAAAAGGAGCTTCCCCTCACTTGTCTTGATAATGGAAGCCTCGCCCCCGGCATGGTTCGGGTCAAAGGGGCACTGGTCCAGGGTATAAATGGTGCTTGTACCATTGGTCTTGATATTCTTTACCACATAACCGTAGTGGGCAAGGTAAGCCTCTACGTTTATCCCTCCACCCTGAGAAGGGGAGTCGTTCCGGCCTGCATAGCGTTCCTTGAGTGCTATCAAATCAGCCATGATTGCCCCCCAGGTCATCAATGTAGGCCATCCGGTGAAGCCGTGCTTCCCGGTATTGATTCGCCGGTATCTCATCGCCCTTCCGGGCAGTGGTGCCGTAGAGCTTCCATATCCGGGCAGGATTGAAAACCGTGGTGTCGATATGAACTCGATCTGTACTAAACTTGCTTGAGATGTCCTCTAGGATGCCCTTGATAATGGCCTTTGTTTCATCGTTTACCTGCCAATCAGGAAGCCTGAAGAGAAGATGCCCGCCGTTGCCGCTCATCGCCTTGATAGGGGCAGGGAGCCCGATCTCCTGCATAACCCATTCAGTAACAGGGTTCAGGAGATCCAGAGCCGCTTGAAGCTCACTATCTGATGAAGAGATGCCCGCCGGCCTTACGGGGTCCAGGTCAATGGGAAGCCATCGGTAAAAGAGAACATCCTTATCCGTAGTTGTGCGGTCTGCCTGCCGGATTCTATTGTGTGCCCTGCCGATTAAACGCGGGTCTATCACCTGAAGGGTGAAGTAGATGCCTGAGCTTAATCTTTTATCAAGGGCCTGAACTTCCTTACAGAATGCCTGATGCTCATCGAAATATCCTGCATATACTCTCTTGCCATCGAAGCCCCGGACTTCGGTTATCTCTCCGGGCTTCACAAAGAGCATAAATACATCAGGGTCATAAAGGGTCTTGCCTTCACAGGGGTTTTCTGCTAGAAATGAATCATTCCAGGCTTTTTCGTTACACTCCCCGTAGCCATGCCGGGCTCGGGGTGTGTCTGAATCAAGCCGTGATTCTTGGGTATTCATGATTGAATCTCCATTCCATCTGATCGAAGAAGAAAGCTACAATCTCCCGGATCTCTTTCACCACATGCTCATCCGTGGGACTTGAGCCGTGCTGCTTCTCGATGGTGCCCAGGCGAGCCGCATTGAAGAGACAGTGAGCGAAAAGGTCCATCAGCCATTGCTCGTATTTGAACGGAGTGAAGATATAAGGAATTTGTCGAGGTCTTCCCGGCGATATCTGACGGCTCTTCCGAATTTCACGAAGGCAGGACCACCGCCCCGGCATCGCCACGCTTCAAGTGTGGCCTTTGTGAGCCTGAGTTCTCTTGCGGCCTCTTTAGTGGTGAGAAGCATATTACATCCTCCCTTTTGTTGTTCTTCCTACCCCTATATTAGTGGAGGATGTAATATTGTGCAACGTTTAACTTGCTGATATCATTAATTATTTGACACTTAACCCGGTTAGGTGTCAACTTGAGACTTGATGATCTTCTTTATCGTGGAAGGGCTCAGTTTCTGTTTTCTTGCCTCGTTAATCGCAAAGCTATTCAATGTTAAATCTGTTCTCGCGTATGATTCCCTGATTCGTTTATTCCGCTCCGCTCGTTCCTGCGGGGTCTGACCATTCCATGTTCTGCGCTTTTTGCGCTTTTGTGTGTTTGTTATGTGATGCTTTTCTCCCATTTGTGCCATTTTAGGCAACAGGCCAGACCTCAGTATGTTTATTGCCAATTCAAACGTGCGGAGGTAAACCTTTACAGCGCCAGTATCCACCACAGCATCTTTTATCAGTAGGTCATGCAGCTTTTTTATGGATCGCAATGTTAGAAGGGCAGCTTCTATTTCGGGCTCGATCCACATGTGATGCTTGCCTTTACTGACCGTGTAAGTTCCTTTGGGAAAACCTGATGGTGGATTAATATCCCACCTGTGGCCCGGAAAATCCTTCCCCTGCTCGTTCTCGATTACATACATAAGTATATTAAGCTCATTTTCATCATTAATTTTATCCGCCTTGAACCCCCTTTTAATAAGCCCTGCTATAATCGCTCTTCTAAAGAAGTTCAGAAAAGGAAGTCCCGTTTTTAAGAAATATTCACCCGCCTCTTCATAATCACAATCCTTTATATTTTGGTGTATGAGATATTTTACATGATCCCACTCATCCGTTGTTATTAAGAGGTCAGTGGGCGCATTATCAAAATTTATAACAGGAATAATCTCATCTTCATGAATATCGTTCATTTCTCACACCCCTGTCTTGACGGGGAAAGGAACGACATTGCCCGCCGCTGCGATAACGCCCTGACGAACTATCCAATCACCTATGCGGTTTATATCCTCTGCCAGATATCGAAGGTCTGAGGTTTCGGTATAGTGTGTAATGGTGATGTCTCCGGCAATCTTGTGCCCCATAAGCAGCTTGGTTTTCCAGAAATCAATGCCGCACTCCCCGGCAATTGCCCTGAATGTTCTTCTCAGGTCGTGGGCAGTGATATGAGATCCTGCGGCCTTTGATAGTGATGCCAGTACACTCCGCGCCTCCCTGACATGGCCTGTCTCGGTCTTTGCCGGAAAAACATACCGATCCACCTGTGGCCTGTTCTTGAGCAATTCAACTGCTACCCGTGATAGTGGAAAGGTGATAGACGTTCGATTTTTAGGGTCGGGAATATGCCAATGTCCTTCTTTGATGTTCACCCGGTCCCAGGTCAACTCTGCCATCTCGCTCCATCGGGCTCCGGTCAGCATGAGGAAAGCCACGGCATCGGCAAGGGTTCTGCTAATGGTGGTCTGTCCTGCTATCTCCCGTAGCCTCTGAAGTTCGTTCCAAGCTGCTCCTATCTTGTCAGTGGGGATACGCCCGGATCTCGGCTTGACATGGTTCCACATTTTCAGGTCAGAAATCGCCTTGACCGGATTTTCGGATATTATGGGCACTCCATCGGCCTGATATGCCCCGATTGCATAGTTGAACAATGCACGGAGCACTCGAAACGCCTGATTCGCCTGTGCAGGGCTCCGGTCACTCAATTCTCGAAAGCGGATTGTCGCCTTCTCTCGCGTGATGGAAATAATCGGCTTCTTTGCCCAGTCGGAGAAGGATGTTTTGAGATGCTTATGAATATCGGCCCTGGATGATTCTTTCAGATTGCGCCGGTCCTTGACGTATGCTGAGATTAACTGCTCCAGGGTCACGGCCTGCGCCTCGGCTCGTTTCTTTTCCTTGGTAGGGTCAACCCCTTCCAGCATTTTCGAGAGTTCCTTAATTGCGCGTTTCCTTGCCTGCTGCAACGTCAACACGCCATGCTTGCCCAGGGTCACTCTCCTTGTTTTTCCCTTCACCCGCGCTTGGACAATATATGTCCGCGCATTAGGGGTCAGACGAACACCGAAGCCCTTTAGCTCATCATCCCATAAAAATACCTGTCCTTTTGCCGGTAATTCCGTGCTCTCGATTACATCTTTTTTGAGTTCCATTTTTTAATCCCCCGGATAGAGTGTAAGCACATTGTAAGCAGTTTTGTTCCATCTCCATACAACGCCCTAGGGATTAATCTAACTGTATATGCCTGTTTTGTCAACACTCATATTGCTTACACATACTCCATCATACACCATCAAAGTATATAAATAGGGACTTAAAATCCCTCGGAACTCAGTTCTGTACCGGTTCGAGTCCGGTCTCGGGCATATGCTTTTCAAGAGGCTTTGCGGACACATCGGCGTATAGGAATACTCTTCCACATCACCTGAAGGTCGATTTGTCCCCCACCCTGTCCAGGTTGCCTTATGCGTCATAGGCGTAAGCGTAGAATCTCCCCGCAGAGTCAGTAAAGGTCTTCTTGAGACCGTTTTGATAGTAGGTGTAGCCGTATGCCATAGTTGAATCACCGCACTCCACCGTCTCACTCAGCTTTCGTCCGTCCGCGTCATAAGCGTAGACAGCAGAGATCCAACCATCATCGCAGCCGGCCTGATTGCCCGCAGCATCACAGCTCATGTGATGAGCCTGTCCGCCGCGTTGTATTCGAAGATGGTCACGGCACCGAACGCATCCGTCGTGCTGATCTAGATAAGTTAACAAGTTAAGGGCGTCCCCCTTGATTCCCCGAAACTCTTGCCAGCGTGGAAAACCGGTTTTTTCAGGATCGACTTGGCAAGAACCAATTTAACTGCATCTTGGCGATTGTTTGGGGAAAAATATGCAAAAAGAAGCAGGAAATAAATCTGTCCCATTTACTTTGTGTCCCATTTACTTTGATTCAGGTGCCACTGACCGCGACCCTGGTATCTTTTACATCGAATATCCCGGTGACGGCCGCCTGTGCATCAGCATGCCCAGTCCCTCGACGGCAGACCTGCCGATGAGACGCAGTGAGAAGAACAGAGCGCAGGCCGTGCCTGCGAATATGACAATGTACTGGATGAAAAGGAAAAGGGCGGATTTTTTCAGAAATAATAAATCTGCCCTTTTTCCTTTTCTTCGGATTACAGCTTCTGCTGAATCCTCGCCCATACGTCCCGCACATCCATGGGGACAAACCCCGGCTTGCCGAAGAGCTCTTTTCCGAGCTCGTAGATGGTTTCATTATACGGGGCCTTTATCCGGTTCTGCCGGGCAAGCTTGAGGATGTATCCGGTCAGCGAGTCGAGCTCGGAGTCTGTCCCCCCGCGCTGGATGATGTCCTGACTCATGCTGGACATGACCATCTTCGCCACATTCTTTTTAAACAGGGGCCTGGTGAGAGCCCTCGGAAGAAGGGCGGAGGCCTTCAAAAGGATCCACGGGGGCATGCCGCCCAGCTTGCACTCTCTGAACCCAGCGGCCTTTACGATCCGAACCCCCTCGTAGAGGGTATTGCTGAGGATTCTCTGGAAGGTGTCGAGATCCGAGATTTCCCTGAACCCGTGGCCCACCAGGGTCGTCACGGGATTGGTGAGGTTGATCACGATCTTTGAATGAACCGCATCTTGGAGATGATCGGTGATCACCGTTTCCACACCCCGGCCGAAGATCTCGGCAACGGCGTTCATCTCGGTCTGGAGAGAGTTGTCGGGTGTTCCAAGAACCAGCGGCCCCCGCTTCTGGTATCCTACAACAACCGGTTTATCCATCCACGCATTGTAGCTGACGATGCAGTAGATCACCCGGGAGAAGTACTTGGGCAGGATCGACTGATTGTCTATCCCGTTTGCCATGGATACAATGATGACATCGTCTTTCGTGTTGTCCTTGATCAGCCTGGCAACCGACTCGAGGCTGTAGTTCTTCACGCCGATGACGACCACATCCATCTGTTTCAGATCCGAGAGGTCTTCGATCACCTTGACCCGGACGTTCGCCGTCGTCTCTTCCTTGCTGTCTCCCTGATAGAGCGTGATGCCGTCCGATTTCAGCGCCTCGAGTATTTTCCCCTGGTCGATGAAGTATGTCTCTTCATGGAAGGGGGCGACCCAGCCGCCTACGGAAGCGCCGATGGCGCCGGTCCCGAAGAATGCGATCTTCAGATCTTTGGCCTCGATCTTCACACTGGCCTCGTCATCCAGGGTGTAGCCGCTCACGTGAATCGTTCGCGCCCAGTTCTGCGCCTGCTCGTTGGGCAGATCGAAGCAGGACGACATGTGCTCGGCATAGCGCGTCTGGAAGGGGACTTCTTCGATCTCGAGCCTTTTGAGCATCGGGGCGAACGAGGTGTCGCCCAGCTCGATATAGGGAACATCCGCCTTCGCGTTCTTTTTCAGGAGAAGCTGCATGTTTTTCTTTACGTTGAAGGTCGCCTTGAAGTCTGTCCTGCTCTGGAGCAGGCGTCCATCGAGCTGAGAGTACAGGTAGGAGCTGACATCGAACTCGGTGGGGTCGCCCTCTGTGGGGATGCGAAGGGACAGGTACACCTCGCCGCTTGAATCCATGGCCTTCACGATGCAGTCTCCCGCCTCGCGATATATGTCGATGTCCTGCGTCACCTTGGGCAGGCCCCAGATCTTTCTGCCCCGGATAGTATTTTCCTTCGAGGTGACCGGCATCCCCGCGATATAGTACCCGAACCGGCTGAAGAAATTGGTGATCATGGGCAGAACAGGGACATTGAAGGCCGGATCGACCATGACCGGGATGGCGATGGCGATCTCGTTGTACGGCCGCACCCCCATGACCTTTTTATACTCGTAGCAGGAGAAGGCCACCAGTGCACGCCCCTTCGGCATTCGTACGGGTACGATCTCAGGGCTCAGCTGCTCTCTCAGCAGGGCCGCGGCTTTCTCATAGGAGCACATGAACACGGCCATGGCGCAGGACACGTCGCCGTAGAATGTTGGGAACAGATAATCCTTGGTCACCCCGCCGATCATTTCCAGAGGCTGCCGCGCCTTGCGCAGGGTGAAGCGCTGATAAAAATCGCCTTGGAATTCGTTTCGATTGTCCAGCATCTCTTCGGGTACATCCCACGTTGCCTTCATAGAGCGCCTCCTTTGCTTTATGACCGAAGGTCATAATAATTGTGACAAGCACCCTCCTTCCATGTGTACGCCGGGAAGTGTGCCTGTTGGCCCAGTCAATAATATGACCATCGGTCATAAATAGCAAGCAAAAATCAGTCGCAGCTGAAAAAACGCTTCAGGAGATCGCTCAGCATATTTTTCGCCTCCTGGGGAGAAGAGAAGTGTTCTTCAATCAGGGCCTTGTAGCAGACATCCAGGATAATCCCCAGGACAACCTTGGTATAGAGCTCGAAGTCGTTGATCTGATAGTCTTCGTACTGATTCAGATAATTAAGGATGATCTCGGAAAAGCCTTGGATGGTCCGGCGCGTCGAGGGGTATATCCTGCCGCTGTGGAGGTTCTTCCGCAGCTCGACGAGCAGCATTCTGTTTCGGGAAAAATAGTCGATGATTGCCTCAGAGAGGATGATGATCTTGGGTACGTTCTGGAAGGGGATGATGACCTGGTCGAGGAATTCTCTCGTGTACCGGCTGATGATGGTGTCCACGAGATCGTCCTTATCTTTGAAATACAGGTAGAACGTTCCCTTGGCGATCCCCGCCTTTTTCACGATCTCGCTGATCGTTGTTTTTTCCACACCGTTGGTTCGGAACAGACCGGCCGCACACTCTTCGATCGTATCGCGCGAAGTGGTCTTATCCCTTCCGCGGGCGCCCTTGGGTTTGCCGCCCTTGAGTTTTCTCATGCCTGGCTCAACACCTTCCCTGTTGATGTCTTTGTATTGCTTAGCACACTTTGCTCTCCGAATGAAGACGACAAGGCCGACATGAGGGAGAAAGGAGATGGTAACGTCCTTAACTTATTAACTTCTTCTGCTCATACCCTTCTGAAGGTAGCGGGAAAATTCATAAGTTAAGGGCGTCCGCCTTGGTTTTTTATATATGTTATTTTCGCAACATCCATGCCGAACAATAATGAACCCATCCCCGAATAGGCTTAAAGGCAGGATATGATTGCCAGGATAGAAGGATTGGTGTATAAGGAGGAGATCAAATGCATCTGTGGACGTGCGTTGTGAAGGGGATACGTGTTTTTTTGTTATGCGTCATGTCGGCGGTCATTCTGGGGGCGGCCTTTCCGTGCAGCTCTGCCGAGCTGGGGGGGTATACCTTTGACGACGACAGCATCGATCTGTATCTGAACCCTTATTTCAGCGACCACAGCAGGCCCGGGGACTTCATTACTACCCTGTACGGGTATGGGGACTTCGCCGGGCATGAAGTCATCCAGAGCCACCACCAGTATTACGAGCTTGACGGCATATCCTGCAACGTGATCCTCGAGCGGGGATATTTTCCCGACTTTTCCCGGGGTTATGCCGATATGATCTACTACACGGCATATCACTACTATGCCAAGGACGCGGAAGACAACATTCATCTCCTTAAGTACCACTTCATCCCCCATGAGGGGCAAGGAGCGTCCTGGAGCTATGAAGACCTGCCAGAGGGCGCCACGACCGTGAAATACCCCGCCGATCCCCAGCCGGGCCAGGAGGTGGTCTTCGGAACAGTCACAGCCACCGGCGTATCGGTCGGCGATATCCGCGGGTGCACCACCATCGTGTTCGACTCCCTGCCCCATGCTCCTACAGGGAGCATCACCGAATACCTGGTGCCCGGCTCCGGGATCCTGGCGAGCTCGTTCAACTGGAAGGGCGGCATCAACGGCTTTTCCAAAGACGCAAGCGCCCCCGAATTCGCAGAAGAAGAAAACAGCGCATGGAAGGAGTGGTGGGACGACCACTGCTTCATCTCCGCGTGCTCGCCCCGGCATACCCGGCAGTGCACAATACCACAGCGGTAATCAGTCGTGGGACCCATCCAAGGGCGATGGGCTGCATGGGATCCACCCTGACGGGAATCCGATAAACTCCTTGACTTTCTTCATGGATTCTTTATGGAATAATTGTAAGAAATGTTAATTACGAGATGCCTCTTGAAAAGGAATCGAGAGGTGTCGGCTTGCAATGAATTGCCCCTTAGGCTAGCGTAGGGGGTATTGAGTTCCGCAGGTTGAATAGTCCTTTTTTCAGCAAGCGAAAAGGGGTATTGGACACCAAGAAAGAATGAATCGTTCCGAGGACTGAGATTACTACGGGCAAGGCAGGTGCACGATGATCGCATACCAATTGACCATACCGACGGAGAACACCCCGGGCAAGCTTGCCAGGGTGTCCGGCATCCTCGCCAGGGAAAAGATCAATATCAGGGCCGTCACCATATCGTCATATGGTGATAGGGGCTTTTTCAACATCCTGGTTGACGACCCCAAGCCGGCCCAGAAGGCCCTGACCCGGGAGGGCATCGATGCCCGGCTCAAAGAGGTGATCGCCGTGCTCATCGAAGACAGGCCGGGCGGGATGGACAAGCTCGTCCAGATCCTGGCCGGAGAGGGCATCAATATCGAGAATGCCTATGGGTTTGTGCTCGAGAGCAAAAAGACCGCCGTGTTCGTGGTCGATGTGTCCGATCTGGACAAGACAGAGAAGGTGCTCAAGGAGCACAAGTTCCAAACCCTGACGACCGAGGCCCTGGCCGCTATCGAGCCGTTCCACTACATGAAATACTAAAAAATCCGCTCGATGAACGGCGTGAATCACGGGTGCCAGGCGAA
Organism: Candidatus Phosphitivorax anaerolimi; assembly: GCA_001896555.1. Taxonomy (GTDB): domain Bacteria; phylum Desulfobacterota; class Desulfomonilia; order UBA1062; family UBA1062; genus Phosphitivorax; species Phosphitivorax anaerolimi. The sequence continues at coordinate 10,764 of MPOS01000028.1, forward strand.
TTCCGGCGCCGGCCCTTCCCCGGGTCGCAGCGGCCGAGCCCTCCATATCCTCCGTGCAGGCCGCGCCGGACAAGGCTGTTCCTCTTTGCAGCGTCTTTCCCTCCCGCTTTGTTCCCGATCTCACCACTGGCTGCCTCGCTGCAGGCAGCAAGACATCCAGAGACTTTCCGGCATGAGGGCGCCTTGTTAGGCAGACACTGGGAGAGCCATACCCATGGGGGTCCGGAGGATGGGTGCTCCGGCCTACCTGAGCAGACTCGGAAGGAAGGTCGCGATCTGGGGGAAGGGGATCAGGAGGAAGGTGAGGAGGACGATCGCGAGCAGCAGGGGCACGACCCCCCTGAAGATCACCCCCAGCGGCACGTCCCTGGCCACCCCGCTCACCACATAGACATTCACGCCCACCGGCGGGGTGATGACCCCGATCTGGGTGACGAGCACGATCACCACGCCGAACCAGATGGGGTTGAACCCGTAGTCGAGCACCACGGGGTAGAAGATCGGGATGGTGAGCATGATCAGCGCCAGCGAGTCGATGAAGCACCCGCCCAGCAAGTAGATCAGCACGATAAAACTCATGATGATCGCCGGATGGAGCTGAAACGACGAGATCCAGCTCGCGATGTCGTAGGGGATGCGCGAGACGGCCAGGAAATGGCCGAACACCGTGGCGCCAGCCACGATGATCAGGATCATGGCGCTGATCCGCGTGGTCTCGAACAGTGCCTGGACGAATCCATCCCAGGTGATGTTGCGCTGAATGAGGGCGACCACCAGCGTGGCAAAGGCCCCGGCGGCCCCGGCCTCGGTGGGCGTGAAGATGCCCAGAAAGAGCCCGCCCATCACGACAACGAAGATGATAAGCGTCTCAATGGTGCCCGGGAGGGACGCGGCCCGCTCTTTCCAGGTGCTCTTCGGACCCTTTGGTCCGATCTCTGGCCTGAGTGTGGCCCAGATGAGAATGGTGCCCACAAAGAACAGGGTGAGCAGGACGCCTGGAAGGATGCCCGCGAGAAAGAGCTCGCCGATGGACTGCTCGGTGAGGATCCCATACACGATGAAGATCACGCTCGGCGGGATCAGGATGCCGAGGCTTCCCCCCGCTGCAACCACGCCGGTGGCCAGCTCGGGTTTGTAGTTGTACCTCTTCATCTCGGGCAGGGTGGCCGCGGCCATGGTGGCGGCGGTTGCGTTGGTGGAGCCGCAGATGGCGGAAAAGGCGGCGCAGGCCCCCACGGTGGCGATGGCGAGCCCGCCTGGGAGATGGCCGATGAAGGTGTAGGCCGTGTCGAACAGGCGCTTGGAGATCCCGGAGTGAAAGGCGATCTGCCCCATGAGCACGAACAGGGGAATAACCGTGAGGTTATAGGAGCCGAACACGGAGAACATGTCCTTGGCCAGCAGGTTCAGCGACGCGTCCATCGAGACGATGGAGGCAAAGCCCAGAAAACCGATGATGGCCATGAGAAAGCCCACGGGCATCCGGGAAAAGATGAGCACGAACAGGGCGATGATGCCGATGATGCCGATTATGGTGGGGCTCATTCGACCTCAGCCCCTTTCAGCTGCCTAAAAAACTCGACGAAGAGCACCACTACCAGCATGGCGGTGCCGAACGCCACCCCGTAGACAAACGGATAGGTGGGCATCTGCAGCGTTGCCGACACCTCGCCCGAGCGCTGGAGGCTCTGGGCATACTCGACGCTCTGCCATGAAACCACGGCGAAAAAGATCATGGCGATAAAGGCATTGACGGCGTTTACAATGATCCGGACGGTCCAGGGAAGCCGCATCACGAGAAAGTCAACAGCGATATGTCCCTTCTGGACCGAGGTGTAGGGAAGCGCGAACGAGATGATGACCGCGCCCGTGAAGCTGACGATCTCGTAGGTCCCGGGGATGGGGCTCTTGAAAAATCGCAGGATGACATCCGCGGTGGTGAGGAACATCATGAAGGCAACCCCTGCGGCGGACAACCAGTTCAACTTGTCTGCAAGGTTTGCCACGAATCTCTCGATGCGCAGAAAGGATATCATCAAAATCTCCCCATGAAAACCCGGGGCAGCGCTCTCTCGAACGGGCCGCCCCGGGCATAGCCGATGAAATGCCCTTTACTCGATGTTTTTCTCCACGCACGCCTGCAGGATCGAGATGTTCTTCGCGGCATCGATGCCCTTTGCCTGCGCGGCGGCGATATATTCGTCGATCACGGGCTTGACAGCAGCCTTCCACCGAGGGATCTCGTCTTCGGGCAGGGTGATGAATGTGTTCTTCTGCTCCTCATTGAAGGCTGTACCCTCTGCGTCGGCTTCGTCCCAGATCTGCCCGTGCACCGTGATATACTCGGCGCTCACATCCGTAAAGACCTGCTGGATATCAGCCGGCAGCCTGTTCCACTTGTCCTTGTTCATGACCACGAACATCGCCGTAGTGTAGCCGACGCCCCGGCAGTCGATGGTGTAGTCGATGACCTCGGCCTGCTTCCAGCCCTTGAGCGTTTCAATAGGTGCGAAGGTCCCCTCAACCACGCCCTTCTGAAGGGCCTCGTAAGTGCCGGGCTGCGGCATAGCCACCGGCACGCCTCCAAGGGCCTCTACGAGCTTGGCGCTCAGGCCCGTGGAGCGGATCTTCATCCCCTTGAGGTCTTCGAGCCTGTTCACCGGTTTCTTGGTGTGCAGCAGGCCCGGGCCATGCGCATGGACATAGAGCACATGGACGTCATCGAGCTCCTTGGGTTTGACCTGGGCATAATACTCGTTCGCCACACGGGTCGCCGCCATGCCGCTGGGATAGCCCATGGGCAGGTCCACGGCCTCCATGACCGGGAAACGGCCCCGGGTGTAGGCGAAGCATGACATCCCGATATCCGAGATCCCTCGCACCACGCCGTCATAGCATTCGTTCGCGCTGGTGAGCGTGCCGCCCGGGAACACGTTGATCTTCACCTGCCCCTGGGTGCGCTTTTCGATCTCACGCGCCCATGCCTCACCGGTCTTGCACTGGGCATGGGTGGGCGGGAAAAAGATACTGTAGGACAGCTCCACCACCTCGCCCCTGGGCGCAGCACCACTATCGGTCACTACAGCCCCCTCTGCGGGCACTGTCTCCTCCTCAGCCTTCTTGGTACACGAAATGCAAAGCATCAGTACAAGAAGGCCACAAACCAAACTACAGATGGTTCTTTTCATGGAATCTCCCCCTTTGTGTTCCCTTGATAAAGCCGCCATTCGCAAACCCTGTATGGTGTCAAATCAGCGTCCTGGACAACGCAAGACCACATGCGTTGCCCTTCTTCAGGGAAGAGCCCATATTTTAGTAGGATCATGATGAAAATCAAGGAAATTATTCCCCGGCCGCACAGGGCACGGTTTGCTGTTGTCTCATGCGTATCCGTACAGATACCTGGGCGGAGGCATCCTTTGAATAACGTCATGACCTGCTGCGGGCGGAACCTGCAGGCTATATCCGCATGGAGACAGACACCGCGTTCAACCTGCGCGCCCATGCAGACACCTCCAGGTGCGGGAGACATACCGGTGCTGCATGGCGAGAGGGCATAAGCTGGGCATTGCAGGGAGGCTGCGTGCGTCTCGCGGCACGGGTGAGATGCGGGTGTCCTGCCTGCAAGTCTTGTGTGGTAGATATACGATACATTGGCGGGTCCGGGATGGTCCATACGGCACGCAGGCGCAGACGGCTGTTTTCCGGGGAGGTCCGTTTGCGGTTCTCAGGCCTCGAAATCAGCGCCGCACGAGTCGCATTTTTCGCTGTCAGGCCACACCAGGTTTCCGCATGCGGAGCAGAGATGCACTGTGCCCGCCTGCGTGCCCGAAACCGCGCCCTTCACGGGCAGACCGAGGAGCTTCTTGAGCAGGATGATGATCTCGGAGAGCGCCCCGAAGAGCAGAAAGAGCACGCCGCCCGCCAAGGCGCATACGAGCCCGGTTGCGAGCCACAGAAAGGAGCCTGTCGCAATGGCAGCCGCAACGCCGGCAAGGCAGGCAATGATCCCGGCTGCGAGGAACGACCGGGATGCCACCAGCAGCCCGCGCTCTTTGCCCTGGGTATCCCGGTAATGCTTCTGAACGATCTGCGCCTTCACGTATTCTTCACCAAGGTTCACGGCAGCCATGCCCCCCGTTGCTCTCCCCGGCACGCACACGCCGGATCTCCTTGTTCAGGAGATGAAGATAAGCAAGCGGCTATTTGAAGCGATGTCCGAAAGGTGTCGCCTCCATAAACGCATCTTGAACGATGCACCCTCAGCGAAACAGATTCAAAACATCTTCGATGTCGGGGGGGCCTGCTCTCTTCAGAGGCCGTAGACCTGCTCGCCCTTGAGCACCTTAAACCCGTTTTGCTGCAGGGCCTCGATGGCCTCGTCCGTGGAGTCGAACCGGAAGATGATCACCGCGTTCTCGCCGCTGCGCTCGACAAAGGCATACATGTACTCGACATTGATCCCCCTGCTGGTGAGCAGCTCGAGAATGCTGTTGAGCCCGCCCGGCCTATCGGGGACCTCAACGGCCACCACGTGCGTCTTGCCCACGGCAAAGCCCTGTTCGTTCAGCACATCCTTTGCCTTTGCCACATCGTCCACAATGAGCCTCAGAATGCCGAAATCCGACGTGTCGGCAAGGGAAAGGGCCCGGATGTTGATCTTTGCATCGCTCAGGGCCTTGGTGACGCTGGAAAGCCCTCCCGGCTTGTTCTCCAGAAAAATCGATATCTGCTCTACCTTCATCAAAGACCTCCTAGATATTCCGCTTGTCGAGCACCCGCTGAGCCTTGCCCTCAAACCGCTGGAGGGTGTTCGGCTCAACCAGCTTCACCTTGGCGGTCACGCCAAGATAGTCCTTGATATCCTTTGTAATGCGTTTCTCCATGTTCTGCAACTCGCGAATTTCATCCGAGAAGATCTTTTCGCTCACCTCGACCTGAACCTCCAGGGTGTCCAGGGAGCCGTCCCGGTCGACAATGAGCAGGTAGTGCGGCTCCAGGCCGTCGATGCCCAGGAGTACGCTCTCGATCTGAGAGGGGAACACATTGACGCCCCTGATGATGAGCATGTCGTCGCTCCTGCCCGAGACCCGCTCCATGCGCACGAAGGTCCTCCCACACTTGCAGACCTGCGGCATGAGCCTCGAGATGTCCTTGGTGCGGTAGCGGATGAGCGGGAAGGCCTCCTTGGTCAGCGTGGTGAACACCAGCTCGCCGGGTGTGCCCCAGGGGAGCACCTCGCCGGTGGCGGGGTCGATGGTTTCCACGATGAAGTGGTCCTCGTTGATGTGCAGGCCGTTGCGGCCCTCGATGCACTCCATGGCTACGCCGGGGCCCATGATCTCAGAGAGGCCGTAGATGTCCAGCGCGGTGATATCCAGCTCGCGCTCGATCTGCTCGCGCATCCGCTCGCTCCAGGGCTCGGCCCCGAGGATGCCGACCCTGAGCCTCAGAGACTTCATATCCACACCCATCTCCTTTCCAGACTCGGCCAGGAAGAGCAGGTACGAGGGCGTGCAGCAGATGGCGGTTGGTCCGAAGTCCTGCAGCAGCATGATCTGTTTCTTGGTGCTGCCGCCCGACATGGGGATCACGCTCGCGCCCAGTTTTTCGGCGCCGTAGTGTGCTCCCAGGCCTCCGGTGAACAGTCCGTAGCCGTAGGCGTTGTGGATGATGTCGTTCTTGCTGAGGCCGGCCGATACGAACGACCGGGCCATGAGCGTGGCCCAGGTCTCGACGTCGCGCTGGGTGTAGCCCACCACTGTGGGCTTGCCCGTGGTGCCCGACGAGGCGTGCAGACGCACGATGCTGCTCATGGGCACCGAGAACAGGCCGAAGGGGTAGTTGTCGCGCAGGTCCTGCTTGCAGGTGAAGGGAAGCCGCTTGAGGTCGTCGAGACTCCGGATGTCATCCGGGGTGACCCCGGCGTTGTCGAAGGACTTCCGGTAGAAACCCACCGTATGATAGACCCTGCCCACCACCTGCTGCAGCCGTTTGAGCTGCAGGGCCTCGATGGCCTCGCGGGGGAGTGTTTCGAACTCTTCGTTATAAATCATCTGCTACCTCCTTGATGGTCAGCATCATTGGATCTGGATCTGCCTGCCTCTTTTGAATCCTTCGATGTTCGCGGCCCGGATCTTCTCCTTGAGCATCGAATTGATGGCATCATACCACGCCGATTCGGGCGGGTCCAGCAGGGTGGAAAGTACGCCCAGCAGGATGATATTCACGCCCCTGGCATTGCCCATCTCCTCGGCGATGGCCGAGCCCGGGACCAGGTGAATGTTCCGGGTTTTCTCCCTGAGGAAAGGGATCACGTCCGGGTACGCCCGGCTGCCGGACACGACCGCAGGCGGTGCGAGACGATACTGGTTGATGATCACCGTGGCGTCCTTCTTGAGATACTTGAGGTATCTGGCCGCCTCCAGCTCCTCGAACGAGAGCAGGATGTCACAGCAGCCATAGGGGATGAGGGGGGAATCCACATGCCCGGCAAACCGCACGTGGGACATGACACTCCCGCCCCGCTGGGCCATGCCGTGGATCTCCGATTTCTTCACGTCGTAGCCCGAGCGCATCATTACCTCGGAAAGCATGTCGGAAGCCAGGATGATCCCCTGCCCCCCGACTCCGGTCATCAGCACGTTCATTTCTCACCTCCGATGGCCCCGGGTGCGCAGAGATCGGCGCACACGCCGCATCCCACACACGTCTCGTTGATGTGGGCCTTCTCGTCTCTGAATTCGATGGCGGGACACCCCAGTCCGATGCACACCTTGCAGCCCGTGCAAACATCCGCATCCACGGTGAGCGCCCTGCCTGGGACCTTGCGTGACTTCAGCAGAACGCATGGCGCCTTCGAGATGATCACTGACGGGCCTTCGAACGCCAGTGCCTCTTTCACGTCCTTTCTGGCCTGCTTGACGTCGTAGGGGTCAACGGTCCTGACCCACTCGATCCCCAGCGCCCTGACAAGGTTTTCCAGGTCAAGGTTCACGGTCCTCTCGCCCCGTACCGTGATTCCGGTGCCCGGATGGTCCTGCGAGCCCGTCATGGCCGTGGTGGAGTTGTCGAGGATCACGATGAGCGCCGCGCCATTGTTGTAGGCGAGGTTGAGCAGCCCGGTGATGCCCGAGTGGTAGAAGGTCGAGTCGCCGATGACCGCGGCGATCTTCTCTTTCCCCGGACCGAAAACAGTGGCCATGCCGTGGGCGTGGTTGATGCCCGCCCCCATGCATAGGCAGGTGTCAATGGCCGAGAGCGGCGGGAGGAATCCCAAAGTGTAGCAACCGATGTCGCCTGCGATGAAGCACTTGTTGCGCTTCAAGGCCCAGAGCATGCCCCGGTGCGGGCATCCGGGACACATGCTGGGAGGACGCGGCGGCAGGTCGGGCTGGGCCCCGTCATCCGGTGCGGCCCCTGTTATCGCGCTCTGGATGATGTCCGGATTCAGCTCTCCGCACAGGGGCAGCCGGTCCTTGCCGTGGCAGTCGATGCCTAAGGCCTTCACCTGCTCCTCCATGAACGGGTCGAGCTCCTCGACGACCCAGAGCTCTTCCACCTGGGCGGTGAACTTTCTGATGAGCTTTTCCGGCAGAGGATACGACAGGCCCACCTTCAGAAACGAGGCATCCGGAAAGGCCTCTTTCGCATACTGGTAGGCCACCCCGGATGAGATGATGCCGAGCTTCGGACTGCCCATCTCAATGACATTCAGGGGCGAGGCGTCGGAATAAACTTTGAGCGACCGGATGCGCTCTTCGATCACGGGATGGCGCACCCGCGCATTGGCCGGCAGCATCACCCACTCCGCCGGATGGCGTTCGAGAGAGGGGGTGCGGCCGCCCTTCTTGTCGCCAAGCTCAACCACACCCATGGAGTGGGATATCCGCGTGGTGGTGCGCAGCAGCACCGGGGTCCCGAACTCCTCGCTGATCTGCACGGCTTCGATCGTGAAGTCCTTGGCCTCCTGCGAGGTGGATGGCTCCAGCATCGGGATCTTGGCGAACCGGGCATAGTGCCGGTTGTCCTGTTCGTTCTGCGAGGAGAACAGCTCGGGGTCGTCGGCGCTCACCAGAACGATCCCGCCCCGGATCAGGGTGTAGGGCAGGGTCATGAGAGGGTCTGCGGCCACGTTCACCCCCACGTGCTTCATGACCGCCATGCAGCGGGCCCCTGCATAGGACGCCCCGGCGGCAACCTCAAGGGCGACCTTCTCGTTGGGAGTCCACTCCGCATGAATCTCGGGGTACTCGTCCGCCACGGTCTGCAGGATCTCGGTCGATGGTGTGCCGGGATATGCCGAGACAAAGCTCACCCCAGCCTCGAACGCCCCCCGGGCGATTGCCTCGTTTCCGCTCAATATCTTCTTCATCACGTATTCCCCTTGACTCGACTCGGATATAAAAAAAGGCCATGGCGTTCACCCATGGCCTTTTCTCTTCCCCGCCGGAAACACTGGCCTATGGGCGTACTTTCATCCCTCTAAAGATGAAAAAGTAAAAGCCCAAGAGTTCCAGTGTGTTCGGCAACATAGCTTCTACACTATTCTATAGAAATATTTTGGCTGTCAAGCCTTTTTGCGCACAGGACCCAGCTGCATCCAGCATATCGGCAGGATCAGGCCTTCGACCCCCTATGCATGCTTCGCATGAAGGACCTGGGCATGACCCTGTAACTCAAAACCATAGCCGGCCACTCTTGCTCATGATACCGGGCGTGTGAACGATGCGGCGGAACCTGACCCCTCGCTGAAAGCGCTACCCTTACCCTGCTTCGGACGCACCCAGGGCCATGGGGACCTCGTCCTCCGCCGTGCTTTCCTTCCCGCGATCTGCACCATGCCGGTAGACGTGCACATCCCTCTGGGGGAAGGGGATCTTGACGCCGTTGGCATCGAACTGCTTTTTCGCCTCTTCCACGGTTTCGAAGTACACTCCCCAGTAATCGGCCGTTTTTACCCAGACCCTCAACTCGATGTTCACGCTATTCTCATCGAGGGTCTTGACGATGATCATGGCCGCAGGATCTTTCAAAATCCGGTGGTCGTTGTCCACGATGTTCCGGAGGATCTTCCTCACCTTGTCGATATCGTCCTGATAGCTCACCCTGAAGGGCATGTCGACGCGCCTGGTTTCATGCGCAGAATAGTTGACGATATTGTCGCTCATGATCTTGGAGTTGGGAATGATGACGAGCTTGTTGTCAGGGGTCTTCAGCGTGGTGGTGAATATCTGGATCTTGTCGACCGTGCCTGCCACGCCCGCGCCTTCGATGTAATCACCCGCCTTGAATGGCTTGAATATGATCATGAGGAAGCCGGCGGCGAAATTCGCCAGCGACCCCTGCAGAGCCAGGCCGATCGCCAGGCCGGCGGCACCGATGACCGCGATGAACGAGGTGGTCTGGATCCCCAGCTGGGCGAGCGCCGCCAGGACGATAAAGACCATGAGCGCGACATAGGTGACGTGTTCGACAAAGGAGACGATGGTCGGATCCACCTTTCCCTTGTTCAAAAAACGCTGGGTTATCTTCGTGATACCCTTTGCCGCCCATCGCCCGACAACCAGAATGACCGCGGCTGCAATGATCTTGATTCCATAAAAGGCAGCCAGCTCCTGCAATTTCATTACCAGCCCTTCCATATGCTCCTCCTCGGTTGTTTTTAATTATGTGTTCGGATATCCTGACATGGATCTCGGTAAGCAGACGTGTTGTATCATGGCCCCTTAGACCGGGCCTGTCAACAGGAATACTGTAAATGTGCACTGTCGGGATAAACCGTCTTGACAGATACCTCGATCTTCCGATAGCCTCCCAAACGCAAGAATAAGGTGGGCTTTTAGAATGGATCGAAAAGAGGCTTGGATCGCCCTCGATCTCATTCCCGGTATCGGGCCCAAAAGCGTGATCAGGCTCCTCGAGTTTTTTCACACCCCGGAAGCGATCATCTCCGCGCCGGTTTCGCGGATCAGGGAGCTGAACATCCTGAACCAGGCGCAGATACGCGGGATGAGCCGGGGTGTTGACAGGGAAGCACTGAGGCGGGTGAAGACCGCGATAAAAGAGCACCGGTTTTCCGTGCTCACCTGGGACGATCCGGAATATCCCCGGGCACTGCGGCACATCGAGGATCCACCCGTGGTGCTGTATGTACGCGGCAGCCTGGAGGACTTTGAGCCCGCGGTAGCCGTGGTGGGGACCCGGGCACCTTCCCGATACGGGAGCGACACGGCATACCGCCTCTCCCGTGACTTGAGCATGCAGGGACTTTCCATCGTTTCCGGGCTCGCCCGCGGCATCGACACCCGGGCACACACGGGGGCACTGGAGGGTCAGGGCAAAAACATCGCGGTGCTCGGCACCGGCATCGACGTGATCTATCCCCCGGAGAACGCCGGTCTGGCCGATAAGATCGCAGAAAGAGGAGCTGTCGTCTCCGAGCTGCCCCCTGGCGTGCAGCCCGAACCCGGAAACTTTCCCCGGAGAAACCGGATCATCTCCGGCCTCTCTTCAGGGGTGATCGTGGTGGAGGCGGCCGGACGCTCCGGAGCGCTCATCACGGCCCGGCTGGCAGGCGAACAGGGGCGGATTGTCATGGCGGTTCCCGGACCGGTGACCAACATGCGGTCGCAGGGCCCCCACCGGCTCATCCGTGAAGGCGCCGTACTGGTCAGGGATGCGGACGATGTCATGGAGGAGATCGCCCCCCAGATCAAGGGATTGATCGAAAAATCCGAAACATCCGGGCAGGCGCATGATGATATCCTGAGGCTTGTGGGCGGCGGCCCGCTGAGCATCGACGATATCGCCGACGAGCTGGGGCTCGAGGTGGTTGAAGTCGCCAGGAGGGTGAGCATACTTGAGCTGAAGGGAGAGGTCGTGAGAATCGAGGGCAACAGATTCACGGCAAGGAGCATACATGGCTAAATCACTCGTGATCGTGGAGTCACCCACGAAGGCGAAAACCATAAAGAGATACCTGGGCAAGGACTTCGAGGTCCATGCCACCATGGGGCACATCAAGGATCTGCCCAAGAGCGTGCTCGGGGTGGATATTGACGACGGCTTTGCCCCTCACTATCTCGTCAAGCCGGAAAAACGGGAGACCGTAAAGAAGCTGCGCAAGCTCGCGGAATCTGCCGACACCATCTATCTGGCGTCCGACCCCGACCGCGAGGGCGAGGCAATCGCCTGGCACGTGGCCGAGGAGCTGAAAAAGCCCGGCGCCTCCGTGGGACGGATCATCTTCCACGAGATCACCAAGAAGGCGATCGACCAGGCCATAAAGAAGCCGCAGCCGCTCAACCGCTCGCTCTATGACGCCCAGAAGGCACGGCGGGTCATGGACCGGATCGTGGGCTACACCATGAGCCCGCTGCTCTGGAAGCGGGTGAAGCGGGGGCTGTCCGGCGGCCGCGTGCAGTCGGTGGCGGTCCGTCTCATCTGCATGCGCCAGGAAGAGATCGAAAACTTCGTTCCCGAGGAATACTGGACCATCGATGTATCCCTTCAGACCCCGGGCGGCGAGGTTCTTGCCGCCAAGGTCGTGAACCCCAAGGAGATCCCCGACGAGCAGACCTCGCACCGCATCGCCGGGGAGATCAGAGGCGCCAAGAGCATTACGGTGGAGAAGATCAAGAAGCAGGTGAGGCAGAAGCACCCCCTGCCGCCCTATATCACCTCCACGCTCCAGCAGGCGGCTTCGTCCCGGCTGCGTTTTTCCGCCAAGAAGACCATGATGATCGCCCAGCAGCTCTATGAGGGCATTTCGCTCGGGAGCGGCGAGGTCACGGGCCTGATCACCTACATGCGAACCGACTCACCCGTGGTGTCGGGAGAGGCGATCCAGCAGGCCCGGTCGTTCATCCCCGAGGCATACGGCAAGTCTTACCTCCCGGACAAACCCCGGCAGTACCGGGCCAAGAAATCGGCCCAGGAGGCGCACGAGGCCATCCGGCCCACAGACGTCCGCCACACCCCCGAGGCGGTCAGGCCTTATCTGAACAAGGACCAGCAGGCGCTCTACGAGATGATCTGGAGGCGGTTCATCGCCTCGCAGATGGCGAGCGCGGTCTTCGATCAGACCACGGTGGATATCGCCGCCGGGAACGTGGGCCTGCGGGCGGCAGGCTCGATCATGCGCTTCGATGGATACTTAAAGATCTACGGCATGCAGGACGAGAAGGACACCCTGCTGCCCGAGGGCATGGCCGAGGGCGACGTGCTGACCCTGAAAGACCTGTGCGAGAAGCAGCACTTCACCCAGCCACCCCCCCGCTATACCGAGGCGAGCCTCATCAAGGAGCTCGAGGAAAAGGGCATCGGCAGGCCGAGCACCTATGCGCCCATCATCTCCACGATCCAGGAGCGAGGCTACGTGACCATGGAGCAGCGTGCGTTCGTGCCCACCGAGCTGGGCAGGGACGTAAACCAGCTGCTGGTCAAGCACTATCCCCACATCCTCGACATCGGCTTCACGGCCCGGATGGAGGACTCACTCGACGAGCTCGAAGACGGCAAGACCGACTATGTTCACACCATGCGCTCCTTTTACGACACCTATAAGAAGGAGCACGAGCAGGCCTCCTCGGAGATGAAGAACCTCCGGGCCGAGCAGAGGCCCTCGGGCCTTAAGTGCGAGGTGTGCGGCAAGGACATGCTCATCAAGCTCGGCAAGAACGGCTATTTCCTCGGCTGCGCGGGCTACCCCCAGTGCACCAACACCCGGGAGTTCACCCGGGACGAAAGCGGCAGGATCCACCCCGTGGAGACGCCCGGCCCGGAGCCCACGGATGAGGTGTGCGAGAAGTGCGGCTCGCCCATGGTGCTCAAGAAAGGCAGGTATGGCCCCTTCCTGGCCTGCAGCAACTACCCCGCATGCAAGAACACACGGCCTGCGGTCAAGACCGAGATGACCGACAAGGTGTGTGAGAAGTGCGGCTCGCCCATGGTGGTCAGGAGCGGGAGGTACGGCCCTTTCCTGGCCTGCAGCAACTATCCGGCGTGCAAGAACATTCAGCCCTACCCTCTGGGGATCAAGTGCGCGATCCCCGGATGCACGGGCGAGATCAGACAGCAGCGCTCCCGCAAAGGCAAGACTTACTATTCCTGCTCGCAGAAGGGTTGCTCCTTCATCAGCTGGACCAAGCCGGTTCAGAAGCCATGTCCGGCGTGCAATGCCGAGTTCATGATTAGGAAGGGCAAGGCCCTCGTCTGCCCCAATCCGCAGTGCGGCCACCATGAAGAAGAAGGATCGTAAGGTCCGCGTCATCGGCGGGGGGCTGGCCGGCGTGGAGGCGGCCCGGTTCCTGTCGGACAGGGGCCTTATAGTCGAGCTCTTCGAGATGCGTCCCGGCAAGAGCACCCCTGCCCACAAAACCGGGCTTCTGGGCGAGCTCGTATGCAGCAACTCGCTCAAGGGCACGGACCCGCAGACCGCCCACGGGCTGCTCAAAAAGGAGATGTCACGCCTGAACTCGCTCGTGCTCCGGGCGGCGCGAGAGACGAGCGTTCCCGCGGGCAAGGCCCTGGCCGTCGACCGGGATGCCTTCGCCGCAACGCTCACCCGGGAGATCGAGTCGGACGAGCGTATACAGGTCGTGCGCCGGGAGGTGTGCGAGATCGACCCGGAGATCCCCACCATCGTTGCCACCGGGCCGCTGACCTCAGATGCCCTCGCGGCGCGGCTTGCGGACATGCTGGGGAGCGAGAGGATGTTTTTCTACGACGCCATCTCCCCCATCGTAGACGCACAGAGCATCGACATGAGCCGTGCGTTCTTCGGATCGCGCTGGGAGGAAGGCAGCGCAGACTACCTGAACTGTCCCCTGGAAAAAGACGAGTACGACCGCTTCGTCCGGGCCCTGCTTGAGGCGGACCGGGTGCAGGCGCATGCCTTTGAGGACGCCCGCTTCTTCGATGCGTGCCTGCCTGTTGAGGTGATCGCCGGGCGCGGAAGCGAGTCGCTGCGCTACGGGCCCATGCGGCCGGTGGGCATGGTTGACCCATCGACCGGCAGGCGCCCCTATGCCGTGCTCCAGCTGCGCAGGGAAAACCTCAAAGGCGACGCCTACAACATGGTGGGGTTCCAGACACGGCTCACCTATCCCGAGCAGAAGCGGGTCTTCTCCCTCATCCCGGCGCTCTCCCGCGCCGTGTTCCACCGCTATGGGAGCATCCACCGGAATACCTATTTCGACTCACCCCGGGTGCTGAACCGGGACTTGAGCCTCAAGGGGTATCCCCGCGTTTTTCTCGCTGGGCAGCTCACCGGCGTGGAAGGCTACATGGAGTCCGCGTCCACCGGCATCTATGCCGCAATCGGCCTGCTGTCGGGTCTCAAGGGAAAGGAGCTCCCCGTCCCGCCGGCCGATACCGCGCTGGGCGCCCTCATTCAGTACATCACAGAGCCGCGCGAAGGCAGACTTCAGCCTTCGAACATCAACTTTGGAATCATGGAAGCCTCAGTGAACATTCCCAAGAAAAGAAGAAGTGAGATACGACTTGAGCGTGAGGCCATGTCATTTGAAAACTGGTACCATTCTCTGTCCGGTTTGATCTGACTGACGCACTGAAATTATCGACTTGCCGGAGCAGGCCGCAACCTGCCCCTTTGTAGACTGTTCAGGCTACGCCTTTACTACATTTGCTGCCTGGGGGCCTTTGGGGCCCTTTACCACCTCGAAAACTACTTTGTCCCCCTCTGCAAGTGTCTTGAATCCATCCTGCTTGATGGCAGAGTAATGCACGAACACATCGTTGCCGCCATCTTCTGTGATGAACCCAAAGCCCTTTTTCTCATTAAACCACTTAACTGTTCCTGTAGCCATGCATTTACCTCCATTTGCAGCCCCTTCTCTGGCAAGGAGAAGAAACCGTAATGCTGTCGTCTGGAAAAACGTATTTCCCAGAAACCTGAGGAAAACTTACAGAGGGTTTTACCGCGGGTTACTGTGGTAATTTCGTATTCCAGCTAAAATCCATATAAAGGCAATTTTTTATGCTGTCAAGGAGGAACGATTGAAATCTTTAAGGAAAATGACAGCTTTGCATACCGGGTGAAAAACATACCGTTTAAGAGTTGTTTTTTTCCCGTGTTTTCTTCCAGATACCCCTTGAAGCACCCCGGGGAAGTTGTTATGCATGAATCCTGCGAGGGAAAAAATCCCCCGGGCCTCCCGGAAACGGGAGGTGCAAAGGAGCACGCATGATGATGAAGGCGGTCGAGGGTCTGAAACCCGAAGGACTGTGGCGGTATTTCAACGAGATATCGCTCATACCCAGAGAATCGAGGCACGAGGGACGCATCAGGGATTACATCGCAGGCGAGGCCGGACGGCTCGGCCTGCGTCACACCGTAGACCGGGCGGGCAACATCGTGGTCTACAAGCCGGGAGAGCGCCCGGGTCGGGCGGTCATCCTGCAGTCCCACCTCGACATGGTCTGCGAAAAGGACGAGGGCACGCCCCACGATTTTCAGAAAGACCCTATCCGGCTCGTCCGCAACGGCGACTGGATCGGTGCACAGGGAACCACGCTGGGCGCGGACAACGGCATCGGCGTGGCGGCCATGCTCGCCCTCATGGAAGACCCCTCCGCCGCCCACCCCGACCTCGAGCTGCTCTTCACCATCGACGAGGAGACCGGGCTCACGGGCGCCAACCTGCTCGACACGGGTCTCCTCTCGGGCAGGACACTGATCAACCTCGACTCGGAAGAAGACGGCGTCTTCATCATCGGCTGTGCAGGGGGAAGGAGCACGCACCTCAGCCTGGACGTTTCATTCCAGGATGTCAGCGAGGACCTCACCAAAGTCCTGGTGAAGGTCGCGGACCTCACCGGCGGCCACTCGGGCACGGATATCCACCGGGGGCGCGGCAATGCGATCAAGCTCCTGGCCCGCTTTCTCAAAGACGTGCCTTCCACGATCCCCTTGCGCCTGGCATCGTTTTCGGGCGGGAGCAAACACAACGTCATTCCCCGGGAGGCTCAGGCAGGCATCCTTGTCCGCAGGGAAGACATCGAGTCCCTCCGGGAGCTGGCTGACCGTGCCACAGTTGTGTATCACGGCGAGCTGAGCGGCATCGACGACGGGGTGAAGGTCCTGATCCAGGAAGAGGGCCCGGCTCTTGGACTGCAGGCTGCGGAGCCCGGAGACACGGCCCGGCTCCTGGACCTTGTCCATGCCCTGCCCCACGGCGTGATGAGCATGAACCCGTCCATGGAAGGCCTCGTGATCACGTCCTCGAACCTAGCGGTTTGCCGGTTCGCGGGTCAGCGGTTCGACATTCTCACCAGCCAGCGCAGCATCTATACCTCGTCACTCTGGGATGTCTCTGAGATGGTCGCCTCCATCGCCAGGCTGGCAGGCGCCCGGGCCGAAAAGCTCCACGATTATCCCGCATGGAGGCCCGATATGAATTCTCAGGTGCTGGACATCTCCCGCCGGGTATACACCGGGCTCTTCGGGGAAGAACCCAGGGTCGAGGTCATCCATGCGGGCCTTGAGTGCGCCGTGTTTGCAGAGAAGATGCCCGGGATCGACATGATCTCGCTGGGGCCCACCATCGAGCAGGCACACTCCCCTTCGGAGCGGGTGCTGGCGCCCACAGTGAAGAAGATGTGGGTTTTGCTCACCGCGATTCTGAACAGGCTGACAGACCATCCGGCAGCCTGAGCCGGCGTCTTCCCGTTTGACCCTACTTCCGGGCAAACCCCTTCCCGGCGAGACCAGCCGTTTCCGGTTGGTGATCCTCTTTTTGCCCGTGCCATACATGCTTCGCTTCCCGCACCCTCCCTCACTTCCAGAAGGCTTCCGCTGCAATCTCGTGCCCCTTATCGCCGCTGCTTTGCGGGAGGCGGGGAATTTTTCTTTGCGCCGGGCCCTACAACCGGTTGTGTTCTCACGGGCAAGGGTATATACATTATCATGAAAATTCAATGAAATGAGGTGATGGGTATGAAGGATGGCTATAAACTGATGGGGTTTCAATATGAGTTCACGGGCAGCCTCTACAGTCTGGGGCAGATTCCCAGATGCAAGGTCGCCATGCTGGATCACCTGAAGCCGGGCGACAAGCTGCTGATCGCGGGCGTTGGCCACGGCACCGAGGCGATAGAAGCCGCCAGGCGGGGGGTCGATGTCACCGCGGTGGACATCTCGAAAACCATGCTCAAGTACATGCAGAAAAAAATCGACCGGGCACGGCTCGACAAGCCCATCCGGATGATCAACAACGACATCCTGGAGGAGCACCATCCCCAGGAGTTCGATATGGTCATGGCCAACTATTTCCTCAACGTCTTTTCCCGGGAGAAGATGCTCAAGATCCTGACCCACCTCACCACCTTTGTCAAGCCGGGCGGTGCCATGGTGATCGGCGATTTCACCCTGCCGCATGAGGGCGGGAAGTTCTACAAGGCATTCCAGACCATCTACTGGTACTTCGCGGCCACGTTCTACTGGGCAACTGCGGACAATGCCATCCATCCTATCTATAATTATCCGGCCCTGCTCAAGTCCCTGGGTTTCGAGATCGAGGAGATAAAGAACTTCAAGATGCTGGGTATGAACTGCCACCGGTCGATTCTGGGGAGAAAGAAGGCCGAATCAGGGTCGGCCGGGCAGAAGCAGACCAGGGCCGGCACCACGGCATAGCAGCTCTACGCACGGGCACAGTCCCGGATAACGATCGCCTCGCATCAAGATCTGCAGCGGGAGATGTAAACCCGCCCCCAAATGCGGATCAAGCGTGATGGGCCAGATCCAGCTCCAGGTATTTCGCCGCAGGGTCGGGATTGAACCGGTAGGGCGCGATCTCCCTGAACCCCAGGCTCTCATAGAGCCGTATCGCCGCCTGCATATAGCTCATGGTATCGAGCCTCATTTTCTCGTAGCCCAGCGCCTGGGCCTCGCGGATGAGCGCTCTGCACAGGCTGCTTCCGATCCCCTGGTTCTTGAACCGGTCATACACGAACAGCCGCTTCATCTCGCAGATACGAGCCTCGAGCAGCCTGAGCCCCGCGCCGCCCGCAGGCACGCCATCGCGCAGCGCCAGGAGGAACAGCCCGTCCGGAGGGCCGTACATCGCCGGGAAGTTTTGATACTCCCGGTCGATATCCTGGAAAGACAAGTCCAGGCCCAACCAGTGTACATAGTCCTTCGTGATCCGGATTGCGCTGGAGAAATCCGAATCCGTGGAGCAGCGCCTGATTTCGATCGTGCAGTTCTTCCGGTTATTCGTCATGGCTTCTGGTTTTTCGATGATACAATGGAGACGCTGTGAAATCTATGCCCGTTTATTTATACCAGGGCCGTGAGAGATCATATCAAAAGAATTGTTCTTAAATGCAAGTACGTTTCAGAATCGCCGGGAACCTGGCGTTCCAGCGTTTGTACCCCCTGTTCGGGGTGTGTGAGCTCATGAACCAAAAGGGGCCCTGTCTGTGCCGATACATTTGAATTGCCCAATCCGCACGAAATTCCCTCTTCCGAGGGTCTCGGCAAAAAAGAGCCCTTGATGGAAGAACGCCCGGGCGGGGTGACGGAGAGATGCCGGTGCCTGGTGACCGGTTACGGGAATCAAGCCTGAACCCGGATCACACAGGGCTCTACAACCCCGCCCCTGCCCGGCTGAACACCGCACCGATGATCTCGAGGGCCTCGCTCTGGATCTGTCTTAGGTGCTGCTCTCCCTTGAAGCTCTCGGTGTAGATCTTGTAGATGTCTTCGGTGCCCGATGGGCGGGCCGCGAACCAGCCGTTTTCGGTCATGATCTTGATGCCGCCCAAGGGGGCCTGGTTACCCGGGGCCTCGGTGATCATGGCCGTTATCTTCTCCCCTGCGAGCTCACGGGCACTGATCATTCCGGGCGAGAGCCTTTTGAGCAGGGCCTTCTGCTCAGGGCCGGCCGTCACGTCGATCCGCTCGTAGACGGGCGAGCCGAAGCGGTCTTCCAGGTCGCGGTAGTGCTCAGAGGGGTCTTTCCCGGTCACGGCCAGGATTTCGGCCGCGAGCAGGTCCATGATGAAGCCGTCCTTGTCCGTGGTCCAGACCGTGCCGTCCTTCTTTACGAACGATGCGCCCGCGCTCTCTTCGCCGCCGAAGGCGCATCGCGAGGTCAGGAGACAGTCAACGAACCACTTAAACCCCACCGGCACCTCCATGACCCTTCTCCCCAGGCTGTGCGCCACCCGGTCGATCATTGAGCTGCTCACCAGGGTCTTGCCGACGGCTGCATCCGGGGGCCAGCTTTTCCGGGACGAGAAGAGATAGTTGATGGCCGTGCTCAGCACGTGGTTGGGGTTCATGAGGCCTTCTCCGCGCGTGACGATGCCGTGGCGGTCGAAGTCCGGGTCGTTGCCGAAGGCCAGGTCGTAGGAGCCCTTGAGGTCGATGAGGCGCGCCATGGCATAGGGCGACGAGCAATCCATCCGGATCTTTCCGTCGTGGTCAAGGGTCATGAAGCTGAATGTGGGATCGGCCTTCGCATGCATGACCTCGATGTTCAGGCCGTACTTCTCCGCGATCCTGTCCCAGTAGGCCACCCCTGAGCTGCCCAGTGCGTCGGCGCCCAGGGAGAGGCCTGCGGAGCGAATGGCATCCATATCCAGGATGTTCTCCAGATCGTCCACATAGGGCTGCACATAGTCGTGCCTCCAGGTGGTGGCGGCGCGCAGGGCCTGCTCGTAGGGCATGCGTTTCACCCCGGCATTGCCGCCTGCGAGAAGCTCGTTGGCCTTGTTTGCGATCCAGTCGGTCACGTGTGTATCCGCGGGCCCGCCCTCGGGCGGATTGTACTTGAACCCGCCGTCTTCCGGAGGGTTGTGCGAGGGCGTCACCACGATCCCGTCAGCAAAACCGGCTTTACGATTACGATTATAGCTCAGAATGGCGTGTGATATCACAGGCGTAGGAGTGTAGCCGTCGCCTTCCTGGAGCAGCACGTTCACCCCGTTTGCCGCCAGGATCTCAAGCGCGGTCTTTTCCGCGGGACCGGAGAGGGCATGGGTGTCCTTGCCCATGAACAGCGGGCCGCTGATATTCTGCTGCGCGCGGTACAGGCAGATGGCCTGGGTTATGGCCAGGATGTGGGCCTCGTTGAACCCGCCTTTCAGCGACGTGCCCCGGTGGCCCGAGGTCCCGAACGAGACCCGCTGCGAGGGCTGTGATACGATATCAATCGGATACGAGTAGTATGCGTCGATGAGGGCGGTCACATCGACGAGCATGTCGAGTGTGGGCTCCTTGCCTGCTAGCGGGTGCGGGTGTACGCTCATGATCTGTTCCTCCTTCCATGCTCCTGTAGTAGCAATAATACGCACTCAGATCAGACATTCACACAGCTGCCGAGCGGTAAGGACCCGGCTGCGGGCATAAAAAGAATCCGGCTGTCCGCAGGCGGCGGTCGATCTCCCTCTCCGGACAGGCCGCTGGTCCTCTCATGCTGCTCTCCATTGTAACCGAAACACGGGCTGTGAACAATATCTCCCTGAAATCGAAAGAGGAAAGGCAGAATCCGATGCCCTTATTTTGCAAAGGGGAAGCCTGCCACACGTAAGCGGGAAACATCCCGGGGCGGTTGTCTGCGCCCGGGCAGGCACGCTCCTGCCCCGGGCGGATCATGTCAGGATCTCCCCCCAAATAGAGGGCCGGGGCGGTCCCGGGTCAGTAGGTCGCGCCCCCTTCGTCATAGATCTTTCTCAAGAGCTCCCGGTCAACGGTATCGCCGTCTACGAAGTGATTGGGCTCGGCGCCGCAGTAGGGGCAGTTCAGTTCCGGGTCAGTGATGACCTCTCCGCAGATTCCACATACGATCTCTTTCATTCTGGTGTCCTCCTGATAATTTTTTTCGTGTCTTGCTCATCTCTTATGGGTTCTTGATGCGCCATATATCCTGGAGCGCGTCCCTAGCCGCGTTGT
The DNA here is from genome assembly GCA_001896555.1 of Candidatus Phosphitivorax anaerolimi. GTDB lineage: Bacteria > Desulfobacterota > Desulfomonilia > UBA1062 > UBA1062 > Phosphitivorax > Phosphitivorax anaerolimi. The sequence continues at coordinate 31,687 of MPOS01000028.1, forward strand.
ACCCGCACATGCCGTGAACCCCTGCGCCGGGCGGCGAGGAGGCCGAGCATATCCTGAACCGGTTCCAGCCGAATGCATAGGGCTTCCACGAGATATCCGGCCTGAAGAAAAGCTGCCTCAGGCTGTTGGCCCCTGCCGCGATGTCGCCTCCAACCAGGCTCTGATTGTGCCGCTGGAGGCTCCTGGCCGTGAGCACCCTCCGGGAAAGGATCAGTTTCGTAAATCCCGGGGCGAACCGCTCCACCTGCTGCTCTATCTGCGGCGCCATGTTCTGGTACGAGCCATTCGGCACATGGCAGTACGCCCAGGCGGTGTGCCTGCCCTGAGGGGCCCTGGAGGGGTCGAACAGGCTGGGCTGGCTGCAGATCACGAAGGGCCTCTCCGGATGAACGCCCTGCCAGACCTGGCGCTCGGCAAGGGCGATCTCGCGCGCCGTTCCTCCAAGGTGCAGGGTGCCCGCCTCCCGGCAGCCGGGCGCGGTCCAGGGGATGGGGCCGTCAAGGGCCCAGTCGATCTTGCAAACGCCCGGACCGTGCCGGTACCGCCTGAGCTGGAGCCGGTGCCTCAAGGGAAGCCGGCCCCTGGTTATCTCGAGGATCTGCCCGGGGGCGAGGTCGAAAAGCAGCACCCGGGAGTATGGCAGACTCCGGAAGTCGTGCACCTCGTACATGAGCCTGATCTCGGCATGCAGCGACTGCAGATATGTAACGAGTGCATCCGTGATCCTGCCTGCACCGCCCCGGGGCATGGGCCACCCGGTGGCATGGGTCGAGGCCCCCATGAGCATGGCGACACCGGCGGTTCCCGGTGCATTCAGGGGACGGATGGAGTGGGCGCCGAGCCCGGCGAACAGCGCCTGAGCCTTCTCGGTCCTGAAAAGGTTGCGGCAGGTCTGTTCCACGCTCCGGACCCCCTTGAGAACGAAAGAGAGAAAGAGTCCCGGGTGCCTCGGCATATGGATGAGGGGCTTGAGGATATCCCGCGTCAGCGTGCTCCATCGGCGCGCAAAGGGCTCGATGTAATCGTGATAGGCCCGGGTGTCTTCGCCCAGGTCCGCAGCCGGGGTTTCAAGGAAGCGGGAGAGGGTCAGACAGGTGCCGTCGTCAAAGGGGTGGGCCAGGGCCGCAGGGGGTGTGATCCACTCCACGGGAAAGGCGTGGGAAGGAAGGCCGCTGAAAAACGGTGTGCCGGCGGCCAGGGGAAAGACCGCGGCATAGGTGTCGTGGAGAAAACCGGGCAGTGTCCCCTCGTCCGAGCGGACGCACCCGCCCGGGGCGTCGGCGGCCTCAACAACGAGCACCGACCTCCCTGCCCGAGCCATGGTGAGGGCTGCCGCAAGGCCGTTGGGGCCTGCTCCCACGATGATGGCGTCATAGCTTGCCGGCCGCAGCATGGCGATGTAGCTCCCCTTTCTTTCTCAATAGCCCATAAGGCTCACATGGAAATACCCGATAGACCGGATCTGTGCGTTATGCCGGAGATTGCCCGTGCAACCCCGCTGACGGTCATCTCCTGCACAGCCCTGTGCAAACCGGTAACCATACACCCTCCTCCTCGTGTGTTCCTGCCCCTTGCGAGAGAAAAAAGACGAGTGAGTCTTCGTGAATATAATAGACTCCAGAGAGTGAGAGTCAATGAATACACCCCAGGCCGTGGATGGACCAGCGGAATGAGGAAGGAGCGGTCAGGGGCGCCGGAGAATATCCGCAAGAGAGCTCTGCCGCATGAGCTCGCCATACCACAGCGAGTATGCCTCGCTTCCCGGATGGAGGCGGTCAGAGGCGAAAAACCGGCCCGGGTCCTTGCGCACAGGGTCGTCGCCGCTCTCCCGGAACAGATCTACATACTCTACCCTTGTCTGGCGGGCCAGGAGGACAAACAGCTCCCGGGCCGCCCTGGCCCTCTCGGTGTACATCCAGCTTATGGGCGGAAAGAACGCGGGCGCGAGTCCAATATTACCGGGCCCCATCACGATCACCCTCCCCGAGATCGCCAGGGCCTGGTGTAACAGCCGAGACAGGGGCTCCTTGATCTCGTCGGGGCTTTTCAACCGCAGGATGTCGATGCTCCCTGCATGGATGAGGATGACATCAAAGGCTTCCTCTTCCGCGGTGAGCAGCTGCTCCAGCACCTCGGTGACACCTGCTCCGTTGCGGCTTCTGTTGATGATCTCCACGGCAGGGAAGTCCCGGGCGATCAGGCCGGCAATGGAAAGGCCGGGATCACCGGCACCGGTGCCCACGCCGATGTTGTCTCCTACCACGAGGATGCGCCTGCCGGCATCATTGGAGCGTACCTCGAAGGCCTGCGACTCTCCTGCGAGCCTCACGGCCTGATAGACCCTGATCCCGAGAAACACGGCATTGAAGACAAAGATCCCCCCGATGAGGAGAGCGAGGATGAGGGGCATGCGCTTCACCTGATCAACACCTCCGCGATCGTTTTTCCCTGCAATGCATACCGCAAAACCACCGGGATCACAACAGACTTGCCCCTTCCGCCCTTGGGGAGGGGAACAGCCGGAAGAGGTTGCTCAAGGATCTGGGGGCCTCACGGAGAGGCGACCTGCCTTTCCTGGGCGCCGTCTTCCACGGCTCTTACCGTCAGCAGGCGCTGGAGGTAGGCGCCCGATGTCGTACCCTGGCCGATATACAGGTTCGACACCACCACCCGGTTCACCAGCCGGAAGCGCTCTTCTTTGCCCACGGGCTCCGAGTATCCCCGCATGTCGTGGATCGCATAGGGCACCCCGCCCACGCTGCCGAGAAAGAGCATGATGTGTCCGTTCATATGCAGGATGCTCGTTCCCCCGAGGGTTGGATCTGAAAGGAAGCCCAGCCGCTCTTCGGGGCCGGTCTGCCGAGTGAAGCCGGCGATGAGCCTCCCCACCTTTGCCTGCTGCAGGGAGTTTCTGGGAAACTGGATGCCCACGGTGGAGAAGACCACTTGGATAAACCTCGAGCAGTCCTGCTCGCCGTGCATGTCACCCCATCCGTAGGGCGAGTGGAGCAGCTTGAAGGCCTGGAGGATGATCGTCCGGGGCGTATAGGGAAGATATCCCCTGCTCACCTGGGAGGCCGTGATGAACCCGCCCCTGAACACGCACACGCCGCCTTCGTCCCGGAAGGGCAGCAGCACCTCGATCACCCCCGGAACACCGGAGTCCCGCGACGGGAAACGGCATCCCATCCGGACAAAGGAGTGGTGGCCCCTTAAGTCCTGATCCAGAAACAGGTCGACCTTGGCCTCGGTGGTGACCACAAAGGGCTCGGCGCTCAGGTAGTGCACTATCTGCTCACGCGTGCAGTAGGCTATGTCTGCGGCCTTTATCCATCCCTCGCTCAAGGGGGTGATGGTGTAGAGCCAGCTCCCGTCCACGGTGGCATGCAGGACCGCCAGGGGGGTCCCGATGTCGTAGGCGCTGTTCTGGAGCCGGTCGATGTCGGTGCTCTTCATGCTCGAATAGAGCTCCTGGTCTGTGGGAAGGATTCGCTGGTGGGTGTAGCCGGTCACCATTCCGAGCCGGACGGGTATCTCCTCAGGCACTGCGCTGAGGTTCATCAGCGTTTTCATCTCACGGAAGAACGCGTCGTCGGTCCGTGAGCCGTCCTCGCGGAAGTATTTCCGCGCAGAGACGAACCGCAGGCTCCCCCGGACGGCATTCACGACCCGCGAGCCCTTCACGGTATCGGGAAACGCGGTCATGTCCTGAATCATCCCGGTCCGGCTGCGAATGGCCTCGTTGAAGCCCGCTATATTCTCAGCCGGGATGATGACTCTGTCAGGATCAGGGTGAATGCCGATCCAGAAACCCGGGGTGTTCATCACCCACGAGGTTCCGGGAAGGAGCACCGGGGCGGAATAGTGAAAGACCCTTTCTCCGTCTGGTTTCGGCCCTGCACACGCACTCAAGAGAAACATGATGAGAACAAACCCGATGCTCCCCGCTAAAAATCTCTTCATGACAGACCATCTCCCCCGCAGCACCCTGCCTTCTGATTGGATCGCCCCGCGAACCTTTGCTGAGAAAATGAACCGAAATCACACCTGAAACCCCTGTGGTTATCAAGCTGTTCGCCATCAGGACCTTCTCGGGGCTAAAAGCTCCAGTCGTCCCGCCGCCTTCCAGCGGCCCTTACGACAAGAAAGATTCTTCCCACGTCCGTGTGATTCCCTCCGGCATAGCTCACCCCGGCTTCATGCACGGTTGCGTGCAGGGAATTCTATCACAGGTACACGGCCAGTCAAGTGCCCCGGCGGAATCCGGGTTCTGATTCCTTAAAACGCACACCCGAAACGGGAAACGCCTCATCCCCGGTACGAACTCCTATGCAGACCCTGTACCCTTTCCAGGCAGCATGCTTAAGAAGGGATCAGACCCTCCCCTTAGTCTCCTTATAAGGAGCAGCGCATTAGGAGATAAAAGACTTCTGCTCAGTAACGGATGATGATTGCGTCATTCGGACACTTCTCGGCCGCTTCGATGCACTTCGCCTGGAGGTGGGGCGGCACCTCGGGCAACATGGCATACGCCTTCTTGCTCCCGGGATGGAACCGGAAGACCTCCGGACAGATCTTCACACACAACCCGACGGTCCCGCATTTTGTTTCATCCACCTCTGCCTTCATACGATCCTCCTCTCTTCTGAGGCCTGCCGGCCGATTTTTCCAAGCGAGCATGCGGGTCAGCCGGGAAGGTGCAGCACCTGGAGACCGGGGCACTCAAAGCGCCTGCTGCTGCACGATTCTTCCCGATAGCCCCTGTCTGTTTCATAGGTTTATTATAGGCTCCCGTTTCTGTCCGGGAAGCCCCGGCAGGGATGCCTTCTCATGGACGGCTTGTAAAGGACTCTTCCGGCTGGTCAGGCACCCTTCGAGGGGTGCGATGAATCGCCTCAATTTTTCTAAGACGATCTCTTTGCCATGATCGAATACAGAACAGGCAGGAGACAGCGGAAAAGAACTGCAGGAATCAGCGGCTGTCTGCAGGGCATTTAAAACCCCATCGCGGCCCGGAAGTCTCTGATATCCTGGTCTGTGAGTCCGGCGTGCTCGATACCGAGCTCCTTTCTCAGCTCGTCAAGGGAAAATCCCTGCAATGAAACCCTGTCAGGCTCTGCAATGTCCTCGATACTGATGTCAGGGTCATCCTCGGAACCGAAGAGCCGATACCGGTAAAGGCTCACCGGCACGGCGCAGACATCCCGACACATAGCGGCGGCTCCCACGGGGATGTCCTGGGAGAGGATGATCAGGCACGGCGGCAGGGTCACGTCGATCTCTTCGGCACGGTAGATCCTCTGGAGAAATTCCCGGTTCTCGCGGAACCACCGGTATCCCATGAACGAGCGAAGCAGGCAGCCAGCGAACCCGTCCGTTCCGATGGTGATGAGATAGACCCGGGCGTGGTCCGTGGCCAGCAGGTCTATCCTGCCGGTAAACGCGTTGCCCAGGTTGTGCTCCACGATACGCAACCCGCGGGCCTCCCTGAAATACTGTGCGCAGATCTGGTCGAGGTAGTCGACCGTCCTGCCTGAAACGGGCTTGAGTATCCTGGTCATGGCCGGCCCTCCTCGCCGAATACCGGCAGCCCGCGCTGCTCAAGAAAGGCCCGGCTCACAGCCGCTAGGCTCTCCCGGGCAGGCGAGGGCTCAAACCCGAGGACCAGAGGCCGATGCTCTGACAGGGAATCCTCCAGGGCCTTGTCGCGCAGGAGATGCCCGAGATATCCCACACTCACCCCCAGCCGTTGCTTCATGAACGTACAGAAGCGGGAGGATACCTCACTGGCCTGCTCACTGGAGGCCGGATCGATGAGCACCAGGGAGATTCCAGCTTTAGGGTCGCGCTGTTCGATCACCTTGGCACAGGCATAGCACTGGAGAAGAGAGGCCTCGTTCAGGGTGCTTAAGAGCAGTGCATCGAAATCCACCAGGCTCTTGGCAAGCGAATCCAGACAGAACGGGGTATTGACGACGGCCCATCGATCCCCGTTATGATCACCGGACCCGTTCAGCCGATCCAGAAGCTCTGCTTCGCCGTCCGGCTCGGAGCAGTGCACAGGGATGTCGTGCAGGCCGTAGAGCCTCACCCTCAGGACCCCGGAAGCGGTATCGGGGTGAGCGGCCTCGCCGAGCACGTCCTGAACCCCCTCTCCTTCCCGGCTGGACAGGTCGAAGATAATCATCTTTTGCCGGTGGCGTGCCAGCTCCAGCGAGAAATTGGCCGTGAAGTACGCCCCCATCAGGGCCGAGGCCGGGCAGATGACCCGTATGACCCGGCACTGTCTCGGCTGAGGCAGGTCCCGGCCCGGCTCTTGCCCGCCGGGTTCTCCCTCGGGTTTTTCATGGGATTCATCTTTCGGTGGTTCATGGGATTCATCCCGCGGCGAATCCGAGAGATAGAACCGGGAAACGTCCTTGAGGCCCCTGCCCAACCTGCTCTTCTCTTCCATGATCAATCGATTTCGATCAGAGAGTTCTCCCCAAACTCGCTCCTGACGACCTTCGGGTTGGTGCTGTCAGTAACCCAGGTGCCGTCTACCAGAAACTTGTACTCGTATGCGCCCTTCTTAAGCGGGACAAAGCGCTTCCAGACTCCGCTTCCGTCCACATGCTGAAGCGGGGTCCTGCCCGGCTGCCAGTCGTTGAAGTCGGCAACCACGCAGACCTGCTTTGCATGAGGGGCGTAAAAGGAGAACAACATGCCTTTCTCCTTGCCCTCCTCATCCCGGGCGGCAGCAATTTTCTTCACCTTCATCTTGAGGACCTCGGCGGCAAGGTCAAGGTAGTCCCGGGCCCCGATCGAGTCCGGGGCGTAGTCGATCACAGGTCTGCCGTGGCTCACCGCCTCCTTGAGCCTGACATTGAAGTTGATGACCGCGGTGAACACCTGCCCGCCAAGGTGCTTCTGAACCTCGTGCAGGGATTCGTAGGCGATCCGGGTCCTGCGGTCGAACATGGTCAGCAGCGCGTTTGTGGTTATCGTGAGGTTCCGCTTGGCATTGACGATCTCGATGGTCTCCATCAGCTTGGCCAGACCGTGGATGGCAAACAGTCCGGTCTCCAGGGGGATGATGGCCTCCGAGCACGCGAACAGGGCGTTGAAGGTCAGAATGCCGATGTTGGGCGGGCAATCGATGATGCAGAAATCATATCGCTGCTCCACAGACTTCAGGACATCGGCCAGCAGATACTCCCGGTGGTCCCTTCCCAGCAGGGCGGGCTCCGCGGCGCTGAGCATCACGTCGGAAGGGATCAGATCGAGACCGCGCGAGATCTCGATGACCACGTCTCCGGGTTGCAGCTCCTTCCGCCCGGAATCCAGCAGGAGATCATAGACCGTGTACTCATATCCCCCCAGTCCGAGCCCGAGGCCAAGGGTTGCATGGGCCTGCGGGTCCATGTCCACGACGAGCACCTTTTTATTCTTCCGGGCCAGACACGCTGCGAGGTTGATGACCGTGGTCGTCTTCCCGCACCCGCCTTTCTGGTTTATGACTGCAATAGTCCTCATGACAAACCTCCCTTTGACATGAAATGATGGTGAATGTGTTGAAAACTCTCCTCCCTCCTGTTATCCGAGGGCGGGTCCACCGTGAAAGGCCCTATGAAAAGCGGGTATCTCCATGAAGCTCCACACCACATGCGCATCCCATTTCAAAGGGAAAAAGGGAACCCCTCTCGCATAACAGTACACCGTACATGCATGCGAATACCATGGTGGGTCTGTCATGTCAACAGAATGATTGATCTTTTCTTCTTTTGTTTCTCTTAAAAGCACTCAGGCGGGCGGCTATGCCCCGTCAAAGGAGTGGCGTTCTGTCCTCCTGAGCCATGAAACAGGGTCTTTGAGGTATTCCTCAGCATCCTTCAGCGAGAGGTAATGCTCCCGTTCGATCCGGGAAAGCAGGTCGAAAAAGGCCTTTTCCCTCGGGTCGGAAACCGCGTCGCGGAGTCCGGCATAGAACTCCGACCCCTTCGCCTCGAACCGGGCAGCCGTCTCCAGGGCGCTGATATCATCGGCATCCGCCCTGCTCCCGCCTGCCTCACGGATGAGCCGGTCAACATCCAGGAGCCTTCCCACACGGGTCCCCCTGACCTCCAGCGGCAGACTCTCGGGCCACTTCTGCGAGCTCTCCCATTTCGCGTGCAGCTCTTTGAGCCTTTGGTAGTGCTCGAGCTCATCGTCCGCGATCTCCAGAAACATGGCCTTTCCCAGGGGGTTTTTCGTCCTCTGGGCATGCTTGAGATAAAATTCCCTTTCGCTCGTCTCGTTCCTGAGGGCCACATCGAGCGCATCCAGTCGCTGTCTCCCGTCCATGTTTTCTCCTTTTTTTAAGGTCTGCCGACCACGGTCTTTTTCAGGGGCTTTCTTTTCATAATAGGGGCCTTCACATGCGAGTCAATGAAACGCATGCATTTTGCCGTTATGAAAAAATCTCCATGTGACGATAACGATCACATTCAATGCACTGTCCTGATCCGTCCCCGGGCGTACCAGGACATATCAGGATGATATTATGGAGAAGACATACTGCAGTTACCACCCTACGAAACCGGCGTTGTGGCATTGCGAGGGCTGCGACGCCGCATTTTGCCCTGACTGCATCACGCGGCGCGATCTCGGAAGTCACCGGAAAAACACCCTGTACCTCTGTCCCAAATGCGGGAGCTCCGCCAGCAGCCTGCCTGTCCAGAATCTCATAGAACCTTTCTGGAACAGGCTGCCTCGATTCTTTGTCTATCCTTTCACCACCACCGTGGTTGTGTTCATGCTCGTGCTCTCCCTGTTCATCACCCTCTTCTCCTCACCCAGCCTGGTGAGCGGGATCATCCAGTTGCTCCTCTTCGGGGTGCTGCTCAAATACTGCTTCGCCGTACTCAGGCAGACCGCCAGGGGCAACATGAACCCGCCGGATATCGACGAGCACACCATCGCCGACGATTTCATCGTCGTGGCCAAATACTGGCTGCTGGGTGTGGTGTTCATCGCCGCGGGCTTGCTCAGCCTGGCCGTCTGCACCCGGCTCAGCCTGGAGATCGGCTTTGCGGCGGGCATGGGGCTTTTCGCCGCATGCATTGTCGCCCTGCTGCTCCTGCTCCCTGCAGAGGTGATCGTTCTGGCCACGAGCGGCCGCCTCCTGAGAGCGCTCAACCCGGCCGTGTCGGTGCGCATGGCGGTGAGGATGGGATCATCGTACCTGCTCATGAACTTTTTCCTCATCTTCCTCTATCTGGCCCCCGGGACACTGGCATACCTTCTGAGGCCCTTTTCGCCTGGCTTCGTCACGACCTTTCTCCTGGCCCTGGCGAACTGCTATTATTCCATCGTGGCCCACCATCTCATGGGGTATGTCATCCTGCAGAATCACGACACCATCGGATACGATGTCGACATCGAGGAGCAGAACGCATGCATTGTCGAAGGGAGCAGTCCCGACGACGTCTCCCGCGGGGTCCTGAATGCGGCGAACATCCTGATCAAGGAGGGAAAGCACAGCGAGGCCGCAGACCTGATCCGGCAGGAGACGCATGGTGACATCACGGACCTCGAGCTGGCCGGGCGCTATCATCAACTCCTGAAGCTCACCCGGCAAGACCGTGACATGCTTGAACATGCAAAGCGTTATCTCGAGCTGCTGACCAAAGCGGGAAGGATTGAAACGGCAAGAACCGTATATCTGGAGTGCGTGGCCGCAGACCCCTCGTTCAACCCCAGGCCCCAGATCCTCTTTAAGATCGCGCGCTCGTTCAGCGAGGGAGGGAACAGCCGGGCGGCCCTTGAGGCATACAACCGCTTCATTCAGAGCTCGCCCGATGACCCCCTGGTTCCCAAGGCCTATTTCCTGGCGGCGAACGTCTTCTACGAGAAGATGCTCAGCCCGGAGAAGGCCGTTAAAACCCTCAAACGGCTCATGCAGAAATTCCCTGACAACGAGATCATCCCCTATGCCAAGAAGTTTCTGGGCCGCATAGAGCAGCACGGCTGATCAACCATCGAGATCATCCAGAAGGCGTCTGGCTACCAGACACTCCCCGGAGAGGGGATAGCGCATGCAGATCACCTGAAGATAGTTCCTGGCCTTTCCCTTCGATCCGTCCTTCATGCACGCCCGGGCTATGTGCAGGAGTCCTTCGGGCATCTTTGGAAGATCGGGTTTCCTCTTGAGCAGATAGCCCATGATCCGCTCCGCCTCTTCAAGATGGCCGGTGGCGGCGAAGTACGAGCTTATGGAAACGAGCAGGCTCGAAGGGAGCTTCGGTCCGTGGGCCTTTTGGATATAATCCCGATACACGGTCAGGGTCTCACGGTGTGCCTGACGGTCGTCCGCCAGGTGCGCCAGGAGCCTGCGGGCGCTGTCGTGGAATTTGTCGCTGCCGGGGTCGATCTTATCCAGGTGATATATCTGGGTGAGCGCGGTCCGGCTGTTCGGATCGATCTCAAGCACCTGATCAAGAAGGGCGCGCGCCCCCTTTGTGTCCAGCTTCTCCACCCGTTTCATAGCCTCGTCCAGGAGCGATGCCGCCTTTTCTCCCGGACCCTTCCCCTGCTCTAAAACCTCATCGGGGTCCTCACCCCGGACCTTCCGGCGGATGAGGCCCATGAGGGCGCCGCTCCCCAGGCCACCGATATGGGCCAGGTACGCGACCCGGCTCTCAGGCCCCAGCAGGAGCTGAAAGACCTCGTTGCCGATCCACAGGGCGAGGATGACAATCCCGGGCACCAGGGTGTAATTGAAATAGAACCCGAGCGAATAGAACACCTTGATCCTGCGCCTTCCATAGAGCACTGCATAGGCGCCCATCAAAGCGGCAATGGCGCCGGACGCGCCGACGAGCGGGATCACGCTTGCGTGGTACATGGCGCCGAAGAGCGCCGCTGCGCAGAGGCCGCCTGCGATGTAGAGGCCCAGGAAGAGTACGCGTCCCCATGCAAGCTCGAGAATGCACCCCACCAGCCAGAGAAAGACCATATTGCCCAGCAGGTGCATGAACCCGCCATGGAGGAACATATGGCCGAACATGCCCTTCATGCTCCAGTCCGCGGGTCTGAACCCGTAACGCATGGTTGTGGTGGACTGAAGGAGCCCTTCGAGATGGTTGCGCTTCTCCCGCCAGGATGAATAGACATCCATCTCAGGAGTGATGATGCGGTCGTCCTGAAGCCTGGCCATGAACTCGTCGTCATCCTGCATGGCGAGTATCAGGGGAGGGATCTCCTTCCGGGAGTGAGCGGTGGAAGTGGCATCCCAACCGGCGGTATCGAGGCCGGCCACGGCCCCGAATTCCCGGTATTGCTCATAGGCTGCGACCTCCAGTTCGGCAAGGCCGGAGTCAAGGTAGTAGTCCCCGGCCTTCTGGAATATTTCAGGGTCGGAAGACTGGAAGGAGAAGAATACCACGCAGTTGATCAGGATGATGGCCAGGGTGATCACGGGGGGATTGCGAAGGCTCATCCTTCCGGAGAGGGGAATGATTACCACGGGCCAGCCCTTTTAAGAATATCGGCACACCGGCGTGTCCTGCTGCCCGGGTGCGCAATGTGCCGGCCCTGCCGGCGGCACGGCCGCTGCGATCTTCCTACTGCCCCTTTCCTGCTCTCTCCTGAGAGATTTCATGCCACACCCCTCGGCACATCCTGGTGAAAACTTGATGCACGGGGCATACAGCCGGGGCTTCTCCGGAGCATTTATGACAAGCGGGAAAGGGAGAAGGGAATTATGAGGGCCGCACTCCGAGGGGTGCCCGGGCAGAAAGGCGGGACCTTACAGTGGAGAACTGCTTTGCCAGCGAAAGGGATGCTGCAGAGAAAAGCGGGATGGGAAGACGGCCTTTCCTTTGCCGCCTCCCCTTTAAAAAAAGCTTCAGGCACTGGGCATCTCGAGTGACGAAATGAGACCCACGTCTGCTATGGCCTTGCTCAGCTTTGCCAGATTCTCGATCATGATCCGCGCATCCGGCGACAGATCGTTGCGTTTTCTGGCAATGCGCTGTATGTGCTCGCAGTATATGCGAATCTGCAGACAGACCTCCGAGAGGTTCTCAAGGCTGATGCTGCTCACGTAATGATCGATTTCGGTGTCCGACATGGTGGCAAGAATCGGAGTATCCATGATACACCTCGTTTCTCGGGTATCGTGATCCTGCACCGCTCCCTTACCGCCCCTGTCCCCGTGAAGGGGCGATAGCCCGGCCGGATGCAGGTGTTACCCGTGTTCTCCTTGTGAGAAACGACCCTGTTCTTTCATACCCTGCCTTCTTCATCCTTATTGGACCATCCAATATCGTGCGAGGTCCCGCGCCGCCAGGCACCGGATGAGTTGATCCCATCCGGGCCGCCTGCGTGCAGTGCGGGCCACCGGCACACCGCCCCGCCCCCTGTTCGAGAATTGCCGCGGTATGAAGCCCGGGGGCGCCTGAACCCCATAAGAAGGACAATACGCGCTACCGCGGAAAGGCTCAACCCCTTACTGAAGGGCTGGTAGAGCAGCGATTCCATCTTCTCAAGTCCTCCTGCGGGATAGGCATCTGTCCAGTATCATGCAATTTACCGACCAGATATGACAGGCATCCTCTCCCGCAGGGGACCTGACCCTTGGGAGGGCATGGGGAGGCCGGCTTCCAGGAGATGAGGGTTCGGCGGGACGGGCGCCGTGTTCTTGTCTCCTCGCTAGCCGCGTGCTGTTTTCAGGCGGGCATAGTACTGTTTCTTGGCATCGTACATCAGGGCATCGGCCTTCTTCATGACCATGTCCGGGGGTGTGTCGTCGGAGCAGGCCAGACCGACACTTATGTGAATAGGAATAACGGCGGGCTGCTCTCCGGGCTTGGACACGGAAATCTTAAGATGAGACGCCGCCTGGAGGATGCGGCCGTAGAGGATCTCGGCCTGGCTCAGGCTCGTAGAAGGCATGAGTACGGCGAACTCATCCCCGCCGAGCCGGGCTGCAACATCTGTCTGCCTGCATACAGACCTGAGCATCCTTCCGGTCAGGACTATGGCCTCGTCACCCTTTTCGTGGCCATAAGTATCGTTGATCTGCTTGAGCCCGTTGACGTCCACGATCATGATCGAGAAGTGCATGTTCCTATACCGCCTGGCGTGATCGATGACCTTTTTCAGCTCCTGATTCAAAAAAGCGCGGTTGTACAGTCCCGTGAGCCCGTCTGTACTCGCCATGCGCTCGAGTTGGATCATGAGGAGCTTGTTCTGGGTCACGGCGGAAAGCTGTCCGAGAAATACCGCGAATATTTCCTTGGTCAGGCGGTCGAGCTCCTGGCCCTTGAATATCAGATACCCCATCATCTTGCTATCCCGGCCCTCCATGGGGAACACGGTCCAGACATCGCCCGGCGAAGCCGGTATCCCTCTGGCGGCCAACGCTTGGTTGAGGGTATCCCCGAACTCGGACGTCATGATCTCCTCCCTCAACTCCAGGATCATCTTCTGCTCGGCCTCGCTGATACCGAGGAACGACATCGCCTCCAGGATGCCCCGTCTCCTGTTTTCCAGGATGATGCCGCCCCGGAAGTCCGAGAACAGTGTGTGAAGCTGGCTGAGGATAAAGGAGAACAGCTCATCGAGGTTGTCCAGGTGATGAATCCGGGTGCTGGTCTCAAGCAGGGTGCGGAATATCTTGTTCTGCCTGCCGATAATATCACTGTTTTCCCTGAGCTCCTTGCCCTTGCGGACGGATTCGGCCAGGGCGCGGTTCAGCTCCCGGGTCCGAAGGTTCACCTTTTCCTCCAGCCCCTCGAGCAGCATCGCATTCTCGATGAGCGGCCCCAGCACCAGGGATATGTTCTGGAAAATTTCAAACTCGGTGCGCGAATAGGGCGAACCGTCGGCCTTTCTGCCGGGAAGCATGACACCCAGGAGCTCTCCCTTGTATATCACCGGGATGATCACCTCGCTGTCCTTGATAAGGCCCTCTCTGCCGTCGAAGGCATGGATGCTTGGATTCATCCGCACTAGGTTCTCCTGGGTGCACAGCGCCTGCTCGCGCTTGCATATCTTGATGAGGGGGTGATCATCCCTGACATGCAGGCTCTTGCTTTCCACGTCCCTGGCCCCTGAGTCGGCGAAGAGCCCTGCGTCGTTCTGGGTGTTCCATGTTTTCCAGCCAAAGAACACCTGCCTGCCCGAGAGATCGGGAAGCGAAAACAGCGATGCGAAGCTCGAGCTCTCGATGTTTTCAAAAAACCAGGCGTAGAGCATCTGATGGATCGTCTCCCGGTGGTGGATCCGGGAAAGCTTGCTGGTGAGCATGTAATAGCTGTCCTTGAGTGTGTCCTCCGACTTCGTCATGAACAGGTCGAGCACCGTGGTCCAGCCGCGCTTCACCGGCTGGAACAGGAAGACTACCAGGAGGATGCCCGTCAATGCCCGGGCCGTTTCCTGTCCTTCATGCAGGAAAAGGGCGGGTGAGAATCCCACCACGATCATGGCCAGTGCCAGGCCGAGCCAGAAGAAAACGATGCGGATATACTGAAGGGCCATCTTGAGGTTGAACTTGAAGAGCCCGTAGGCAAGGAAGAACAGCGCGATGAAAATAAAGGTACCGTAGGGATAAATCTCGTACCCGTAGATGGCCGGGTTGTTGGTGATGCTCAGGACGGCGATGATGATGAATGCGGTGAGCGTGTGCTTCACCCTTGTGCGCTGGCTTGTCCGGGGATCTTTGAATGCCCTGTAGAGCAGGAAGATGCCGTAGCAGATGCCTGCCCCCCACAGGGCGCTCATGAAGTCGTATGCTGCGGCCTTCTTGGCGAAAAATCCGAAGTAGTACGAGTGCATGCCGTCGAAATAGAGGTCGGTCTGGCTCAGAGGGGCCATGATCAGTCCGGCGAGGTACGCGGCATAGACAACCCACCACCCGTCTTTTTTGCCGATGACCAGATAGATCAGGTGGATATTCACCCCCAGCAGCAGAAGCGACAGGAAGAAATGGTCGATCCGCGAGATGATCAGGGCAAGCGTTGGATCGGTGACGATGCACTGCAGGAAGATGTCCAGGTTCAGTGCGGTATAGCAGAAACTGATGAGGCTGAAGAGCTGGCTCTCGGGCCGGTTTCTTTCCAGGCCCAGAACGAACAGAGAGAGAAACCCCGCACCCAGAAACGAGAGCATTGGGGGAATCCCGTAGGGGATGATGCTGCTGGTGATATGTGAAACCGGGTAATCCTTGAGAACGTTTATCACACCCAGCGCGGTGGCCAGATAGAGAACGGAGAGGAGCAGTCTTAAGCCCTGTGAGATGGTCTGCCTTCTGGTCTGGACGCTCATGCTCCGGATGTCGCTGTAGAACAGGCCATATCCTACGAGTATCAGGGAGATGAAGGCGAGGTTGTAAAAAGGATAGGAGCTCAGCCCGATGGTCGTTATCATGTTGCCCGTGAGGATAAGGACAGCGAACGCGATTCCGGAGGCGATATAGGCCGTTGCCCTTCTCCGGATCGGGTTTCGCTCGTGCCGGTACGCGCTCACCAGCATGAAGATGCACCAGAACAGCATGACCAAAGAGATCGTAATGAAGAGGAAATGCCCCAGGCCCACCAGCGCAAAGATCCCGGAAGGGAATAGGCTCACGCCTTGGCGTGACTCATAGAGCAACAACGGGATGAGGAGCAGCCCAGGCACATAGGGCAACACAACATTCCCCTGCCCGGCCTTCCGGCAGGTGATCAGCACCAGGTGCGCGCAGATCCCCATGAGATTCACCAGGAAGATATCATTGATCAGGATGATCTGGCGCGAGAAATCCTCGGGCAGCCCGGTGATGATGAGGTCCCGGAGATTGACGACGCACACCAAGAGACAGATAACCACGTAGAGCAGGGCATCGACCCGGCCCGGCACCTTGCGCAGGGAAAACAGCACGCAGCCGGCCGTAGCCAGGAGGGAGACCGCGGTGATCGTGGTGTGATGGAACCGCCAGGACAGGAAGTCGCCCACCTGCAGATCGTGAACCGATCCAAGAACAAAGATCAGATCGCAGATGAGCGGAAAGAGCACAAAGCTGATGATGAAGGTATGCAGCAGGTTCTCCCGGGTGGGTGTGTTTTTCAGGTCGTCCCCCGGCCTGGCCGTCATGGCCGAAGATATGAGAACGAGCGGCACAAAGGCAAACCCGAAAAACCCCCACGAACCGCCCGAAAGCGCATCCAGACCCGGAAGCGCCATGAACAGGACGGATCCTGCCGCCATGAGCCCTCTGTTGAGCGTTCTTTCCCGGCCTGCGGCATGATCGGGAATGGAAAAAAGCCGCAGGTACACATACGCCGATCCGGCGGCTGACGAGGCAATGAAAAAAGGAGCCATCCGGATCTCCTCGTTCCCGTCGATCCAGAAGACGCCGATCATCAGAAACGAGAGGATATACGCGATCCACAGGGCGATGGTATTCCCCTTGGCGTCCAGATACCGGTGTATCAGGTGGAGCACCAGGGGGATGACGACGACCGGCAGGGGCCGGGTTATTTCAACGAGGAGCGCAGCGGTCCACGATCCCGGGAAAAGGGACAGCGAGAGGCAGGACAGGTTCCAGAAGAAACTCACCATACAACAGGCCGCCAGCAGCCTGAACTCCTTCTTCACCTCTGCGAACCGGGTGATGAGGATAATCAGAGAGGCGCTGACCAGCAGGCTTGCCAGGAACGGCAGCATGAATGGGAAAAAATGAGAGAGATTCACGGTCAAATCCGTTTCTCCTCTCAAGCAAAGCTGTCAAATCCCGGATGTTTGGATGCGCATACAACCATAGACCTTCTATCGGAAAGTCATGCTGATAGATTGAGACGTAAGCGGGCATTTTTTCATCAGAACCGCTCGTATACCGGCCGGTCCTTTCTACCCGCTTTCGCGCCCGGCGCGCTGAAATCAAAGCCTAAGATGAGGGCTCGAACTGTCTCCCCGCTTAGGCCCGGACGGGAGAGCAGATTCAGTAATACTCCAGCAGTCCCGACCTGATGCGCTCGGCCTGGAGGATCGTCTTCCACCGCTCCTCTGCCGCGGAAGTCCGCCCGATCCCGGGGAAGAGACGGAACAGGCCGTCGAGGTCTTCGGGAAATGCCGCGTTTGCAGCGGTTAGCACCCTGAAGGCTGCAGCCTCTTCAGGGCTCAGCTCGATCTCGGGCGTGGCGGGGGATCTCTCCAGGACCACGGTTTTCCCCGAGTCCAGCCGTATCTCCTTAAATGCGTTCCGGTAAGTCACGGCGGGGTGGATCGAGGGAAGGTGGTACGATACCCGCAGATCCCTGCATACCCCGTCCATCAGGTCCATGACCGTCCGGCTGAAGAACAGGCGGTCCTGCTTTTTCAGAAAGGATGCCCCATCGCACTTCCCGGCTGCGCAGGCCTCCTGGATCCGCTGCAGCAGGTCAGGGTCCGCCGCCTGCGACATGCTCCGGATCATCCCGGTGTCGGTGACGTCCTCATGATTTTTTTTCAGGTGCCGGGCCCAGCTGCGGCGGAACGCCCGTGTCTGGAAGCGGTGCCGGTAGATCAGCGAGCAGTAGTTCACGCCCAGGTCGATACCCTGATTCGCGGCGCACACAAGCAGCTTCAATGCCGTGATCTCGGACTCCGCCACCCCGGTGAAGGGGCCGTGGACAAAGGTATAGCCTCGGGAGGCGAGCCTGGAATGGTTGAAGGCCGTGCACCTGATCTGGTGGAGGTTGAGAAAATCAACCCCCCGGTCCCTCATCTCGGGGATCAGGCGGATGAGCAGATCCAATCGCTCCGGCACGGCCGGGATCTCGATCGTGACATGGGGGATGACGCCCACGGCTCGCTGCACGTGCTCCAGGGAGAAGCCCGCGGCCCCGATGTTGTAGCGGATCTCGTCGAGCCCGGTGTCTCTGAGCTGTGCGAGCATATCCGGGGTCGCGAGGATGCCGTTGGTATAGAGCCAGAGATAGATCCTCTCCTGAAAGCGCCTCTTGATCTCCCTGGCAAAGGCAAGCGTCCTGTCGAAGGTGAGGAAGGGCTCTCCCCCGCTGATGCTCGCACCCTTGAACCCGAAGTATTCCAGATAGTCGGCATAGTCTTCCGGGTGCCTGAAGGTCAGGGTGTTGGTGCCGGGCTCGTCGACGGCCTGCTGCTCGGACGGGCAGTAGAAGCACCGGGCGTTACAGATGTTGTTGATGAAGAGGCACGACCACGACCCTTCTCCACAGAGCCTGCAGCCAGGAGACAGCCTGCGGATATAGGGCTTGGTGCCGTTGAACGCGAAAAGGGCCTGCGGGGAAAGGGCATCGAGCAGCTCCCGGCGCTCGTGCTCGAACCGCAGGGCATCGGCGGGTGTGATCCACCGGAGCCGGTCGTAGAAGCACGCGCAATCCCGCCTGGTTTTTTCGACCAGCCCCTGATGATCAAACTCGGTCAGCTGCACAGGGATTTGCCCCATCTTCTGTCTCTTCCTGCACGGCCTGCTGTCTGCGCGTTCATCGTGCCCGGCGTGCCGGGAGAAGATCCTTGCACGTTCCCGCTCCGAGCCCTACACTTTACCGTCCGTCCGGAAAAGGCCGGAAACGGGAAAGGATCGCCGATAATACGCGCTTTCCTGAGGCAATGGTTATATGCGTGAAAAACTCGACACAAGTCAATGGAAAACAAGGGGTGAGGCCCCATGTGGGCTTTGTCCTTTGGGGTACCTGCCCTGCCTACAGGACCAGCAGGATCTCCTCATGGGCGCCCAGTGCATCGGACAGGCCGCGGCGGTCTTCGTCGCTCATCACGCGAAGCTCCAGGTTCATGCAGTGGTACCGGTTGTTCCTGCTGCTTCGGGAAGGCTTCAGTGTATAGTGTCGGCCGGCTGCTATGAGGGCGACCGCGCCGCGGATGGCGTCCTGACTCTTCCCGAAGAGCTTGTAGACCCAGGTACAGGGATATTCGATCCGAGGACTTTTCGTGTAGAGAAAATATGCCATGCAACTTTTGATATCCCCACTTCGCCCTGAATGCAACGATAAAAGCCCGGAGTCCGGGAAAAAAGGTTCACCCGGCAAGACATCTTCTGCACTATCGCAAGCACGCCTCGTATCCTTAAAAAGGAACTTCCTTGATAAGAATATCGAACCGGGATATATTCATGCATTATAGGAGGGTTATCATGAAGGTGCTGGCACTGAACGGGAGTCCGAGGAGCGAGGGGATGAGCAAGTCCAAGATCATGCTCAACGCCCTAGTGGAAGGCATGCGGGGGGCAGGGGCCGAAGTGGACGTGGTGGATCTGCGGGAGAAAAAGGTCCGGACATGCAGAGGCTGCATGCGCTGCTGGACCACCTCTCCGGGAGTATGCGCCATCAAGGACGACATGACCGCAGAGCTCTTCCCCAAGTGGCTAGAGGCCGACCTGGCCGTCTATTCCTTTCCGCTGTACCACTTCACCATCAACGCAGACATGAAAGCCTTTATCGAGCGTACCCTGCCCGTACTCCAGCCGTTTTTCATCTCCGTGGGAAAGGAGACCCTGCATCCGCTGCGCTACCGGCATCCCCGGGTTGCCTTTCTCTCTGTGGCGGGCTTTCCCGAACACTCGGTCTTCGACCAGCTCTCGTCCTGGGTCAGGTTCCTGTACGGCCGCTTCGGGATACTTACAGCCGAGATCTACCGGCCCATGGCCGAGGGGCTGACCGTCCCCTCGCTGAGGCACAAGGCGTCCGAGGTCCTGGATGCGACCCGCCGGGCGGGCGGTGAGATCGTAGAGCAGGGCTCGGTCTCGGAGGAGACTCTCGCGAGGATCACCCAGGACATGCACGACGATCCCCGGCTCTTTCTCAAAGCGGGCGACCTGATGTGGAAAACCTGTATCCGCGAGGGGGTGACGGTGCGCGGGTTTTCCGAGAAGGGCCTCGTGCCCAGACCTGATGATCCAGGCGAATTCATGACGCTCATGCAGGTGGCCTTCATGCCCGAGGCCGCCCGGAACATGAGCGCGGTCATTCAGTTCGACTTCAGCGGCAGGCACGAGAGCTCGTGCTCTTTTGTCATAGACAACGGCACGATCCGGGCGGCTGAGGGCGCGGCGGAATCTCCGGGCCTCACCATCCGGAGCGATTTCGACCTGTGGATGGACATCCTGTGCAAAAGGGCCGACGGCCAGCAGATGTTTCTGGAGAACAAGTATACGGCCCTGGGGGATCTCGATCTCTTGATGCGTATGAAAGAGCTCTTTGCGGGATAATCCGGCCTCTCAAGTCCCACGAGCCAGTACCGGTCCCGGGACCTCTCCAGGCCACGAGGGCCGTGGCATGTTCGTTGCAGTTTCATCATGACGAACGATTCCCATGGCAGAGATCATAGAGGAAAAGACCGCTCCCGGCAGAGATCACGACAGGCACAGGGCGGCACGGATTCCCCTTCACATCAACGGCCCTATCGGCCTCCCCCTGGCCTTGGCATGCGGCACGGCCAGGTGAATGCCGCGCCCGGTTCCGGCCCGGCGCATCTCTACACCGATCCTGTGGGGCAAGACCGTCCTTTTCCGCAGTACGCCCAGCTGGGAAAGGTGAGGTAGAGATGAGTGAGAAAAAGAAAGAGCAGACATTCCCCCCGCAGCACCAGGACCGGCATCCCGGCCTCCGCACGGAAACCACCCCCAGACCGGAGACGGAAAAAGAGGGGTATCGCCCGGCGGGCAAACTCTCGGGAAGGGTCGCTCTGATTACCGGAGGAGACAGCGGGATCGGGCGGGCGGTCGCCGTCCTTTTCGCCAGGGAGGGCGCCGACGTGAGCATCGTCTATCTGAACGAGCACGAGGATGCACAGAGTACCCGCTTAGAGGTGGAGAAATACGGGCGCCTCTGCCTGCTGACAGCCGGAGATGTGGGCGACGAGGACTTCTGCCGTGAGGCGATCCAGAAAACCGCCGAGCGCTTCGGCCGGATCGACATACTGGTGAACAACGCATCCGAGCAGCACATCCACCGGGATCTTACCGACATCAGTGCAGATGAATGGCTCCGCACCTTCAAGTCGAACATCTTCGGGATGTTCTACATGGCCAAACACGCCCTGAACTATCTGAAGAACGGAGGAACGATCATCAACACCACCTCGGTGGTCGCCTACACCGGGCATCCGACCCTGATCGACTATGCATCCACCAAGGGTGCGATCGTGGCCTTCACCAGATCTCTGGCCATCAACCTGGCAGACAAGGGTATCCGGGTGAACGCCGTGGCCCCCGGGCCGATATGGACCCCGATCGTCCCCTCGTCATTCAGTGAAGAGCATGTGGCCTCTTTCGGGCTCAACACCCCCATGGGCCGGGCGGGTCAGCCGAGCGAGGTGGCCCCCTGCTATGTATTCCTGGCATCGGATGATGCATCCTATATGACCGGACAGGTCCTGCATCCCAACGGCGGGAGGATCGTGAACGGGTAGGATAATCCCCTATTTTTAAGGGGTTCCAGCCTTAGAAGCTGAAAAAGGAGTGTCGTCATGACCACTACAGGAATCGACGGATTCGAAAGGACCATCCACCAGACCAATGAATGGATAAGGGACATCATGGAGGAAATGGGCACACAAGACCGCAACGAGGCATATCTCGCCCTGAACTCCACCCTGCACGCCCTGCGCGACAGGCTCGTGGTTGACGAGGCCGTAGATCTGGGCGCCCAGCTTCCCATGCTTATCAGAGGCCTGTACTATGAAGGGTACGACCCCTCGGACAAGCCTGCCAAGGCGCGCCACAAAGATGAATTCTTCGCGCTCATGAAGAGAGACCTTGCCCGGACACCGGGAGTTGACCCCGAGCGGGCGGCGCGCAGCGTCTTTGCCGTCCTGAAAAAGAGGATCTCCAAAGGGCAGATTGAAGACGTGAAGAGCATGCTGCCGGGTGATATCAGGGAAATCTGGCACTGAAACATCCATCGGCCTATCGTGAGTTCAACCGGAGGAAAAGCCGGAGGTGCCGGAAGATCTCGTCACTGAAACATATTCACGATCCTGCCCGCGAATGCAGTCCCGCTTAAGAGATCCGAAATCCCGACCACAAGGACCGCAATCAGGCTCAGCAACACCGGACTCAAGCCGGTCAGGCCGAGGATGCCCAGGGTCACGGCCCCGACCCCGATGAGCACCTGCACGCCGGCGGCCGCCGATATGGCCTGCCTGGCTATTTCCCTGGCGATCTTCCTCGACTCGATCCTCTCCACCAGGAGCATGTTCATCCGTGCGGCGATACCGCTCCCCAGGATCAAGGCGCCGCCCAGCACGACGGCCGCGGCAGGCAACAGGATGAGGGGATAGATATTCAGGAGTGAGAGTATCCCTAAGACAATGCCTGTCACGCCTCCGATGAACTCCGCCGTCATGCCGCCGCCCAGCTCCGAGCTTTCGATCCGGCCTGCAGAGGCATCGTGGACCAGCGCGGAAAACCTGCCGGCAATGGCCCCTCCCTGCAGCATGAGGGCGGAGCCTGCCGTGATCGTTGCCACGCAGAGGAGGATCTGCGGGAATACCCCGGTGAGCGCAATCACCGCAATAGTGGCGGCACTCGCCCCCACCACACCTTCTGCGACCGATCCCACGGCGATCTTCTGCGCGGCGCGTGATTCGCGGGGCTCAGTCATCTCTGTTTCATCCGCCATACCGGTCCGCCTCTCTTCCTTAAGTGTTCTTCCCTTTGAGCCGCCTTGTAAGGATATCAGCCCCCTACGCCCTCCGGTGTTCTCTACAAAAGGCCCGGGGAAAAGCGGGCGTTCAAGGGGTCTTTTTATCATTATGGCATGGCCCTTTAAGGCACACGCCCTTCAATCCTGCTTCAAGTCTTAAAAAAAAGCAGGGGGATGTGAACCCGCCTTCAAAGTCATTCAAGAAGACCAGGGAGGGGGATCCAAGCCTCTGTGCAGGGCTGGGCAGCGGTGTTCGCATGAACAGAGGTATGACCTCACGAGGAACCGTATCCATATGGGCTATGGGGCCGTTTCCGGCCTGTCCGCTCCGATTTATTGCCTTTTTTAAATCCGTATGAGAGTGGTGAGGCCACGAATATGAGATCGAGCCTGTCCTGTGCAGAAACCGTCCTTTCCCTCCCCTGCCGATGGGAAAATCCTCTCGTGTCCTTGTCTCTTGATATATAGGTAGCTTTACACCGCCCGATCTCAACCGCGCGCCGGTTATCGGGCCAGAGTCATAAGGGGTGGATGCCGATCCGGTAGCTCAGATACGGCTGTTCGTGTGCGAGGGCGAACCCGGCCCAGTTCAAGCCGCGGCCAACCTCCCTGCCGCAGTACAGTCGATAGTTCCGGGTGTCAGGCCCTTCCGGACTGAGCGAGAGACCTAAGCCAAGGCGCGAGCTCCTCAGCTCGGCGTCAAAGTCCGCCTCCTCCCAGGCCGGGATGCTTGAGTCCCGGCGCATTCCGGCTCTGGTGCGCAGAAGATCGAAGAGCTCGCCGTCCGCTTCATTGAGTGCGATGAGCCTTCCCGTCGTCTTAAAGGAGCCTCTCATGCAGAAATGAATATCCTGCCCGCAGAGGTGGAAGCCCATCCGGCAAAATCCGGCACCCAGAACCGGGAGGATCCTGCCTTCGGCTGCACAGAACGAAAGGATGCGGTCATGGATTTTCAGCAGGGGTGCCTGGATGGCGGTGTGTCTCATGAAGACCTCGACCAGGAGCTCGGATATTCTGGTGAGGCATGCAGGGGCCTTTTTCCCGCCTGCATACCAGAAAAGCGCCCGGTCAAGGGCGAACACCATCTCGCCCGACCTCTCGCCCGTACGGTTGAGCGAGACCAGGCTCGGGAAGAAGGTCTTCAGACCTGTCCTGAAGACCGGGGCCCCGAAGCCTGCCGATCCGCCCGCGCAGACCCTCTCCCGGACACACAGGAAGAGACCCTTACCCATGAGCGCGGTTTTACCCTCCCCTGCTCCTGGGTCGTGCACGAGAGACACCTTCTCCGAGACCTCGAACTTTTGCCCATTCCCGATCGACAGGAGCTCACCCCCTTCCGTACTGACTTCTGCGGGCGGAAAACCGCTCTTGGGTTTCTGAAATACGCCTGCGGAGATAGTGCTCGTCGAATTCCGAGGAATAGATCATGCGGTTTTCGTTCTCGTATCGCCAGTCCAGATCTGTACGGACGCCGTGCACCCTCTCGAAGAGCCGCGTCCCCGGCAGCGGAACCGGGATGGTAAAGGAGATGTCGTCAAGCGGAAGGCTCAAGGCCCACTCAAGGGTCGTTTCAATGGTCTCGTACGTCTCCCCGGGATATCCGATCATGAAGAATCCCGCGGTCTGGATGCCCTTTTCGGAAAAGCGCTGCACGGTGAGTGCGGCCTTCTCCGTGGTGGTATGCTTGTTCATGAGCCTGAGCACATCGTCGCAGCCCGATTCCAGGCCGAAATAGACCCTGCGGCATCCCGCCTGCTTCATGAGCTCGATATCGCTGGCCGGCACCGGCTCGGCACGCGAGAGACAGGTCCAGGCCATCTGCAGGTCTTCCCTTATCAGCATCCGGCAGAATCGGCGCACATGATCGATATCAAGGGTAAAACAGTCATCGGCAACCCACAACCCGTCGTATCCCTGTGAGCGGATGACCGTGATCTCTCTGAAGACAGCTTCCATGGACCGGGGGCGGTAGTACCTCCCGAAAATGGGCTTGGAGCAGAAGTCGCAGTCATAGGGGCAGCCGTAGGTGGTCATGATGCACGCCGGAGAATACCCTGAGCGTTCCTTCCAGAACTGCTGATACCCGGCGTGATCGAAATCCCGGAGGGCGGGCACGGGCAGACGGTCGAGCTCTTTCTTTCGGCTCGGCCTGACCGGGACCTGGACCAGCGCGCCGTTTTCGAGGAAGGAGATTCCCGGGTACCGGCTCCTCATCGAGAGCACGTCTTCAAGCCGTCCAGACTTGAGATAGTCGACACAGAACCGGGGAAACGACTGCACGGCCTCGCCCCTGAACACGATATCGAAGCCGGGAACGAACCGCTCCGGATTCACCGTCGGCATGGGTCCGCCGCACACCAGGACCGCGCCCGGCAGGCGCTCGCGGATCATGCCGGCGAGCTTACGGGCGTTGTCCATCATGGTGATCGCCACGTACATGCCGATGATCCGGGGCCGGGAGGCCTCCAGCTCGTCCATGGCATGGTCCAGGCCCTGGAAGGTCAGGTCCGCCACCACCACGTCCACGCCCCTGTCGCGGAGAAGCATGGCGAGCTGGGCTATGCCGAGGGGATAGAAGAGCATGGCATCGGGGGCGGATCGGTATACATATGGGTAGACCAGGGCAACCTCGGACATCTCCTGCCGCGCTTCCTTTCCCCTGACGGTTTTCGTAATGAATGGGCGGATATCCCTTTGATATCAATGGCTGTTCTTCACAGCGCTCTAAAGATGCTGCATCGAGAAAGATAATAGTCACCCAAAGGACAATATCAACCGTCTCCTTCTTTGGCCTGGGGGACCGCACGGCGCCTGTTTTTCTTTTGCTTTCATCTGCAACCGTCTTGAGCCGATCAAAACCCATTCCGGAAATCATTCATCTGAACCCGCCCCCGAAAGGGGCGGCAGACTGCCCATTGATTTATGGACGTTTTCCCGGTATGTGAATCTGGTGAAAAAACGCGTCCCCTCTTCACGAAACGGCGGCGGACAGGCTTTTTCGCTTCCCGGCCCGGTTAAGGGCGGAGACAACTACGTCGAAGGAAAGGATGGTCACATGGTACGAGCAGGATTCATCGGCTGGCGCGGCATGGTCGGCTCGGTCCTCATGGACCGGATGATCGCGGAGAAGGATTTCAACGGGTTCGAGCCGATCTTCTTCACTACCTCCCAGGTGGGGCAGAAAGGCCCTGCCATCGGCATCGACATTCCTCCCTTGAAAGATGCGTACGACATACAGGAGCTGAAGACCACCGATATCATCGTGACGTGCCAGGGTAGCGACCATACCAAAAAGGTCTATCCCGAACTGAGAAAGGCCGGGTGGAAAGGCTACTGGATCGATGCGTCATCCGCCATGCGCATGCAGGATGACAGCATCATCGTGCTCGACCCGGTGAACCGCGCGGTGATCGACGATGCCCTGCACAAAGGCATCAAGAACTATATCGGGGGCAACTGCACCGTGAGCCTCATGCTCATGGGGCTGGGCGGCCTGTTCCATCAGGGCCTGGTGGAGTGGATGACCTCGATGACCTACCAGGCGGCATCCGGTGCGGGCGCCAAGAATATGCGCGAGCTCATCGAACAGATGGCCTTTATCAGCAGGCAGTCGAAAGATCTCCTGGACGACCCGGCCTCTGCGGCTTTGGACCTTGACCGAAGGGTACTCGAAGCCATGCACGACGGTTCGTTCCCCAGGGAGAACTTCGGATTTCCATTGGCGGGAAGCGTGCTGCCCTGGATCGATTCCGCGCTTGAGAACGGCCAGAGCAGGGAAGAATGGAAGGGCCTTGTCGAGACCAACAAGATCCTCGGCGCGAAAAAGCCCATCCCCATCGACGGCATCTGTGTCCGGGTGGGCTCCATGCGCTGCCACTCCCAGGCGCTGACCATCAAGCTCACAAAAGACCTGCCTCTGGATGAGATCACTGCCATCATCGCCAATGCCAACGAATGGGTAAAGGTGATCCCCAACACCAAGGAAGAAACCTTGAAGCGCCTTACCCCCGCGGCGGTGACCGGCAGGCTCGAGGTTCCGGTGGGCAGGATCCGCAAGCTCAACATGGGCGGGGAATACCTCACCTGCTACACCGTGGGCGACCAGCTCCTCTGGGGCGCGGCAGAGCCCATCAGGAGGATGTTCAGGATCGCGCTTGAGTACATCTCCTGACAAGCGCCTTAACAAAAAAAGCGAGCGAAAAAGGGGGAACGGGCCTTAAGGTTTCGTCCCCCCTTTTCTTTTTTAGCCGGGCCGGAGAATCAGGGGGATGAACCGCGTCCGCCCATCCTTACCTTTTGAGCAGGCTTAGCCTCTTTCTTTGCGCTTCTTGAGATCGAGCGCGGCCCGCAGTCCCTTTTCCCTGATCACCTTGATCTTCAGGCCCGTCTCCGTGAGCTTGAAAAAGCGTGTTCCGTATTTCCTGAGCTTGCGTTCGTCGATCTCGAAACCCAGGCCGGGCCGGGTGAAAGGGGCGAGCCTGCCGTCTTTGTCCGGGATCACGGGTTCAATGATGCCCTCGCGGAACTCAGGGACCCAGGACGGCTCTTCCAGGGGATACTCCAGGGGCAGGGTGTTGCCCCTATCGGCCAGGACCATGTTCCAGTTGATGTAGAAGCCGATGCCGTTGGTCCAGGTGTGCGGGCTGAAGAGCCGGCCTTTGAGCTTGCAGGTGTCGATCACCTTCTTCACCTGGGCGATGCCGCCCGCGAATGTGGCATCGGGCTGGTAGATGTCGAAGCAGTCCTTCTCGAACATGATCTTGATCTCGTCCCAGCCGTAGTTGAGCTCCGCGCCTGAAATCTTGACCTTCGAGGTCCTCTTGAGCTCGGCATTGCCGTCATAGTCGCGGGAATCCAGCGGCTCCTCGAGCCACTCGATCTGATTGTCCCAGCAGGCCGCCGCGAAGTCGCTGGCACGGCTCAGGTCCCAGGCCGGAACCTTGTCCACGATGGTGACCAGCCAGCCCTGGTTCGCATCTACGCCCAGGGTCATAGCGTCTCCGATGCCCTTGCGGATCACCTCGATGTGTCTGATGTCCTCTGCGAGTGTGGCGTTCTTGACCCGGAGCTTGGCGGTCTTGTACCCGCGCTCCCTCATGGCCAGGAGCTCGTCCACCCGTTTTTCAGGGTCGTGCATCTCTCCGGTGGAGAGATAGACATCGATGGGCCGTGCGCTGCCGCCCAGCAGCTCGTAGACCGGTTTGCCCTCCTTCTTGCCTATGATGTCCCAGCACGCGGGCTCGATCCAGAAGTTCCTCCACCCGAGATATCCTGCCTGCTTGAGCAGGCCCTGCACCTGATCGATATCGGTGGGGTCCGCTCCGATGAGATAGCCTCCGATGAGGTCTCCCAGGCCCTGGCGCTCGGTGCCCATGGCCGTGCCCGCCGAGTAGCCTGTGATTCCCTCGTCCGTGACGATCTTGATGAGGGTGAACCGGTTGTGCGTCTGGGGATACCCCGGTATCCAGGTCGGCCAGAAGGTCTGAGGTAAAGGAACCGAGACATGGTAGAGCTCGATGGCCTTGATCTTCATAAATCCCCCTCCTATGATATTTTTTTAGGCCGAATACAGCCGGTGCCTCTTTTCACGCATCCC
Source organism: Candidatus Phosphitivorax anaerolimi (assembly GCA_001896555.1). Taxonomy (GTDB): domain Bacteria; phylum Desulfobacterota; class Desulfomonilia; order UBA1062; family UBA1062; genus Phosphitivorax; species Phosphitivorax anaerolimi. The sequence goes on from MPOS01000028.1 coordinate 59,908, forward strand.
TTCAGTGCTGGACCGGGTTGTATCCTTTGCGGCGCAGCAGGTTCAGGATGCCGTCCTCCCCCACAAGATGACCCGCGCCCACGATCACCAAGGTGTCTCCCTCGCTTTCCAGAAGCTTTTCCAGACAGGACATCCAGCTGAGGTTCCTGTCGGTGAAGAGCGCCTTTCTGATTCGGGGATACTCTTTAAGACTGATGCCCACGATGGCCTCCAGTGCATCCGCATCGCCTCTCTTCCATGCGCTCACCAGGGCGTCCGACTTCTCCCCGATCACCTCGAGCTCCCGCAAGGCCTGCCTCAGGAGTTCCTCCTGCTGCTCTCCGGGCATCCCGGCGAGCAGCTCCACCTGGAAGCGGGCGGATTCCAGAAAGATCCTCTCCTTGCCGTCCTTCTCCGCCCTCGCGGCATAATGGGCGTCGATACCGAGCTCCGGCCTGAACCCCAGACGGCTCAGCTCAGCCCCGCTTAGGGTGACGGCGCACAACCAGGGTTTCATCCGCTCAAACCGGGCGGGGGGGATTCCTGCAGTCTGTGCATGGTTCTGGAGAAGTCTAAAGGTGTCACCGGATATGTACTCCTTGAGCGTTGCATCGTCTCCATACATGCCGTGTTCCTTGAGGACTTGCTGCACATCGTCGCCTGCGATTTCCTTGACATCGGCCTCGAACACCACCCTTCTGCTCGCCTCGTATGCCCGGTCGATCCGCTCGTCCAGGGGATAGGCATCCGGTCTGAGCACATGCACGGAGCCCAGGAGATAGAGCGTTCCCTTCTCCGCCGCAAAGGACCACAGAAAAACCTTTCCGCCCCCGTCTTCCGCAGCCGTGGAGAGACCGGGCAGCACCCACATCAGACAGCAGAGCACGACTGCCGTAAGTAAGGCCGGGGCACAGCCCATGCCGCACCAGGCGGACCGCCCCTGCCTCGCGCTTATCGTGGGCGTCTGTACCGCCTGAACGGCCGCTCTCGATACGTTCCGGCAATCCGTACCGTTCTCTTGCGGAGATGTGGATAGGTTCATTCCTTCCCTTCCTGCGTGACCATGATCACCGACTGGGCGTGCTTTTCCTGCATCACCCGGGTATAGGGAGGCACATCGCTGGTGAGCCAGACATTGCCCCCGATGACCGAGCCCGTGCCGATGCGCACCCGGCCCAGGATGGTGGTGCTGGAGTAGATGATGACATTGTCCTCCACGATGGGATGCCGGGGAATGCCCTTGACCAGCCTGCCGGAATCGTCTCTGGGAAAGCTCACCGCGCCCAGGGTGACGCCCTGGTAGAGCCGGACGTTCCGGCCGATCTCGCAGGTCTCTCCGATCACCGTGCCCGTGCCGTGGTCGATGAAGAACCGCTCGCCGATGGTCGCCCCGGGATGGATGTCGATGCCGGTCTGGGAGTGAGCCATCTCGGTGATGATCCGGGGGATGATCTCCACACCCAGGCGGTGGAGTTCGTGGGCGATCCGGTAGTTGGTCATGGCCTTGACGCTGGGATACGAAAAAATCACCTCGCCCGTGCTCCTGGCCGCCGGATCGCCCTCGTAGGCGGCCATGACATCGGACGCCAGAAGGCTCCTGATCCGTGGGATCGCGTTGATGAACTCCCTAGACAGGGCGCGCGACCGCTCGTCGCACTCGATGATCGCCTGTCCGTAGGTGATCTCGCAGGAGAACCCATACCCCCTCTTGATCTGCTCGGAGAGGATCCTCTCCGCCTTTTCCAGGTGGTTTCCCAGGATATAGGGCATGCTCTCCAGGGAGACCTCCGAGTCGCTGAAATACCCCGGGAATATCACCCTGCGCAGCCGCTCGACAAACTCGGTGAGCGCGTCGATGGAGGGCATGACCTTGTCCTGCATGGGCTTCTGGTAGACCCCCTCGTAGGATTCAGGCCTGCACAGCTCGTTTACAACCTTGTGGATGGTCTTCTCTGTCTTGATCAGCTCTATCTGCCTGTTGTTTTCCACCTTCAACCTCCGTTGAGTATCCCGGGCACTTGAGTGCCCGACGATCAATGGTACGGGCACGAAGGGCAAGCCCTGGATCTTCTTGAAGTCTGAAAGATCAAGCGGGAATGTGTCCCCGCCTTCAAAATCCTTAAAACAAGCGCACGCTAAAGGAGGATTCACCCCGCTTGGAACCAAAAAGCCAGGACCGGCCTATGTTCTCTCCCTTCAAGCCCTTAAAAAAACGGGCCGTGGAAGGAGCTTTCAAGGAAAAAGATCCGGATCGCTCAGGTATCTCTCTGCCGTGTCGCACACAACGAACACGATGAGCTTTCCCGCGTTCTCGGGCCTCTTGCCGATCTCTATTGCGGCATGGGCATTGGCGCCCGATGATATACCGCAGAGAACCCCCTCCTCCCTGATGAGCCGCCGCGCCATGTGGAAGGCCTGATCTGCTCCTACCGTGAACACCTCGTCGATGACGCCCCGGTCGAGAACATCCGGAACGAATCCGGCCCCGATTCCCTGGATCTTGTGGCTGCCCGGCCTGCCGCCCGAGAGCACGGGAGAATCCTTGGGCTCGACCGCCACGATCTGCACGCCGGGCTTGCGCGCCTTCAGGAACCTGCCCACCCCCGTGATGGTACCGCCGGTGCCCACCCCGGCCACGAAGATGTCGACGCGGCCGTCCGTGTCGTCCCAGATCTCGCGGGCCGTAGTGGCCTCGTGGATCCGCGGATTCGCAGGGTTGGAAAACTGCTGGGGTATGAATGAGCTGCGATACTCCTTGGCCAGCTCATTCGCCCTGGCAATGGCCCCCCGCATCCCCTCGGAGGCGGGAGTGAGCACGAGCTCGGCGCCAAACCCAGCAAGGAGCTTTCTGCGCTCCATGCTCATGCTCTCGGGCATGGTGATGATGAGCCGATAACCCCTGACAGCGCACATGAAGGCCAGGCCGATGCCCGTATTGCCGCTCGTGGGCTCGATGATCACGGTGTCTTTCTGGATGAGGCCCTGCCTCTCCGCCTCGAGGATCATGCTCATCCCGATGCGATCCTTGACAGATGAGCAGGGGTTGTAGAATTCGAGCTTGCCCGCCACCTCGGCCACGCAGGCTCCCGTCACCTTGTTCATCCTCACCAGCGGGGTGTTCCCCACCAGCTCGACCATGTCACGGGCAATCTTCATGGATCCGCCTCCTTCCCGGGCATCTTCCATTTATTACATAATACTGCGCTTTCGCGTACGTGAAAAGAACCCTCTGCCCTCCTTGAAGGGGGAAAGGGGTGTGGCCCGGATGACCGGCAGATCATCAGAATCGTCCCTTCCGGGTCAGCCAGGAACACGCGCGCAGGGCGGGCATCCTGCCGGGAAGGCTATTCGAGATCCGATCCCGGCGGCGGAATCGGCGTGACCGGCTGGGTAGGGTCCTTGCGCTTGTCCCTGTCCCGCTTGCGCTCCTGGCACAGGAATAGGAGTGCTTTGGCATTGGTCTTCACGTGGGCAAAGATACTCTCCAGGCCGTCAAACTTGTCGTAGTGCGCCAGATTGTACTGCAGCTCCTCGATGATCTTTCTTAAGGTCTCTTCATGGAGCTCATGTTTGCGCTTTATCAGCACCTTTTTGGCCTCAAGTTCCATTTCGGAGTCCATGGCTCCCTCCTTTCATATGCTGGCACTCTCAGTGTCATAAAAAAACCTACTCCATATCCCTTAACCGGTCAATGGGTATCATCCCGGTTTCCCCTGGACAAGGGCTTCTTCTGAAAGGGCACTGCGCCTGGATGGAATGATTTTGCTTGATTTATTGTTCGTTTTCGTATTGTCCTATTTAGAACTATTTGCCGTCTGTATCCAGGGGGGAATGGACATGAAAAACACGAGGAAAGGGGCGTTTCTCATTGCGCAGATGCACCAGATATCCGGCAGGATCTTCTCCAAGCTGCTCAAGGATCACGGTATTCACGACATCACCCCCTCACAGGGAAGAATCCTCTATGCCCTGTGGCAAAAGGACGATGTGCCGATCCATCGCCTCGCATCTGAGACCTCTTTGAAAAAATCCACCCTCACTGTCATGCTCGATGCCTTGGAGCGTTCCGGCCATATCATCCGCATTCCGTCCGGGGAAGACCGCCGGAGGATCCATGTCCGGCTCACGGACAAGAACCGGGGTCTTTGGAGCGTCTATGTCCGTGTGTCCCGGCAAATGACCTCGCTGGGTTATGCGGGCTTCTCGGATTCCGAGATCGATACATTCGAGGGCATGCTCGAAAGAATCTTGGCAAACCTCAAGTCAGCAGAAGAGGCCCTGAACGGGAAAGGCGCCTCGTCAGAGGGAGGCAAGCCATGATACGGGTCAGGGAGTGGGGAGGAGTCACGGGTTTTCTCATGGGCAGGAGCATGGGGCCGTATGTGCCGTATACGGTCCATGCCTTCCTGGTGGGGAACACGCTCATCGACACCGGCGCGGTCCATGCGCGGGAAGATTTCATGCACGCCCTTGCAGGCAGGCCGGTGGGCGCGGTCATCAACACGCACCACCATGAGGACCACATCGGGAACAACACACCGGTCAGGCAGGTGTTCGGGGCTAAAGTATACGCCCCGGAAGAGTCCCTGCCCTTTATCGCCGACCCGGACAAACTCGGGCTCAGATTCTATCAGCGCGTGGTCTGGGGATGCCCTGATCCTTCTGAGGCCTCTCCGCTGGGGGCGTCCATAGAGCTTCCCGGCCATGTTTTCCAGGTCATTCACACCCCCGGGCACTCACCCGATCACGTATGCCTGCTGGAACCGGACAAGGGGTGGCTCTTCACCGGAGATCTCTTCTGCGGGAGGACTGTCCGCTACTTAAGGCGCGACGAGGACTTTGAGCTCATTCTCTCTTCATTGAAAAAGCTCTGCACATTCGATTTCTCAACGATCTTCTGCGGACTCAAGGGCAGGGTAGAAAACGGCAGTCAGGCCTTGGAGGCAAAGATCAAATCCATGGAAGAGCTGAAAGTCCGGGTCATGGACCTCCACCGCGCAGGATGTTCTCGCCGGGAGATTAGGAAGAGAGTCCTTGGCCGCGAGGGGGCCATGTATTACCTGACCGCGGCCCATTTCTCGAAGCAGCATATGGTCGACAGCATCCTTAATCAGGAATAAACCGCCATCCCTTGGGGCATCTTCCGGCTATCCCTGATGATCCTGCCGCGGGAACGCTCTCAAGCGGAAGAGAGGGCAAGCCCGCCGTGGATGAGAATGATCGTGCATCGTGCAGGGACGGCACGGGAGAGGTTCCCCATGAAAGATACTCCCCTCCCCTTGGTCTACACGATGGGAAAAAGAAAGTTCCACAGGCTGAGACTGCCCAGCCGGGACGGAGAATAGCGCTTGCCGGAGATAATGGCCTCTGCCGCAAGGATCCCGCTTCTGACCGCCGGGCCGATGCCCTCCCCCATGTCGATGGTGGCGAGACCGGCTGCGTCTCCGGTGATATAGATGTTGCCCAGCTGCATGGGCCCGGTGTCCTTCCTGATGAAATAAACATGCCGCCGGGGCGAGAACTCGTGGTCTCTGACCAGGGATAGCCGCCTCAGTTTTTTCTCGAACGAATCCCAGTGCTCGCGGATGCCCTTGCCGCTGCCCGCGAGCTTGCAATGCTTCCCGCCCAGGCCTACGTTGACGAAGCCTCCGCTCTTGGGGACATACCAGGCATAGCCGGGAAGGCCCTCTTCGAAGAACCACAGCCGACTCACTGGGTCGGCGTCGGGACAGGCGAACTCCTCTTCCATGGTCACGATGAGGGATTCCCTGGGCCGGGGCCTCCTGTCGCGGAAGAAGGTCGAATATACGGGGCAGGCGGTGCCCCCTGCGCCAACCAGGAACCGGCACCTGAAGGCGTCGTCGATCACGAATGTCCGGCCTTCCTCTCGGATCGTGCGCACCCGGTGAGTGTGTACGGGAACCCCTGCCCGCTCCAGCAACCACGAGTCGAACTCGCTGCGCCGGATGGAATACTGCTTGGTGGGCAGGGTGAAACACCTGCCATGGATGTGCACGGTAATGCGCCTGATAGCGAGTATGCCGAACGGGTAGGCCCCGGGACGGATATCGAGGCTCCTGCAGGTGGCCGGGGTGATCCAGCCTGCACAGGGTTTTGCCCGGGGGAAGGTCTCCTTGTCGATGATAGCGACCTCCCGGCCGTACTGCCTGAGCTTCCATGCACAGCTTGCTCCTGCAGGACCGCCCCCGATCACGATCACATCCGACTCGAGCATACGCCCTCTCCTACTCAAGCCTGCAGTAGGGCTGCTGCGAGCCGGGCTTGGTCATCACCACCTGCCAGAGCTGTATGGAACGGGACCGGAATGCCCCGGCAGAGCTCAGGAGATAGAACCGCCACATCCGGTGAAACCGCTCGTCATAGCGATCTTTCAACTCGGGCCAGTGCCGCTCGAAGTTCTCGTACCAGGCCATGAGGGTGCGGTCGTAGTCGGGTCCGAAATTGTGCCAGTCTTCCATGACCATGATCCCTTCCATGGCCCTGCCGAGCTGCGCGATCGAGGGCACCTGCCCGTTGGGAAAGATGTATTTTGTGGTCCAGGGGTTGCCGATGGTGACGCTCACATTGCCCCCAATGGTATGGAAAAACCCGATCCCGTCGTTTTTGAGGGTCTTGTCCACCACCTCCATGTAGGTCCGGTAGTTCTTGTAGCCCACATGCTCAAGAATTCCGATGGAGATGACCCGGTCGTACTTTCCGGTCACCTCCCGGTAGTCCTGGTATCTGATATCGACCGGCAGACCTTTGCAGAGCTCTTTTCCAAGCGCCACCTGCTCTTTCGATATGGTGACCCCGGTCACCTCCGCACCATAGGTCTCTGCGGCATACCGGGCAAACGAGCCCCATCCGCACCCCAGGTCAAGAACCCGCATCCCGGGCTTTATCCCTGTCTTCCGGCATACCAGGTCCATCTTGGCCACCTGGGCTTCGTCGAGGTTTTTCGCATTTTTCCAGTAGCCGCAGGTGTAAACCATCCTCGAGTCCAGCATGGCGCGGTAGAGATCGTTGCCGATATCGTAGTGTCTCCTGCCCACCTCGTGAGCCCGCGTTCTCCTCTGGAGGTTGAACAGCAGGGCCGTGAAAGCGTGCCGGACGGCATATAGGCCGCCCTTGAGCATTCTGTCGAGCCGGGCCCTGAGCGCCCTGTCGAACAGTTGATCCAGGGCCTCGCAGTCCCACCACCCATCCATGTATGACTCGCCCAGGGCAAGCACGCCGCCGCGCATGATCCTGTCATAGAAATCCCGATGATGTATGATGATATCCCACGGATTGTTTCCGTTGATCCCGATGCCCGCGGTGAGAAGGAGATCCCGCATGATACGCGGGGCATCATGTTTTGCCATAACTCCCCCCTCATGCAGTGTCCTTGTATTAATTCATGATATGCGGGCACCTGGCATTGTCAAGATCAACCATTCGATAGTATTGATATTTTTTGTCTTTTCCAGCAACCCTGCCGGCCGGAATCCCTCCTTTGTCCTGTAAAGACGGTTTTTCACTTCAGGGAGACTCGCCTTCGAAAAGAAATACCCAGGCCCCACAGAACCCTCATGGCGATGCTCTGGTTTGCCGAGAAAGGGAATACTCCAGTAGTTCCTTTGTTTTCGCCAGGCGGACTTCGTGCGCCGCCTGGTCTTTTATTTCACCGGCGGGGAGCAAACGCTTTTACGATCCGATCCTTTCCGCTCACGGATTACACAAGACCTTTTCCATGGCAGAGCTCCCTCCCCCGGGCATACCAGTGTTTCATGGAGACCCGGTTCTTTGGAACGATGTCCGGGCAGCATGGGAAAGAACCCATCTTCCTTGGCTCTATGCCTTGCTTTACAGATGACTCCGGACACCGGGTTTTCGGGTGCATGCTATAAAACTACAATAAGGTTATGGCCGGAGGATGAGGGGAAAGGTAAAGAGAATGGAACACGGGCCGCGGTAAAAAGGCCGGCTTAAGGGGCTGGTGATTGTCGCTCCCCATGAGACCGCCGAGCCTATTATACCCGCTTGTCGGCAGATGCTCAACCGGGTTTCCCCGCCGGGTTCACAGGTGGGTCGCACGGAAGCGTATCGCCAGACAGTGGCCGGTCCCAAAGGGGTTTGTCTGGTAGATGACCTGCTCGAAAACGTTGATCTCCCAGGTTATCTTCACCATGTTCGCATCGACCGCCTCGACCCGGCAGAAGATACCTCCCGCACCGTCTCCCGGGTCTGTCTCACCGGGGTCTGGAGAAGAGAGCGTATCGTCCTGCATCACCTCGTAATCCATGAGAAAGGTATGCTCCCTGACAAATTCACCCTCCCATCTCCACTGGGTTGCGTCACCCGAGGCCAGCACCTTGGCAAAGGCGCTTGTAGCATCAAAGGTGGCCGAGCTGCCGTCTTCGCTGATCTCAGCGACAATGCCGCTGTTGACATAGGTCAGGTTCCTGTCCACGATGGCGGTGAGCCCGCTCTCCCTGCGCAGCACAGTCATATGGTAATAGTGGCAGAATCTGTCGTTTCCCAGATAGCATTCACCGGGCTCGAAGGAGGGATCTGTATCCGTGTCCGTAAAACCTGTATCGAGGGTGCGGGCATCGGAGGTATCCACGGCCACGAGGTAGGTGCTGAAATGCATGGATTCCACCACGGCCAGGTTGCCTCCCGTATCCAAGCCGTACAGGGGCAGTTCCTCCCATCTGTTGTTCAGGCTGTCGTAATAGAGCACGAAGAGGTTTTCTTCCCGGACCGCGCGGCCGTCGATGATCCCGTCATTGTTGAGGTCATCGTATGGGAGATGGAGCAAGACCGGCTGGGAGAACTGGATGCCGTCCGGGTGGAAGTCGATGCACCTGCCTCCTGCCCGATACCCGGCGGGAAGAGCTTGGGGGAGATCCTTCCGGGAAATGGAGATGCCCTGCTCGCTGTCCAGGGCGCCGGCGGGAATATACACCCGGGCGCCAGAGATCCCGCTTGCAGGATCGGCGATCTCGACGATCCCGCCTTCAGGGCCGATCACGGCCGGGGAGCCCGCGCCTCCCGCTTCGCCTTCGTCCCTGATTTTGCAGGCTGCGAAGCAGGACACAGCGAGCAGAATCGCCAGCCAGACTGCGACGCCGCTTCTCACGATGTTTCTTGGTAGATGTGTGCAGCCCATGTCCGATCCTTTGGAAAGTCGGCGCCGTCACCAAAAGACGCCCGTTTTGTCCTTTATCGTCACCCGGGCTCTGAGGGATGAATCTTTAAGGGGATAATCCTTCTTTGTTGATCATAAGGGGCTAAGGTGGATGAAAGCGATCAGGCGTAAAAAACCCACGCATCGGGCGCTGAGAGCCTGCGGGCCGAGAAATGGATCGATGGTAAAACGAACCCGGCAGAGTGAATCCGGCATCAGGCTAAATCAGACCCCGGGCAGTCACCCTGCCCGGGGGCCGCAGACGGCAAGGATCCGTCCGGCCGCCTGCGGACCTGCTCATTGAGCGGCAGGGGGGAGATCCTCAAGCCCACCCCTTTTCTCTCTCTTGCCGTGGAAATCCCTGATCATGGTCATGAGCTTCTGGTAGCGTTCGTGTCCGAGCATCTTTCTCACCTGAAGAAAATACCGGAAACGCTCCATGGAAAGCCTCTCCCGGCAGCGCTCGATCTTTTTGAACTGTTCCATGGCCGCCTTTTCGTCGAGGTTCTGCTGTTCGAGGATGTTTTCGAGCTCGAAGCGCTCCCGTTCAAGGTCGTTCTTGAGCTCGATCAGGCCCCGCCGATTCTGCACATAGAGCTCATCCAGCGAGTCCTTGTCGGCCTGGCTCAACTCCAGGGCATCCGCCACCTCGGGCATCCGCCACCACCTGCCCGGAGGCCCCTCTCTCCCCATAGCCTCGGCAACGGCCGGGAACACGAATATGACCACCGCACAGGCAGCAAGCGCCGCCACACTCTTCCTTCTCATCTCACGCCTCCTTTGTTCTCGATTCCTGATCCATGTTCCAGCCTTCCACGGGTACGATGAAATCGAATATCTCTTCATCGATTCCAGCGGTTTCCTCGGGAGAGATCTCCCGGTATGCGTCGGGCAACGGGTTCTCTTCAAGCGCGAGGACCTCTGCCAGGAGCATCTCGTCTTCGGCCATCTCCTGTGCTATGTCCTGATAACTCACAGGGGAGATACTGCTTTGGAACACGGTCCACACTGCGATCAGCATAACCAGGGCAAAACCCAAACCCGTTCCCCAGGCAAGCCTCCACAGAAGGACCGGCCTGTGCGGCAGTTCGCGACCCTCTACCGGCAGAACCGGCCTCCGTACAGGCTCAGGCGTATGCTCAGCAGCCATGTGTCCGAGCCGGCGAAGCCCGCCATCCAGCTGCTTAAGCTCCTCCCGGCAGACCGGGCACTCCCTCAGGTGCCGCCTCTGCTCGGGATCGAGATCGTTCTCGTCCACCACGTAACGGATCACCCGAGCGATGCTGCACCCTGGCTTTCGGTCTTCGCTCATGCCTTTTCCTCCTTCAGAAACCCCGAAAGGTCGCTCTCCCTGCGGAACTTCTCCACGGCGCGGTAAAGGTGCGTCTTGATAGTACTTTCATTCTTCTCCATCACCTCTGCGATCTCCCTGATGCACAGGCCGTCGAGAAACTTAAGCCTGAACACCTCTCTCTCGGACGGGGAAAGCCGGGAGAAAAACTCATTGAGGCGGGTCCAGAACTCCTTGCGCTCCAGATAGTCGGAACCGCCTCTGATCGGGTCGGGCACCTCGCTGTCATCCCGCTCGCGGGTGAACAGGGTGAAGATGGAACGCAGGCGTTTCTTTCTCAGGAAGTCATTGATCGCGTTGAGCGCGATCCGGTAGAGCCAGGGTTTGAACAGTTCCGGATCACGCAGAGACCTCACCCCCTGAAAGGCCCGCACGAAGATCTCCTGTGTGATGTCCTCCGCGTCCATGCGCGAGGTGATCCGGCTGTACACCATGGCGAATATCCTCCTATGGTAGGCATCCATGAGCTCCTCGAACGCCTCCCGGTCTCCCGCAGCCGCCCTTCTTACGGCCGCGGCCTTATCGACCCGGCCGCAAAGATCGGTGCCTTCCTGCATCACCGCCATGCGCATCTCTTCCCTGCTCTCATCCTCATCCCCGCCGCCTCTATGGGGCGCCCGCCCGAAGCAGTTTCCGCTGCATCTACGGGTTCGGAAAATACCTTTCCGCTTCCCTTGAACAGCGGCCGTTCGACATATAGCTGCCCATAGAGACGGGGGAACAGAACTTTTTGTCTACAAAAATGGTCCCCTTCCTTAAAAAGATGGCCCAAGGCCGATGGCTGGCTCATCACCGCCGCACCGGGATGCGCATCACCCTGGCTTCGTGGCCGGTGATCGCCAGAAACCGCCGGATGTCGTCAACGGCCATGATCAGAGTGCTCGTGTTCACCAGGGGATGGCACTGCATGGACTGGCATTGCCAGAGATCCTCGTCCACGATCACCTCCACCCGGTGGTCAGGATCGTTGAGAACAGCCAGGATCGTAACCGATCCCGGGGTGAGTCCCAAATACTGCATAAGACGCTCCTCTGATGCGAAACTCAAGCCCTTGACCGAGAGAAGCCCTTCCATGGCCTTGATATCCACCGACTTCTCCGCGCCGACCGTGACCAGGAAGTGCCTGCGTCCCTTCCGGTCTCTCAAGAAGAGGTTCTTGGTCTTTGCCGCACTCGAGGGAATGGAGAGGAGGTCGGCTTGCTCACAGGTAAAGACCGCCTCGTGATCGTAGCGCTCATAGGGAATCTTGTGGGTGTGAAGAAACTCGTAGATATCCATCAGCAGCCTCCTGCATTCAGTGTTTCCGCTCCATGCGCCGCGCCCTGATGCGCCGGCCCTTTATCATCACCCCTGCGGGCGCGTCCCGTACCGACCGGTCACCCCCTGGGCCGAGAGCGTCCCTTTTCCTAGCCTCCAAGGGTGCATCCCTCATTCCCTCCTGCCCGGCATATGCCTCCTGACCTGGATGAACCAGAATCCGAGGCAGTAGATGACGAGAAAGACCGCAGAGACGAGGAGATAACCCCTGAACCGCCCGGCCGCCTTTGCCTGCGTATCGGGTATATCGCCGGGTGAATCCTCCCCGGACTCTCCGGGGGCCGCGATCCGTATGCCGGCAGACGTGCCCGATCCGGCGGCGTTTCCCAGCCCGGGAGAGGGCGCCCGGCTTTCCGAGGTATCCCCATGGTACGGCATCGGTTCATCGCCCGTTCCGGCCAACCGGACCGGGTATCCGCCTTCTACAGAACGGCCGACTGCAAGCGCTGCCGCGCCGAACCATATCACCGCCAGCGCCGCTGCGCCGGCCGCGAGAAGCAGAACGGATCTCATTCTTACCGCGCTGCCCATATCCATGCCGCCTTCCTCATACCGCCCCTTAAGTCCCGGCCGGATCAGGGGATACAGCCATCCTTCCTCCCTTGCGCACCTGTCGGGAATGCGCCGCAGGGTACGCATCCCGCCCGTCACAGCGGGAGGATGATCTCTTCCAGCCGCCGCTTGGGAACGTGGTGCACCCCGTTCTTGTCTCTGAAGTATTCGATGCCTCCTCCCTCTCCTGCATCTTCGATCACCACCTCTTCCACGGGGATGCCCAGTGCAATGGCCAGGAGTATCTCGAACCGTGCGGGAATCTTCAGAGCCTCCTTAAGCTGGTTGCGCTGGATCGAGGCGATCATGCAGCCGCCCAGGCCCCGCTCCACGGCACCCAGGAGAATGCTCTGGGCCGCGATTCCGTGGTCGCAGCCGAATGTCTTGGAAACGGCCGTGTCGCCCAGGATAATGATGTAGGCCGACGGCCGCTCGCCTTCTCCGGGCCCCGGCCAGTTCTTGAGATAGGCCGCCCACGCCAGGTGGGGAAAGATGAGCCGGTTCTTCTTCGGCTCCCACGAGAGGATGTATTTCAAGGGCTGGAGGTTTCCTGCCGATGCAGACAGCCGTGCGAGCCCCACCAGGTCCCTGAGCACCTCGGGCCCCACCGGCACATCCTCTCTGAACCTCCGGTATGACCTGTTCTTCTCGATCAGATCCCGCAACATGATATCTCCTCGTTCATATTCATCATACCCGGGCTCAAGCCCGGGATTGTCCGGGTGCGCTCCCGGCCCGCACGGCCGCGGTATTTTACACTGACCTGCCGGAGCCGGTCCTCTTTCGGCTATGACATCTGCATCGACTGCCCGGCCCGCGCCTTTTTCAGGTTTCTCAGGAAGGGCTTGTAGAGAAAGCTCTCATCGTCAAGGGCGCAGAGGCGCTCGAACATGGGTTTGGTGACGGTAAACGCCAGGATGTCGCGGGGGAGATATTGCCGCATGGCTATGTCGGTGGCCCCGATTATGGCCTGCGGGGCATCCGGATCGTCGAACAGGGGCAGGAGTTCCATGCACCCGGAGCCGAAGGGGGCGATCACGGGCGGAGGATCATCAGGGGCGGCGTCGTAGTTGGCGCCGATGATGAGCACGCTCAATTGGTCGGGGTTGACAAAAAAGGTGACGCTCTTGAGGTACTCGTACTTCTCCATCCTGACCGGACCCATGAGAAGAAAGGGATGCCGCTGCATATAGGGCCTCCTCCGGTCGATCCACTGCCCCATGACCTCGGGGGATCTCTTCAGCCCCTCCTCACCTACCAGAAAGCGGATATATTCCTCCCTCGATCTGGTCTGGACATTGCACAGACAGTTGCCTGCCCCGCCGCACCCGAAATTGTCGCGGGTGATCACAAGGGTCTCTCCCTTGCGGAAGTTCTCGAAAAAGCAGAAGATGCACATGTGTTTCCCCGGCTCGGGCCCTACCAGCGGCCCGAATCCGCCGGTTTCGGGTGCGTCGTAGACGCCGAGCAGGGGAAGGGTCAGGTCCAGCTCCATGATCAGTTTCGTTGCATCGGGCACCATGGTTTTCTCCTTTCCATTGGTTTCTCCCTGTTTACCAAGCACGATCCGGATGTTTCGTCTACGGGAAAATCACGGAGGGCTGAGAAAGAGCCGTTGAGAGCAGGCACCGGAGTGCTCTTTTGGGGCCGTACCCTTTTCAGCGGGACTTAAGTCTCCTTAGGGCCGGCCCGCGAGCAGCCCCTTCCTGGAGATCACCGGGCAATGGTCTTGCAGGCAGCCCTTACGCTGCTCCCCATCCGGCCTTGAACGCACACGGTTCAGTCGAGATAGTGCTTCAGCTCCTCCATCCGCTGCGTGACAGTCTTCTGTACATGGGCGATCATGTCGCTGTTGAGCCCCAGCTCTTGCGCCGATGGCACGGCAGAGAGATCTTCGTACCCAGGATCATCCAAGCCATACCCCATTGCCCTGACGAGAATGTTGGCGAAATGGATCACCATCAGCTCCCGGGAGGAAGAGTCGATCTCATCGAGGTGATGCCTCAGTGCGACGTTGACGTAGATCTCGGAGAAACACCACCGCTTCAGAAGCACGGCCCCTGCCTTGTCGTGATATGCGCCCAGGACCTGAAACAGCTCCCGGGACTCCACCGCCTCGGATGTCTTCTTCTCCATCTCTCCCACCACCTGCACCAGCAAGAGTTTGCCGATGTCATGGAGCAATCCCAGGGTGAAGGGGTCTTCCTGGAGGCTTATGCGCAGGCTTTCGGTGACGATCTGGGCGGCATGGGCGCAGGACAGCGCGTGCTCCCAGAGCCGGTCCATCAGGTCGGTATACTTCCGGTCCTTGGCCAGATAGAGCTCGTGGTTGGCGATAGCGTTCACGGTCTGTTGGGTGGTCTCGAGCCCCAGGCGGCTGATGGCCTGATCAAGGGTCCGGTTCTCAACGACACCCCGGTAGTACGAGGAGTTGGATATGCTGATGAGCTTGGAGGTGATGGCGGCGTCCAATTTCAGGAACTCGGCGATATCCTGGATGTTCGCCCCTGCATCGACCAGTTCCTTGAACTTGGAATGAATCTGGGGCAGGGTGGGCAGGTTGATCTCGCCGCGCTTGAAACGGGTGATGATCTTTTCGAGCAGGCCGCTCCTGCCTCCATCTTCACCCGGACTTCCGGGTTCCCGGTCGGGCAGGTCCATCCCGGCGCCGCCTTCCCTCACGGTGAATCCGTGGCGCTGCACCTTCCCGATCACGGTATCATACGTGAACGGCTTGGTGATGAAATCGTCGCAGCCCGCCTTGACGCATGTCAGAATGGTCTCCTTGTCTGACTGAACGGTCACCATGAAGATCTTTGCCCGCCGGTCTTTTGGCACGTCGCTTTCATCTTCGAGCCTCCGGATGGCCCGCAGGGCCTCGGTACCGTCCATCTCCGGCATGAGGATATCCAGGATCACCAGATCGAAGGGCGACGAATTTTCCCAGGCGTCCCTGCACGCTTCGACGGCGCTTATGCCGTCCATCACGGCCTCGCACTCCCCCACGTCCTTCAGGATCTTCTGCAGCTTCTTCCTGCTGACGAGTTCGTCGTCTGCCACAAGAATCTTCACAGCACCTCCTTAATCACAGGATAAAAACTCAGTCCATCCTGCTTCGGGAGCATACCTTGCTGCGCTCACTCTCCACCGCCGAGCTCATTCCGCACATAGCCCTCCAGCCGGCTGAACTCATGCTGAAGCTCTCCGAGCATTTCCCCTCCATTGTCCAACGATCCCGACTTCCCGGCCGTTTCCAGTTTCCATGCCGCGAGCGAAAGGCTCTCAGCACAGATATTCGCAGCCCCTCCCTTGATCGAGTGGGCCTCCCTGCGCACGGTCTCTGCATCACCCTTCTCCATTGCCGCACGAATGGTCTCCACCTGACCTCTGACGTTGTTCAGAAACCCCCTTACGAGCTCCAGCAGAAACTCCCTGTCCGCGTCGAACTCGCGCACGGCCCTTTCCAGGTCGATGGGGATCTCGTCTTGTTTTGCGGGTGCACTCGTCATCGTTATTCCGCCCCTTTTGCCGCTCACGCAGCTCTTTCTTTCCATCGGCAAGTATGTCTTGAAAATATAATGACACTCTCTGGTATAATGCACGACCGCCACCATTATCTCGAAGCCGGAACCAGGCATTGATGTTAAAGCAGCCGTGAAAGGCAGGTGATCCCCTCGCACATGCTCCCCCTTCAAATGCGGAGGCACCAGCCCGATCATTTCACATTCTTCGCAAAGGAGAGGTCGCGCTTCCTCGACTCGACAAAACGCTTGACAACCGCTTCCCTGTCCGCCGGGGGCAGATCGCCCCGTATCCATTCCCGGCAGGAGAACTGCTCGTCGAGACGGGCGAGATCCTCGAAGTAGTAGATGCAGAACTTGGTGTCGTTGCCCGCGCCTGTCCGTATCCCAAATGCCTCCACCATGAAGCACTTGGGAATGCGGTAGCCGCTGTAGCTCAGTCGCTCGCCGATCATGACCGGCCCGGCGTTCTTCATGCCTTCAGCGATGACGAAGTCCATCTCATCGGGCGTGAATATATCCGATCGTACCGCAATGAAATGCTCGTACCGCTCGGAGCCGATCTGCTCGTAATCCGCTACCAGCTTGTTCTTGATATCGGAAAAGAGATCGGGCTGCCAGCTGCTCCTGTTGACCTTGTCGACCCTGATGACCACGCCTTTTGTCAGTGAGTTGTCCTTGCCGATCTCTGCAAAGAGGTAGGAATTGTTGTTCACAAGGAGGTTGCGGGCGCCCTGCACGTTCTGGTGACGGCGGGCCATGGTGAACTCTCCGATATACCGGAAAGACGGATTGATATGCACCTGGACCCTGGGATCCGCCATGGAGAAAAAGGTGTTGCCTTCGACCTTCCTTTCGAAGCTTATAGTCGAGCAGCTGCACAGCGCGAGAAAGCACAGCAGCAGCAGTGGTATCAATGCCCGTTCGCTCATTTCTTTGCCCCCCTTCAATATCTGCAAACTCACGCCCTTAAAAAACGAGATGGAAGTTCATGTATTATATACAATCTTCCAGGATAATGCCACAGAGAATCGATCTTCTCCAGTATCCTTACAAGACCGGAGGTACATATGTTGGTCAATGGGCCACGGAATCAGCGCATCGAACCTTGTGCCGCCCTCTTTGCAGGATCTCCCGCGACTTTGGACCGCAGGTGAACAGGAGGTCAAACACCGAGAGATTCGGGACGAAATCACTCCAGAGCTGGGGGTACACGATCTCAGGAGGCTCTATGGCGAGGGTCTCGATGCCTGCCCGGCGGAACAGGCCTTCATCGAGATACTTCCATGCGGAACGAAAGGTGAGAAACCCATCCGCCTCCAATGTTCGGCAGAGGTTGACCAGCAGCCCGGTGCCCGCCCCACCCGCTTTCGTTTCAGAAAGCCTGATCACCTGCGTCCGGATGCCGAGCGAATCCATTGCATAGGAGATGATATCTCGGTTCATATCCGCGATCTTATCGTATGCATCGGAAAACACCCGCTCGAACAAGGGCAAATGCTGCTCGAGGTAGGGTGCGTCCGCATAGGCGCAGTAAAGGCTCTTCAGATGCTTCTTCTTCCATGACCCTTCATGGCAGATCTCGACCTCATCGATGCGCTGCAGCCCCTTTCCCTTTTTCCATACCGGGATGCTCATCCAGAAGGCGCCCTGGTCGTTCTTGAAACGGTTGCGGGTGATCCAGGTGCCGCCCCGAGGAAACTGGACGGAATCCAGCAGAACGAACACATCGGAATGCATGGGTTTGAAAAAGAACCCCGGGTATGGGCAGAAATAGGGCTGATGGGCGCTCACGATCATATGGCCGGAATAATAGACCCCAAAGGGCGAAAAGGCAACCTGCCCCGCGATAGACCCTGCCGACGGACACTGACTAAAAGAACTCCTTTAGGAAACGGGGAGAAACCCATGCCCGCTGCAGGGCCGGGAGAGCACCCGCCTGTTTCACCCTCGGCTCCCCAGGACTCGATCGCTCACTTGCTCAGCTTGGGGAGCGCCATCAGAGATCGTAAAGGGTCTCGTCCACCAGGGGCTTTGGCTTTCTGCCGGTTGAGCGGGATTTCTGCTCGAACACGAAGGGCTCTTCTCCCTCCAGCAGATCCCCCATTTCCTGCTCGATGGCGTCCGGGTCTTCCCCGCGCTCCATCCGACTCAAGGCCTCCTCTATCCCCGGTCCCATCTTGAGACCTGTCGCATCGGAAAGCTTGCGCATGAGCCGGGCCGCCTGCCGGGGATCATCCTCGTTGATCTTGTCCGCCTCGCTCGCCAGCATGGCCATGGCCTTCTCCATCTTCGACTCGTCGATGGGGGGCATGCCGTCGTCGGCATCGCCATCGTCCCTGCGGCCGGTAATGGCGGCAAACAGGGAGACCCGGCGCTTCAGGGGGCCTGACTTGCATTTGGGACAGTTGGGAACCTTTTCGGTATTGACCGTCCTTGAGAAGAAATTGTAAACGGTGTTGCACTCCTGACAATAAAACTCATAAATCGGCATGGATAACCCTCTCGTTTCGGTTCGTTTTCATCTCCTATAATGGCAAAATCTCCATCAAGATCAAGAGCCTTTCGTCCCCCTGCAGAAAAAGTGCACACGGTATGCAGTGCCTCTCCAGACCCGGATTCTCCCCGGGTTGTGTTCTCCGGACAGCCTACTATACATAGATTACTATGGATCAGAGGATCGTTCTCCGGGAGCGGATTCCCAGAGAGAAATACCCCTTGGGATTTCCTTGTCTCATCGGACAGGGCAAGGATGTGGGCCTGATGCTTACCGATCCCGCCATATCGCTCAGACACGCGATCATCAGGAAAGAGGGCAACCGGATGTGGATCGAAGATCTCGGCGGCATCAACGGGATTTTTGTCAACGGCCGCAAGATCCGGCGCGTCTCTGCCGTCAACCCCGGCGATACCATCCGAGTGGGACACGCGCAATTCACCCTGCTGCAGTCAGCTGTGGCCTCGCCCGGGCATCACCTCGTGGTCCACGCCATCGGCTTCTCTGCCGAGGCAGCCCTCGACCGCCAGAAGCTGGCCGCCATCTACGAGATCAGCGCAGAGCTTGCAGAGTATCAGGACATGCGGGTGCTGGGGAAAAAGATCTTCTCCCGCCTGAAGGATATCTTTGCCCACGACCGGGGATACATCGCCCTGTTCGAGCCCGGCGGGGCACTCAAGCCCCTCCTGGTGGACCCCGAGCATGCACCTGTTCCCGTAAGCCCGCACATTGTCGAGAGGGTTTTTCAAAACGGTGATTCCCTTCTCCTGCGGGACCCATCCAGTGATGATCATCCGGCCGCCTTCAAAGGCCCTCTGGATCGCAAGATCGGCTCCGCCCTGTGTGTCCCGCTCATTTACCATGCCCAGATCTATGGTCTGGTATATCTCGACCGGATGATCCCCGGCGCCTATTCTCCTCCAGACCTTGAGTTTCTCAAGAGCATCGCCTCGATCTTCGCACCGCTGATCGAGAACACCCGGCTCCTTGCCGAGCTGAAAAGCCATTATGAAGACGCAAAGGAGGTGCTCAAGAAAACCGAGTCGCGGCTCATCGAGACCGAACGCACCGCCGCATATGTCCGCCTGGCCCAGGCAATGACCCACGAGCTGAGGAATCCCCTCACGGTGATCGGGGGCATGGTCCGCAGAATCGCCCGCATGCACCCGCAGCAGGAAATGGGAGAGACGCGCGAGGCGCTGATGTCTTCTGTTCAGAGAATGGAGGTGGTTCTTCAGGAGATGGAAGATTTCGTATCCATCCCCTCACCCCTGGTCAGACTCCAGAGGATCGACCGCCTCGTCCGGGAGGAAATCCAACGCTGCGAGAAGTTCTGGCGGTGCAGGTCAGTCAGCCCGAGACTTACGGTCCGGACACCCTATGTCCTGGTGCCTGTAGACCCGAATCTGCTCAGAAAGGCGTTTTCCCTGATATTGAAAGAGGTTCTCCTTACCCTGCCCAAGGGTTCCCCGCTGCCCATGAGCATCGACGACCGAGACAACGAGTTGGAGATACTCATGGGTGAGACCCGTTCCTGCGAGCGTTTCTGTGATCTCTACGACACCGAGCTCAAGTCGAGCCCCTGGAGCGCCAGCCTGTTCCTGAGCGCCGCGCACAAGATACTCACCGACCACGGAGGCACTCTCCTTCTCGACCCTAAGGCCCATGCAGCCTTTCCCGTGATCATGAGGATCCCCCGGTCTCTCAAGCCCGAAGACCCCTCCATCTCGACCAGACAAGCATAGCCTTGTATCCGGCTGAACAGCGCCTTGTACCGATACGGCCGCCCTGCCGGTTTGATAGGTAGACCCCGCCACTGGACCATGTTCGTCCAGTTGAAGTGAAAGCAGATGAGATAAGATGATCTCGCTCCGCCGGTCAATCTCTCGATCCTGCAGCCTCTCCGGTCTTGAATTCTCCCGGCAGGTATGAAAAATATGACCATATCTCTAGGGACTATTAATGATAGGAGAACGACTGTCTTATGAATAGAAACGAGATGCTCCAGTTCATGAACGCAAACCCCGTCTGCTGTCTTGCCACCGTTGAGAACGGCCAGCCCAGGGTGCGCGGAATGCTCATGTATCGTGCCGACGAACAGGGCATCCTGTTCCACACGGCATCCTTCAAAGACCTCTACCGCCAGGTGCAGGAGAACCCCCTGGTTGAGGTGTGCTTCATCAGTCCGGACGGGAGCGTCCAGGTTCGGGTGAGCGGAAGGATCGAGATCGTCGACGACATGGACCTGAAAAAAGAGATCGTCCAGGCCCGGGATTTCCTGAAGCCGATGGTGTACCCGGACGGATTCGACAAGCTCAAGGTGCTGCGGGTCCGCGATTGCATGGCAACGCTGTGGACCTATGACCTCAACTTCACACCCAAGGAGTTCGTCCGGCTCACGGATGAGGCCTGATTCCCTGTCCGCGAGGGCCTGCCGGCCGCCCTGCCGGCGAATCGACCTGGGTATGCAGACAATGGGAACATGAACCCGTGAAGATCCCCCGCGTAACCGGCACGGTCCTGGTCAACGCCGTGAGGATGGCAGGGCGCATAAATCCTTCTCGCAGGGTCCTCACATCACCGACATGATCTTGGTGAGCTTCGTGAGTATGACGGGGTGTGTGAACATGCCCTGCACCTTGATCTCACCGGAGAGAATCTGTTTGAGCACGGTCATGCCCGCCTTGTCGAAGTAGTAGGGAAGGCCGAACTTGATGCTGATGGAGTTGAGCCCGATGACCTTGTCGGAATCCGTCTTGATGACGATGTCGGGCTTGCCGGCGATGCCCTGCTCTATCCTCGCCTTTCCGCCCGAAAATACGAGCGTGACGGCTGCCTCGATGTCTTTCAGCTCGATGCCCACAACACCGTAGAGGCTCTGAAAGGTTCTGAGTTTGTGGGGGTTCTGCTTCACGTTCGTCTCCAGCAGCTCGCCCAGGACATAGGAAAAGGGGACTTCTTCCGCGCGGTTTTCGATAAACGAATTGTCTGTCATGCACAGATCTCCTGTCTTGAAAAAGGCAGGGGCCGGGGTATCATCGCGGCCCCTGCCGGTTGCCTTCTACATAGTCTTCTGGAAGATCTCCAGAATCTCTGCAGAGTCCATCACGATCCTCGGATTGTTGACAATGGAGCCGTCCGAGAGGCTCATCTCGGCCGCCTTTTCGATATCCTTCCCACTGACTCCCATCTCTGAGAGCTTCTGCGGATGGCCGATCTTCCGGGTGAACTCCCTCATGGCTTGGATCGCAGCCCGGGCGGCTTCTGAATCGTCCATGCTCTTTTCCCGCACGCCCATGGCCTCGGCGATCATGGCGTATCCGTCCGCGGCATCCTCCAGATTGAACTCCATGCAATCGGGCAACAGGATACCGTTGGCAATGCCGTGGGGAACATGGGCCACCGCACCGATGGAATGGGCCATGGCGTGCACGATGCCCACCATGGCATTGGCGAACGCCCAGCCCGCCATGGTGGCTGCGATCTGCACCTGGCCCCGGGCATGGAGGTCGGAGCCGCTCTGAACACAGACGGGCAGATACCGATACAAGAGCCGGATCGCATGCAGGGCAAGCCCGTCGGTGAGCGGCTCGTGCGGTATGCTGTGGATGGCCTCCACCGCATGGGTCATGGCGTCCATGCCCGTGCTCGCGGTCAGGAGAGGGGGGAGTTTCTCCGTCATCTTCGGGTCCAGGATCGCCATGCGGGGGACATTGAAGTTCTCCACCAGAAGCCTTTTCTGGCCCATCTCCTTGTCCATGATCACCGCTGCATTGGTGACCTCGCTTCCCGTTCCTGCAGTGGTGGGTATGACCATGTGCGGTGTCTGCGGCCTGCTCAGGAGCTGGACGCCGTTGTAGTCCCGCAGGGTTCCACCCTCGGTCATGAGGATGCACATGCCCTTGGCCGTATCGATGACGCTGCCGCCCCCAACGCTGATTACGATGTCCGCACCGTTCTTCCGGGCGAACTCGGCGCCTGCGTTCACTACCTCCACGCCCGTGTCCTGGGGCACGTCGCTGAACACGCCCGCACACCTGCCGCCCAGGGAGGCAGTGATGCCGTCCACGAGACCCGCCTTGATAATGCCCTGATCCGTCACCACCACCGCCTTGGTCCCGCCGAGGGCCCCCATCTCGATATCCACGTCCCTGGCCGCATTGGCCCCGAAGACGATCTTGGTCGGCCCGAAGTAATTGAATGACAAGTCGGAATCATATGCCATACTGCACTCCTTATTTTATGATCAATGATACGAATCCCGGGGCAAGCCCTCCCACCCGGCTTCAAGCGAATATGCTTTTAACGGGAACGAGACCGCACTTTTTCATCCTCTGCAGCGTACACGAAGGGGTTTCGCATTCAGGTCCGCTCATGCAGGTGGGCCGGGCGGAAACATCCCCAAGCGGGAGATCTCCGGCCGGCGCCTTTCGTGCCGGACAGGCACGGGTGGAAAACCGGGCATTCCCTACTTGTTATCATCAGGCCAGAGTGTATCCACCTTGCCCAAGATATCGATGACCTTGTTTACGGTCTTTATGTTCCTCACCACATAGGGCAGGTCGCCCCTCATCTTGAGCTTGCCTTGCAGAAGCGCCTTGGTGGCATCGAGCTCCTTGAAGGCCACCTGCTTCCAGCGGGCATAATCCCCGGTCATGACGAACTTGGCGCTCTCGGCCTTTTCCTTGTCGCACACGACAAACTCGCCCACATCGCCGTGCCAGTAGTCCATGAAGAGATAGATGGGTTCGGGCACGTTTTTGGCCGGGTCCGGATTGACCACCAGTGAGACGCTGCCCTCCCAGTCTTTGGCAATGCTCTTGTACTCCGGGTCTGCCTGGATGGCGGCCTTGTAGGCATCCATCCACTCCTGCGTCATGGCTTTAATCGGCATCGTATAAACCTCCTGTCATGGTTTTTTTATCGGTACAGCCGTTCTTTCAATTCGTTCAGCCCGAGCTTAAGGAGCACTTCCTCTTTCGGGAACCCTCGCTCATCGAGCCCGCGCAATGCATAATATTCTCTCAGAAGCAGGTCCATATCCGGCACCGATCCGGCGGCACCTCCTTCCTCAAGGGCCGTCATGATGCGTTTGGGCAGGATATCGTCCTTCTTCGAGATACCCAGCAGGTTGTTGAAGCCCCTCTTCAGGGTCCAGTCGCGCATCCCCGTGGAGAGGAGGTCGGCAAAGTCAAACCCGAAACCGGTAATCGCATTGAAGGCATCGCGCAGGGTCTCGGGACGGATGGCGTATGCGACATAGTGGCAGATGGACAGCGAGTTGGCCAGGATGCCGTAGTTCTCGGAATTATACACGAGCCAGGCCTTGCCCTCACTCGTGGTCCCCTCGTAGTCGTCCTTCATGTCGAAGAGCTGCGGCCAGGAGGCCATGCCCTGCTCGGTGGCCAGCACGAAGTGCTGGAGATGGCATGCGCCCCGGTTTGACATCATATAGGCGAGCCCCATGCCGTGGAAGCCTCGCGGATCGTGCATGGGCGCCTCGAGCCCCTTGACGTGCACTACGGCATCCATGGCGCTCCCGCCGAGCCTGCGGGCCGCATGAACCGCGCCGTCAGCCAGGATATCGCCGAACCCTTCGCGGTATGCTATCTGTCTTACCAGCTTGAGCACGGCGTCCATGTTGCCCCAGGAGAGATCGAGCCCGCCCAGCCGGTCTTTCGTGATCTCGCCCTTTTCATAGAGCTCCATGGCGAGCGCGATAGCCGAGCCGCAGCTGATAGTGTCCATGCCGTATCGGTTGCAGAACTCGTTTGCCTTGATCACGGCCGTGAGATCCGGGTTCATCATCATGGTGCCGAACACCGCGCAGGTCTCGTATTCAGGACCCGGGCCTTCTTCGGTGGTGTACGGCCCATCGTCAACCTTGACCACCCGCTTGCAGGCAATGGGGCAGTTGGTGCAGGCATGGGCCTTGGTGAGATACTTCTCACGCATGGTGGGTCCGCTCAGGTTCGATGCCAGGTCGAACTCACCCCCTGAGGTCCAGTTTTTCACCGGCACGTCGCCGGTGACCATACCCAGGTCCATGTTGGCGTCAGAGCCCATCATGTGGAGCCCTTCCGCCAGGGCGGAATCCTTGATCTCCTGCATGGCGGTCTTCATGGCGAGCTTGAATCCCTCGTCATCCGCCTTGGCCGCCTTTGCGGATGTCCCCCTCACCACCACGGCCTTGAGGTTCTTGGAGCCCATGACCGCTCCCAGGCCTGCCCTGCCGCTGAAGTGCCCCTTGTCGTTGCCAATGGCCGCGATCCGTGCCAGGTTTTCACCTGCAGGGCCGATGGCCAGCACCTTGACGGACTTGTCATGAGCCTTGATCTCGTCTGTGACCTCGTAGATGTCCCTGCCCCACAGGGAGGAGGCGTCCGTAATCCTCACCCCGGAGTCGTCGATGGTCAGGGTAACGGGGCCCTGCGACCTTCCTTCGATGACCACGCCGTCGTATCCCGTGCGTTTGAGATCAGGCCCGAAGGTGCCCCCGCACGCAGACTCGGCCCAGATGCCGGTCTGTGGTGACCTGGCGCAGACGGAAAAACGCGAGGTGCCGGGGAAACCGCTGCCCACCATGGGCCCGGTCATGATCATCAGGGGGTTTTCCGGGGAGAGAGGATCGGCATCCAGAGAATACCGGTCGAGGAAGAGCTTTGCCGCGAGGCAGCTCCCGCCGATGAACCGCTTGAGGGTATCGTCGTCGAGGGTGAAATCACCCCACGAGCCTTCAGTCAGGTTTACCCGGAGAAATTTCCCGGCATATCCACCAGCCATGGCAACGCCCTCCTTTTGACGGAAGTATACAAGATTAATAGAATAAGCGACCGCATGGGTTCATGCAATCGGGGGGCAGCGGATTCTTGCGTACCAGCAGCATGCAGCACCGTGTAGGAGCACCTGCTACAGGGGGTTTTTAGTTTTCCTCCACCCAGCGCACCGCATAGCGCACCAGCTCGGCGGCGTTCTTCAAGCCCAGCTTTTCCTTGATCCTCTCCCGGTAGGTGCTGATGGTGCGAACGCTCAGGCACATGGCTTCGGCGATATCGCCCGTGGACTTGCCCTGGCCGATCATCCTGAGGACCGTGAACTCGCGTTCCGAGAGACTCTCTAGCGGCGATTTCTCCAGGGGGTCCTGGCCCGCCCTCACCCTGCTCAGGATGTTTTCCATGATATTGGGGCTCACATAGATGCCGCCTCCAAGAATATGCCGGATGGCCTTGACAATGGACCGCGAGGTCTCCTGCTTCATGATGTACCCTCTCGCCCCTGCCTGCAGCGAGCGTTCGGCATAGAGGAGCTCGTCATGCATGGAGAGAACAAGGACCAGCACGTCTTTGCCCGATGCACTCATCTCCCGGATGAGATCGAGGCCGTTGCTGTTCCTGAGCGTGATGTCGATAATGGCCATATCGGGGCAGGTCTCGCTCATGAGCCTGCGGGCCGTGGCCACATCGTCGGCCTCACCGCACACGCACAGGTCGGGCTCGTGATTGATGAGCTCCCTGATACCCAGGCGGAAGATCTCGTGATCTTCCACGATCAGTATCCTTGTCTTGGTCTTGCTTGTCTCGCTCATGATCCATTCTCCGCCTTTTGCAGCGGCTTCCCCTCTTGGTGGTCGTTGTAGCGGAACGACAGTGCGACCCGGGTCCCTCTCCCGGGGGCGCTGTCGATCTTCAGCTCGGCCCCGATCATGGCGGCCCGGAAGTTCATGATCTTGAGCCCCATGCCCTGGGGCTGCTCCAGGCTGCTCATGCCGCTCCCATTGTCAGTAATCGTGAGCGTGACCGTGCAGCCGTCATAGCTGAGCTCGATCTCGATACGGTCCGCCCGGCCGTGCCGGATGGCATTATGAATAGCCTCGTGTACGATGTAGTAGAGGTGTGTGCACACCGTGATATCGTCCACCAGGATGGAGCGGTCGTACCGGAAGACGCAGGCGATGCCATGGACCTCCCGGATGTTCGAGGCCATCTCCTGCAGGATCGACTCCAGCCCGTGATCGGCCAGAAACACGGGGCAGAGCCCGCGCGAGAGCCGCCTCGTCTTCTCGATGGCCTTCTCGATCAGGAATCGGATCTTTTCCACCTCCTCCACAGAAGGTACGATCCGCTGTTCGAGCTTTTTCTTCAAAAGCTCGCTCATCACCTCGATCCCGATGAGGTGCGGTCCCAGATCGTCGTGAAGGTCCTGCCCGATCTTCTGCCGCTCCCGCTCGCCGATGCTCAGGATCTCGCGCTCCAGGATCTTCTTCTCCGTGACGTCCTCGATGGTCGCGATCATGCATGGTTCGTCCCAGAGCATGATAACCTCGGCTGAGATGGTGACCGTCCTGATCTCGCCCGAGCGGGTGCACAGCTCTGTGTCGAAGCCCCTGACCTTGCCCTGGCCCACCAGGACGTTGATCATCCGGTCGTAGTCGTCCCGGTTGCGGAACAGCCCTACGTTACCGATGGTGCTGTTCACCACATCGGACCGGGTATAGCCGGATATCTTGGTGAAGCTCTCGTTCACGTTGAGAAAGTAGCCTCCGTCGATCTTCCAGATGACGATGCCCACCGGAGAGGAGCGAAAGGCCTTGGAGAACATCTCTTCGGAGTTGCGCAGGGAGAGGGCCAGGATGTTGACATACTGGCTGATGACCCCGATCTCGCCCTTGGTGAGCAGGGGTATGGGCTCTACGTGCAGGTTTCCCTTCTCGAGCTCTGCCAGGTTCCTGACCGTCATCAAGAGCCCGGAGCGGATTCCGGCGTTTGACTCATAGACCGTGACGAAGATGGCCGCCAGGGAGAGGGAGAGGATGATGAACACGTGGGAGTAGAGGTCTGTGAAATGCATGGACAGCAGGTGCGAGACAAAGAGAAAGTGTCCCAGGGTGACCAGCGGGATGATGAGCACGGAGACCACAATGAACACGGTCCTTAAAGAGACGCTGAAAGGCTTGTACATGTGCGGGGGCAGATAGATGCCTCTGATCCGCTCGTCCATGAGCACGGGCGCCAGGAGATGCTCAGTCGTCGTATAGGAAATGACGCCGTTGATGGGGATGCACAGGATGAGCACGAAAAAGACCGGCAGCGTCTCCAGCCAGCTCAGCGGGGTGAGCGACCTCATAATAAGGTAGCAGCACAAAAGCCCGAACACCCATCTCAAGATGATGACCGTGCTCTCGGTGCGGGGATATGACAGGAGCTTGAGCTTGACCGCTGCGTAGTCTCCCCCGGGCTTCTCCAGTGCGCCCAGGATGCGGGAGAGTTTCCAGATCCTCACCGAGGCGCCGAACAGGGTGGCGAGCAGTCCGGCGATGAAGGCGGAGACGATGAGATAGAGAAGCTTCTCCCCCTCGTACCTCCCGGCAATGGTGCCGTAGTACACGGCCAGTGGGAGCACGATGAGGTTGATATAGAGCTCAAGACGCACCGTGAGCCCGATGATCAGCCTCCTCTTCGATATCATGCAACCCGTCTCCTTTTTCATGGCCGGAGACGACCGGATCGCCTCTTCGGCCTCTGCCGGATAACTCTTGGATAATACACCTGCGTGCGGGAAAAATCTACCGGATCGGAGAGATACGTCCCAAGAGAACTCCCGGGACGTCTGATCTTGTGGAGGAAGGGTTAGAGCAGGGACGTTCGTACAGAAGCAAAAAGGCGTCCCCGCTGTAAACGGGCAATGCAAAAAGAAAACAGGAGGCTGCCGGGCTCATAAAATCCCGGCAGCCCATGCGGTCCCGCCCCTGATGGAGGCGTCCTTCGCCTCGGGGCTTCTCTACTCTGCGGCAGCCGGCTCGGAGAACAGGATGTTGTATCCCCCGCTGACGACATAACTCCTCTTCCGATCGATGGAGAAATTGCCCGGTGTTTCCTCCTCGATCTCCGTCTGGACGACATCCGTATAGCTCACACCGGCAGTGGTCTGCACCTCGGGCTCGAAGCCGAACCGGGTAAGAACATCTATGCCGTCTCTCTGCTGCACGTCCTGGACAAACCCCTGCAAGTTCACCTGCCCATGCATCAGATCATCGATGAGGGTCCCCTCCTCATCGTTCCAGCAAGAGACGAAATCCCACCTGAATGCATCGCCCGTGTTGATTCCCCCGCTCTCGTCCGCGTCGAGCCAGGTCAGTGACCGGGATGAATCAGCGGTGTCGTCCGGCGGAAAGGTGCTGCACGTGAAGGTGATGCTCCCGGTTTCTTCAAGCCCTGCCTTCCGTTCGACGATGACATCGCCGGTCCTGGCAGCCAGGATAATCTGTTCAGCAAGAAACTCCAAGACGTTGTGCGCAAGGCTCGCCTTCTGCTGCCACACCATCACGTTCTCATCCAGGAGATCATCCAGCTCGTTAAAGGGGTAAAAGACCGGCTCTTCGTCGTTTTTCCTCAAGCTCACCCCCGGGACTTCATCCTCGCTGACGTAGTCTACCATCACGGTGTTCACCACGTAGCGGAACGAAAACGATCCTTCCACAGGGAAATTGTCCTGGGCCCCGGGCGAATTCTCCAGAAACACGATGTCTTCCTCCACGAGAATGGGAAAATCCTCGATGAGGCCGTCTCCCCAGTAGTTGGTGGTTGTGATAATAAAGGTGGAGCCTCCGCTGAAGACAAGCTCGCCTGCCGCGGGGTCGTAGGTGCCCGTGAAGCTCCCTCCCCCCCGGTTACTCACCACCAGGGTTCTCTCGTTTTCATCGATGGTCTGGACGAGTGTTAAAAACGGCTCCTGGCCCTGGATGGTCATGGTGAAATCGTAGGCATCGAGCACTACGGCCGAGGCTTCAGGGCTGCCTCCGTCCGGGGAATTTTCTCCATTGTCTCCCTCCGCAGGCTGGTCGCCCGAAGACTGTTCACTCGAAGCCGGGGCTGCAGGTGTATCATCGTCATCATCGCCGCAGGCTGCCAACATAAACGTTACGGCGATCATAATGCCAAACAGAGCAATTTTTCTCCAAAATCGATTCTCCATAGAATCCTCCTTTCCTTCAAGGAATCTGGAATGGTCCCCATGCATCACCTGACGCCACGCCATTCCTTCAGGTATGGAACCCCGTGATCGACACGGGCAGAATATTCAGGGCGGGTTTGCGGAAAGACTGTAAGGGAAAAGCCGGCCGCGCGGTTTTCTCTCCAGGGAAGTGTGTAGGGGAATCGAGCGCCCATGGAATCCGACCTCCTCAACCATGCTCCGTCGCCGTGGCAACGAAGTGATTCCCGGAAAGCGGACCGATTCTCCTTACCAGCTGGTATTACATACCGTGAGCGGGGAGTATGACCCCGCTATCAAGCCCAGGGTGATGGGCACTCTGCTATCCGGCAAGATATCTGTTCAGCAGGCAAGGACATCACATGAGGAGCAGGAATCGGGCCTCTCGCCGGTTATTTTTTGTTATAGTCTAATAATAGAGTACATCCTCACAGGCTCAAGTCTCCCTGCACCAGGAGGATGGAGCAGGAGTCGCCGCCTGGAACTACAATAGCGCCGGGCCCTTGGCAAAAGACCCGGCGCCCGATTATCCATGCATCGATTCCAACCTGTGGCAGCAGATCATTTCAGGTCATTAGCTGCCTTCCTGCTGGACCTCGGTGAACACTATCGCAAAACCTCCGTTGAGGGTGAACGACCGCACCGGGTCGAACACCAGAATCCCCGGCTCCCCCTCCTCTTCCACGGTGAAGAACACCAGGTCGGTAAAGAAAACCCCTCCGTTATCGTCCGTGTCAAAGCCGAAGCGGGTGAGCACCTGCTGCCCGCCCCGCTGCTCCATGTCCCTGACATACCCAGAGAGCAGGACCTCTCCGTTTGCAAGGCCATCGATGAGATCATCCTCGGCGGACTCCCAGCAAGATGCGATCTCCCACCGGAAATCATCACCGGCATCCACATCGCTGTTTTCGTTCTCGTCGAGCCAGATCAGGCTCCGGTTTCCCGTGGGCAGAAAGAACTCGGGCTCCTCGACCCCCTCTGCCAGAACGGCTTCGTTGCAGTCAAAAGACACCGTGGTATCGGTGAGAAGTGTCTGGCGGTTGTCTTCGATGATGTCTACGGTCTCCACCACCAGCAGTGTCTGGTCTACGAGCAGTCGAATAACCATGTATGAAAGACTTGCCCTCTTCTGCCAGTCAGGCGCATCGCTATCGATGAGGGATTCGAATTCATCCACCTCGAAGGAGGCCGGGTCCTCCCCGTTCATTGACACGTTCACCCTGTCGGCCTGTGCATCATCTGCAAAGGCAACTGTGATGGTATTCCCGCCAAAGGTGAGGACATAGGAACCCTGTACAGGCACCTGTTCTTCCATGGTAACGGAGCCTTCACCCTGGACTGTGCCGGGTGCTGGGCTTTCCCGCGGTGTCAGGGTCTGGTCTGCTTCCTGAGATACAGGAGGTGCCCCGTCCTGACCGGTGACGATAATGTCTTCCCCATTGGTCGGGATATCGATCTCATCCCCCACAGAGGGTGTCTGGGTGTCGGTAACAGTTTCGCCGGCTGTGTCTGTGGGCGCCGGGATGTCTTCCATCCCCGGGGCCGTCGTATCCCGCCCCGTGCCGGGCTGGCTGTCTATCTCGACCACAGGAGGCTCGTCCAGCCCCGGAGTGGACGGATCGTCCTCGGTGGAAACCGTGATGTCCACTCCATCGCCTGGAGCGGCGCCGCCCTGGTCCACCGGCGTATCCGCGCCGGGTATGCCGGTGTCTCCTTCGATAACCGGAGGAGAAGAATCCGGGCCGGTTGTGGTGATGTCCCCATCACCCGGGGGGATCTGCTGGGTTCCGTCTCCTTCCGGAGCGAGCGCCTCATCTGAGGGAACAATCTCCTCTTCCGATACCAGCGAGGTTTCGCCGCGAAACACGATGTCTTCCTGTATGGTGAGGGTATAGTCTGTAGCGGCCTCGCCCAGAAAGTTTTCGGCCCTGATCAGCAGGGTCGTATCCTGCGCAATGGTTATCCTGCTCTCTTCAGGCGTGTATGTCCCTGTCACCGGGGCCTCATCCCGGCTGCTTACCTCAATGGTCCTCTGCACGTCTGTGCCTGTCTGGGTGATAACCAGCGGCTGTTGTTCACCTGTGAGGTCAAGGGTATAGGTATAACTGCTCAGAAGCTGTGATTCACCGGCGGCAGGGGCGCCATTGTCGTCATCATCGTCATCACAGGAGACAGACATCACCATGACGATCACGGCCAGAACCATCAGTGCAATCATTTTGATCAAGTTTTTTCCCATAGAATTCTCCTTTTTCATTTTTTGATTCCGGAAGCGGCCGCGCCTGTTTTTCACATGCCCTTTTCAACAGGCCGCCTTTGCCCTCCTCATCGAAAAATGATGGAAAACAAGAGAAAGATCGATGGATGGATGACGACCCGGGAAAACCTTGGGAGAAAGCAAGCAGTGATGACTGCCGGGAAAAAGAAATGATTGCGTTTACTTACCTACCGGGAAAACCGAACCTCCTCTGCCACGCCTTTATAATAAAGAACTATCTTGAGAAACGCTTCCAACCGGGAGGGTGCCCAGGGAGTAGAGGCACACACCGCAGCCTTCAGTGGGCGGATTCTTTTCTATTGAATAGAATAAAGGCGGCCTTCTCCGCCTCAAGCATACAGGGCTGCCCCTTAGAAAAACCGCACAGAGTGCAAGAAGATGCACTTGGACGTTCTCAGTCGCTATTGTTTTCCGAAAAGACAAGCGAGAATTCTCCATTGAGGGTAAAGGTCCGGCTCCCGTCTGTGACAAGGGGTTGGCTCTCATCCTGCATCTCGGTGATTGCAAAATCGGTAAACCGCACACCTGAGCCCCCGCCCTGATCGAAACCGAACCGGACGACAACATCCCGGCCGCCTCTCTCCACCCGGATGTCCACCATTCCCGCCAGATCGACACGCCCGCTCACCAGACCTTCCACGAGATCGGCCTCCTCGTCTTCCAGGCAGGAGAACAGGTCCCATCGGAAGCTGTCACCTGCACCTACCCGATCGTCTCCATCCGCATCGAACCATGTAATTATGCGGGTGCCTGTCTCTGGGAACGGACCTGGGGAAAAAGACAGGTCGCTGCAGGTAAAGGTTATGGTCTCATCATCCAGAAGATCCTGTTTGTGTTCATGGATGATATCAATGGTCCGGGCCACAAAGAAAATCTGTCTTACGAGCAGGTTCACAACCACGAACGCAAGGCTTGCCTTCCGTTGACGGACATCGGCATCTACGCCGAACAGACCGGCAAAGGCAGCCTCCCGAAAAAAGGTCCATCTCGACCCGTTGACACTCAGATTCACGCCCCGTTCTCCGGTGATCCCGGCAAAGGTCCCGCGGACGATATCGTGGCCATCGGTCACGGCAAAGGTCCCGAATCGGGGAAAGGTGGTGCGGAATGCGGGAAAATCCCGGACGATCTCGATGCCTTCTTCCACAGTAAAGGTGAGATCGCCTCCCCCCTCATCCCAGTGGTCCGGAGAAGAGATGATCAGCACGACCCCCTCATCGAGAACGATCCTGCCGGAATCCGGCTCAAAGGTACCGGTGAATCCTCCCTGTCCATCGTTCACCACCTCGATGAAACTCTTCTTCCCATCCACGAGCTGTGAGAGGGTGAGTATAGGGGCTGACTGACCGGCTTGCAGGCTGAAGCGGAAGAGAGCGGAAGATTCCGCATCCGCCGGCTCCTTCTCGGGATGTTCCTCTCCGCAGGACCACAGGGTAGCGGCAGCCGCCAGGAAAAGGCACAACAGCACGTGCACACCCCAGGGCCTGTTCTCCATCCGCTCCCCCTTCCTCTTCCTTTCCCGCGAAACCACCCGGAGAGTTCATTCGGATGGGTACACGGCCGGTGCACCGGCAAAGTCCAATCTTTTTCAAGTGCATGCCGGGAATGAACCGGTGCTCGCAGGATCGCACGATTACCGGGCACGCCGTCTGCGGGCAAAGAATAATAATAGGCACGGCAGGTCCGGGGCTCAAGCACACGGGCCTGCCGCAGCGGATCTTCAGATTTCCACCCGAGGGGTTTCAGCGGTTTTTCAGTGCGGGAAGGCCGGCGTTTGCAGGATATCTGGCGAGTACCCCCGCGTAGAAGCTGCGGATCTTCTCCATGTCCGCTTCGATATCGCCGGTCGGAACCACCGTGGGTCCGACACCTCCGACCTTGCGCCGGTAGTCGAGGAACCCCAGCACGATCGGGACCCGGGCCCCGTACGCGATATGGTAGAACCCGGTCTTCCAGTAGGGGGTCTTTCCCCGGGTGCCTTCGGGCGTGATGGCGATGTTCAGCCGCTCGTGCTCGAGAAAAACCCGGATGGTTCGCGAGACAGTGTCGTGCGATTCCCTGCGGTTGACCGGTATGCCGCCCAGCCAGCGCATAAGCGGGCCAAAGGGAGGCCTGAACAGGGAGTCTTTCCCGATCCAGTAGACTTTGACGCCCAGGACAAAGGCAATGGACAGACCGATGGGGAAGTCCCAGTTTGAGGTATGAAAGGCGGCGATAACCACATTTTTCGGTGCATCGGGCGCCCTTCCCTCGACCCTCCAGCCGCATGCCTTCAGAAAGGCGCCAGAGACCAGACGAAAGACCGACTTGAGGACCGGGGTGTCGAAGACCGTATACTGCATGCGGGTCGGTTCCTTTCTCGTGATGCGCGGTTTTATGCAGTCTCTATATCACGGAAAGCCTGCTCGCCCGTGTAAACAATCTTAAAACTCCTGAAGCTCACCCGGTGAAACGTTGAACCGATTCCATCATGAATCTGAATGATTGACCGGAAAAACGGACACCATAGGGCCTTGAAGGTCATGGGCCCTGCTTCAGTTTCTTTAAGAAGCAGACTTTACAAAGGATGATTCAGGCAAAGCCTTTTTAGCGCTCCTGCTGCCGTACACCGGCAGATACACCATAAACTGGGTTCCCTCGCCCTGAGTGCTTCGGACCGTGACAGCGCCGCCGTGGCTCTTCACGATGCCGTGAACGGCCGGCAACCCCATGCCGCTGCCCTTGCCCACCTCCTTGGTGGTAAAGAAAGGCTCGAAGATGTGTCTCATCACCTCTTCTGTCATCCCGCATCCATCGTCTCTCACCGAGAGCACGAGGAACCTCCCGGGTTTGAGCTCGGAATGTCCATCGACGGTTTTGAGCCTTGTGTTTTCGAGCCTGATCTCGATCACGCCCTGCTGTGAGCCCATGGCATCGGCCGCGTTCTTGCAGAGGTTCATGATGACCTGCTGGATCTGTGCGGCATCGCCCATGACCGTATCCCAGGGGGCATTGATGCTTTTCCGTATCTCGATCGTGCTCGGGATGGACGCCCTTAAGAAACCGATCGTTTCCTCCAGCAGGGGCGCGACCTGTACGGGACTCGGTTTCGAACCCTTTCGGCTGCTGAAGAAGAGGATCTGCCTCACCAGGTCGCGCTGTCTGCAGGCGGCGTTCAGGGTCTGTTCGAGGATCTCCTGCTCCCTGCTGCCGGGCTTTGCGTCTTCCAGCAGCAGCTCCGTGTTGATGATGACGGGATAGATGAAATTGTTCAGGCTGTGGGCGATTCCTCCGGCAAAAGACCCCAGGGATTCGATCATCTGTGACTGGCCGAGCTGCTCTTCGATCCTTTTCAGGTCATGCTCGGCCTGGACCCGTTCGCTGATATCGGTCAGGAAATTCAGTGTTGCCGGCTTGCCCTCCCAGGTAATCCTGACGGCGTTGATCTCCATCCACCGGGTCTTCCCCTTCCCATCCAGAATCCTGAAAGGGTAGACCGCGGGTAACGACTCTCCTTTCAACCGCCTGGCGTGCCTGCCCATCACCAGATCCCGGTCGTCCGGATGGATGAAGGGGGCTAAACGCTTTCCGATCAGATCTTCCCTTGCATGGCCCAGGAGCCGGGAGATTTTCGGGTTCACGAAGCACAGCACACCGCCCTGTACCACGATGATGCCCTCATTGGCATTCTCCACCACCAGCCGGTATTTTTCCTCAGACTCGCGTATGGCTGCCTCGGCCTTTTTGCGGTCGGTGATGTCCCTGGCTACTGAGATCACCCCTGCCACCCTGCCGTTACGCATGAGGGGAATCCCACTGGTATCGCCGTAATGTATGGACCCGTCCTTGGCGATGAACCGGTAGACCGAGGAGTGGACGGTGCTCCCGGAAAGTATGAAGAGTGCATCCGAGGACGCCCTCTTTATGTCGTTGCGGTAGAGTATTCCCAGATCAGGAAAATACCTGCCGACAATCTCCTCGGGCCGGTACCCCAGAATTCTTTCCACGTTCGGCGAGACGCTCAAGACCCTGAAGTTGTTGTCGTAGGAATAGATCACATCATTGCTGTGTGAAAAATGAAACCGCTGGATGTCCTCGATGAAGCGCAGCTCCTCCTCTATCCGGTTGCGCTCGGTGATGTCTTCCAGGGTAAGGGTGACGCCCTGTAGGGTGGGGAGAAAACGGCAGTCGAAACAGCGCACGGACTGGGCAGGATAATAGGCCTCGAAGTGGACCGGCGTGTTGCCCTCCAGTGCGCTCCGGAAGGCTGCAGCGAACCGTTCGCCGAGGCCGCCGGGAATCAGGTCCCAGAAAACCTTGCCCTGAATTTCCTCGCCCGGCCTGTTCAGCAGTTCTGAAACCGGGGGATTCAAATAGATGACGCGGGCATCGCGGTCCAGACAGAGTATCCCCAGATCCAGGGAGTCGATGACCTCCTTTGGCCCGGTTGTGGTGAATCCATTTCCCCCTGTGCGAGCACGCCTTGCAATGGACATGGTGTGGAAATACCCCTTCAAGGTCTCCCGGAGTCTCTTGGGTGCTCGTCATGAAAAGGTTTATCGCGGCCTTGGATCTTCGAATTTCTTTCTAAAGAGATAAGCCACGAATCATCGAGATCGATCGACCTTCTCTCCCTTCATATAATAACAACACACAAAGAAACTGCCTGACGTTCACATTTATGAAATGCGTATAAGATTGTCAAGCCGAAACCTCTATTATGAGAGGATCTTTTCCATCCAGGGCACTGCACCCCTCTGGCCCTCCCGGCGGTATTCATGCTTCTGCCTCTTCCCCAAACAAAAGAGAGGCATTCCCTTTGCAACTTTGACGAGGTGCGCCTGCGGGAGCCGCTTGGATGCCCTGTGCGATGGCTGAAGATATCCCTTTGGAGGGGATTTTGTGCGAGAACCACCAAACCCCAGCCGGGTCGCTCTGAAAGGGCCTCCCAAGGGTGTTTCCCGTTTCCGGGCATCACGGATCGGGCAATCCCTCACCCTTCCTGCCCTATCGCCCAAGAACTGGAGGTATGCCAGGGCCAGGGGCGTCCTGAGCATGGATCAAGGCACCTGCCCTCCGGGTGAGGAAAATACGATATTGAAGCCGCCGCTTATGGCGAAATCCTTGAAGGGATCAAAGGTGAACGATCCTGGGAATTCCTCTTCGATCCGCACCCAGGTGAAATCTTTATAAAGCACACCAACGGGCTGCCCCGCATCAGACACAAACCCGAATCCGGTAATCACCTGCCGGCCTTCCTGCTGATCCCGCTCTATCGTGAATCCCGACAAGTCGATAATCCCATCCGCCAGATCGCCCATGAGGTCGCCCAGATCGTTTTCCCAGCAGGCGAAAAACAACCACTGGAAGCCATCGCCCGAATCAGGTATGCCGCTTGTGTTGAGGTCGGACCATGATAGTGTCCGGGTAAACTCCGGCCTCAGAGGATCCGGACCGGGATCCTGAACAAGTGAATCACAGCGAAAGGTGATGCCGCCATCTGAGACGAGGTTTCCCCCATGGGTCTCGATGATGTTCACGGTATCGGACACAAAGAATATCTGGCCCATGAGATAGTCCAGGATGAAATAACCGAGAGATGCCTTGCGCTTCCATATCTCTGCTGAGGAACCGATGAAGTCCTCGAAGGCATCGATCGTGTACAGGACGGGCTCTCCCCCGTCCAGGCTGAGGCTCACACCGTTCTGGCCTGATACCGGAACAAAGGCAACCAGAATGCTCTGATCTCCGTCCGATACGGCGAATCTGCCCTGGGAAGGCGTGGCTTCCTTAAGAACGGAAAACTCCTCTTCAATGAGGATATCCTCTTGGACCACCACGGAGAATGAATCCGCGACAGCGCTCCAGAAACCGGCAGCCACAGCATCCATCCTTGAACCCGTGATGATGAGCAGCCGATTGGCGGCCGGGAAGAGCACCCCGCTGAAATTGCCGTCATCCGGGGTGGAAACCGCTAGATCTCTGTCTCCCATCCGGTCGGAGCGCTGGAACCTGAGCCGGTTTTCCCCTTGGGGGGCATCGAGCTCGAAGCCCAGGCTCTCGATGAGCTTGGCTTCCGCACCCGGCACCACGGCCTGCGGATCATAGTC
The DNA here is from genome assembly GCA_001896555.1 of Candidatus Phosphitivorax anaerolimi. GTDB lineage: Bacteria > Desulfobacterota > Desulfomonilia > UBA1062 > UBA1062 > Phosphitivorax > Phosphitivorax anaerolimi. The sequence continues at coordinate 97,656 of MPOS01000028.1, forward strand.
GTCGACATCGCATGACACCGTGAAGAGCGATATGCTTAAGGCCCCGGCAAGCAGGCCTGCCAGGATTATCAACCTCCCCTTCACCTTGTTCCCCCTTCCCCTGCCGCTCTCTCAAGGCAGGGAGCCTCCGGCCGGCGGAACGGTTCGGTCTTTTTCAAGCGGATCGCTGGCGCTTGATTGGATCAGGGAAGGCCCTGCCTAAAGAGGAAACCGCGGCAACAGTTGTCTGCCCGCCCCCCCATCGGTGAAGAATGAAGATCGTATGACATACCTGCCTGCCCTCCCCCATCACGTTCTGCCTCAAAGAGCCGACCGGCACGAAAAGAACCGGGCAACAGCCGACAGCGGTCATCTGCTTAAGATGGACCCCCCCCGGTGATCATCCATGGGAGACATAATAACCTTATCCCATCCCGGCTCAACAAGCAGGGCTGTCCAGGCGCATTCCCCTCATGTTCTTTTTCATGCCGGTCGATAAGAATATGAACCCTGTTGTGCATGGAAAAGGCGACCCGAAGACTCGTTTCGAACGAGGCAACCAACTGATTTACTTAGCACATACAACATGAGAAGACCCTTCATACTGCTGACAGCGGCCTTTTTCTCAGGGGTATGGGCCTTGACGGGCACCCCCTTCGGCACCCCTGCATACGCTCACGATCTTCTCCTGCCCGCGGTACAGCGTATGGGCTCAGAACATCTGCAGAACGGGATGACATACCCTGCTTCGATTCCCACAGAGACTGCCGTGAAAAAAACTGCCAGCGACCTGAGCGCCTGGCACCTGGAGAGTCAGAGAAGGCCGGTATTGGACAGCAACTCGTTTCGTTTCCAGACGTATATGCTCCAGCACGAGCAGGAGAATATCCGTGCCACGGTGGGAGACGTGAACATCCACTCCTCCGAGCTCATCGCACCAAGCCTGTCAAGAAAGGGGGCACTGCTCGGTGTGCGCAAGGACGGGTACACGGCGGAGGCCTTCACCACGCGGGCAGACCCCATGCAGGGGTTCCGGAGCGGCCTCAAGCAGCCGGACGCCGACCGGATTCTGATGGGCGGACGAGTCACCCGGACCCTTTTTAAGGACCGGGACGTGCGCTTCACCTTCCACTACCTGGACAGCCGAAACGCCGGAGCATTTTCATCTTCCGCAACCTCGGAGGCATCATACCGGGAGGGTACGGCGTACAGCTCCGCACTTGAGGGGAGCATTTTCGGCAACCTGCTCAGGTTCGCAGGCGAGTACTGCTACAGCCGGTACGACGACCCTTCCGTCACAGAGCAGACAATGGGCGACAGGGCGTGGAGAATCGGACTCTCCGGTGCCACTCAGAGGTTTTCCTATGCCCTGGGGTACAAGCTCCTGGGCGAGGACTTCCACACCATCGCTAGCCCGTATGCCTTGAACGACCGGGAAGAGCTGTCTATGGACACCCAGTATCTCTTTGATTCGTCGTGCGCCTCGTTCTCCGTGCTGCAGTCCAGGACCAGCGTGGAGAACGACCTCCTGCCCGTCACAATCTCCAGGACCGGCAAAATCGGATACAAGTTTGCCCCCGCCGGCTGGCCCGTGCTCTTTGTCAGCCAGTCTCTGAGCACCCGGCGGTCAGCGGACGAACACGCAGACCCTGCCTCTGTGGTCGACAGCATGGCCCGGACCACCTATTTCAGCATCTCTTATAAAAAAGGGGCCTTCGATCTGGCGCCCAGCTACTCCATCTCTCGATTCATGGACAGGGCCCGGCCTGCAGGCGATTATGACAGTTTGACCCACACGGTCAGGGTCGCGTGCGGCATCAGTCCCGGGCAGTGGCTCTCTGTCAGTCCGGTATTCACCTATCGGAACTGCCTGATGGAGGAGCCGGATATCCGGGTGAGGGCCTACCAGGGATCGCTGACCGGCACGGTGCAGATTATCCCCGGGATGCTCACCATCGACACCATGGTCTCCTATATGGAGAAAGAGGCCAGTGACGACAGCACCTCTCTTTCCGAGAAAAAGGCGGCCTACCGGCTCAACTGGCACATCGAGAAATACTTGAGAAATATGGGCGCCCGGTCGCTCGCCTTCATGGGCGAGTTCATGCATACCGACGATCACGCCGGGAATGTGGCTGTCAGAGACTACACCATATCCCTGGTGGCGAGCATCGGCCTACCCGCCGATCTCCTGGACTACCAGTCTCTCTCCTCCCGATTCCCCCGTGAGGCGAGAGAGTTGTCCTTTTAATCGAATATATCGGCCTCTCTCCCCTTTGAACCTGCGGCGAAGGGCCGGCCCCTTTGCCCTGCAGTTTGGGGCCTGAGGCTGTTCATCGCCTCCCACCGCCCGGTGGATCAGCCTCTGAGGAGCTCCCGGGCGATGACGAGCCTCTGGATCTCCGATGTCCCCTCATAGATGGTCGTGGCCCGCGCGTCACGGTAGAGCCGCTCGACCTTGAACTCCTTCATGTACCCGTAGCCCCCGTGAATCTGCAGGGCCTGATAGGCCGCCCTGTTTGCCATCTCCGAGGCAAAGAGCTTGGCCATTGACGCCGACTGGGTGAAAGGCAGCCCGTGGTCCTTGTCGTCGGCGGCGGCCAGGGTGAGAAGATGGGCCGCCTCGATGCCGGTCGCCATGTCGGAGATTGCCCACTGGATCGCCTGGAATGAGCTGATGCTTCTGCCGAACTGCCTGCGCTGTCGTGCATACTCGAGAGCCTCCTTCAGGCACGCCCGGGCAATGCCCACGGCCTGCGACGCAATCCCGATGCGCCCGCTGTCCAGGGCGGTCATGGCGATCTTGAAGCCCTGGCCCGGCCTGCCCACGAGGTTTTCCGCAGGCACGAGACAGTCTTCGAAGACGAGCTCCACGGTATTGGATGCCCTCAGCCCCATTTTGTCTTCCCTTTTGCCCACTGAGAATCCCGGAGTGCCCTTTTCCACAACAAAGGCGGAAAGGCCTTTGTTGCCCTTGTCCGGACCGGTCCTGGCCACGAGGTTGACCACGTCGGCATACTCGCCGTGGGTGATGAACACCTTGGTTCCGTTGAGGAGATAGCAGCCGCCCTTCTCCTCGGCCTTAAGCATCAGCCCTCCCGGGTCGGAGCCTGCACCCGGCTCGGTGACGGCGAAGCACCCGAGCGCCTTTCCGGATGCGAGCGGAACCAGGTAGCGCTGCTTCTGGCTCTCGTCTCCGAACTTGAGCAGCGGCTCGGTGGAGAGATTCGCCACCGACATGGTCACCGCGGTTGAGGCACAGGCTGAGGCGATCTCCTCAAGGGCCAGGCAGTAGCTCACGGCCCCGGCGTCGGACCCTCCGTATTCAGTGGGGACCATCATCCCCAGCAGCCCCAGCCCTCCCATCTTGCGAACCACGTCCAGAGGAAAGACCCCCTCCTTTTCCCGGAGCGCGGCAGAGGGCTCCAGCTCTTTTCTGGCAAAATCCCTGGCCATGAGCCTGACCATCTCCTGTTCGGCTGTAAGCTGAAATGCCATATCCGCTCCTTTTAAGGAATGTAGATCACCACGAGCAGCTCCGCCTTCTCCTTGCCGGGATTGCTGAGCTTGTGGTGAAGGGAGGAATTGAAATGGATGGCCTCGCCTTTTTTCAGGGTCGAGGCGTTCCGGCCCACTTCGATGGTGAGTTCGCCCTTGAGGACATACACGAACTCCTCGCCCTCATGGTGATACTCCACGCCCTGATGATCGGTCTGCGGATCGATGGTGACCCGGTAGGCCCGCAGGTGTTTTTCTTCGCCAGGCTTGGTGAGCGGGGTGTACGCATAGGATGCTACCCGCTTCTTGTGGCTCCTGGCCCGCCTCTTCTTCGCCTGGGCCTCAGGGTCTCGGCCCGCCTGCAGGCTCTCGATGTCTACTTTGAAGGTTCGTCCCAGCTGCAGCACCAGCGCCACCGGGGGAGCGATCTTGCCCTCCTCCACGTCCTGAAGCACCTGGACGGGATAGCCTGTCTCCCGGGAGAGTGCCTCCAGGGTGAGCCCCTTTTCCTCCCGCAGGGAAGCAATCCTCTTGCCGAAGGGTTCTTCCTTTTTTCTGCTCACGTATACCTCCTCCTCACCGGCAGGCTGCCGGGTGTGTTCCCATAATGGGCACGGGCACGGCCGTGCCGTAAGGCATCAAAAACCCTCCACCGGGCCATCAACTGATTTGTATATCAGTATGCTCTGGAAGAAAAGAGCAAAAACCCCTTTCCACTCCTGCCCGGGTGTCCTGTTCTCAAGACCGTTTCAACTTCTCCGGTTTTCTGCTAGATTCAGCTCCGGCCTGAACCATCCTTTATGCGTCATACTTAAGGAGAAAAAAGGCGGGATCACCCTTCCGGTTGAAGGTTTTTTAAGGCTTGAAGAGGGTCATCCTTGCGCCGAAGGCCCGTGCCATTGATCAGACATGCGCCGGCATCGTTAAAAAGGGGAGATAAAGAATGATACCATCGAGCATACTCGGCATCGTCTTCGCACTCGCTTCCGCTGTTTCGTGGGGCACCGGCGACTTCGGCGGCGGCGTGGCCACGCGCACGAAAAACCAGTTTCAGGTTCTCTTTCTCGCGAGTCTGCCCGGGATCGTGATCCTCGGTCTCATGGCCCTGGTCACGGGCGAGCCTCTGCCCTCGTGGAGGGATATCCTCTGGGCATTTTCCGGTGGACTGAGCGGCGCACTGGGCATCGCGTATTTCTACCAGGGGCTCTCCCGGGGGAACACCGCCACCATTGCCCCTACCGCTGCAGCGATCGGGGCATGCCTGCCCGTGGTCTTCGGCATTCTCTCGATAGGCATACCGGGTGCACTGAAGCTTGCCGGGTTCGTGTCCGCCATAGCGGGTATCTGGTTCGTCTCACGCCCGCACGGCGACCGGACCCTTCTCGACAGGCAGGGGCTGCTGTACGCGGTGATCGCCGGGACCGGGTTCGGCGTGTTCTTTGTCCTGCTGGCCCAGGTGGAGCATGGGCTGGTGTTCGGACCTCTGGTCTTCTCCAAGCTCGCGGCCCTGGTGCTCGCAACAGGGATCATCCTGAGCCGGGGCGGGCGCGTGCCGGCCCTCGCGAGCAGCCCGGTGGCGATTCTGGCCGGGGTGTTCGATGCCGGGGGCAACGCGTTCTACATGCTCGCCAGACAGTTCACCCGCCTCGACGTGGCCGCTGTGCTCTCCTCCATGTATCCCGCCGTCACGGTGATCCTGTCCTGCCTTATTCTGAAGGAGCAGGTGAGCGCGTCCCAGTGGAGCGGGGTCGTGCTCTGCCTGTTCGCCATCGCGCTGATCAGCATGTAGCCCGGGCCTTCCTGCCGAGCCGATTCCCCGAAGGATCGTTCCGGCTCCCGGAGCACTGCGGGCAGACGCCTGTCCGCAGGCTTCCCTGCCGATGCTGCTTGAGGGAGGGGAGTCAGTGCTTCTCGCCTATGAGACGCTGAAGCTCTTCCCTGCTGAAACTTCGAACCTGCCCGCAGAACTGGCAGGAGATCTCCAGTGTTTCATGCCCGGCAATGATGCTTCGAATCTCCTCGGGCCCCAGCGCAATGATGGCCTGCTCGGTCCTCTCCCTGCTGCACGCGCACCTGAAGGCGAGCTGCCGCCTTTCGATTACATGGTACGGTATGCCCTCGAAGATGGTCTTAAGCATATCCTCGGGCAGTTTGCCCTCTCTGATCTGCGATGTGACGCTGTCCATGTGTTCGATCCTCTGAGCGAGGGCTTCGATCCTCTTTTCGTCCGACGGCGGCAGCGACTGCACCAGAAAGCCGCCGGCAGCGGATACGGTCGCGTCCCGCTCGACAAAGACGCCCAGGCCCACCGCCGAGGGTATCTGTTCCGATTCGGTGAGATAGTAGGCGATGTCAGACGCAATCTCACCCGAGTGCAGATGCACGACTCCGGTATAGACATCCTTGAGCCGCAAGTCCTTGGACACGGTGAGATACCCTTGCCTCCCCAGCGCGCCCGATACGTCGAGCTTGCCGTTCTTCGGCGGCAGATCCACCTCGGGCGCGCCCGCATACCCCCGGACCGCACCCGTGCCGTCCGCCTCTACAACGATCTTTTTCAAGGGGCCATCCCCCTGGAATTTCAGTGCTACCCGCTGATCGGGGTCCAGCAGCGAGGCCATGAGCCCGGCCCCGGTCAGCGCCCTGCCAAGCGCGGCTGTGGCGGTGGGAGAGGTGCCGTGCCTGATGCGCGCATCGTTCACCAGATTGGTCGAGATGCACGCCACCCCGATGATATCCTTGCTCTCGGTGATCACCTTGACCATGTAGTCTTCCATGGGTTCGAATCCTTTCTCTCTTCCTACGCGGATGCTTGGCAGGTTATCCTAGCACGACTACGATCTCACCATCCAGGGGATGGGTGCGCCGCCGGTGAAAAGACCTTTATTCTCGAAGCTTCCGGGCCCCGACCGGGGCGGAAACCCCCCCAGACCCCGCCGGAAATTCCCTGTCTCCACCCGGATGCTGCATACGGGAAGCCTGCAGGCTCTTCAAAGCCGCCCCTGCCGCAACCGGAGCCTTGATCAGGGAACGGCAGCCCCGGAGAGAGGGTTTCTCCCCGGCTCAAGGGGCATTTTTTCCGTCTTGTTTCTCTCCGGGCTTGTGACATATAGACATATATGGCCTTCCGCGCACCTGACCACAAGGAAATCGAACGTGCAATCGGAAACGAACCCGGGCTGCCCCTCTTCCTCCGGCGCGCGCTCACGCCCGGGGATGATTTCGAGCCCATCCCCCTGCCCCATCCCGGAGACTGGCTGAGCGTGCAACAGGAGCCGGGCCAGGGCTTTCATGAATTCGTCGCCTCACACCCCCGGAAACCCGACGGCAGGAAACGCAGGATCTACCTGACCCCCCTGGGAGAGTTTCCCGATGAATCGGGGCCCTCGCTCCAGATGCTCAAGGATTGCGCCGAGGCGTACTTCATGATGGATGTGAGGGTCACCCCCCAAGTCGATGTGAACCCGGGCCGCTTCACCAGCCGGATCAACCCCGTGACCCAAAACTTCCAGGTTCTCTCGCTCGACGTGCTCGTCTATCTCAGGCAGCACATGCCCAAGGACGCATTCTGTACGCTGGCATTCACCATGGAGGACCTCTACCCCGAGGAGAACTGGAACTTCGTCTTCGGTCAGGCCTCTCTGAACACCGGGGTGGGCGTATTCAGCTTTGCCCGGTACGACCCCGCCTTCTACGGCCACGCCCGGAAAGAAGGCTACAGACCCCTTCTCAACATGCGGTGCTGCAAGGTCCTGGTCCACGAGATCGCCCACATGTTTTCTCTCGCCCACTGCACCTTCTTCCACTGCCTGATGAACGGATCGAACCATCTGGCCGAGAGCGACGCCCGGCCCATGCACCTCTGCCCGGTGTGTCTACACAAGCTCCAGTACTCCATCGGCTTCAACGTGATGGAGTGCTACCAGAAGATCTTTCACTTTCACCGCAATTACGGCTTCGACCGTGAGGCCCAGTGGGTGAGCCGGAGGCTGGAGTATATCCTGGGCACCTGACCGGTGGCCTCCCCCTGTACGGCGCCCTTTCCCCATGCTCCTGTTGAAGCAGCAGGCGGCAAGGGGAATGTGCTCCCGCCATCAAAGTCATTGAAGGAGCAGACTTCAAGAAGAATGATCCACGGTTCGCAAGACACCCATGCTCAATACATGGACTCGATGATTTCTTGATATTCCTGGAGAATTTCCGTCTTCCTGACTTTCTGGGTGGGGGTGAGCAGGCCGTTCTCCTCGGTGAAGCGTCTCGGCAGGATCGTGAACCTGCGTATACGCTCGAAGTCTTCGAGCTGCCGGTTGACCAAGGCCACCTCGTGTTCGATTGCCTCTCTAAGCCCGGGGTGATTCACGAAATCCTCTCCTACCTCCGTACAGACGCTCAAGCCCCCGATCTTGGAAAATTTCACACGACCCTTGTCATAGGGGATGCGCTCCTGCTCGAAGAAATCAATGAAGTGCTGGTAATTCGGGACTATGAGCGCCGAGATATAGCTGCGCTCATCCCCGATGAAAAAGACCTGCTCGATGACGCGTGAGAGGGCGAAGAGACTCTCCAGCTTTGCAGGGGCTATGTTCTTGCCCGCCGAGGTGCAGATGATGGCCTTTTTCCGGTCGAGAATGCGGTAGTAGCCGTAGTCGTCCTTTCCCGCCACGTCGCCGGTCCTGAACCAGCCGTCTTCGCTGAAGGACTGGTCGGTGTCTTCGGGAAGATTGAGATAGTGCGAGAACACCCCTGCCCCGGATATCTCAAGCTCGCCGTCAGGGGCAGTCCGGGCAAACGAACCATTGGCCTCGATGCCCACAAAGCCCGGCTTGCACGCCGTGATGGGGTTGAGGATGCAGGCGCTCGCGCTCTCGGTGGACCCATAGCCCTCGACCACGGCGATGCCCAGGGTGTAATAGAACAGGAGCAGCTCAGGCGCTATCCCCGCGCTGGCGGAAAAGGCGAACCGAAACCGGTTGCCGAAAAGGGCGCGGACCTTCGAGAAGAGTCTTTCGGCCGCCCGGTACTGGAGTTTGAGCCCCAGAGGCAGCCTCTCCTCAAGGTCGTAGTCGGGCGACATGTTGTAGCAGCCCCGGTGATCGCGCCGGTAGTCGAGCGCCTTTCTCCCTACGTGGAAGGCCAGATCGAAGAGCGCCTTTTTAACCGGGCTTGCCGACATCTTTTCCTTCAGGCCGAGATAGATCTTTTCATACAGGCGGGGCACGCAGTTGATCCAGGTGGGGTTGTATTTCTGCATGTCGTCGAGCAGGGTAGCGGGCTTGTCGGCATAGGCGATGCAGGCCCCCTGACAGATGGCGAGCAGCTCGCAGGAACCCCGTTCGAAGATGTGCGACAGGGGCAGGTAGCACAGGGTGACATCGTCTTCGCTGATGCTCATGCGGTGGCGTGCGAAGAACTCTTTCACCCCTTCCAGACGCGACGACACACAACCGTGGGTGAGCACCACGCCCTTGCTCCTGCCCGTGGTGCCCGAAGTGTAGAGGATCGTGTACCAGTCTTCCGGGCCCACACTCAGCCTCCGCTCCTCGTAGAGGGCGTAGTTGTTCTTTTTCCACACCCTGCCCTGCTCCATGAGGTCCCACAGCCCGATCGTACGACCGTCCCCTGACCGGTAGCCGAAGTCCATGACCACGATCCTCTCCAGAGCGGGCAGCTCGCCCAGGCTGTTCACAATCCGGTTCAGATTTTCATTGGTGTCGATGAACAGATAGCGGCAGCCCGAGTCGCCGAGGATGTGCGACACCTCACCAGCAGAGAGTGTGGGATAGACAGTCACGCTCACGGCGGCGCAGCTTGCCACGGCCATATCCGTCTGGGTCCAGTAGGGGCTCGACCGCGACATGAGCCCGACCCGTTCCTGCCTTTCAAGCCCCATGCTCAGGAGGCCGCAGGCGATGTTTTCCACACGCTCGAGCATCTCGGCATAGGTGAAACGGCCGTTGTTATCTCCGTGGTAGAGGGCTGCATTGTAGCGCTGGGCAGGCCGGGAGGGAAATTTCCCGCAGGTCTGGTAGAAGTATCCGCACACCGGAACGAACTCGCTCCGGTTGTCTGTCATGGGTTGCTGCCTTGCGGTGCAGAGATCGTCCGTATGCATGGAATCCCTGTACCAAAAAAGGCGCTCGATGATCAACGTAAAATCCCGCCTGCATGGAGAGGGTGTTTCCGGCGGGAAGGCCCCGGAAGAGCGGCTGGCATGCCCCGAGCCGGGTAAGCATCCCCAATGCCTGGCCACGATCCTGGCCCTAAGAGTGCCTCTGCCCTTTAAATTCTGCATCATGAACAATTCCCCTTGATAAGGAGCCCGCCTGGCTATATCCTGTGCCCATGGGCTGCCGCGACCATCGATTCGGAGCAGACGAAGGCGATTTCGGGAGATGGGAGAACGTTCTTCCCAGAAGAACAAAACATGCCCTTGAGCAGAACTGAGATAAAGGCTTGCATCTTCATAACCGATATACACTCTAGCCCGATGGAAAGACCAACAAGGACGACTTGAGCTACCAGCGACCATGAATGCAGCACAACACTTTTTTGCCCGCAGGATAGATATGTGTATTCGCGGCCTATCGAAGTCCGTCCGGAGCGTGCTGCGCTATCTGCCGGAAAAGATCCGCTCTGCAAGCCTGAGGTTCAAGATCGCCTTTTTCACCATCATTCTTCTGACCGGCACATCGCTCATCCTCAGCCTCATGACCATCCAGATCATGAACAACTACATCCTCAACGAGATCATCAAGAGAGGAGAGTCCGTGGGAAAAAGCATCGCGGCCTCTGCAGGCTACAGTCTCCTGTCGAGAGATCTCTTGGGTCTGGATACGCTTGTTTTCAAGGCCAAGTCGTCGAACAGCGACATGCCGTATGTCGCAATCGTGGATACGAATATGAAGGTCGTTGTCCACAGCGACACCCCCATGATCGGCGAAACCATGCACATCACCCGGGGCCGGCTTTTCAGAGAGGCCGGCGACGGCACCACGGTAAGAGAGCTTCCAGACCCGTCGGATGCCGTGTTCGAGATCTCGTGTCCCATCGTTTTCATGGACAAGGCGCTGGGCAATGTGGTCCTCGGCATGAACAGGTCGGTGCTCATAGAGGCGCAGAGAAAGGTAACCAACAGGGTGCTGCTCATCTTCGGAATCATTGCTCTCTCAGGCGTTTTTGCAAGCTCGCTGCTCGCGTCCTTCCTGATAAAGCCCATCAGAGAGCTCTCCGCAGGTGTGGATGAATTGAAAAGCGGAACAACCAAAAAACAGCTCAGGATCTTTTCCCGGGACGAATTGGGCGACCTGACGCGTAATTTCAACGAAATGTCCGCCCAATTGGCGGAACAAAGGGAAAAGCTGGGCAAATACGCGCGCGATCTCGAGGATGCGTATGTTTCCATCGTAAAGGTGGTGGCTGCGGCCATCGATGCACGTGACGCCTATACCCATGGGCATTCCGCACGGGTCGCCCGACTCTCGCTCCTCATCGGCAAGGAGATCGGCCTTTCCCAAGACGAGCTTGCGGAGCTCGAGATTGCCTGCCTCTTTCATGATGTGGGCAAGATAAAAACACCCGATTCCATCCTGCTCAAGCAGGACAAGCTCAACCCCGCCGAATACAGGGAGATGATGTCACACGTGGAATACGGCGCCTCGATTCTCAGCTGGGCACCCTCGCTGGCCAGGTACATCCCTTCCACCCGCCATCACCACGAGTGGCACAATGGAAAAGGCTACCCTGACGGGCTGGCCGGGGACGACATTCCCCTGTTTGCAGCCATCATAGCCATTGGAGACACATTCGACGCAATGACAACGGACAGGCCGTATCGAAAGGCGCTTTCGGAAGACGAAGCCCTGAAGGAGATCACCCGCATGTCGGGTGTACAGTTCCGTCCCGACCTGGTAAGGGTCTTTATCGAGCAGATGGAAAAACACCGGGTCCACAAGGCGCCCCAGTCTATTCTGAAGCTGGTCTGAACATGAATAACGCCATGAAAGCTGTTTTATTTGTCTGTATCGCGGCGTTTTCACTCGTTCTTCAGTCGTGCGCCGTGACGGATATCCCGGCGCCGCCTGAAAGCCCGGTTCAAACACCGCCCCCGGCCGAGCCTGCCCCGAGGGTTCCGGATAGAACCCAAGTTGTTGAGAGGGCCAGAAAACATGTCCAGGCAGGTGAGCACCAGAAGGCCATAAGCCTGTATGCTGAGGCCTACCGATTGCAGCCGGATGACGGATCTTTGGCCCAAGAGTTTGCCCAATGTCTCGAAGGGATCCGATCAGCCGCCGATGAGATGCTGGAGAAGGGAGACATTTCAACTGCAGGCGGCCTGTACTATGTCCTGCAGCAGGATTACCAGAAATTCGAAAGCCTCGGGCAAGTCCTGTCCTTTGATCATGCCTATCTGGACACGAAACTCGGCTTCTGCAGACAAACCCTCACGAGGCAGGGTTTCGAGGAATACAGACAGGGCAATCTCGATAAGGCCATCACGCTCTGGCAGGGGCTCCTTGCAATCGACCCGGAGAACAACGACATGAAAGAGGCCGTGAGGACGGCGATACAGCAGAAGAAAAACCTCGAGAAAAAGGACTAGCGCTGCCGGGGCAAAAAGCCGTCAGATGAGAGATCACACCGCATCCTCCCCGGGATCCGGCGCAATCCCTTGACGCATTGTGCAGCCTCGTCATACACTTCCCGGTCATGTTCGGCACGATACTCATCCTGATTGTCACCGTAATGCACATCTATGTCCTCTGGCGCGCCGCATCGGTCCCCTTCGTGAAACAGCGCATCTCAACCAGAGTCATCGTGATCTTAAGTATAATCCTCTGGCTCGTTTTCTATCTGGGCCGCATGTACGGCCGAGGCGGCTCCGGAATTGCCGCGTCCGTCCAGCTGGCCGGGATGAACTGGATGGCCGTGCTGTTCCTCACCACGACCGCCCTCCTCATTGTGGACATTGCCACCGGCTTCGGGCTCTTCCAACGGAGATACGCCCCCACGCTCCGCGGCCTGGCCCTTCTCGCGGGAGGTTTGCTTTCCGCGCTCGCACTCGTCCAGGGCCTGCGGCCGCCGGTGGTACGCGACTATGAGGTGTGCATTGCCGAGCTTCCCCGCGAGCTGGACGGCAAGGTGCTCGTCGCCCTGTCCGACCTGCATGTCGGAACGCATCCGGGAAAATCGTGGCTTAAGGCCAGGGCCGCCCAGGTGCGCGGCCTTGAGCCCGACCTCGTGGTCCTGCTCGGCGATCTCTTCGAAGGACGCAGTGCTTCCCATGCCGAACTGGTGCCTGCGCTCCAGGGCCTCTCAGCGCCTCTCGGGGTCTGGGCCGTTCCCGGCAACCACGACTTCCGCCGGAGCGGCGACGGCCTCGCCACTCTTGAGGCCGCGGGCATTCAGGTGCTGATCAACCGCTGGGTCGAAATCAGCCCCGGGCTCGTTCTGGCTGGAGTCGAGGATCTCACGGTCCACCGAAGGAGAGGACACGGGGGAGACCCTCTCGCACAGACGCTGGCAGGCAGGCCGACCGGGGCCGTGATCCTGCTCTCCCACTCGCCTCTTGAGTATGAGAGGGCGGCTGAAGAAGGCGTGGACCTGATGCTCAGCGGGCACACCCACGGCGGGCAGATCTGGCCCTTCGGCTATCTGGTCCGGCTCACGTATCCATTGCTGGAGGGCCGCTACCAAGTGGGGGACATGACTGCAATCGTCTGCCGTGGAACCGGGACCTGGGGTCCGCGCATGCGCCTCTGGCGCACCGGCGAGATCCTGTGCATCACCCTGCGCAGTGCGCAGGCAGAGAGCACTCCCCGCTGCAGATAAAACCACACCGCCCGGAAATGCGGATTCAGGCTTGAGCTCTGCTTACGCGCACAGACGGTTCCTGCCCTGTTTTTTTGCACGGTACAGGGCTTTGTCAGCGGCCTTGAGCACGGAATGGGGCTTGGTGTTCTTCTCGTCGCGGCACGCCATGCCGATGCTGACCGTGATGGAAACTTCTTTCCTCGGCTTGTTGCCGGATCGTATGCGCTTGGGCTTCCTCCGGGGCCTCATGCGGCTCCGGATGACAAACCGGGATGATTCCACCTCGCGCCGGAGGTCCTCCAGGTGTTGGTGGGCCTGGTCCGCGTGCTTGCCCGGAAAGATCACCGTGAATTCCTCGCCGCCGTAACGGAAGGCCCTTCCTCCTCCCGATACCCCCGCGAGCTTTGCCGCGACCATGCGAAGCACCTGGTCGCCCACATCATGCCCGTAACGGTCGTTGAACTTCTTGAAGTGATCGATATCGATCATGGCCAGGGTGTAGCGGTTGCCCAGCTTCAGGAGGTCCTCCTTCAGCGCCCTGCGGGCAGGCAGCCCGGTGAGCTCGTCCTTGAACGCCATAGCGTGGGAGGCCTCGATGAGTGACACCAGGAGTATGAGCCCGGCCGCGGCAAAGAAAACCATCCTCTCGACCGGACCAAACCCCGCCCCCAAAGCCGTGAGCAGGGTGATCAGCACCCAGAAGAAGCCGCTCTCCTTTGCCCCCTGGTGCTTCACGAACCTGAATGCGGTCACCGCCAGGGCCAGGCCGAATGCCAGAAGGGCCGGCTGGGCGAGCGGCACGCCCTCGGGCAGGCTGAAGGGCAGTAGGGGGTAGGTAAGTCTGTTCAGGAACGCGTCTGGATGCGACCTGGCAAAGAACAGGACGATCAGGGGCTGAATCGCGATGAACGACATCCTCGCGATACCGCGGAAGGTGAGAAAGCCCCGCTCCTGCATCAGGTTCAGCATCATGAGGTTGAGCGGCAGCAGCAGGGTTACGGCATGGTACACGATCTGCGGCAGACCCGCCGGCAGCGGGAACCCCCGCACCCATGTCAGCAGGGCGCGGTCGCACAGCGCCAGGACGATCACGGCGAACACCAGGGAGCTCCGGTTGAACCTCCAGCCGATGAATACTGCAGAGGCCAGGATGACGGGCTGCGCCACCCTCACAACCGGAGGCACCAGGGAATGCAGGGCATCCAGACCGATCATGATCAGGGCCGCGCAGAACAGTATGCCGCCGGGAATGAAAAACAAAAGCAATCTCTTCATGGGTAAGGAAACCTCCCTGCCTCGCCGGGGCCTCTTTGCCGGCATATCGATTTCCTGGTCTATTCTTACGGTTATTCGCCGGAAGAACTTGAAACGGATTCCCCTTCTCTTACGGTATCCGAATCATCCCTGATGTGGTAGAGAACTTTGAGTGGTATGAGCGACCAACCCGCAAAATTCGATGTCTTTTTCTTCGAGGCCTTTGCCGAGGAGACGCAGTCCTTGAAGCGCCTCCTCTCTCCGGACGTGCGGGCGGGTTTCACGCATCATACGGTTCAGGAATGCTCTTTCAGCACCCCGCCTTCGCCCTTGATCAGCATCCGCACCCAGTCGGTGATCCCGCCCGGATGGGCGGGCCTGCTCCAGGGCATCCTCACCAGGAGCACCGGCTATGATCACGTCAATCGTTTCCGGGTGGAGACCGGAAGCTGCCTTCCCGCCGGATATCTCCCCCGGTACTGCAGCCGCGCGGTGGCCGAACAGGCCCTGCTCCTGTGGATGGCGCTCCTGAGGAAGCTTAAGCTACAGATGCGTAAACTCGAGAGATTCGAGCGCGACGGTCTCACCGGAGGTGAATGCCTGGGCAGGACGCTCCTGGTGGTTGGGGTGGGGAACATCGGCTCTGAGATCTGCCGCCTGGGCCGGGCCCTGGGAATGGAGGTCTTAGGTGTCGACATCATCCGGAAGCACCAAGACGTGCGCTATGTGGACATCGATGAGGGCATCGCGCAGGCGGATGTGATCGTGTGCGCCATGAACCTCACGCCCGAAAACAGGGGGTACTTCCGCTACGAGCTCCTCAAACGCGCTCGGCGGGGCGCGGTCTTCGTGAACATCGCCCGGGGCGAGCTCTCGCCCCACCGCGACCTGCTGCGGCTGCTGGATGAGGGTTATTTAGGCGGTGCGGCCCTGGATGTGTATGAAAACGAGAGCAGGCTCGCCGTGGGCCTCCGCTCGGGCGTCCCGGCCGATGATGAGGATGTGCGGACCTGCCTGGAACTCCGGAAGCGCGAGAACGTGATCCTCACGCCCCACAACGCCTTCAACACGGCCGAGGCCCTGGAGAGAAAGGCCGGTCAGTCGGTCGAGCAGGTTGAGCGGTTTCTCAAGGACAATACCTTTCTCTGGCAGGTCCCGCTCCCCGGCGCTTCCGGCTGACAAGAGCCGGGCAGCCCGGCTTCCGAAAGTTCTCCACCGGGAGTGCAGCCGTTCTCGGAGCGGCGGTGAGAGTGACACCCATCAAGTCCGCATCCGTTCCATGGCAAGACCCGGAAACGGGAACCCCCTCTATTCCATATATCCTGCAGACAGGTGGTAGATGATCCTGTCGTAGAGGAAGATGATCCGGTTGTTGAGCTCCAGGGTGATGTAGATCTCCATGGGGGATGAGAGGATCTTCTTGCGAATGACGTGCATCCAGATGCTCTTCCTGCTCAGGGCCATGGCGTTGAGCACATCCGGAAAGCCTATGTCGAGCCGCCTGAGGTCCCTGCCGTTGTCCTTGAACCTTAAGTAATCGAACGATCCGCCACGCTCCTGAAGACCCTGCCTGACCGCCTTTAGCACCTTGCGGTTCATCTCGCCTAGGTATTCCGCATGCACGGAGAGAACCGGGATCCTCGTCCTCACCTCGTGCACCCACTCCCTGGTTATCTCGGCTGCGTTCTTTTCGATGATGGCCACCAGAACGTTCGAGAGGAAGTTTTTCTGCCCCTGGGCGCCTTGGGCCATGTCGCCCAGGGCAAGGGCATCGATCTCGGGAAAGAGCTGCCGGTAGGAGTCGATCATGGCCCAGGTGTCCCGGTAGAAGTCTATATAGAGCCTGATGGCCTTTTCGTTCGACGACCACGCCAGGGGCGGCAGCTCCGATACCGGGAAAAACCGCACATCCTCGGCATCGTCTCCGGCCGCTGGAGCACCGCCTATAGGCCTGACCTCGTAGGTCACGATGGCGAGACTCCCATAGAAGTAGTTGTCTATGGTGTCCACGTCCACGAGTCTCACCACCTTCCCCTCGATGCCGGCCTCTTCCCTGAGCTCGCGCAGCGCGGCGTCCTTTACCTCCTCATCCGCCTCGGCAAACCCGATGGGAAGGCACCACATGCCTCGGTAGGGCTCGTTCTTCCGCTTGACGAGCAGCACCTCTCGGTTTTCGTTGACCACGATGCTGCTCGCCACAGGAAGGGGGTTTTCATAAAACACATGGGTGCACTGCATGCAGAAATCCCGCATCTTTCCTTCCATCTGACGATGAACTACGGGATCGCCGCAGTACGGGCAGTAGATCCTTTGCTTCTTCATGCCATATCAAACGCCTCTACGCGGGGAGAAACACCGGAACACGGCGTCGTCCTTGGTGAGGACGACCCTGCCCCGCTCCTTTGCCAGTTCTAGTATCATTGCATGAAAGGAGGATACAACATCTTTCATCTTTTGTGGATGGCTTTCCATGACATCCTTGAAGATCAGGTGTCTCTTTTTGTCAAGGTAGTCGATGCACTCACTGATCCGGTCCAGGGAGAAGAGCAGATCGTTTCTGTAGAGAATCCGGTCCACCTTCTCGAAGAAGGGGGTGAGCTGCTCTTCCCCGTTCTCCATACAGAACGACTGGAAGAGCCTGTTGATCGTGATCTCCTGGGGCGGCGTCAGCCCCATGATCTCAATGCAGCGGGGAATGAGCTCCGTCACCTCCTTGAGGGAATGCCTGCTGTGGGTCACGGTGATGAAGATGCCTCCGGGTGAGAGTACCCGGGCGATGTCGGGGATGAGGTGAGGGAAGAAGTAGAGCGAATAGCTGGCAATGACCAGGTCGAAGCGCGATCCATCCATGTCTTTGATGATATCCGCCTGCGAGTGGATGAACTCGCCCCGATAACCGATCTCATCAACGGTCTTGAGGAACACCTCGCGGTTCTGCCGGTCCACCAGATCGATGCCCAGGATGTGCGCGCCCTCCTTTAGCCTGCCACGGAGCTTCTCGGTGAAGAACCCATACCCGCAGCCCAGGTCGAGCACCTGCTCCACCTTGGAGAGGTCGAGCGAATCCAGCGCCACCTCCCGGATGTCCTGCCGGTTGATCGCGTGCTCCTGGATGATCTTCTTGGTCTGCATGTGCTCCTGGATGATCTGGTATGCGTTCTGAATGTCTTTCAGGCTATAGAGCCCTGCCATGTCCGTTCTCCTTGCACATCAAAAAACAGCCCTTTTTGTATGTCATGCATACAATCTGCTTGCCGAGTGGAGAAATCCATGCTTTTGTACTTGGATATGCAATGATTTTCCACAAGCTATTATAAGGGGGATGACATGGCCCTACAAGACATTTACCGGGAACTGTCGAAAAAACTCCTCATGGAGCACTCGAGGGTGCTGCCCAGGATATGGCAGATCGTCTGCTCCGTAGAAGAGGCGCGGGTCGTCAATGCCTTGCCCGCCACCGCCCAGGAGCTTGCCGGCCGGTTCGGCACCACCGAAGGCGACATGATCGCGATCCTGGACAACCTCTTCCACAAAGGCGCTGTCTTCGAGACTGTCAAAGACGGCGTGATCACCTACCGGATGCCCAGGCATATCATCCAGTTCCACGATGCGACCATCCTGTGGAAAGAGGCGCCAAAGGAGCTCAGGGACCTGTGGATGGAGTTCGAGGAGACCGACTACCCCATGCTCCTTGATCTTGTGACCCAGATCAAGATGCCCTCGTTTATGCGGGTGATCCCCATCGGAGAGAGCATCGCCTCAAGAAACCAGGTTCTGGCTCACGAAGACGCCCTGAGCATGCTGGATACGGCGCATACCATCGCGGTGACCGATTGCGCCTGCCGCACGCTCTTCAGGAAATGCGACCACCCGATCAATGTGTGCCTCCAGATCAACCGCGGCGCCGAGTACGCCATCAAGCGGGGCACCGGAAGGCGGATCGACGCGGCCGAGGCGAGAGAGATTCTGGAATTGTCCCGCAAGGCAGGGCTCGTGCACATGACCGAAAACACCGCTGGCCGGTCCAACGTGATCTGTAACTGCTGCACCTGCTGCTGTGAGATGCTCCGCTTCGCCAAGGACGAAAAGGTCAGGAGGGCGGTGCTCAGCCCCAGCCGCTACCAGGCGCATCTCGACACAGAGGCCTGCACGGCGTGCGGTCTGTGCGAGGATATCTGCCCGGTGAAGGCTATCAAATCCGAAGGTGGCGATACCATGCTTCTCGACGTCGAGGTCTGCATCGGCTGCGGGCTCTGCGGGTCGGTCTGCCAGGTGGGGGCGGTGACGCTCGTGGAGGTACGGCCTCCGGATTTTATTCCTGCGTGAGGGTGAATCTGCGGCAGGATTATCGGCCGATGTCCTGATCACATATCAGCCGGCATCATACCGGCGGATAACGGCGTCGAGGTCCTGCTCGGCCTGATCCATGGTTGATGTGTTGACGATATAGGCGTCCGCGAGCGCAATGGGAATGGCCGCGCCGTAGGCGATCTCCCGCCGGTCGCGCTCCTCGAATGCCTCGGGCGAGTCGTCCGGCCTTCCCCGGGAGATCATCCTTTGCCTTCTTAAGGGCCTCGGGGCCAGGAAGGCCACCACCATGGCTTCCGCCTTCTCCCGGATGAGCTCGATCTCGGGCCAGGACCTCATACCCTCGAGAAAGACGATCCGGCTCTTCTCATTCAGCGCCTTCTCCAGGGCGACCCTGGTGACGCCCATGCCGTCTTCGCCCCGGAGCTCATCCGAAACCTGCGCCATGGTATCGGGCCCGGGCTTCAATCCCCGCGCCTCGACCTCGGCACGCACCACGTCGCCGGTTGCATGGTAGGGATAGCCCTTTTTCTCTGCATAGGTCCGGGCGATGTTCTTGCCCGCTGCAGGCATGCCCACGACGATAACGATCCTCATATCCGCCTCCCCTCAGAAATCAGGTTTTATGCAGCCACTCGTTGATGGCGCGGGTGATCTGCGGCCAGGGTCCGGTCAGCCGGTCGGAGAGAAAGGCTTCAAAGAGGCTCTCGAAGAGCTGGATGCCGGTCTCCAGGAGGTTCATCCGCTCGAAGAATACCGCTTCTCTCTCCATGGCCGGATCGGTCATCTCGTCCTTTTCGATCTTGACCGGAGGGCAGCTGAAGGACCCGAACGCAAAGATGTCGCCCTTGAGGCTCATCTTCCACTTGAACATATCCTTCTCGAAATACAGGGTCGCCTCAGTGATGTTCTTTCCGCTCACGATCGCCTTGCAGGCCTCGGAAAAGTTCTTCTGGGGGCCGCTGATCATGCTCTTCCTTATTCCGTCCTCGTGGTCCTGGGTGAGTACGAACCGGTCGTAGACATAGGCGACGAAGCGGTCTCCCATCTCGGCGGGTCCTTCCCGGGTCACCCGATACTCGGAGCTGCCCTCGGCGCTCTTGTACATGAGCCACAGGAAGAACTCCCAGCCGAGCCACCTGTTCTTCTTGATCTGCAGCAGCACGTCTCGGGAAGACGCCTGGTTCGCCCTGACCAGCGCATCGAGATGCTCGGCAGGCAGGACCTTCTCGGCCCGTCTGATGGGGTGAATGGGGCTTAAGGAGAGCCCTTCGAAGGTCTTGGCGAACTCATCCTCCACAAAATCGAGCACCTTGGCCCCGATGTTCGCCACGGTGACGATTCCGGTCTCGGTGTTCCAGAGCACATCGACAGCCGAAGGGTCGGGAAGTGACCGCGCCAGCAGAGAGGCGTGGATGTTCTCGCGGATCTCGCGCTTTTTCCCGGCCGGCACCTTGTGGAGCTTGGGCCGCTCCCTGAGCCACTGCCCGCACTCCTTTTCCACCAGGTTCCTGAGCAGGGCCGCAGGCACCTTGCGCACGTCTTTTCTCAGGGCAAAGAGGCAGTAGTGCTCGAAGGAAAATGCATCGAAGCTGCCAAAGTCGGAACTGGTGTGCTCATCGAACCGCACCCATCCCACCGACTCACCGTCCGGCACGGTATCGATGGGCTCGAACCTGTTTTTCTCAAGACATTGCTGAATCCACAGCCTGAGATCGCCTTTTGGGAAGTCCCCCAGGACCTCATACTGGTAGATGCTCACGGTATTGGACATGATACCCATGTAGTTCCTCCAGGGAGATTTGAAGAAGACCTGTGAGGAATACACCACTTACCTTTCCAAGGGCAATGGAAAAATTCCCGCCCACTCTGAAAAAGGCGGCCCCGGCCATCTTCCTGTATAGAGAAAGGCATCAATGGCGAGCCTGTGCCCGGTCCTAAAAAAACTTATATAAAAGCCAGTGAATATACATCGATATCGAGTTAAAAAAACAAGGGTTTACATGCTGGTTGCAATTGTATAGCATTGGGTCCGCACCGGGAGAGTCGGTCATGGGAGGCCGATTTCTCGTAAGGGAAAAGGCGGATGCTCAGGCGATCATGCCTTTGCCTATGCCGGCTGCGCTTGTAACAACGTGCCGGTCCTCATGGGACATCCCATGAACCGGGGTTTGAGAGTAAGGATACTTCATGGATGAATCCGGGCCTGCTGCCCGGCACTGCGTGAGGGCCTGGCGAGCCGGCAGGCTGCTTCGGCAAAAAATGCCTCTCCCTCTTGCGCGGATAGATATGACAGACATACAATTGCACAGGCGCTGATTCAGGCGATCAGCTTAAGAATTCAACGGGTGATCATGGCATGAAGCAACCAAGAAATCGGGAGGCCCGGGAGACAGGCACCGTACTCAAAACAGGAACATACGTTCTCATCGGCATCGCCGCCCTGCTCCTGCTGCACCTGGCCACGCTGCACAGCTACACCCTGTTTCACAGCATTGCCGAGGGCTTCTGCATCACCATCTCGGTGGGCATGTTCATGTTCGCATGGAATTCCCGGAGGCTGATGGACAACAACTATGTGCTCTTCCTCGGCATAGCCTCCCTGTTCATCGGACTTCTCGACGGGCTCCATGCCCTTGCGTACAAAGGCATGGGGGTGTTCGATACCCCGGGCGCCAACCTGGCGACCGAGCTGTGGATCCTGACGAGGTACATGCACGCTGTATCGTTCCTGGCGGCCCTGATGTTCGTGAAGAGAGTGTTCAGTCCTTCGGGCGTCTTTGCCGCATTCACCGTAGCGACTATCCTTTCCCTGCTTTCGATCTTTCACTGGGACATATTCCCAGACTGTTATGTGGAAGGCACCGGGCTGACGGCATTCAAAATCGGCAGCGAGTATGTCATCAGCCTCATCTTCATTGCATCCCTCGGGGCGGTGCTGGCATACAGGCGGTCGTTCGATCCCGGTGTGCTCCGGCTCATCGCCGGGGTGATCGTGCTTAATGTGGCGGCAGAGCTCTCGTTCACGCGCTATCTCGGTGTCTACGATCTCTTCAACGAGCTCGGACACTTCTTCAAGATAGCCGCCTACTACCTCCTGTACCGGGCCGTGATCGTAACAGGCCTGGAAAAACCCTACCGCCTCATGTTCCGGGACCTGGTGCAGAAAAGAGAAGAGCTCGACAAGGCCAATGTCACGCTCAAGCAGCACGTGAACGAGCAGAACACGGAAATCGCCAAACGCAAAGAGGCCGAACGCGAGAGAGAAGTAGTGGTGGAATTCCTCCGCCGCGCCAACGAGACCCGCACCTCCGAAGACCTGGTCCGCATGGTGGTGGGCTTCTTTCAGCAGGAGTCGGGCTGCCAGGCCGTTGCGATCCGGCTGGAAAGAGAGGGGGACTATCCATACAGTTATGCCAGCGGGTTTCCCGAAGAATTCATCAGGCTCGAGAGTCCGCTATGCCGGCAGGACGATCAGGGTGCTCCTTTGCATCACGATCAGGGCAAACCTCTCCTCGAGTGCCTGTGCGGCAGCGTGATCCTCGGCAACGCCCCATCGTCCATGCCTTTCTTCACCGGGCGCGGGAGCTTCTGGACCAACAGCACCACAAAGCTCGCATCCGGGACCATCGAGGAGGATCTGAAGATCCAGTTGAGGAACCGGTGCAACATCTTCGGCTACGAGTCGGTCGCGCTCATCCCCTTGCGCAAGGGGGAAGAACGGTTGGGGCTGATCCAGCTCTGCGACCCTCGCGAGGGACTCTTCTCACCCCCGGTCATCGCCCTGTGGGAGAGGCTCACGGATTACCTCGTCGCCACCCTGACGAGGATTCGGGCAGAGGAATTGCTGCAGCGGTTGGCAGGCCGGTTCGAGCTGCTGACAGACACTGCGGGAGGGCTGCTCCGGGCGCGGGAACCCCACAAGGCCGTGGATTCACTCTGCCGGAAGGTGATGGAATACCTGGATTGCCAGGTCTTTTTCAACTATCTGCTCGATGAAAAGAGCGGGACGCTGCATCTCAATGCCTTTGCCGGGATTCCCCAGGAAGAGGCTGCAAGGATCGAACACCTGGATTATCGTGCCGTGTGCTCAGGGGAATCATTCCGGAAGGGCTGCCCCGCCATGGCGGGTGACGATCCCGCGATGTTCGGGCTGGAGGCGGAACAGATCGAAGCGTACGGCATCAGGGCCTATGCGTGCCATCCGCTTCAGGCCGAGGGCGGCAGGATCATCGGCACCCTCTCGTTCGGGGCCCGCAACCGGGAGACGTTCAGCCAGGAGGATCTGTCCCTGATGAAGGCGGTTACCGACCAGGTCGCCGCAGCCGTAGTCCGCCTGAAAAAGGAAGAAGAGGTGCGCAGGCACCGCGACCACCTGGAAGAGATTGTGAGGGAACGGACTGCCGAGCTGGAGGCGAGGAACAGGCAGCTCGAAGAGGAAATATCCGAGCGCATGCGCGCCGAAGAAGAGAAGGCGAGCCTGGAAAATCAGCTCATCCAGACCCAGAAGATGGAAGCCTTGGGCAGATTCGCAGGCGGAATCGCTCATGACCTGAACAACATGCTCTATCCCATTATCTTGAACCTCCAGATGCTCGCCCGAGAGGTCCCCTTCGGCGATTCCCGGGATCAGACCATCCGTCTGGTCCTGAATGCGGCCTACCGGCAGAGAGACCTGCTGAGGCAGATCCTCTCCTTCAGCAGGAGATCCGAGCAGAAGCTCGAACCTGTGTCAGTCTCCGGGCTGATTCAGGAGACCGTCAACTTCCTGCGGTCATCCCTGCCGAGCACCATTGAGGTCGTCCTGACCAACGACGCTCGGAACGATACGATCCTCGGCAACCCCACGCAGATCCAGCAGATCGTCATGAATCTGTGCAGAAATGCCGCGGATGCAATCGAGCCGCATACCGGGACCATAGAGGTGGCCCTGTCGAACGCCGATCTCCCTGACGGGCTCGCTCCCCGGGAGATTCAGGCGGGAGAATACCTTCAGCTCACGGTCTCCGACAACGGAATCGGGATGTCGCCCGAGGTCATGGGCCATATCTTCGAGCCCTTCTACACCACCAAGGACGTGGGCAAGGGAAGCGGGATGGGACTCTCGGTGATCCATGGGATCGTCAAGACCCACGGCGGCGCCGTCAGGGTGGAAAGCGAGCCCGGGAAGGGATCGGTGTTCACCGTATACCTGCCCACGACCCGCGAGAAAAGCAGAGAACTCCCCAGCCGGACCCCGGACACATCGAAGGGCCTTGAGAGGGGAATGATCCTGCTGGTCGATGACGAGGAGATCATCCTTTCCAGCGTGAGCAAGGTCCTGAAGATTCTGGGTTATGAGGTGACGCCCGCAGGCAGCGGCGCAGAGGCTTTGCACCTGTTCTCCGCAAATCCCGATGCCTTCGACCTGGTCATCACGGACCAGACCATGCCGCAGATGACCGGGGTGGAGCTGGCCGCAAGGATCACCGGCATCCGCCCCGGTGCGCCGGTGATTCTGTGCAGCGGTTTCAGCGACACGGTCAGTGAAAAAAAGCTGGCGGAAAGCGGCATATGCGCGCTGCTCCCCAAGCCCGCAGACATGCAGGAGCTGAAAAGCGCCATTGAAAAGGCCCTGAAGGGGGCAGAGCCGGGCGGCGTGTCCCCCGCCGCAGGTACCCACAGGGGATGAGAATCCTTCGAAACCGGGTTTCATCAAAACATCTGGTTGCGGCATACCATGAAGCAGTGCCCCGTCGAGTAGTGAATCATGCCCGGGAGGTGCATCGTATGGAGAACCAAAGGAGATACCACAGGCCTATAGCATGGATATGAAGAAAACATCTCAGGAACAGCTCGAAACCAGGCTGAGAGAGGCTGAGGTCAGGATAGCCGAGCTCGAAGAGGCCCTGGCACGGTATCAGACGGCCCAGAGAGATTCCGAACCCCAAACAGAGAAATATGAAAGGCTCTTTGCATCGTTCCCCCTGGGAATCACCATCACCGATGAACACGGCACCATCGTGAAGGTGAACGACGAGGCCGGCCGCCTCCTCGGGTTACCCCGGGAAGAGCATGAGGGGAAGACTATAACCAGCCCCTCGTGGCGGGTGTTCAGATCCGACGGAACGCCCATGCCCGCGGAGGAGTTCCCGGGCGTGAGGGCGCTGATGGAAAGGCGCATCGTAGAAAATGTCGTGATGGGCATCAAGCAGAAGGGCGGGGGCATCCGGTGGATCAATGTAGCCGCCGCTCCCCTTACCCAGAAGGGCTTCGGGGTGGCCATCGTCTACAACGATTTCACCAGGGGGCACAAGGCCGAAGAAGACCTGGTTCGAAGCGAGGAGAGATACCGGAAGCTCTTTGAAGAGGATCTGACCGGAAACGTTATCGCTGCTGCAGACGGCCGGATTCTGGTGTGCAACCCGTCGTTTGTAGACATTTTCGGGTTTGAGGGCCGTGAAGAGGCGCTCGCGAGCAATATCTGCGATCTCCACCTGAATCCCGAGTCGTTTGACAGGTTCACCTCCGCTCTGCGCGAGAGGAAAAAGCTGATCTCCTACACGGGCAGACGCAGGCGGCGAGACGGGAAGATTATCTATATCATGGAAAACGCCGTGGGACGGTTCGATGAAAACGGCGAACTCATCGATTACAAGGCCTATGTGTTCGACATCACCGAGCGCAAGAGGTTTGAAGAGAGGCTCCGTGAGAGCGAAGAACGTTTCCGCATCATGGCGGACAGCTCCCCGCTCATGATCTGGGTGGCGGACGAGAACGGCGAGATCCAGTTCGTGAACTCCTCATACCGCGAGTTCTTCCGGATGTCACTGGAAGAGATCAGGGGGAAAAGATGGCGGGGTCTGCTGCACCCCATTGATATGGATGCGTATGTGGATGCCTTCCTCCGGGCTGTGAGCGAGAAGGGTCCTTTCCATGCAATGGGACGGATGCGGTGCTTTAACGGCCAATGGAGGTGGATCGAGTCGTATGGAAACCCCAGGTTCTCGCCCGAGGGCAGGTTTTTGGGCCTCGTCTGCACCAGCCAGGATGTTACCGAACGTGAACAGGCCCAAAAAGACCTGCTCCGGTACCGGGATCATCTCGAAGAGCTCGTGAGAGAACGCACAGACGAGCTGGAAGGGCGAAACCGGAAGCTGGGCGAGGAAATCATTGAGCGCCTCAAGGCGGAAGAAGAGAGGAGAAAGGCCGTCGAGCAGCTCGCTCATACCGGGAAGATCGAGGCCCTGGGCAGGTTCGCGGGCGGGATAGCCCATGATCTGAACAACATGCTCTACCCGATCATCATCGAGGCTGAATCACTGCTGGACGAGATGCCCTCGGACACACCCTGGCACCAGACCGTGCAGCAGATTATCACGGCCGCATACCGCCAGAGGGATCTGGTCAAGCAGATCCTCTCGTTCAGCAGGAGGTCCGAGCAGTGGTTCGCGCCGATCAGTATCAAGCCCCTGATCTCGGAAACCCTCGCCTTTGTCCGATCTTCCCTGCCGAGCACCATCGAGATCAAACAGCACATCGATGCCGTGAATGATGCGATCATAGGCGATGCCAGCCAGATCCAGCAGGTTATCATGAACCTGTGCAAGAACGCCGCGGACGCCCTGCCGTCGCAGAGCGGGGTCGTGGAGATCGGCCTCGAGAACACACGCCTGGCACAGGCAGAGGGTCATCCGGAAATCAAGGCGGGCGAGTATCTCCGGCTCTCGGTGAGAGATTCCGGCAAGGGGATGACGCCTGAGGTCATGAAACATATCTTCGAACCCTTCTACACGACCAAGGAGGTGGGGAAGGGCATCGGCATGGGGCTTTCGGTCATCCACGGGATCGCCAGGGATCACGGTGGCGCGATCACCGTGGAGAGCGAACCCGGAAAAGGCTCGCGGTTCTCGGTGTTCTTCCCGCTCACCGGGGAGAGGCCTGCCGCTGGGGAACCCCATACCTGGAGCGGCCGCCGGGCCCAGGGGAACATCCTCCTCGTCGATGACGAACGTCCGATCCTTTCCAGCGTGAGCAAGGCGCTCAAGCGGCTGGGCTATTCCGTGACCGTGGCAGCGGACGGGGTGGAGGCGTTCGACCTGTTTTCTCCAGATCCTGATTCCTTTGACCTCGTGATGACCGACCTGACCATGCCGCGGATGAACGGTGTGGCCCTTGCCGCAAAGATCAGGGAGGTACGCCCCGATGTACCGATCATCCTGTGCACCGGCTTCAACGATATCATCACCGATCAGGAGGCGCGGTCGAAGGGCGTCACCGGGCTGATCTTCAAGCCGGTCGGCACAGCGGATCTGGATATGGCGATAGGGGCGGCTCTCAAGGCCCGGTCTGCGCCCTGAAAAGACCCCGCTTCGGCGCGATCTTGCGGCATTGATCTCTGCGTGCGCCCGCCCGGGCTGCAATGACCGGGTATGGGGAATTTCCTGCAGGATTTATTGACAGACGGTCACATGAACAGCTTCACCAGCGGAAGCTTGAACCGGTAGGGAGCGTATCTCAAGGGGATGTCGAACGCGAGGGTGTTCTTCACCATGCTCCTGGTGTGGCTGAAGGTGTCGAAGCCGGCCTTGCCGTGATAACTCCCCATGCCGCTTTCACCCACCCCTCCAACAGGGAGATATTGAGAGAAAAACTGGACCATGACGTCGTTGACACAGAAAGACCCCGACGAGGTCTCATTCTCCGCCAGCCTCTGCTTCACTCTGTCTGTGGTGAAGAGGTAGATCGCCAGGGGTTTGGGCCGGGAGTTCACGAATTTAAGTGCATCGGGAAAGGCGGTGAAAGGGATGAGCGGGAGAACGGGCCCGAAGATCTCCTCCTGCATGACCGCGGTGTCGATGTCGACGGCGTCCAGGACCGTCGGAGCTATGAAGAGCTCCTGAGCCAGGGCCTGCCCTCCCACTACGGTGTTCCCCTGATCGAGATAGCCCATGAGCCGCTCGAAATGAGACCGGTTGATAATCCGTGCATAGTAGGGGCTCTTCCTGGGGTCCGGGCCGTAGAAACGCACGATTGCTCTCTTCACGGCGTCGGTGAATTCATCCTTTATCCGTTCGTCCACCAATACGTAGTCCGGTGCCACACAGCTCTGTCCTGCGTTGAAGAACTTGCCCCATACGATCCTGCGCGCCGCATACTCGATGTTCACGTCTCTGTCAACGATGCAGGGGCTCTTCCCGCCGAGCTCCAGGGTCACCGGCGTGAGATGGCGCGAGGCGGACTCCATGACCATCCGGGCCACGCGGGACGAGCCGGTGAAAAAGATGTGATCAAAGCGGTGGTTCATAAGCTCTCGGGCCGTATCCGGCCCCCCGTTCACCACCGACAGGTGGCGGGGGTCCATGTGCCGGGTGATCAGCTCCTCAATGACACCCGCTGTATGGGGGGAGAGCTCCGAGGGCTTGATCACGGCACAGTTTCCGGCGGCTATGGCCCCGATGAGAGGAGCCATGGCAAGCTGGAAGGGATAGTTCCACGGTGCGATGATGAGAACAACACCCAGAGGCTCGGGAACAACGAAGCTGGCCGAGGGCAGGAGCGGAAGCGGGCTCCGGACCTTCCTGGGCCTTGCCCAGGATTCGAGATGCTTCAGTGCATACGCGATCTCCCTCCGGACCAGGGCGATCTCTGAGGCATAGGCCTCCAGCACAGGCTTTGAAAGGTCTTTCTTCAGTGCCTCCACAATGAGGCCGCTTTCCCTGCCGATCAGATCGCGGAGCCTCTTGAGCTGCTTCCGGCGATACTCCATGTTCCTTGTGATCCCGCTGCTGTAGAATTCCCGTTGGTCCCTGACAATCCGTGAAATCATGTGAGGCTCCATTGCACCCTCCTTTGGAAGTGCTATAGATTATATATGAAGGGCCTTGCTGCTTTCCCAAGTGGAGGCTGCACCCGTTGCATCGTAAGCTGCTTTGGATTTACGTACTGTTCTTTTTTCAAGGAGGCTAAGATCATGGCACTCTTCCTCGTCCGGCACGGCAGGAATCTGCCGGAGGAGATCGATTCCCAAAAAAGGCTTTCCCGCGAGGGCATCACCGAGGTGGAATGCGTGGCCGCCCGTGCACAGGACCGGGGGGTCCGCATAGAGACCATCATACACAGCCCGGCCGCACGCGCACGCCAGACGGCCGAGATCATGGCATCATATCTCAAACCCGGCCGCGGCGCCATGGAGGTTTCCGGGCTGGCCGCTGATAATGACGTGCAGGCGTTCGCCCGGACCTTAGACGCACGCGAGAATATCATGGTTGTCGGGCATCTGCCGTTTCTGGAGCGCCTGTGCTCGTACCTGGTGACCGGCTCGGCGGACACGCCGATTGTTTCATTCAAGAACGGCACGATGGTGTGCCTGGAAAAAGACCCTGAGGTGCCTGCCTGGACGGTCCGATGGACGATTACGCCCGACGCCTGCTAAACCATCCGCTGGTAATGAGGGGTTTTCATGCGTGCATATATCGGCACATCGGGATGGGACTACCAACACTGGAAAGGGGTGTTCTATCCCGGAGACTGTCCCCGTAGCCGGTGGCTCGATTACTATTCCCGGATCTTCCCAACGGTTGAGGTGAATGCGACCTTCTATCACCGGATCAGGGAAAGCACCTACCGCAAGTGGCGCGATTCGACGCCCGAGGGTTTTCTCTGGTCTGTCAAGGCAAGCAGATATATCACACACATCCGCAGGCTCAAGGGAATCGAGGAGTCCCTTGCCCTCTTTTTTTCCGGCGTATCCTGTCTGGGAGACAAGCTGGGGCCCATACTCTTTCAGCTTCCGGCCTCTTTTGCATTCAGTAATGAGACCACATCGGCGTTCTTCCGCCTCCTGCCGGGAAAGCGCCGCTACGCGCTGGAGGCCAGGCATCCGAGCTGGACCGGAGAGCAGGCCCTGGCCCTCCTTGAGAAGCACGGCATCGCCTGGTGCATATCCGATACCGCGGGCCGGTTCCCCTATCTTGAGGCGATTACCGCCGATTACGTCTATATCCGGCTCCACGGCTCGCGGAAACTCTATGCCTCGGAGTACACCACCGAGGAGCTGGTGTCGTGGGCGGACAGGATCAGGTCGTGGGGAAAGGACGCCTATGTCTATTTCGACAACGACTTCGGCGGGTATGCCCCGAAGAATGCTCTGGCCCTGCGTGAGATCCTGAAGCAGCAGGAACCGCCTGCGGGTCTAAGCCCATAAGCACTCGAGACGAGATTGCCTCAGCTTGGCCGCGGGTTATTATGAAATGGAGAAACGATCTTTTATATCCTGTTTCGAAGGGGGTTCCGCCATGTTCAGACATTGGTTCCCCGTGCTCATGGGGACCCTGCTTCTCACCTGTGCACTGATGCTTCCGGCTCATGCAGGAAGGGAGGGAGGAGAGCAGATGGAGATTACCAGTCAGGCATTCGGTCAGGGCGGGATGATTCCGCCCAAGTACACCTGTAAGGGAGAGAATGTATCGCCGCCCATCGCATGGAAAAAGGTGCCGGAGGGGACCAAGAGCATCACCATCATCTGCGAGGACCCCGACGCACCCAGGGGGATCTGGGTGCACTGGGTCTACTACGATATCCCGCCTCAGGCATCTCCTCTGCCCGAGAACATACCGGCCGTGGAAAGGCCGGCTGTGGGAGGCACCCAGGGGATCACCGACTCTCTCACCATCGGCTATGAAGGCCCCTGCCCTCCCTCCGGGACACACCGGTACATTTTCCGGGTGTTTGCGGTAGACACGGAGCTGAATCTCCCGCCCGGATCAACCAAGGAGGAAGTGCTCGCCTCCATGGAAGGCCATCTCCTGGGCATGGGCGAGCTCATGGGCAGGTTCAGCAAATAAGCGTGTACTCGGGAACTCGCACCCGGCTCCAATGGGTCGGCAACAGCTTAAGCTCTAGCTGCGCACGCCTGAGATGCGCCGGATAAGGGACGGTTGCGGGAACCTGCGACGGCCTCGGTATATTAGTGTGCTGATACAGCCGGGCGTGCAAGATCTTGCCCAAACCGCACGATCCGGAGAAGATCATTGCATGGTTGGATCCATGCCCAAATCATGAGAGAATCGCACCATGAGGGATATCACCACTGGTGAAGATCATGAGTGAGCCGTCGTACCTGGCGCTCTACCGATCCGGCGAGCTCCAGAAGAGGGCGGCGCGTGTAACAGCCATGCTTGAGTGCTGTCGCGTCTGTCCCCGTGACTGTCGCGTGGACCGCACCCGGGGGAAAAGGGGCTATTGCCGGACCGGCAGGTATACATCTGTTGCGAGAATAGGCCCTCATTTCGGAGAAGAGGCCCCTCTGGTGGGCTTCGGCGGATCCGGTACGATCTTTTTCAGCTCGTGCAACCTGCTGTGCACCTTTTGCCAGAATTACGAGATCAGCCACTTCAACGAGGGCGCCGAGGTGCAGCCGCACGAGCTGGTGGATATGATGCTCCGCCTGGAAAGGGCCGGCTGCCACAACATCAACCTGGTCACGCCTTCGCACGTGGTACCCCAGATCCTGGAAGCACTGCCCCTGGCGGTAGAGGGAGGTTTGCGCCTGCCCCTGGTGTACAATACCGGAGGGTACGACTGTGTGGAGACGCTTAAGCTCCTTCGCGGCGTTGTGGACATCTATATGCCGGATTTCAAGTTCTGGGATCCGGGAGCAGCCAAGGTGTTCTGCAATGCACCGGATTATCCGGACAGGGCCAGGGCCGCCATACGGGAGATGCATTCCCAGGTGGGGGATCTGGTGACGGACAGCCGCGGGGTTGCGGTCAAAGGCATTTTGGTGAGACACCTGGTAATGCCCGAAGACACGTGCGGCACCGCCGAGATCATGTCCTTTCTCGCCTCGGAGATCTCACCCGATACAAGCGTGAACATCATGGACCAGTACTATCCCTGCTACCGTGCATGTGAGGATAGGCGCATATCCCGGAGGATCACCCGCGGGGAGTACGCCCGGGCCCTCAGTCGGCTGCGGATGCCGGGCTCAAGAAGATCGGTCCGACATAAGTGCGGAACCGGCGTCTTCGTGAGGACCTCCGCCTCGGGCGTCTTAGGCCGGAAAAACCTCACCGGCAGGACACCGTCGTTGAGCTGGACTCCGACTGCGGAAAAGG
Organism: Candidatus Phosphitivorax anaerolimi; assembly: GCA_001896555.1. Classification (GTDB taxonomy): domain Bacteria; phylum Desulfobacterota; class Desulfomonilia; order UBA1062; family UBA1062; genus Phosphitivorax; species Phosphitivorax anaerolimi. The sequence goes on from MPOS01000028.1 coordinate 129,602, forward strand.
GTATGCTTGGGTACACTATGATTGCAATCGTGCATTCGGCGTGCCCGTGGGGGACGGATGCCTTGGGTGTTGTGGTGGAGGTCGATGTCCATGCAGGGCTTCCGGGCTTCTCCATCGTAGGCCTGCCGGACAATGTGGTGAAGGAGAGCAGGGAGCGGATCCGCTCCGCAATCATCAACTCAGGGCTCGAGTTTCCTCCCCGGCGCATCACCGTCAATCTCGCACCGGCTGACCGCAAGAAGGAGGGCGGGGTCTTCGATCTGCCCATCTGCATCGCCGTGCTCTGTGCGCTTGGCATAGTGCCCCAGGAGAGGATATCCGGCCTGATGTTCATAGGAGAGCTGGGCCTCGACGGCGGGGTGAGGCCGGTGCGGGGGGCGATATCCGCCGCCTTTCTGGCCGGGAAACAGGAATTCAGAGGGGTCGTCTGCCCGGAAACCAATGCCGGCGAGGCCGCCCTCTCCGGTGTGAAGGTCTGGCCGGTGCGTGATATCAAGGAGATCGTGCAGTATCTGAGGACCTCTCTGCCCGATCCGTACACGGCCCTGCCGCCCCTTAAGGAACCTGGTGAAGAGGCACTCCCCGACCTCGCCGACATCACCGGGCAGGACCTTTCCAAGCGGGCCCTGGAGATCGCGGCGGCAGGAGGCCACAACATCCTCTTCCTCGGCCCCCCGGGCGCGGGCAAGTCGATGCTGGCCAAACGCATGCCCTCTATCCTTCCGCCGCTGTCGCGTGAGGAATTTCTCGAGTGCACCCGCATCTATTCGGCCGCGGGCAGGCTTGGAAAGGGCCCCCTCAGCACCTCGCGGCCCTTCCGCTCACCGCACCACACAATCTCGGATGCAGGCCTCATCGGCGGGGGCAGCATCCCCGCCCCGGGTGAGATCACGCTTTCGCACAACGGCGTGCTCTTCCTGGATGAGCTGCCCGAGTTCCGGCGCAGCGCCCTGGAATCCCTGCGGCAGCCCCTGGAGGAGGGGAGCGTCACCATTTCCCGGGCCAACGGCGTACTCAGCTTCCCGGCGCGGTTCCAGCTCATCGGGGCCATGAACCCCTGCCCCTGCGGTTTCCTCGGACACCCGTCCCGGGAGTGCCGGTGCACCCCGACCCAGCTCTCCAGATATCGCACCCGCGTATCGGGACCTTTGCTGGACAGGATAGACCTGCACGTCTGGGTCGATCCCGTGGACGCCTCGCAGGTCCTCTCCCGCAAATCAGCATCCGCCTCGTCTTCCATACGGCTCCGTGTGGAGAAAGCCCGGGCCGTTCAGGAAGAAAGGGGCTGCCTCAACGCACACATCCCAGAGCAAAAGATCGAGAAGATCTGCCGCATCGACGCTCAGGCCGGGAAGCTGCTCGTCCAGGCGATGAAGACCTGGAGCCTGAGCATGAGGGGATTCAAACGGGTCATGAAGGTCGCCCGCTCAATAGCAGACCTGGATGGATCCCCCGACGTGCGGTCCGATCACCTGGCAGAGGCCCTGCAGTACCGGCCTGAGCTCGCGAAGACCCTTTCCTGAACGGTTCCGCTTGAAAAAATCCGGCTATTTCTCGTTCCAGAGGAAGAGCTCGCTGACGGATTCATGGCTGTAGATCCGCTTCATCGCCTCTCCCAAAAGCGGCGCCACGCTCAAGACCGTGATCTTCTTGCATATGGCGGCATCGCCCTTGAGCGGGATCGTGTCCGTGACCACCAACTCTTCCAGAGGAGAGTTGTTGATCCGGGAGATGGCCGGGCCGGAGAGGACCGCGTGAGTGCAGCATGCAGCGACCTTCGTTGCCCCGGCATCCCTGAGCGCGACCGCACCGTTGGTCAGGGTCCCGGCGGTATCCACAATGTCGTCGATGAGCAGGCAGATCTTGCCCTTGACATCGCCGATGATGTGCATGACATCGGATTCGTTCGCGCGCTCGCGTTTCTTGTCGATGATCGCCAGGTCCGCCTTCAGGGGCTTCGCATACGCCCGGGCCCGCTCCACGCCGCCTGCATCGGGTGAAACGATGCACAGGTGATTGGTGTATTGGTCCTTGATGTAGTTCAGCATCACGGGTTTGGCATAGAGATTGTCCACCGGGATGTCGAAGAACCCCTGTATCTGCCCGGCATGAAGGTCCATGGTCAGGATCCTGTCCGCCCCTGCGGTCGTGAGCAGGTTGGCCACGAGCTTTGCCGTAATGGGAGTGCGGGGGGATGCCTTGCGATCCTGCCGCGCATAGCCGAAATAGGGGATGACCGCGGTGACGATCCGGGCCGAGGCCCGCTTCACCGCGTCCAGCATCACCAGGAGCTCCATGAGATGCTCGTTCGTGGGAGAGCACGTGGACTGGACGAGATAGATATCCTTGCCCCGAATACTTTCGTGAATCTCCACCGACGTCTCGCCGTCGGAGAATCTCTTCACGTCTGCACTGCCTATCTCAATGCCCAGAATACCGCAAATACTCTCAGCCAGAGGTCGGTTGGAGTTGCCCGAAAAGACACAGATGTCCGTCTCCATGTATCCACGTTCTCCTCGTTCGTCATTTTGGCTGGGACGGGTGGATTCGAACCACCATAACGAGATCCAAAATCTCGTGTCCTGCCATTAGACGACATCCCAGTAGTAGAGACAACCTTCGGTGCTCTGGGAACTTCTTATAGAAGATTTATACGTCTGTGGCAATCTTCTGTTGATAGATATCCAATATGGATCGCTCTATCTTGTCTCGCGTCTCCATGTTCAAGGGATGCGCGGTATCCCTGAAGGTTCCGTCCTTCCTTTTGCGGGAAGGCATCGCTACAAATAATCCTGTAGTTCCATGAATGACTCTCAAATCGCGGATAACGAAGCAGTCGTCGAATACGACCGAGGCATACGCCTTCAGCTTGTCGTTATCCTTGACCGGATACACCTTTACCTCTGTAATCTCCATGACTTCCCCCCGTCAAACTTGTTGTGGGTACGTAGCGATACCCCTCATGACGCCTTATCCGGCTCAATCCATTGCATACATGTTCTTCGTTTTGGAAGACGCCAAAAACCGACGAACCACTCCCTGTCATGATAACCCCCAATGCCCCGGCATCAAGCAATTCAGCCTTCACCCGCTTGAGCTCCGGACACATGTCGAAGGCAGGGCCCTCCAAATCATTCTCCAGCCACTGCTCCGGCGCAATTCCTTTTTGCATAATTTCATTGATAATTCTATAACTTTTCCGTTCACGAGTCAATGGGCACTTGAGCTGAGAATATACTTTAGCCGTTGAAATCTCAAGGGGTGGGGTTACGATTAAATACGACCGCGGCTCCAGAACAGCCTCGTGCAGGGGAACGTCGCCCCTGCCGCCCATAAGGCAGGGCTTCTTGAGGATGAAAAACGGGCAGTCCGCTCCGATCCTGCCCGCCAGCTTCATGAGCTCAATGGTCGAAATCCGGGTGTGGAAGAGCTCGTTCAACCCCATGAGCACGGCTGCCGCATCACTGCTTCCGCCGCCGAGCCCTGCGCCTAAGGGAATGTTTTTGGCAATCCGGATGGCGATGCCCTCCCGGATGCCCGCCTCTTTCAGAAAGAGTTCGGCCGCCTTGTAGGCCAGATTGCTCCTGCCGTTGCAGTTGCATCCCGGAGCCCTGACCGAGATCCCCTTTTCCGCCTTTTCCATGATGATCTCATCAAAGAGGTTTATCGGCACCATGAGGGTGAGCAGTTCGTGGTATCCATCGGAGCGCTTCCCCAGGACCTTGAGATAGAGGTTGATCTTTGCAGGGGCCAGCAGCTTCATTTCACATCCACGGCGACGTACAGGGGCCTGGCATTGCGGATGACCAGCAAGAGCACTGCCTGGCCTTTTTTCACGGTCTCGATTGCTGCGAGGTATTCTTCGACATTCTTCACCTGGGCGCCGTTGACCTCCCTGATGACATCCATCTTCTGCAGTTTGCTCCCTGCGGCGCTCCCCCGGGAATCGATGTCCATCACCAGAACACCCGAGCTCCCGTCAAGATCGAGCTGGTTCTTGATCTCGGGCGTGATGTCCATGATCACCAGGCCGAGCTTGTCCTTGGCATTGCCCGGGGTCTGTCCGAGCATGCTGCCCAGCTCGGATATCTTCTCATCACTGCGCTTCTCCAGTGTGGTATTGAGCGTGACCTTTCCAGAGCCCCGCCAGACAACGATAGACACCTGCTCTTCGGGCTTGAGGCTGCCGATGATCCGGGTGAGCGTCATGGGATCGTGGATCTTCATGCGATTGATCTCCAGAATGATGTCGCCGTTCTTCACCCCGGCCTTTTCCGCCGGATCGCCCGGATACACGGCGGTAACCATGGCTCCGGCCGGATCACCCAGCCCCACGGCCCGGGCGATCTCCGGGGTGACATCCTGGATCGCCACCCCCAGCCACCCCCGTGACACCTCGCCCGTGTCCTTGAGCTCCTGGAGGTTCTGCTTGGCCATGTTGATGGGAATGGCGAAACCAATGCCCTGGCCTGTGGAGACGATGGCGGTGTTGATGCCCACCACCTCTCCGCTCATGTTGATCAGTGGTCCTCCGGAGTTCCCGGGGTTGATGGCCGCGTCCGTCTGAATGAAGTTGTCATAGGGTCCGGCGCCGATCACCCTGGCCTTGGCCGATACGATCCCCTGCGTCAGGGTGTGCCCGAAGCCGAAGGGATTGCCGATGGCGATGATCCAGTCCCCGATCTCCAACGAGTCCGAGTCGCCCAGGACGGCAACGGGAAAGTCCTCTCGGTCGGAGCGGATCTTTATCAGGGCGATGTCTGTGTTGTCGTCCTTGCCGACCACGTCCGCCCGGTACTCCTGACCGGATTCGTCGGACATCGAGATGAAGATCTCGTCCGCCCCTGAGATCACGTGGTTGTTCGTCAGCACATACCCGTTCTTCGAGATGATGAATCCGGAGCCCAGGCTCCGCTGATCGAGATCCTGATCAGGGAGCTGCTCGAAGAACCTGCGGAAGAACTCTTCGAACCGCTCGTTTTGATCGCCGGGCGCACCGAACCTCTCGTAGAGGTCTCCGCCCCGGACCCTCCTGGTCGTCCTGATGTTCACCACGGTCGGACTTGCCGTCTTGGCGAGCGACCTCAGACTCGGCATGAGGACATAGGAGCCTTCCTCCTGTTTGCCTTCCTTCCAGAAGGGCAGCGCTTCGCCTTCGGACATGAGACCTAAGGAGGTGGTCACATACATGCCCACCAGGGCCGAGCACACGGCGACCAGAACTATCAGGCCTATGGACGATATGCGTCTTGGCATGATTCACCCTCTGATTTTTTAAGGTTGCGATTCGACAAAACTTATCTTCAGTTCATAGAGAATATTCTCTATCAACGTCTCTTCATCCCGGGTGAGGTTCCCCCTGGTCTTGTCCCGGAGCATCTCGATGATGTGGATATTCTGTCTTGCCAGGGCCGGATTCCTGCCGGTCTGACCGGTTGCGGGGTCGGGCATCCTGCCCATGCTGATGACGGCGGCACTCGCAAAGCTCATGATGAGGGTGGAAAAATCCACATCGGACCGATACTCCTGCCCCGAGACCGAGGGGCCTTCACCCCCTCCGGGAGAGGCCTCTCTTTCCGCGGCCTTCCCCGGCTCTTCTTTCCGGCCTCTCTTGTCCTGAAAGGTGTATCCCTTTTTCTGGTCTTCCATATCCCCTCCTTGCCCTCTTCCAGCCCCGTTTTTCATCTCCGGAATCAACAGCGCCGGGAAACACCCGGCGAGCAGGCCCCTATCCGATGCCGTGGACAGGGAATATCTTCTCTCTGACAAATGCCAGCTTTTTTTCGATATACTCGTTCACATCACGCCTGATGTTCTCGGCCAGATGGTAGGGCGGGTCGTGGAGCTCATCGGACCCCTGGGCGAAGGGGGTGAGGTTGCCGCTGATGATGCCCTGGTACGGATCGTGCGGTTCGAGCCCGTTGAAGATCGCCCATGCCAGGGTCCATCCCCTCACCACATCGGACACGCTGTAGCCTCCTCCGCCCAAGGCCAGAATCTTGGAACAACTCTTTCGGATGCTCTCGATGACCCGGCTGTAACCGTTGTTTGTCAGCCTCAGGTTCGTCAGCGGGTCCTTCTTCAGAGTGTCGAGCCCGATCTGGGCCACCACGCAATCGGGCCGGAAAGACTCCACAAGGGGCGTGTAGACGGCCTCGAACGCCCGCACATAGATATCGTCGTCGGTATACTCTGAAAGGGGGACATTGACCGTATATCCAACCCCCCTGTCCTTGCCCGTCTCATATTCGAAACCGGAGCCCGGATACAGGGTCTCTCCGCTCTGGTGCAGCGATATGAACAGGACATCGTCCCGGTCATAGAAGGCGTCCTGGACGCCGTTGCCGTGATGGGCGTCGATGTCGACATAGACGATCTTCTTCATACCGCTCTTTAAGAGCCTGTTGATGGCGATCACGATGTCGTTGACATAGCAGAAGCCCTCGGCATGGTCATATCCCGCGTGATGCAACCCTCCCGTCGGGGAGAAAACAATGTCCGCCTTTCCCTCGGAGAGGAGCTCGGCGCCGAGGATGGTTGCGCCCAGGACCAGAAGGGAAAAGTCGAACACCCCCTTGAAGACCGGGTTGTCTCCCGTCCCCAGCCCGTACTCGAGCATGGTGAAATCAAATGATCCGGAGTTTGCATCCTTGAGCGCATCCACATACTGAGGCAGATGGTATTCGAGCATCACCTCCTCCGTGGCGGGCTCCGGTTCCAGCACCTTGATCCAGGATGCATCGAGCAGGCCATAGCGATAGCAAAGCTCGAATGTCATGGTGCCCCGGTAGGGTTTGAACGGATGATATTCTCCGAGGCTGAAATCGTCAAACTTCGATGTATAGATAAAAGCAGAGTTCACTCTCGCTCTCCCTGTTCGCTCCTGATCATATCTCTGTCATCCTCTCAGAAGAGAAAGTGCCGAGCCTAAAAAAACCCACGGTCTTGCCCCTCGCCGGAAAGTCCGGCGCCGCCTGCTCCTGTACATGGCGGCACATCCTTCAATAACACAGAATCAGGAAACTGCAAACAATTCTGCCTAGTATTCATGAATAATCTCCCGACCTGTATTTCACAGCATACAACAAGAGACCGTTGATGAACCGCTCCCTAACTAAAGAAAGCTCCTCAGCCGGGGGGACCCTCGAGTGGAATACGGTGACAAATGCCAATTTTGCGTAACATATCAGAACCATATAACATATAGACGCACGCAGGTTCATATGCTAGAATTGTTATCAATAGGGATATTGATGAAAGGAGACCTTCCATGGCTAACGGGCTTGAGATTCTTGAAAAACTGGTCGTGGTGGAAAATGGAACGGTCAAGGTCATGCGCACGATCGAGGACATCGAAAATCTTCTGGAAAGACTGACCAGAATACAGGCCGCCTACCGGAACCAGAGGGACGACCACGGCCGGAAGGTCAAGGATGAAGTCGATCATTTGATCCGTATCATCGTTTCCCTTGCCTCGATCGTCTATGCCATGGAACTGCAAAAAGCGCAGTAGCACGGAAGAATGGAGTACAAGGCCTTTTCGCTGCTGCCGCACCAGGAAAAGCGCATCGCCCGGAGGTTGAGGGTCCGGGGACACCGGGCACAGACACCCTCTTGTAGAAGAAAATGCGCCTCTCGCCGGGATAGACAGCGGTACAGATCTCTTAGGGCGGTCCTTGAACCTTGACTCTCCAGCAAGCAAAACGAGAACAACCTCCGGAAGGGAACAATATGGCTGAAAAAGATCACGGGATTTCCATATCTCATCTATTGAGATCGAGCCCTGTTGTCCAGATACTCTGGAATGTGCTCCTCCTGCTGGCCGGCAGCATCGTGTGCGCGGTGGCGGTCAACGGCATCCTCGTTCCCCAGCATTTTCTGAGCGCCGGGTTCACGGGAGCGTCGCTGATCATCCACTACCTCATTCCCTCTGTCTCCCTGGGCGTCATCTACTTCCTCATCAACATACCCCTCTTCCTCGCCGGGTGGTCGATGGTGGGGAGGCGTTTCTTCTTCTACAGCATCGTGGGCATGGCGATCTACTCGCTCGCCCTGGCCCTTATCGAGGTGGACATCTCCGTCGACAACAAGATCTTGAGCGCCCTGCTCGCCGGGATCATCAACGGCGTTGGAAGCGGTCTTATTCTGAGGTCGTACGGGTCGGCGGGAGGAACGGACATCCTCGCGGTCATCCTCCAGAAGACCATGTCCATCCGGCTGGGGAGCACATCCCTGGCATTGAACTGCATCGTCTTGGTGGCGGCATCACTCCTCATATCGCTGGAAGGTGCCCTGTACACCCTGATATTTCTCTATGTAAGCATCTACTTCATGGACCTGGTGGTGGTCGGATTCAGCAAGAGGAAGGCGGTATTGATCATCTCCGATCACTGGGAGAAAATCTCACAGGAGATCCTCAAGAAAGACCGCAGGGGTGTGACCATAATCGAAGGCTCAGGCGGATACAAAAAAGAAAACAAGCAGATTATCTACAGCATCATCACCTTTCAGGACCTGCCCCAGCTCAAGAGGATGATCTCGGAGATCGACCCGAATGCGTTCGTGGTGGTTATGGATACCCTTGAGGTCATGGGCGCCCGGATCGGAAACCAGCCGCACTGGTAGGCCGGTGAACTTTTAAGACCCTCCGCCTTGTCTCAGCGGTAGAGCTTTTTCTCGCTCTCCACTACGTCGATGATCTCGTTGATGAGGGTGGGGAGCTTGCGCATCACCCGCTCCCAGGAAACGGTCCGTGGCGTCTCGTAGATCTCGGCGCCCAGATTCTGCGAGGTCTTCTCGATCACCGAAAGCAGGCCCTGGTCGATAAAGGGCTTGAACTCCTCGTGCTCGGTCACGTACGAGCTGAAGCGCCGGGCCATGAAGGCGGGCGAAAGCAGTTGATCTCCCGCAAAGAGAATCACGTTCTTGAACACGTTGTCGACCATGGCCTCTTCCAGGTTCGTATCGTAGGTGAGACCGCAGAATGCCGCATTGTCCGCGTACATCTTGATGAGGTCGTCCGCCACGCTCAGATAGGTGGTGGTGAGATCCCGGATGAAGTGCTCGGAGATGGCGAGCCCCTCTTCCACCACCAGGGCCGCGAGCAGGGTGGAGACGATGTCGATGCCCATCCTGTAGAGCCCCTTGGTGCGGTCATCCTCGGACACCGGCTGGTGTTTGTGGTCGAAGGGCTGCTGGGAGATCTCGACCTGGGCGCAGGTGGTGGCCTTGCGATAGACCTCGATCAGGGTGAAGATCTCGACCCCCCAGTTGGTGGCGAACTGCATGCGCTTGAGGAGCTGGGCGTCGAAGACCACCTCCCCGGAGAGCTGATAGTTGAAGTTCAGGAGAAAGTCCACCAGACGCAAGACCCTCTCCTCCTGGGTATCGGTGAACTTTCTTTTGAGCGCGATGAGCAGGGGGTCCAGCAGGAGCCTTTTGACCCTGCCATAGAACATCCCGTCCTTGATCCGCGCATAGAATGCCTTGCTGAACTGGTAGTTGAGCACCTGAACGGGATAGAACAGACGGTCGAGCTGCTCCCTTTGGAAGGTCCTGATATCTGCATCCACGAGCCCGATGCTGTGTGCGCCCATGGCAAGGGCGATGCCGAAGGACATGAACATGTTCCTCCCCTTGCCCGGCTGATCGATATGAAAGCCCGCATCGGAGAGCTTGCTGAAGATGGATGAGAACCCCGGGCCGTCGTTGTGCTGGATCAGGTAGTTCTGCACGTTGTACCGGTTCAGGATGCCGGCGAGCTCACGGGCCTCATCCTCACCCGCCTTGTCCAGGCCGAAGATGATCTGGGAGAGATAGTTCGCGCTGGCCAGGTGCCTCACGATGTTCTCGAATACCGGCCGATTCTCGGGGTGGGTATATTCCGAGGCCAGCAGGGGAATGATCAGCACCGCCTTCTTCCATTTGGAGTGCTGGAGCAGCTCGAGCTCCATCCTGGGGATGTCTTCGTTCAGGAGATACAGGGTGGATATCCTGGTATGCGTCTGCGCAAAATTGGACATGATCACTCCCCCTTTTCTTCTTTCGTTCCCACACCCGCTGACTGGCGATCAACCGCGAGAACGGCCGGCTCTTCTCCGCAACTGTTGCAACTCTTGTATTTCATAACAGATAAAAACACACCCGGTCAACGTTGTAAGGATATGAGATAGATGATACTGACATCCCCCTCCATCGAACAGCCCCTTTCTGGACCTCAAGGCCGGATGGAATGGGCGAGTGCGAACGGGTGGGAATGCACACTGCAGTGCATCCCACGAGCGCAGGTGAGGGAATCAGGCCAGGATGCCGAAGTACCAGGCGATGATCATTTCTCCGAAAAGCACGTAAAGAAGGGCGCCCAGCGCGAGGAAGGGGCCGAAGGGAATGGCGGTCTGCATGTTCTTTTTCTGGAGCAGTGCCCAGGGGATACCCACGAGTGAGCCCAGGAGCGAGCCTGTGAAGATCGCGAAGAGCACCCCCTGCCAGCCGGTGAAGACCCCGATCATCCCGAGCAGCTTGACGTCGCCTCCGCCCATTCCCTGCTTGCCGGTGAGAAAGTAGTAGCCGTAGATCACTGCAATGAGCAGTCCGGCGCCCAGGCCGAGCCCGATGAATGCATCCTTGTAAGAGACCGGCATCCACCACACCAGGGCGAGACCCACTACGATCCCGCCGATGGAGAGACTGTCTGGGATGATCTGATGGTCGAGATCGATAAAGGTGATGACCAAGAGAGCGCACGCCCAGGCATAGTAGACGGCGAAGCTCGCGTTGAGCCCGAACCGGTAGAGCATGGCCAGCGCCAGCAGGGCGCTTAAAATCTCGACGAGCGGATAGCGGATCGAGATTTTCTCTTTGCAGCTCCGGCACTTGCCCCGGAGGATCAGATAGCTCAAGACCGGAATATTGTCCCATGGCTTGATCTTTGCCCCGCACCCGGGGCACCGGGACGAGGGAAAGACGATGGACTCCTCACGCGGGATCCTGTGTATGCAGACATTCAGGAAGCTCCCGATGAACAGACCGATGACGGCGACAGCCAGAGGGACCGACAGGATCACCCGGTGAGATCTCCCCTCCTGAAGCGCATGATCTCGCCGTTTAGGGCCGACTCCACGTCATCCATGATCCCCTTGAGGGGATCGTTGTCCGAGAGGAAGGAACGCGCCTGCGCTACCGAAGAGCGAAGCGAGCTCAACTCCTCCACCATGGGTGCAATATCCTTGAGGCTGCGCCTGGGATCGGCCAGGACACGGGCATAGGCATCGAGCAGATCCAGGGCCTGTTCGCTGATGTTCAAGGCGTTGAACTTCTGCGGGCTGGGCTGATCGAGGCCCGGGATCGGCTGCAGATGATGCACGCCGGGGCCATCCGCCTTCTGGACGTCCTTGAGGATATCTTCAAACGCGCTTCCGCCTGCTGCAGGCGTCCCGGTACCGGGCCTCTTCCCGGTCACTATGCCGATCATCATATTGGGATCAATTTTCATTGAGATTCTCCTTCCTCGAAGAGGAATGCAAAGCCGGTGCCATCGATGCCGTACCCATCGACAGCCTGGCATCTTTGCATGAGAGGGAATTTTCTTCCCCCCTTGCCGGGGGAAAAAATCTCCCCCTATCCTTTCGAAGGCAGGAGCCGTTCAATGACGGCTGCACGCTGCCGCATGATCTCTTCCCGGTCCATTTTAAGAAGTTCTGAGACGCACCGGCGAAGCACCTGCCCGGTCGCCTCCACCACGGCCGCCGGGTCGTTCTGGGCGCCGCCTACGGGTTCCTTTATCAGGTGATCCACGATGCCTTCCGAGGCGAGGTCCCTGCCCGAACCTTTCAGGGCATCGGCGGCCTGCTCCTTGTTCGAGTCGTCTCCGTAAAGGATCGAGGAGAAGGCCTCGGGACTGATGGCGCTGTAAAAGGCGTTTTCGAGCATGATAATGCGATCGCCGAAGCCAAGGGCCAGCGCACCTCCGGACCCGGCCTCACCGATGATGCATACGATCACCGGGGTCTTCAGGGACGCCAGGGTGGATATGCACTGCGCGATGGAAAACGCCTGTCCCCGATACTCGGTCTCGGGCGCTGGATAGGCGCCCGGGGTGTCCACGAAGGTGATCAGCGGCCTGCCGAACTTCTCGGCCAGCTTCATGAGCCGCATTGCCTTGTGATGGCCAGAAGGGCTCGCCATTCCGTAGCGGTATCTGGCGTGGTCCTTGCCTCTGCTCGATCGCTTCTTGTGGCCGACCACCACCACCGGCACGTCGTCGAGGAAGGCGAGCCCTCCCTTGATGGCCGCGTCGTCCTCGCCGATCCTATCGCCGCGGAGCTCGGTGAAGTCGCGGAAGATCCCGCTCAGATAATCGTCGAGAACCGGACGCCCGGAATGTCTGGCAAGCTCGATGCTGCTCCACCGGGAGATGCCCGCATAGATCTCCTCCCGGAACATGCTGACCTTTCTGGCGAGCTCGTCGGTATCCATGCCCTCGATCCGGGTGATGCTCTCCTGCAGTTCTTTGAGGGCGCTGTCGATTTCGTGGAACCGGTCTTTGCTTCTCATTGCAGCTCCACCGAAGAGCTGCCGAGCAGCTCTCCCAGTCTGCAGATCACGTCGCGCGTCGGCGTGACCATGTATTCCCTGCCCGCTTCGATGAGCACGAGCCCCTCTGTGGTATCGACCTCAAAGCAGATCTGGCAGTTTCCCTTGGAGCCGGCGATGGCCTCTTTGATCGCGCGGATGTCATCAGACCCGGTGCCCGGCGGGAGGTGCAGGACGATCCTGCGCGCCAGAATCGACTCCGCCTGTTCGATTGGATAGACCTCTTCGGCGACGAGGTCAACCTGGGTGTTGTCGTTCTCGCCGGCCTCGCCCTCTGCTGTGCCGTTGATCCTGGCCTTGATCACCACAGGCGCGTTGTCTCTGATGATGTCCTGGTATTCGCTGAAGCACTGGGGGAAAAACACCACCGGTGCCGATCCATGAAGGTCTTCGATGAATCCCCGGGCCATGGGTGCCCCTTTTTTGGTTCTGGTGACATTCACCTCACCCAGGACCCCTGCCAGAATCACCATGCCGTGGGCGTCCGCAAGCCCCTGGGTGGTTGTGGTTGCGTATTTTTCGATGAGATCGGTATACCGCTTCAGGGGATGGCCCGAGATGTAGAAGCCCACGCTCTCCTTTTCCATCATGAGCTTCTCGTTCTCTGAGAAATCCGGGATGTCGGGCAGCTCGATGGTGTCGTCCGCATTGTCCTCGGAGAATTCTTCCAGGCTGAAGAGGGTCTCCTGACCGGCCAGCCTGTCCCGGGCTTTCCGCTGCGCCTCGTCGAGCAGGGCGTCGAGGGCCTCAAGGAGCGCCCTGCGGTTGGGATAGACGCTGTCGAATGCACCCACCTGGATAAGGGCCTCGACCACGCGGCGGTTGACCTTGGTGAGCGCCATGCGTTCCAGGAAGTTGCCGAGGTCGGTGAACCTGCCTCCGCGGTCTCGCTCCTTGAGGATCACCTCCACGGCAGCCATGCCCACGTTCTTGATCCCGGCCAGCCCGAAGCGGATCCCCTCGTCGGTGGTGATGAATTCCCAGCTGCTCTCGTTGATGTCCGGGCACAGGATCGGGACACCCTTTGCCTTGCACTCCGAGAGGTGCCGGGTCATCTTGTCGGTGTTGCCCAGATCGAGCGTGAGGTTCGCGGCCATGAACTCGCGGAAATAGTGCGCCTTGAGATAGGCGGTCTGATAGGCCACCAGGGCGTAGGCTGCTGCGTGGGACTTGTTGAACCCGTAGTTTGCGAACTTTTCCATGAGGTCGAAGATCTCGACCGCCACCTGCTGGGTCACTCCATTCTTGACCGCGCCCTCTACGAATATCTCGCGGTGCTGGGCCATCTCGGCGGGGATCTTCTTGCCCATGGCGCGCCTGAGCAGGTCGGCCTTGCCCAGGGAATAGCCGGCCAGCTTCTGCGCGATCTGCATGACCTGCTCCTGGTAGACGATGATCCCATAGGTTTCTTTCAGGATGGGTTCGAGCAGGGGATGTGGATACTCGATCTTTTCCCTGCCGTGCTTGCGGTCCGTGTAGGAGGGGATGAGATCCATGGGACCCGGCCGGTAGAGGGCCACCGCGGCGATGATGTCTTCGAACTTCTCGGGCCTGAGCCGTTTGAGCATCTGCTTCATGCCCGAGCTTTCGAGCTGGAACACGCTGGAGGTGTCGCCGTCGCTGATGAGCTCATAGGTGGCCGCATCATCCAGGGGGATGTTCGAAATGTCCAAGTCGATGCCCCGGCTTTTCAGGATTTCAAGCGCCTTCTGGATCACGGTGAGCGTCTTCAACCCCAGCATGTCGAGCTTGATGAGCCCCACCTGTTCCACGCGCTTCATGTCGTACTGGCTGATGAGCATGCCTTTTTTGTCCATGTAGACCGGGATATGCTCAACCAGGGGCCGCGAGTCGGATATGACCACGCCTCCCGCATGCACCGAGGCGTGCCGGCTCAAGCCCTCCAGGGACCGGGCGATGGTGATGAGCCGCGAGACCATGGGATCGCTCTCCATGAGCTGTTTGAGCCTGGGCTCGACCTTCAGGGCCTCTTCAAGGGTGATGTTCAGATCGTTGGGGATGAGCTTGGCGATCCTATCGACATCGCCGTAGCTCATGCCGAGCACCCGGCCCACATCCCTGATCACGGCCTTGGCCTTCATGTTCCCGAAGGTGGTGATCTGGCAGACGTACTCGGGTCCGTATTTGTTCTTGACGTACTCGATCACCTCATCCCGCCTGCTCTGGCAGAAGTCCACATCGATATCGGGCATGCTCTTGCGCTCGGGGTTGAGAAACCGCTCGAACAGGAGGTTCCAGCGGATGGGGTCGATGTCGGTGATGCCCAGAGCGTACGCGACAAGCGACCCGGCCGCGCTGCCCCTGCCCGGACCCACCGGGATGCCGTTGGCCTTTGCATACTGGATGTAGTCGGCCACGATCAGGAAATAGCCCGCGAAACCCATAGACCGGATGATCCCGAGCTCTTCCTCGAGCCGTTTGGCATATTCATCCGGGATCTCACCCTCCATCCGCGCCTTCAGACCCGACCACGCCTTCTGATCGATGAGCTCTTCCAAGGTCGTGCCCTTTTCGGTGGGGTACACAGGGAAGTGGTACCTCCCCTTGGGCAGCTCCAGTCTGCACCGGGCGGCCACCTCGATGGTGGCGTCCAGGGCCTGGGGAATCCAGTGAAAGTACTCCTCCATCTCCTGGGGGCTCTTGAGATAGAGCTGGTCTGTCTCGAAGCTCATCCGGCCCTTGTCGTGCAGGGTCGTCTGCGTCTGGATGCAGAGCAGGGCCTCGTGGGCCTTGGCATCGCTCTGGAGCAGGTAGTGGCAGTCGTTGGTTGCCACAACCGGCAGCCCGCGGCGGCCTGCCAGCTCGACGAGCTGGTGGTTGAGGGTTTCCTGGTCTGCCAGGCCGTTTGCCTGGATCTCGATATAGAACCGGCCGTCAAAGGTCCTGCAGTAGAACTCCAGGGCGTCGTTCACCCGCTCGTCGTTGCCCCTGAACAGCCAGTAGGGGACCTCTCCCTGCAGGCAGGCGCTCAGGGCGATCAGGCCTTGGTTGAGCTCGGAGAGGGCTGCCCGGTCTATGCGCGGCTTGTAGTAGAACCCGTCCACATGGGCCATGGACACCAGCTTGATGAGGTTGCGATAGCCCTGCTCGTCCTGGGCGAGCAGCACGAGGTGGTAGTTCTTGGGCATGCCCGGGATCAGCTCGCGGGACCTCATCTCGCCCGGGGCGACGTATACCTCGCAGCCGATGATGGGCTTGATCCCGGCCTTGTCCGCCTTGTCGTAGAACTCCATGGCGCCATAGAGCACGCCATGGTCGGTGATGGCCACAGCCTCCTGCCCGAAGAGCTTTGTCTTGTCCACGAGATCATGGATGCGGATCGCGCCGTCCAGGAGGCTATACTGGGTGTGGCAGTGGAGGTGGACAAAGCCCATGGCCCGCTCAGTACTCCAGCTTGTAGTTGGGGGCCTCTTTCACGATGATGACGTCGTGAACGTGGGACTCCTTGAGCCCGGCGGCCGTGATCTTGACCATCCGCGACTTGGTCTGCAGCTCCTGGATGGTCCTGCAGCCGGTGTAGCCCATGCCCGCACGCAGCCCTCCGAGGAGCTGGTAGACGTTTTCCGAGATGGGACCGCGGTAGGGGACGCGCCCCACGATGCCTTCGGGCACGAATTTCTCGGTCTCGCAGACATCGCCCTGGAAGTACCGGTCCTTGGAGCCCGCCTTCATGGCCTCAAGCGAGCCCATACCCCGGTAGGCCTTGTATGTTCTGCCCTGGTAGATGATCCGCTCTCCCGGCGCCTCGTCGGTGCCCGCGAAGAGCGAGCCGATCATGACGCAGGACGCGCCCGCGGCCAAGGCCTTGGTGACGTCGCCGGAGAACTTGATTCCGCCGTCGGCAATGATGGGGACCCCGTGCTTGCGGGCCTCGTGCGCGCAATTCATGATCGCGGTCACCTGGGGCATTCCCACGCCGGCCACCACCCGGGTGGTGCAGATGGAGCCGGGGCCTACGCCCACCTTGACCGCATCCGCTCCCGCATTGATGAGATCGGCGGTGGCCTCGGCCGTCACCACGTTGCCCGCTACTACCTGGGCCTGGGGATAGAGCTTCTTGATCTCCTCCACTGATCTGATCACGGCCTCGGAATGGCCGTGAGCGGTATCGACCACGAGTACGTCAACGCCTGCCTTCATCAGGGCATGCACCCTTTCCTCGTCGTCGGGCAGCACACCGACTGCGGCGCCCACCAGCAGCCTCCCGCGGGAATCCTTGGCCGAAGAGGGATACCGCTGGGCCTTTTCGATATCCTTGATGGTGATGAGTCCTTTCAGGTTGTTGTCCTTGTCCACGACCGGGAGCTTTTCGATCTTGTACTCGTGGAGCAGCTTCTTTGCCTCTTCCAGGCTGATCTCGCCCTGGACCGTGATGAGCTCCTCCTTCGTCATGGCCTCTGATATGGGCCGGTTCATGTCGGTCTCGAACCGCAGGTCGCGGTTGGTGAGGATTCCCACCAGCTTGCCGTTCACGGTGATGGGCACTCCTGAGATCCGGTAGTGCATCATGAGCTTCATGGCATCGCCGATCTTCTGATCCGGGCTCATGGTGATAGGATCAACGATCATTCCGCTCTCGGATTTCTTCACCTTGTCCACCTCGATCGCCTGGGCGGAGGGGCTCATGTTCTTATGGATGATGCCGATTCCGCCTTCCCGCGCCATGGCGATGGCGGTCCTGGCCTCGGTCACCGTGTCCATGGCGGCGCTGACCAGAGGGATATTCAGCCTGACATTTCTCGTGAACGAGGTGCTGATGTCGGCCATGGCCGGTAGAACGGCCGATCTGGCGGGGAGAAGCAGCACATCGTCGAATGTCAGGGCGTCGTGTAATATTTTTTCCATGGTTTTTTCACTCCTTACTGAATACTGTACTCAAACCGGTAGGATTCCGGCGGCCTTCTCAGGGCAGCCTCGGAAAAACCGGCAGGAGAGAGGCTGCCGATAAGATGCCGGATGCTCTCCAGCATGCCTTCTCTGGGCTGCCTCCAGACGATGCGGGGTTTTCCCTCGATCCCTGCCCTCTTCCGGGCTTCTTCGATAACCGCATCAAGTCCGCCGAGCCGATCGATCAGCCCGGCCGAAAGGGCCTGCCTTCCGGTCAGCACCCTCCCATCGGCATACCCGTCCACCTCCTGTCGTGACATACCCCTGCCCGCCGCCACCGCATCCTTGAACTGTTCGTGGACGTCACGTGCCATTTCTTCGAAGTAGCGCCGTTCGCTCTCGGTCATGGGTCGAAACATGGAGCCGGCATCTTTCAGCTCGCCGCCGGTGATGCTTTCGGCCGCGACGCCGATCTTCTGCAGGCCCCCGCTCACGTCGAAGAACTCCATGATCACGCCGATGCTGCCGGTCATGGTTCCGGAGAGGGCATAGATGCTGTCCGCGGCGCAGGCGATATAGTATGCGCCCGACGCTCCGGCAGAAGACATGGAGGCCAGAACGGGCTTGCTCTCCTTGAGCCTGAGCACTGCCTCGTAGATCTCCTGGGAGGGTCCCACCCTCCCTCCGGGGCTGTCGATTCTCAGGATCACGGCCCTCACCCGGTCGTCCTCCTCGAATTCTCTGATGATGTCCAGATACTTCAGGGAGTCGGCAATGGGCCCCTCGATCCGGACGATCCCCACCGCCGGGGTAGAGGCCTTCCTCAGGGTGCTGATACCCAGCGGAAGGACCACCAGGAGGAGGATAGCGATCAGGATGAGCTTTGTTCTTTTTTTCATATCAGTTGATGAACTTGGTATGTCTCAAGTTGGTCAATGTTTATACAACCAAAGGTTATCAAGCAAGTACAAAATGATCCGGACCGGCTGGAGCAGGTCATTTTCCGTAAGCGGCATGATCTTTGGCATGCGCCTTCCCGGTGCGGTTCACTGGGAACCTGCAAGATACGGCTTTTCAGTGCCGATCAGCCGGTCCCGGAAAGCCGGCCGATGATCGAATCCGGAGGCAATACCAGGAAACCGTGAAAGAATTTGAGGATGTCCGGGCCGACTGCCAGACAATCCATGATGACTGCCTGCATACTACCCGTAGCCGATCTCTTTCGACAACGGGATCTTGCTCCTCATGAAAACCCCGTTGCCCCGTCCGATCTCCCGCTCATCCGAGTCGTATGCTACGGCCTCCGCAATATATTGTGTCCTGTTTTGGTATACGACCTTGCCCACAGCACGGATGACGCCGTTTGAAACCGGCCGGGTCAGGTAGGTTGTGAAGCTTGTGGTAAGTACAAATACGTCTCTGACCAAAGAATTGACGGCAAAAAACGCAGCATTATCAAGTACGAGGAAATAAAGGGCACCGTGCAGGGCACCTGCTGCATGGAAAAGATCCTCTCTTATGGGAAGCGTTATCACTGCCTCTCCATGCCGAATGATTGCCCTGGCCCCTGTCTTTATGACAAACGGTGCAGAATGCATCATGTTTTCAAGTCTTTTGAAGTGGTCAAGATCCTGCATTGTGAATACCTCGTAGCACTGAGACCTTCCTGAATGCACCGTTTTCTTTCATTGACGGCTCCCACAAGCCATGCCTTAAAGGAACCGTGCGATAACGTTTTTCTGAATCTCCGAAGTACCGCCTGCATAGAGCGAGAGATAACTCTCCCTGAGATACCTCTGCATCCGGTACTCCATGGAATATCCTCTTCCGCCGAATATCTGCATGCCCTTGCGGGCAATGTCGTTGAGTGTTTCGGAGCAGAACAGCTTGGCCATGCAGATCTCTTTGAAGCAGTCCTTTCCCGCAGACTTCATCCATGCCGCGTGATAGGTCATCCATCTCATCGCCTCGATTTGCGTTGCCATGTCCGCCAGTGCATGCTGGATCGCCTGAAATTTTATGATGGGTTTGCCGAATTGCTGCCGGTTTTTTGCAAATGCCGTGCATTCCCTTAATATGGTATCCGCACCGCCGAGACAGCTCGCTGCAACGCAGATCCGTTCGTACTCCGCGGTCCGGAAAAGCTGGAGAAGTCCATTGTTCAGCCACTCGGGCCCACCGAGGATATGCTCTTGACCAACCGATACATCCCGGTACTTCACCTCGCATGACGGGTAGGCGTTGCCCGCCAGCTTCGGGATAGGGGTGATGCTCAAGCCTTGCGACCCTGCAGGGACGATGAATATGCTCATCGCCTTCGAGGAGTCTGTCTGAGGCCCGGTGATCGTGACCGTGATGATATAATCCGATACCGTGGCCCCGGAGGTCCAATATTTTGTCCCGTTTATGAGAAAGCGGTCACCCTGAAGCTTTGCCGAGGTCTTTATCGAACGTGCATCCGATCCGGCTTCCGGTTCGGTAAGGGCAAAGGAGAATTGGAGCTCTCCCTTGAGCAGCTTCGGAAGGAACTCCTTCTTCTGGGAATCACTGCCGCAGTTGAGGATTATGCTTCCGGCAAAGACAACATTGACCAGGTACATGTACACGGCGGTAAAACTGTTTCCGGCAAGCTGCTCGGCAATGAGCACGATATCCATGATGTCTCCGCTGGTCCCGCCGTATTCCGCGGGAAAGGAAATGCCCAGAAGGCCGTAGTCGGCCATCTTTCGATAAAGGTCCCCGGGAAAGACCCCGCTTTGATCCAGAGATGTCTCGAAATCAGGCGGGCATTCCCGTGCACAGAAATCAATGGCCTTTTGCCGGAGCGCTTGCTGCTCTGCAGATAATTCAAAAAACATGCTCACCTCCTGTTATCAGGAAAATCTGCTGATGATCTTCTGCAGGATCGTGCTGAACATACTGATTTCTTGTTCGGACAATCCTTCCTTGATGGCATTGTTGAATTCTTTCGTCACAACCAGGCATTTCCGGGCCGCATCCTTCCCTGAATCGGTCAAACGAATGTTTATTGCGCGGCGGTCGGAAGCGGCTCTGCATCGCTCCACAAGGCCCTTATGCTCCAATCTGTCCACCAGCCCTGTAATCGCCGCCTTATCGAGCAGCAAGGCCCGGCTCAGCTCGCTCAAGAGGCACCCGTCGTGTTCCATCAGGTAATAGAGCGCCCCTGATTGGGCCGCCGTTATCCCTGCAGCTTTCATGAGAGCCTGATCAAGGCGGGTGAAGAGCCGATGCCGGGCTTGACCGATGAGGAAGATGAACCTTTCATCCTTTTTCAATCACCAACCCTCTCTTTCATTGTATCTTTTATTAACATATAAATAGTTAATATGTCAACTATTAGATATCTTCAAGAACCTCCGGTTACAAAAAAAGCATCAATCAAGGACTCCCAAAGCAGGAATATGTTTTCATGCAACAGAGTTCGATAAAAAGACAAGCGCAATTGGAGAAAAAAGAAAGCGGCCTTTCCGCCGGAGAACCGGTGAAGAGAGGCCGCTTTTTAATACCGTGATCAGTGGCTCTTTAAGAGCCTTTGTTCTTGTCCTGCAGGCCCTTGAGGAGCTCGCCGAGATTCGTGCCGACCTTCTCGGAGGTCTTCTCGTGGCTTGCCGTGATCTTTTTGTCCTGGGCTTCTTCCAGGGCCTTGATGGAGAGACCGATCTTCTTGTTCTCCGGGCTCAGGCGCAGGACCATGGCCTCGACCTCCTGGCCCACGGAGAGCACCGATGAGAGGTTTTCGATCTTGTTGCTGCTCACCTCGGAGATGTGGATCATCCCCTCCACCCCTTCGCGGATCTCTACGAACGCGCCGAAATCCGTCAGGGAGGTGATTCTACCGGTGATCACTGAGCCTACCGGGTGCTCGTTGGCCACCTGGGTCCAGGGATCGGGACTCAGTTGCTTGATGCCGAGAGAGAACTTCTCGTTGTCGGGGTCAACGGTGAGCACCTTGGCCTTCACCACGTCGCCCTTCTTGTAGAGCTCGCGGGGGTTCTTCACCTTGGGGTCCCAGGTCAGGTCGGATACGTGGACGAGCCCGTCGATGTCTATGTTTTCATCCACACTGACGAACAGACCGAAGTCAGTCACGTTCTTGATCGTAGCATCCACGACCGTTCCCGGAGGATAGTATTCATAGAGAAGATCCCAGGGATTCGGCGAGGCCTGTTTGAGACCCAGCGAGATCCTCCGGTTTTCCTGGTCGACGCCGAGGACGACCACGTCCACTTGCTGGCCCTCTTCGAGGATGGTCGAAGGATGCCGCATTCTCTTGGTCCAGAACATCTCGGAGATGTGGACCAGACCCTCTACACCTTCTTCGATCTCCACGAATGCGCCGTAGTTCGTGATGGACGTCACCTTGCCGGAGACCTTCTTCCCGATGGGATAGCGGTATTCGAGCCCCTCCCACGGGTCTGGTGTGAGCTGCTTGGTGCCCAGCGAGATCTTCTCCGTCTCCGGATCGAACTCGATGACCTTGACCTTGATCACGTCACCCGGCGACACCTTTTCCTTGGGATCCTTGAGCTTGCCCCAAGACATGTCGGTGATGTGGAGCAGGCCGTCGATCCCGCCGATATCCACAAAGGCCCCGTAGGCCATGATGTTCTTCACCGTGCCTTCGACCACGTCACCCTTTGACAGGGTGGCGATGAGTTTCTTCTTTTTCTCTTCCCGCTCACGCTCCAGCACCTCGCGGTGGCTCACCACCACGTTGTTCTTCTTCCGGTTGAACTTGATGATCGATACCTCGATGGTCTTGCCCACCATCTTTTCCAGCTCTGACTCGGAAACCGGGCTGAGCGTGGCCTGCGAGGTGGGGAGGAATGCGGGCACGCCGATATCCACGGTGAGGCCGCCCTTGATCCGTTCGACCACCTTGCCTTTGAGAGTTTGGTTTTCCTGGTAGGCCTTGACGATATCGTCCCAGACCTTGATCCGCTGGGCCTTTTCCTTGCTGAGCCGGATGAAGCCCTTGGCGTTGTTGATGCTCTCGACGAGCACCTCGACCTCGTCGCCAACGGAAACGGTGATGGCCCCGTTCTCATCGATAAACTCGCGGATCGGCGCCTGCCCTTCCATCTTCCTCCCGATATCGATCATGATATATTCAGTTCCCACCTGTACAACCGTCCCGGTGACCACCGAGCCGGTGGAAACACGTTTGTCGATGGTTTCTTCATAGAGAGCTTCCAATTCCAGGTTCTTATCGAATTCTCCCGATTCTTCCTGAGTGTTCGTGCTCTCTGTCATTTCCTCCTTGATCTCTTTCACTTCTTTCTGATCTGTTTTGGTTTCTTCGAGACTGTACATCGTTAGTAACCCCCTGTCCGTCGTTCCTTATTCCTCGATAAGTTGGCATCCTATACAATATAGATATGCAAAAGACAAGCCTTTAATCGGCCCTTCCTGGCAGATCGGCATCAAAAAAGCACCGGGCGCGTTTTGATAAGGGGAATTGGCGCAAGCACCAGTCCCCACCGTACGGCCCGTTTTTTTGCCGGGATGCCGGCAGGGGAAATACCTAATCGAGCGGATTCTTCTTTTTCTGCTGACTGGAGGGATCCTTCAGCGCCTTTTCCAGGTCGCTGAAAATCCGCTTCTTGTCTTTGTTCTCTCCCAGCGACTGCTCGATCTCCCTGAGTCTCGAATCCCGGCGGCTCTGAAACCGGCTTATCTCATCGGCCATTTTCGGCGCCTGCTCGTGGCGGGGCAGGGCTTCGATCCTGGTATGGTCCCCGATCCCGTAGCGGCACTCCGCGCCTGATACCACTGCAGTGACGATCTTCTCGTCGCAGAGCCTGCGCGCCATCAGGGACAGTTCTTCTTCCGACACTTTCAGGATCTGAGCCAACCCTCCCAGTGTAGGCGGCCTGCCGTGGAGATGCTCGTGTATGCGTATCCCGGCGATAAAAAGATGTGCACCTTCATAGAGATCTTTGAGCATCATGGGTTTTCTCTATAAGAAAGCGCTGTTCGATGCAACAATGATTCAAGAATACCTTCTTGGGCGCCGATATATTTTCCAAACACTGCCGCCTTAAAAAAGGAGGAAACGATTTGAAACGGACAGCCTCTCTCTTCATCGGCACTCTTGCTCTGTTCCTTGCAACTGCACCCCTGTGGGCAGACGATATCGTTCACACCGTGAAAAAGGGGGATACCCTGTGGGACATCACCAGACAGTACCTTCAGACCCCCTGGCAATGGCCTGTGGTCTGGGCGAACAATCAGGACATCACCAACCCCCACCTGATCTATCCCAACGACAAGGTAGTCATCTCGAAAAAGGACGGCAAGACCACCATTACCATCATCCCCGCCGGACAGCCCGAACCTACACCTGAGCCCGCCGTATACACCCCTGAAGAAATCGCGCAGGAAGAAGACAAATCCATCGTGATCTCACCCAGGTACTCGGCATATATCTACAGTCCGAACATACTCACCGGTTCGGGCACGGTGACGAAGAAACTGGAGCTCGGAGACCTGGCGGCAAGAAATGAAAACATATTCATCACGTCTTCCTCAGGCCTGCCACTGCACCGGGGGGTCACGATCGTATCGAAGGTGGCCGAGATCACAGACCTTGGCGGGAAGAAGGCGGGTTACCTCTACAAAACCATCGCCTTCGCCATGGTGGAGGACGCCATAGCGGATACCTACAAGGCCCGCGTGGAATACTCCAACCAGGAAATCCGCTCAGGAGATATCATATTCGATGACCTGCAGAAACTGGAGCCCCTCATGCTGAAGATCAGCGAGCCGTCTCTGGAAGGCAGCGGCCGGGTAATCGATATCTACGGCGGGATCTCGGGGAGCAGTTATCTGGACCTGATTTTCATCGACCTCGGCAAGACCAGCGGGGTCGATCAGGGTGCACTTCTCACCATTTATGAGGAAGCCTCGCCTAAGAAAGGTGCCGCGATCCTGAAAGAATATCAGGGCATAGCCCTGGTGCTGCAGTCGCTTGACAATAGCTGCATGGCCCTGATCATGGATTCCAAGGGACCCATACGGAAAAACTATATCGCCGTAGGAACCGAATAACGAAAACCGCATACCCTTAAAGGCGCCGCTGTTAAACGGCCCTTTAAGGGTGGTCTTAAAAAGGAATCCCCTGATAAGAAAGCAGCATGTCCAGGCCCTTGTCGTCCGACCGGGTGAACTTCACCGCCATGCCCGACTGGTCCTTCCTGACGATATGCCCCTGCACCCAGATGATCTTCCCGAATTCCTCGACATCGATGCTGGCGAGAAGGTAGCCGCCGATGTCGCCGGGAGGCGCGCCGGTGAGGATGAACATCCCTCCCCTGCTGATGTTGCTCACCGTGCCCAGCTTATAGGCCGAGCCCTCATCGCGGTAAGCCACCTTCATGTTCACCCTGCTTCTCTTGTGTGCCCGCTGTTCTTCCATGAACTCGATGCCGCCTGCCCGTCTCAGGGAAATCATATCCCCGGGAAGAAGTATTTTATGAAACTTTCATAGTATAATGAAAAGAGTGGCCAGGTTCAAGCATCCCGTGCATACGGCCATTGCATGAACAGGCGAATATGGCCGTACACTCGGGTGGTGTGCCACGGTTGAACTCTCTGACCGGGAATATGTAACCATACACGCGGGTGATATCGTTGCATCCAGTCTTTCCTTCATGTGGCACACTCCCCTATGGGGCGTAAATGCCTGCAATGCATGAGACCTGATAACCCAATGATTATGTTGCAAATTAATTCCATATTTCCGAACACTTCGTTGACACCTTCCGTACAAGTGAGATATAGGGGTATTTCATGAAGACCCTATTTACGAACAGGCAGATAGCACAGAGAGTTGCGGAGCTGGGGAAAGAGATAACCAGTGACTACCAGGGAAACGAGCTGCTCGTAATAGGCATTCTCAAGGGGGGGTTCATCTTCGTATCCGATCTTGTCCGGCACCTGGATCTTCCCGTCAGGGTGGAATTCGTCCGGCTGTCCAGCTACGGCTGCTCAGACAGCCCTCAGTGCGAGGTCAAGATCTTTGACGATACGGGGGACATCATGAGGGGCAAGCATGTCCTGATCGTGGACGACATCATGGACACGGGGGAAAGCATTGTCGCCTTTAAAAAACATCTGGAATCAAAGGGGCCTGCCTCGGTAAAAATCTGCACGATGATAAACAAAAAGGTCAGGAGGACCCAGGACATTGAACCGGACTACTATGGGTTCACCATAATCGACGGCTTCATTGTCGGTTATGGGCTGGATTTTGCCGAAAACTACAGAGCACTTCCGGAGATATACGTGCTCGAGCCTAGCGACAGGAGGAATACCCCTTGACAGTTGTCCAATGCCCCGGATGCAACAGCAAGTTCAGGATAGACCTGAAGGCCCTGCAGAAAAAAACCGTAAAGATGCGCTGCAGCGTATGCTCCCATGTCTTTTCCTACGACCCGGCCACCGGCCCCGTCATCGAGCAGGACTTCGACAGCGTCATAGGAACCCATGACGGCCAGCTGGAGGAAAGCTTCTCCCAGCCTTCTCTGGAAGAGCTCGCCGGGGAAATAACCGAGAGCACGGAGCCGTCTGAGCCCGGCACAGAGGAGTCGCATGAAGCATCGATCGAGGTCGAGCCCGAATCCGTGATCCGGGAGATCGATTCCATCCTCGGGACCGGCAGCGAGGTCGCCGAAGGGGACGCGGATGTATCGAAAAAGCCCTCCCGTGACGGTTCGACTCTGAAAATGATCATATCGGTGGTGCTCATTATCCTGGTATTCCTCGGGATCAGCCTGTGGATCATGAAAGACAGCCTCATTCCCCTGCTCAAGCAGGATGCCCGGGAGCAGAGCCGGGCGGTTCTCGAAAAGGGGCCGTTCTTCTCCATACCGGAAGAGACCGTCACCTACGAACTGCTCTCCAACAACAGCGAAGGGGCGGTCCTGGTGGTCAAAGGCGTCATCAGAAAGCTCACATCCAAGCCGCTCAAATCGGTGCTGGTCCAGGCGAGGGTGTACGACAGAAACAACAACCTCATTGAAAGCCGAAACGCCTATGCCGGGATCATCCCCGAGTCCGACGAACTTATCCGGCGGAAGGGATCAGACATCGAGACCCTTCTCTCCGCCGAGCCGAGAACGCTCGGGACGCTTTCCACCTCTCCTGACATTCCCTTTGCCGTGGCCTTCTTCGGCAGACCTGCAAGAGAGGGTTTTTCATTCCAGGTGGAGGTGAAGGAGTTCCACTGGAAATGACGGCGGGGTTATGCCATCGAGGCATCCCCCCTTTCAGGCAGACAGCTGCATCCTTAAGACAAGCGGTGATGCACCGGGAGCCCTCCTTGGAAGAGGCGCTCAAGGGATAATCTTTCTCCAGCAAGCCCCTCTTGCGCGATGAGAACCTTTGAGGGGTTCATCAACAAGCCTTCCCGCCCCCGGCCCGAAAGCCGCTTCCCATGCGGAGAAACCCTCACCCGGCCTCATCGTGCATCCCTTCGAACCCACAGGATTTGCATTCCCCTTAAGGTTTATAGTAGTTAAAGGGGTTGTCATGAAGGTCGATACGAATAAGGAGGATGCAGAAGAAAAGGCGACGGAATAGACTGATCGTACGGAATGCCCTGTTGGATATGGCCCCGCATCACTTATCACTCTATCTATGCATGGGCTATTCCTTGAGGGATGTGAGGACCTTCCTATAAAACTCTGGCGGGCAGCCGTACCGGAATCCCTCCGGAGCCCCGCACAAGGTGGCGGAGACATGCGCATCATGGGAATCGACTATGGAACGAGACGAATCGGGGTGGCCATCAGCGATCCTTCCCGCACCATGGCCCATCCCCTGGATACGGTCCAGGTGAAGGAGGACGGGTCCCACATGGAACTGATCGGAAAAATCGTACGGGATTACGAGGTCGGGAAAATCGTGGTGGGTCTGCCCGTCAATATGGATGGAAGCACGGGGGAAAGCGCCCGCAAGGTCACGGCCTGGGCCGAGGCGCTGCAAAATACTGTCGGGGTGCCGGTGGAGCTCTGGGATGAACGGCTCACCACGAGCGAGGCCCATGAATTCCTCATCCGGCTTGAGGTAAAGGGGAGAAAGAGGAGACACATCATCGACAAGATAGCCGCGAGCATCATGCTCCAGGACTATCTGGAGGCGAATCGGTCATGAGATCCGTATCCTACTTCCTCGTGGTTGTCTTCATATGCACCTCCATCCTGGCCGTCATCCATACCTACACCTTTATTACCACACCGTCGAATCCGCCGGAGTCTCTCCTCATGGAGATCAAGCCCGGCACCAGCGCATGGGAGATCTCACGCCAGCTGGAGGAAAAGGGGGTCATAACGGATTCGCTCATGTTCATGGCTATCGCTACCGGCACCGGCAAGGTCACCCACCTCCAGGCCGGCACCTATGTCTTTGAGGGAAGGCACTATCCCCTGGACATCATGCATATCCTCTTCAAGGGCAGGACGCTCAAGTACCGGATCACCATCCCCGAGGGGAGCACCATTTTCGACATTGCATCCATTGTCGCGGAAACCGGGCTGCTGAGCAGGGAGGAGTTCTTCAACAGCGCTCAGGACCCCGAAACCACTGCCTTCTTCGGCATCGACGCACCGTCTATGGAAGGCTTTCTCTATCCAGACACCTATTATCTCGCCCCCCACATGACACCCCGGGAGATCATGGGGAAGATGGTCGAAAGGTTCCATGAGGTGTTTACCGGAGACATGCTCAGACGCGCCCAGGAGCTGGACATGAGCGTGACCCAGGTGGTGATACTGGCCTCCATCATCGAGAAGGAGGCGGTGCTCTCAAGGGAAATGCCCATCATCTCTTCCGTCTTCCACAACCGGCTGAAGTGCGGAATGCGCCTTCAGTCAGACCCTACCGCGATATACGGCATCGACGGGTTCCGCCGGAGAATCAGCTCCAAGGACCTCAAACGGGACACACCGTACAACACCTACCGGTATGGCGGCCTTCCGCCCGGCCCCATATGCAACCCCGGCGTCAAGGCTATCAGCGCAGCGCTGTGGCCCGCGGATACGAAATATCTGTTCTTCGTCTCCCAGGGCAACGGAACGCACTACTTCTCACGGTCGCACACCGAGCACAGGGATGCGATCCGCAAGATGGCGACCAAATAGCGACAGACCTTCCCTTAAGCGCCGGTTCCTGGAGAGATTGTTCCTAAAGTTCATACCCCTGGTTTACGATATAGGAGTGATGGACCACTTGCGCGCAGCCATCATCGACGATGATGACGAGATACTGGATCTGATCGAGCAGATACTCAAGGAAGAAGGCATCGAGACGCGGCGGTATGCGCAGGCCGAGAAGCTCCTTGCTGATATCAAAAAGCGCGGCTTCGACATGATCATAACAGATCTCGTACTGCCGAAGATGTCGGGCCTCGAGCTGCTCAACGAGCTCAAATCGCGGGGCATGGACATCCCGGTGGTGATCATCACCGGTTACGCATCTCTCGACTCCGCCATTGAGGCGGTGAACAGAGGGGCCTTCTACTACATCAAGAAGCCCTTCAATATTGAAGAGATAAGGTTCGTCATCAATCGTCTCAGGCAGCGATTGGACACCCTCGAAACCATGCGTTCGCTCCAGGAGCGGGTAAAAGTGCTCGAGCAGAGGCTGGAAAAAATGGCCGCGCAAGGCAGGGAGGCCGATCCCCTGCCGCTGCCTTTCGATTTTTTGAAGAGCAGCATGGATGCCAGCAAGGCCACCGCAGCCATCGAGTATCTGGCGAAGCTGAAATCCGACGGCCTGATATCCGATAAGGAGTTCGGGGAATATAAGGGCAAGATTCTGAAGAGAGTCATATGATGCAGGAGAAGGTGCTGATCGTCGACGATGATCCGGGAATACGGAGTACCATCTCGGAGCTGATCCAGGAACTCGGGTTCGGGACGGAGACTGCCTCCGACGGGCTGGATGCCCTGGAAGTGCTCGATTCGGGTCCTTTTCTCTGTGTTTTCACCGACATCATGATGCCCAATATGAGCGGGCTGGAGCTAATCAGGAGGATCAAGGCCCGCGACGTGTCCCTTCCCATTATCGTGATCACCGGCTATGCCTCGGTGGAGATCGCCATCGACGCCATGAAGTGCGGGGCCTCAGATTTCATCTCCAAGCCATTCAAGGTCAAGCAGATCGAGATCCTGCTCAACAAGGTCATGCGCGAAAAGAGCCTGCTGGAGGAAAACCGGCGGTTCTCCGATGCCCTCCATCTCCACCGGCTCATCGACAACCTCGTGGGACAGCTCGAAGATAAAAAAGAGGAGATCCTCTCGCTCAAGGAGATCTCGGACAGAATCATCAGGCTCAAGGGCATCCGGGACCTGGTCGGGGCCATTGTCGATGTTTCGGGGCAGATCCTCGACGATGCACAAGTGACCTTCTTTCCCTTGAGCAGAAAGACCGGCAGGCTCCTGGATACCGAAAGTGGCAAGGAGCTGCCCGCAGACCCTGATCTGCTCCAGGGCCACATCGTGAGGAAACACCACTCGAACTCACATCTGGTAGAAAGGTTCGAGACCGTGTTCCCCCTGATGATCGAGGGGCAGGTCTTCGGGGCCCTGGATATCGTCTCGCCCTCACTCCTGGGTGATGAAAAGGAGAGCAAGATCCAGTATCTGCTGAACCGGTCAGCAGAGCGCATGGAAAACGTCGCCCTCTACGAGGGGCTCTACGACAACATGCTCTCCACCCTCAAGAGCATGGCCAAGATCCTCGACGCACGCGACCCGCACACGTCCCAGCACTCGACCCGGGTAACCTCCCTGTCCATGACCCTGGCGGACGGGCTCGTCCTGACGCAGGAAGAGAGGGACACACTCTACATCGCGGCCTCGCTGCACGATATCGGGAAGGTGGGAATACCCGACAGCATCCTCCTGAAGCCGTCGGCACTCACCGATGAGGAATTCGCCGTCATCAAGAAACATCCGGACATCGGTGCGGACATCCTGAAATCGCTGCCGCCCATGATCAAGGAGACGGAGATCATCAGGCACCATCACGAACGCTATGACGGCAGGGGCTATCCCCTCGGGCTCAAGGCCGAGGAGATTCCCTACCTGTCGCGGATCATCACCCTGGCGGATTCTTTCGATGCCATGACCTCGGACAGACCCTACCGTAAAGGCATGACCACGGAAGAGGCCATTCAGGAGATCGACCGGTGCAAAGGCAGGCAGTTCGACCCTGCCCTGGCCGAGATCTTTATCCAGAAGATTTCGAATCTCTGATTACACACGAACACCGGCACCCCCAGGTGAAGGCGCTCATCACGCTGTTTCCGGCACCCTAAGGCCGGCACCGGCAATTTCTCTTCCAGGAAATGCTCCGGCTCCACTCCCCTTTCCTGCCTCACCCGCCGGGGCGGTCCTGCTGCGGGGCCGGGCCGGTTCCGCCGGTGTCCTGCTGCTGGGTCAGGGACTGCAGAGCCAACTTGAGCTCCTGATTCTCGTTCTTCAGGTTCTGAATCTGCTGTTTCAGCGATGCGATCTCACCGGTGCGCTGCTCGGCACCCTCGGCCCTCTGCTCCCTCGCCACGGCCACCTCTGTTTCAAGGGCGGCCACGCGCTCGCGGAGGTTCTCGTTGCGGTGTTCTATGGTGGCGATATAGTCGATGGTCTCCCGGAGAGTCTGTTTGTAGTCCACCTGGTCCCCGCGGTCAACGCCCCAGATATAAAAACCGAAGATCAACCCCGCCAGAAAGAGCACCACCGCCAGCGCCAGGGGGGCGGCGAAACTTTTCCTTTTCCCATCCATACCATCACCCGCCTTTTAATAGAATTCTCCATATAATCTTCTTGATCTAAGAGATCCATCTCTTTCCGTCAAGGCGTTCTTCGACCGCCGCTTTCACCATCAGGACCTCCCGTGTGCAAGAAAGCGCCATTTTCCCTTGAAGGGATGAATATTTCTCTGCAGACTCGGCGCATATCCTTCAAGGGTGTTCACAGGTGCGACATAGTATAGTATTGGAGGATGGGCGCCAGGTTATCGAGGAGATTCGGGAGAGAACCTCCAGCTTTCATTTCAACAACTGGACAATCTGTGATAATGAAGCCCCATGAACGTGGCCATAATCGGTGCCCGAAGAGTGAGAAACGGCATCGGTGAATACATTGCAAACTACTTCCAGAAAAACGGCGCACCGGTGGTGTGCGTGCTGGGAACCACGGAAGAAACCTCTTCCCTCGCATCGAGATCGCTGAAGAGATACGGCATCGAGGCGAGGCCGTATCACGACTTCGCTGAAATGGTCTCCCGGGAGGATATCCAGGCGGTGGCCATTGCTTCGCCGGCAGAGTCTCACCTGGATTTTCTCAAGGCCTCGCTCAAGAGGGGCCTTTCGGTCTTCTGCGAAAAGCCCTTTCTCGACCCCTCACGGGAAGACCTGACGGATGAGCTCGATGATATCCTCGAACAGGCATGGGCCGAAGGCAACACAGTTGCCATGAACTCACAGTGGCCGTTCTGCCTTGGCGCCTACGAAGAGCTCTGCGGCTCTCTCATGCCCGCCGGGGTGCGCCGCTTCTCGATCCGCCTTTCTCCCATCTGCTCCGGTCCAGCCATGATCCCCGATTCCGTGCCCCACGCCCTGAGCATCCTCTACGCAGTTCTGGGGCCGGGGACGATCTCACCGCCAGTCTTTTCGGGCACGGACACCGATATGACCATCGAATTCACCTATACCTCTGCGCACGGGAGCTGCGCGGTGACCATCGCTCTCATACAGCAAAGTGAGCAGCCGAGGCCTTTCTGGTTCGGGTTCGATGACCGGATCGCGCGGCGTTCGATCGAGACCGCCCGGTATGAGATATTCTTCCATTCCGGGGACCGCCGCCTGCGGGTTGCAGATCCCCTGGAGCTGAGTGTGCGGGATTTCATCGAGGCATGCTCGTCCGGCCGGGAGCCCGTGACCGGCAGGGGGCACATCGTGGCGACGACCAGGCTGCTCAAACAGATCTACGATGCGTATTCCCTTTCACGACAATGAAAAGAGGAGGCTATGGAGAAGATACAGGAAAAAGAGCATGACTTCAGCGCAAAGCTGCGGCAGCAGTCCGTGGTGGAAAACTTAAGACAGTACATCACCTGGCAGAGGGCGGTGCGGAGGTCGGAGCCTTCGCCCGGACTTCCCGCCTTCGGGCCGGTGTCCATCAACCTGGACCTCACCTCGGCGTGCAACTTCCGGTGCCCCCACTGCGTGGATTCCGGGATCATCAATACGGGCGAGGCACTCACCCTGGATGTCATCAAGCAGAGCATCGACACCCTCCAGGAGAAGGGGCTCCTCTCGGTGATTCTCATCGGCGGCGGAGAGCCTACGGTTCACCGCGACTTCGAGGAAATCGTCCGGTTCATCCGGTCGCGGGGGCTCCAGGTGGGAATTGCCACGAACGGCTCCCGCCTGGCACGGGTGGAGAAGGTGGCCGATCTCCTGAAAGAGGGCGACTGGCTGCGCCTTTCCCTCGATGCCGCCAGGGAAGACACCTTCCAGAAATCCCACCGCCCGACCGGCAAGCTCACCCTGGAGCGGATCTTAGAGGATGCGCAGCGGATCAAGAAGGCCAACCCCCTGATCTCGCTCGGCTACTCGTACGTGATCGTGTGGGAGGGAATCATGCTCGGCGGCCGCGAGCTGGTTTCCAATGTCGGAGAGATATCCGAGGCTGTCTCAAAGGCCGGGGAATATTCTTTTGACTATGTCTCGTTCAAGCCCTGCCTGCTCAGGCTGGAGGGCTCGCGCAAGGAGTCCCTGTTCGACCCCCCCGACCCGGAGAGAGAAACCCGGGTCATCACCGAAATAGGCGAGATGATCGCACAGGCGGAAAAGGCCGCAGGCCCGGGGTTGAAGATCCTCAAGAGCGTCAACCTCCAGGCCATGATGGAAGGCAGGCTCCACGAGTTGAAACGCCAGCCCGCAACCTGCCACTCGCAGTTTTTCCGGACCGTCCTTGCGCCCTCCGGCATCTTCCACTGTCCGGCATTTAGGGGGGTTCCCCAGGGCCGGATCGCGGATCACGAGGGATACCTGGATGCAGATCGGTTCGCCCGCACCCAGGCGCGTCTCGATGCATCCATCAGAGAGTTCGACGCCTGCCGCGAGTGCAACGTGATAGTCTGCTTCTACCACCATGTGAACTGGTGGATCGAGCGCTTCATCGAATCGCCCAAGGACGTGTCCGAGATCGAGGTCGTGCAGGACAACAACTTCTTTCTCTAGGATATGGAATGAAGATCTGCGTCATCCATCTCAACCAGATCGGGGACCTGGTATTCTCCCTGCCGCTTCTGAAATCCCTGAGGGACCGGTACCCGGACGCCCTGATCCATTCAGTGGTGAAGCCTCCGCTGAACGAGCTATTAAGAGGCTCGCCCCTGGTGGACGAGGTCCTGCCCAAGCCCGGGCGCCTGGGCGGGAAGATCCGGCTCGCGAGAACCCTGCGGGCTCAGGGCTATGATCTCCTGATCTGCCTTGCCCGCTCGGAGGAGGCCCTGCTCCTCACCGCCCTGAGCGGGGCCCGCACCCGGGCGGGATTCGAGCGCTTTCCCTGGGACAGGGTGCTTCACGTCAGAGAGGTGATCGTCGGGCATAACTGCTGGCGGAACAATGCCCGTCTGATACAACGCCTGGGGATCTCGCCAACGGTTGAGGGCTATGTGGGGCTGCTGCCGGTCGAATCCCGCGAGTGCGGCATAGAGGTGCCGGAAAACTATGTAGTGATCTCCGCCGGGGCATCGCCCAGAAGGCTCGCCAAGGCCTGGGACGAAGAGAAGTTCTCGCACCTTGCCGTAAGGCTCCATGAGCGCTATGGCCTGACCCCTGTCCTGGTTGGTGCAGGCGATACGAGAGAGAGCAACGAGCTGATCGCCCGCGGCATCAGCACCCTGGCTGAGAGCCGGGGAACCTCGGTGCTCGACCTCACCGGCAGGCTTAAGCTTCGTGAGCTCGCCGCCCTCCTGATGAGGGCCCGCCTGTTCGTGGGCATCGACTCAGGCGTCATGCACCTTGCCTCTGCGGTCGATATCCCCGTGGTGGCCCTGTTCGGGCCCACCGACCCGGCGTTCGTAGGCCCGCAGAACAGTCGCAGCAGAGTGGTGCGCCACGAGATGCCGTGCATGCCCTGTTATCTGAACACGACCTGCGGCGATGCGGTTGACTGCATGAGAAGACTGCAGGTGGACGAGGTCATGGACGCATGTACGAGACTCATGGACGAGAATGGGGCTGACCGGCGGCACTGAAGAGTACGGCACAATCCGGCCCTTGACATCCGCCTGAAAAAAGCTGGAGATCGTTCTCTCATAAAGTCCGGCAACACCTGATGATGGAAAACGGGAGAGTGGACGGATGGATGCGGTCATGAAAAAAATATCGTCGATGTATCCCGAGCATTCCTGGGAGCTCGTGAGCCGGCGGTCCGCCCGCAGCGTACATCGCCTCATCAGGAAGGGAGAGGTCGAGTATTACGTAAAGATCCTTTCACCCCGAACGCTTCCGGAAAGGCTGAGAAATCTCATCCATCCCAAAACGCTGCGCGAGGCCTCGATGCTCGACCATCTGATGCACGCGGGCATACCGGTGCCCGAGGTCTGCGGGCATGTCAGAGCGGGAAGTTCAAGCGCCCTGATCACCCGCGCCGTGTTCCCTGCACGGAGTCTCTTTGAGGAAAGCCGCCAAAGGCAGATCGAGGTCATGCTCGATATGAGCGTCCGTCTCTTAAACGCCGGGTTCGGCTTCTCTGACATGCACCTGGGCAACATCATCCTTAACCGGCAGGGCAGCCCTTTCCTGGTGGATGCCTACGAGATCGTGCCCCTGAAAAAGACAGCCCTGAAACATGCGTCCTCGCTCTTCGCTCAGGTGGTCAACATCTTCGACCTGAGCCGGGAAGAGCTGGAGCCCTATCTGATGCAGGCTGCCGGAATCGGAGAAGCAGATGCCGCATGGGAGATGATCCGCTCCCAGGCCTTAAGCCTGCGCAGGAAACAGGTCGGCCGCAGGGTCGCAAGGAGCCTGCGGGAGGGGAGCTTCTCACGCGCTTTTCTCTGTCCACAGTTCAGGGCGTTTGTGAACCGCAACCATTCCCCCGACCTGCACGGCCTGGTCGCCGCGCACCGCGCACACCTGGCCGGGAATACGAACCTCTACAAGGTACAGAAGAAGACGCAGCTCAGCACAACCGGAGAATACTGCATCAAATCGTACGCAAAGGCCGGGTTATTCGCCGCGCCGTACGCAGTGCGCTCCTGGAAGGGATCGCTGACCCTGCTCTTCAACGGCGTCCCGGTGGCGGAGCCGGTAGCCGTGATCGTGTTCCGGAACCGGGAGAGCATGCTCATCACCAGGGACCTCGACCAGCCGGACCTGGACCGCTTTCTCGCGGGCGGCTATTCCCGCCTGCCCCTTGAGGAGCGGCGCTCTCTCGCGCAGGCCCTTGGCGGATTTGTTGGGTCCCTACACGCCAAAGGCATCTACCACGCAGACCTCAAGGCCTGTAACATCAAAGTCTGCACGCAACCTGTGCAATTCTACCTCTTGGATACGGATCGGGTGGAGCACAGGAAAGCCCTATCCCGGAAGAGGAGGCTCAAGAACCTCGTGCAGATCAATACGAGCATCCCCCGGGAGGTGAGCAGAACCGCGAGGATGGCCTTTCTCAAATCATACTGCGCGATCACGGGCGACGACCCTGGCGAGCTCTTCAAAGACATATGGCGGCTCTCGTCAGGCAGCGAGGTGATCTACCGCTGTGACGCGGGCGACGTGATCGAACAGTGGCGCGAGAACCCTTAGACGGCCCGGCAGGGCTTAAAGGACACGGTCGATCTTTTCCATCACATCCTCGGGTGTGATGGACTGCATGCACACCGGGTTTTCGCAGGTCCTCCGGTTGCAGGGCGCGCACGGCAGGGACGCGCGTACCACCTGGCCGCGGTAGGGGCCTGTCCGCCTCGGGTCTGCAGGACCGAAGAGTGCGACCACCTCTTTCCCCAAGGCAACCGCCAGATGCATGGGTCCGGTGTCGCAGCTCACCACGGCCCGCGCCCCGGAGAGCACGCCGATGAGCTGAGGGATGGTTGTCTTTCCCGCCAGGTCGATTGCAGACCCTGCCGCCAGGGCCATGATCCGCGCCGCCGCTGGCATGTCCTCACGCCCGCCCGTGAGCACGCACGGCAGGTGGTGGCGGGTTGCCAAAAGCTGCGCCAGCCGGGCGAACCCCTCCGGGCTCCAGCGGTTGGCGGGCTTGGTTGCGCCGATGTTCAGCACGATGTAGTCTTCGGGAAGACCTCCGGGCGGGATTTCCCCTTCCGGGATATTCCACTTCACCTCGGCGTCCCCGGCGCCCAGGTGCCGGGCGAACTCCAGATACTGCTCCACCATGTGCGCGGACGGATCGGCAGGCGCAATGCGCTCGAAGGGCATGATCCAGGTCATCTCCTTGCACCGCCTGCGGTCGAAGCCCACGCGTCTGCCGGCAGAGGCGGCCATGCACAAAAGGGCGGATTTGACGATCCTCTGGAGGTCCAAGGCTACATCGAAGCGCAAACCCCTGATCTCTCTCACCACCTCACACAGTGAGCTGCGAAGGGATGAGCGGTCCAGGAGGATCGTGCGGTCCACCTGAGGATGCCGGGAGAGCAGCGGGAGGCTCAGCGGCTCCGTGATCCAGTGGATGCGCGCGTTGAAATGGGATTTGAGCCTGATCGCCAGCGGCAGGGTATTCACCACATCTCCCAAGGCACCGAGTTTGACGATCAGGATGTCCATATTCAATGGTTATGCCATTCCTGCATTTTTCGCAAGGCCTGTTGAGAAAAGAAACTTCCCCCGAATATCACCCGGGTACCTCATTTACACACCTGAAATCCTGAGGTATGGTGATGCCATGAACGATCCCCGCACAGCGCAGGAAGAACGGCCCCGGCTGAGCATCGTCATCGTGTCTCTCGGCCTCGACGATCTGCTGGGCGCGTGCATTGCATCCATCGGGGAGCACGTGAGGGTGCCGCACGAAATCATTGTGGTGAACAACTCCCCCCAAGAGCTCGGGTATCGCGGAAACATCAGGATACGCTGCCTGGAGAACGGCAAGAACCTGGGGTTTGCCCGGGCCGTCAACCGGGGGATCCGCGAGTCCCGCGGCGACACGATCCTCCTGCTCAATCCCGACGCCCGCTTCACCTCCGACATCGTCACCCCGATGCTCTCCTTCCTGGACGAGCGCCGACAGGCAGGCATCGCAGGGCCCCAGCTCGTATTCCCTGACGGATCGCTGCAGAACTCCGTGGACATCCTCCCCAACCTCTTCACCGAGCTCCTGAACAAATCCCTGCTCAAGATCCTCTTCCCCGGGGCATATCCAAGCAAACGCTCGGGGTTCACGCACCCGGTGCAGGTCCCCTCGGTCATCGGCGCCTGCATGATGATCAAGAGGCAGGTCATCGACACCATCGGGCCACTCGACGAGGGGTTCTTTCTCTACCTGGAGGAGACTGACTTCTGCAAAAGGGCCGCCGACGCGGGCTTCGAGATCTGGCATCTGCCGCAGCTCACCGTGACCCACCACCAGGGGACGAGCGCACGGCGGTTCGATGCCGCGAGAAAGGTGGAGTATCGCCGGTCCATGTACCGGTTCTTCCTCAAGCACCGGGGGATCGCCCAGACAGCCCTGCTCGTGCTCTTTATCATGATCAAGCTGGGCGTCGAGCTGCTCGGCGGGATCGCTGCATCGTTTCTCTCCCCGGCACGGACCCGACTGAAGAAATCCCTGTCTCTTATGCTATGGCATCTTGCGGGCGCACCTGCCGGGTGGGGGTTTGAGCGTACTCTGCCATTCTACCGGATCGTACACAGGCACGGATATACCTGGTTCCTCCCGGAAAACGGAGAGATTCCCCCTGATGCCGAAGATCCGGGGCGGTTCATGGAGACTGCACTCGACACCGTGCTCAATCGCTCGAAGACCACCTTTGTCAAGTCCGGAACATTGCAGGGCAGGCAGATCTTTCTCAAGCGCTACAACTTCAAGGGGTATTTGGACGCCGTCAAGAATCTCTTCAGAAAAAGCAGGGCCAGAAAGGCCTTCGAGGGCGCACTCATGCTGGAGCTCTGCGGAATCCCCACCCCGCCCGTGGTCTTTGCCTGCGAAAGGCGGATCATGGGCGTCCTCACGGAATCCTATATTGCAACCGAGCGGGTCGAGGCACTGGACCTTGTCAGGCACGTGGAGCTCAACGGGTATGACACCGGGCTGATCATGCGGGTTGCGGGATTTGTCCGCAGGCTCCATGAAATGGGGTTTGTACCCTTAGACCTCAAGGGGGAGAACCTGCTCGTGGGAACGGATGCAATCTATCTCATCGACCTCGACAGACTCAAGCGCAGAAGGTTTCCCGGCATGCGGATCATCGCGAAGAACTTGAGCTATCTCAACGCCTCGTTCGCCAGGGAAATACCCCTTGCCGATCGGCTGCTCTTCCTTGACGAGTATGCCAAGGGGAACCCCCTTCTCAAGGGGAAGAAGGACGAGCTCGCCCGCCGCATCGGACGTCTCACTGCACGGAGAATCAAAACCCGGTATACCGAATAAAAAAGATTCGGGAGAACACTTAAGGGAATGAGGCGGCCAGTTTCAGTAGGAGACCGCGTCTGTGTCCGAACGGGTCGAGCGGATGACCACGGATACGCGGTTCGGCACACAGACGATGCTGTCCCCTGGTCTGCTTGCCGCGCCCATGTGCATGCACAGCTTGTTCGGACAGGGCGACCAGGCCATGGACGCCTTTCCCGAGCGGATCTCCACCAGGCTCTCGCCCAGGGGGCCGGGGACCCTGACATCCCCGTCCTCGGTGAGCGGCGCTTCACGGTAGAGGCCCTGGGCCGTGTACACCTGCACCCACGCAGGGTCACGCGATCCGGAGAGCCCGAGCGCCCACCAGAACCCTGCAAGGAACAGGAGCGCGGCGATCAGCACCAGATCGAACAGCCTGAGCCTCATACGGGTGCGCTTTCCCATATCCGGTGTATACCTTCTTCTCATGCCTAAAATCAACCGCGGCACGCTGCTCTTTTTCAGCGGCAGGATTCAGCGAGACTCAGGTCCCACCTCTCCAGGTCTTCTCCGAGGCAAACGCGAGAGGGGATCGTGGGGAAGGACAGGATCAGGGCTTACCGGGAATCAGAAAATCATCCGGTTGACCCGCAGGCCCCTATATGCCTATAGTCATAGGCCATATGCATACCAGTGTATTCAGCTCCCCAGGCATCAAGGCCACACAGGTTTCCGACACCGTCTATGTGATCCAGGGGAACAACCGGGCCCGGTCCCCCTTTTCCAATGCGGTCTGTGTTCTCGACCGGAGCACCCTCCTCATGGACTCTGGCTGCGGCCTCGACATCATCCATCAGGTGTGCTCCTGCTTACGGATCGATGCCGTGGTCCTCTCACACTCGCATCCTGACCACACCTCGGGCACGTGGCTTCTCCAGGATCTCTGCAGCCCCGATATCTCGGTGCCCCGCCAGGGGTCGGACAGCATCGCGCTTGCCGAAAAGCTCGCCCTGAGGTTCGTCGAGCAGGACCTGGCACAGCTGTGGAGAGAGACCTATCTCCCGGTCACGGGTTTCAGGGATTTTGTCTACACTTCGCAGTTCGACGACGGCACCGAGTTTTCCACCGGCAAGAACCGGTTCATCGCTATCCACACGCCGGGCCACCTCGCGGATCACTACTGCCTGTGGGAGCCGGACGAGAAGATCCTCGTAGGGTTCGACATCGATCTGAGCCCCTTCGGTCCCTGGTATGGAAACCCCGAATCAGACCCCGGGCTCTTCCGGAAATCCCTGGATAAGATCAGGGGTCTGCCTGCGGAGGTCTATGTCTCGTCCCATGCCCGGCCCGTCAAGCAACCCCACTTCATGAAGCGCATGCAGATATACGAGTCGGTCTTCCGCGAGCGGGACGAGGCACTCCTGAACATGGTCCCCCGGAATACGTGGATCGGGATCGAGGAGATCGTCGAGCAGTCACCCATCTACAAGAACGATTACCGCGCCCATCCAGACAAAATCTTGCGCTTCGGGGAAAGGCAGATGATCGGCAAGCACCTCGCGGGCCTCGTGAACCAGGAGCTGATCGCTGAAGAGCCCGGCGGAAGATTCCGCAAGCTCCTGCCCTGACAAAATCCTGCACCGCCTTCCCGGCGCCGCAGACGTGCGAAATCCCCCTTTAAACCGGTGCCTCGTCCCACAGGAGCACGTCTCTCCCCGGTCAGGACCCTGTTCCGGGCGTATCTGTGCTCAAGAAATATCCGTCATTTTCCGATTCTGCCATTACTGTGAGAGCTGCTTTGTCGAGGAGGATCATCATGTTCACCCAGGACGGACGGAGTCTGCCCGGATCTGAGCGATCCCCGGATGAGGGGGAAAAAGGCGGGATAGCTGAGAGAAATGTCGAAAATAGCTGAAAACCACTCGAAAAAGACGGTCGAACTCTTTCTTGACGACGAAAAGGCCCCTGTCACCATCCTGGTGGTCGACGACAGCCGGGTCGTGCGCACCTATCTGCAGTCTCATCTGCAGAAGGAAGGGTACCAGGTCATCGAGGCGAAAAACGGCAAGGAGGCAATCGAGCTGCTGTCCGACGACATCGGCATCATCCTGCTCGACCTGTGGATGCCCGAGATGGACGGCATGTCCTGTCTGCGCTATATCAGAGAGAATTTCCCCGACATCCCCACCATCATGCTCACCGTGAGCAACGAGGTGTCCAACGCTGTTGAAGCCATGAAGTACGGGGCGTTTGATTACGTCACTAAGCCGTTCAATCCCAGCGAGCTTCTGGCCCTGGTCCAGCAGGCCATCCGCACGAGGATCCAGGCGAGGCGCTTGCGCAGGATGGAGGACGAGCTCCTCAAGGCCCGGGAGCACGAGATCACCATCGCATCCAGGATCCAGCAGACCCTTCTTTTGGGCGGCCGGCCGAAGAACCTCAAGGGGATGAAGATCGGTGATCTCACCATCGCATCCAAGAAGATCGACGGCGATTTCTACGACT
The DNA here is from genome assembly GCA_001896555.1 of Candidatus Phosphitivorax anaerolimi. Lineage (GTDB taxonomy): Bacteria > Desulfobacterota > Desulfomonilia > UBA1062 > UBA1062 > Phosphitivorax > Phosphitivorax anaerolimi. Next base: position 171,148 of record MPOS01000028.1, read on the forward strand.
TCTTCATGGTAAACGACACCTGCCTCGACGTCATCGTGGGCGATGTCATGGGCAAGGGCATCCCTGCAGCGCTCATGGGAGCGGCGGCAAAGCAGCACTTCATGGGTGCGCTTTTCAGAATGGCCCGCGTCTCTGAGGCCGAAGAGCTCCCCTCCCCCGAGGAGATCGTTTCTGAAGTGCACGAGGAAATGATCGGCCGGATGAACGAGCTGGAGACCTTCTTCACCCTGTGCTACGCGCGGTTTGACACGGCCCGGAAGCTGGTGAGCTACGTGGATTGCGGGCATATGCGCACCATTCACTATCATAGCGACACGGGCACCTGCACCCTTCTCCAAGGAGTGGACATGCCGCTCGGTTTTCCAGGGCAGAAGGGGTTCAAGCAGGTTCTGGTTCCCTTCACGGACGGCGATCTCTTTTTCTTCTATTCCGACGGGCTGACCGAGGCCAAGAACCCCAAGTGCGAGTTCTACGGCGAGAAACGCCTGACGGATTTCGTGCGGGGCCACGCCTTTCTCGAACCCCAGGACCTGTGCAGGGCCGCCTGGAAAGATATCGTGGAGTTCTCGCAGACCGAGAGCTTCTCCGACGACTTCACCTGCGTGGCGGTCAAGATCGAGATACCCGAGCCGGAAGAGCGCTACAACCAGGAATGGAAGCTGGAGGTGCCCTCTGACCTGGGCGAGCTGGGAAGGGTGCGCTCGCTCATCCGTGATATGTGCAAAGGCCTCGGCTCGAATCTGGTGGACGACGAAAAGATAAAGATGATCCAGATCGTGGCCACGGAGATCATGACCAACATCATCAAGCATGCATATCAGGGAAAGCCCGGCGAGACCATCGCCATCGAGGGAAAAACCTCACGCGACGAGATCATTCTCTACTTCTACGACTGGGGAATCGAGTTCGATTTCGCCTCGGCCCCCAAGCCGGTATTCGACGGGTCCAGGGAAGACGGCTTCGGGCTCCATATCATTGCCCATACCGCGGACTATGTCCGCTATTCCCGCGACAGCAGCGGTAAAAACTGTGCATGTGTGACATTCTTCCTGCAAAGGAGGGAATAAGGGTGAAACTCCTCACTGAAAACATCGACGGCATCGTGGTCATCTCGTCTCTGCCCAAGGTTCTCGATGCGAGCAATGCAATGGAGTTCAAGGAGGGTGTTTTCAAGATCATCGAGCAGAGTTCACAGGCGGTGTTCGATATGAGCGCCGTGCAATTCATCGATTCGGCCGGATGCGGCAGCCTCATCACCACGCTCAGGCGTCTCAAGGAGGCCGGCGGCACCCTGAAGCTCTGCGATGTCCCGAAGCAGGTGCGCTCTGTGCTCGAGCTGGTGAGAATGCATAAGATCATCGACATCTACAACACCAGGGAAGAGGCGCTGCGGTCTTTCACGGTCGAGCACTGAGGGCGCCGGGACAAAGAGATCTGCACACCTCTCCTATCACGAGATCACCGGATGACCAGGGGCGTCCCGAAAAACAGGGTGCTTCTCTTCCACTACCCGCAAGATGATTGCGGCCACCCCTTTTACTAGACGTACTGTTCCGCGAGAACACGGATGAAATCCTCGCACAATCATCGCATCGACCTGGTTGAAGAGCTCTATGAGCGCTACGGGAAAAACCCGGGGCTCTCCACCTTCAGGCACAATTTCCGCTTCTGGCGGAAGAAGACCGCATGGACAACGGTCGTGGGCGGGGCGCATCTGGTAAAGCGGCTGCTTGACATCCTGGTCTCCTCCTTTCTTCTCATCGCGCTGTCCCCCCTCTTCGTTCTCATCGCCTTTTCCATCAAGCTCACCGACAGAGGTCCGGTCCTCTACTGGCAGACACGGGTTGGCAAGTGGGACCAGGAATGGGCTTCAACGTGCTACACGAAGAAACGAGGATCATAGTCCAGAGCCTTCCGGTAGGTGCGGGGGAGGCATGCTCGGGCATGAACGTTCTCCAGTCCATGCTCATCGCAGGTTCTGCCCTGGCATTTCTCTTTATCGGCAGGTACCGTAGCTACTGGTGGAACATCCCGGTCCTGGTGATCATTGCCTGGCTCGCCAACACCTCGAGGATCATTATCCTGTGCGCGGCCGCTCTGACCCTGGGCTCGGAGTTCGCCCTGGGGATATTCCATACCTGGGGCGGATGGATTGTGCTCGCCCTGATGCTCTTTCTCTCCTGGGCCGTTTCTCTGCCCAGGAATCATACCTGCGCAAGACCGCAACCCTTTCGTCTGCATGAGAAGACCTTCTCTCATCACGCTCCTCATCTGCGCCTACTGTATCCTGTGCTCGCTTGATCTCGCAGAGACCTAGCTGTCTTCTTCGAGCATTCCTGCGGGCGCGGCTGCCTTTGCCTGTGGTTCTCGCCGGTGGCGATCTTCTGGTTACGGCAGACAAAATCTCATCCTGAGGTCCCAGACAGACCGGTCCTGCTGGGTTTCGCCCTTCTTCTCTCCTTTTTCGGCGGGGTGGGATCACTGCATGTCCTGGGTCATACCGGGCTGGCAGATCAGAAATAAGACCTTAGTTCCCATCCAAGGGGGTGAGGCGTTGCTCCTGCAACTGGAGAAGGACAATATGATCAGGGAAACGGCATACTGGTTCTCCAACGGCAGGCAGCGCCACACCTCGGTGATGCGATACTGGCTTCAGGCGACCTTGAGGAGGATAATCCTGGGCCGCTCGGATAAGGAGCCTGTACTGATCATGCTCCAGTCTGTGGAAGACCACGCCCTGAATCTCAGCGAGGTGCTGGATCAGTTCGGGGTGCTGTTCGATATCTAGCGACCATATTGTTAAGAAAGAGAGAGTATATGCCTGCATCCGGAGCATTCCATTCATGAAGCGCGAACCCATCATCATTCTCGGCGTACCCATTGACCGTCTCACCATGGATCAGACGGTTGAACAGATCTTCCATCTCGTGGACTGTTATGCCCATGACGGCAGACCCAGGCTCGTCTGCACGGTGAACGCGGATTTCCTGACGAACACCCTGAGCTGGAATTTGCGGAAGTCCTCCCATCCCGAGCTCCAGAAGATACTCCGGAGAGCGGATTTAACAACCGCCGACGGAATGCCCCTGGTATGGGCGAGCAGGCTCCTGGGACCGGCACTGAGCGAGCGGGTCACCGGAGCAGACCTCGTACCCTGTATCGCACGTGAGGCCGCCGTCAGAGGGAAATCCCTCTACCTTCTGGGCGGAAACCCCGGAGCGGCCGAGAAGGCTGCAGCCAGGCTCCAGCAGGCCAATCCGGGCCTGAAGATCGCCGGTTGGGACTCGCCCTTCGTCCATATCCAGGGGATGAGGCTCCCGGAGTCATATGAGGGCGACAGCGGAATCGTCGAGAAGATCAATGAGTCAGGGGCCGATATCCTGCTCATCGCATTCGGCAACCCCAAGCAGGAGATGTGGTTCGAGCGGAACAGAGACCGTTTGAAGGTGCCGGTGTCCATCGGGGTAGGAGGCACCTTTGATTTCATTGCCGGGTCTGTGTCCCGTGCACCGCTGTGGATGCAGAACGCGGGCATGGAATGGCTCTGGCGGTTATCCCGGGACCCGGCACGCCTGTGGAAGCGCTACCTCATCGACCTGCTTAAGATCGGCTCGCTCCTGTGGCCCTCGGTCTTTTTCCATCAGTACACCCGTATGACGACACCCCACGGCTACCTGAAAAAATGCAAAAACGAGATCGTCTCCAGGCACGGCAGCAGGGGGGCCCGCGAGTATCTCCATGTCGTCCTTCCCGGTATTCTCGATGCCGGATCCGCTGAACGGATACAGTCACTCGTTCCCCGGAAACCGGCTGCTCACCTCATCCTCGATTTCAGCGAGGTGGGGTTTGCCGACTCCGCGGGGTTGGGAATCATCCTGAATATCATCCTTCTCATGGATGCATCCGCTTTCGGGGTATTCTTTGTGGGACTGAGCAAGGGCATGAGAAAAAACCTGAGATACAATCGCCTGTACGACCTGGTGTCCCGCCGTGAATATCACACCCTGGACGATGCCCTGCGAGCACTGGATAAGGCGGACCGCAATCCTTCGCTCCGGTATGAGCTGGAAAAAAACGGCACCAGGATCACCCTTCGTCTCCAGGGCGAGCTCTGCATGCCTGATATTCCACATGACCTTGTCAGGATCCTCTCATCCAATAGAGATAAATCGGCCTGGGAAATCGACCTCGGCGGGCTGCGGTTCATCGACTCGGCGGGCATCGTCTTTCTCTTTCATCTCAAACAGGCCCTCAAAGAGAAGGGGAAGTCCTGCTCACTGATACGAGCCGGGGGCGATGTGGCACGGATGCTCAAGGTAACAGGTGCCCGGGCATTTCTCTGACCGGCCCTTCCTCATGGGCGGGATGGGGTATCTCCCGCGTTATGAAATCCGGCCTTTGGCCGGATTTTTTATGTCTGCATCCTGACTTTGCGGTGCATGGCACGCTTGGGGCGCCCAAGTGGAGAAACCTGCACGGTTCGTTGATGTGCCGCGCGGCTGCGTACATGCAAAGCGCCCAAGAGAGCACCTGCGCGATCACGGCCCGGATGCCCCTCCCTCGAACCGGGATGCCCTGAAAGGAGGCGCTAGAACATGAACCTCCTCCAGGCGATGTTCAGGACCAGGCCGATGCATATCCAGTTGATGAGCATGAAGGAGCCGCCATAGCTGATGAACGGCAGGGGCACGCCCACGACCGGGAATATCCCGATGGCCATGGCGATGTTGATGAAGATGTGCAGGGTGAAGAATGCCGCCACCCCGAAACAGATCATGGTGCCGAACCGGTCTTTCGCCTTGAAGCCGATCTGGGTTATCTTGGTCACCAGGGCGACATACAGGAGCAGGAGCAGGGCCGAGCCCGCGAATCCCCACTCCTCGGCCACCACCGAAAAGATGAAATCCGTATGGTGCTCGGGCAGAAACCTCAGCTGTGTCTGCGTACCTTCCAGAAACCCCTTCCCCAGAAGACCTCCCGAACCAACGGCGATCTTTGACTGCAAGGCATGGTAGCCGCTTCCCAGCGGGTCACGGGAGGGATCGAGAAAGGTGAGGATCCTTAGACGCTGGTATTCCTTGAGTGAAAACCAAATGAACGGCATGGCGGATATGAACACGATCAACAGACCGACAAAGGTTGACCTCTTGATCCCCAGGAGAAGCATCAGAGTGCAGGAGATGAGGGTCACGATCCCGGCGGTCCCCAGATCCGGCTCCACGAGGATGAGCCCCACGGGAATGAAGATGAAGAACGCCGGCAGCATGAGCTCCCGGATGCCGTAGCCCTGGATGTGTTTTTTCTGCTCTCCCCAGTATGCCAGCCAGATGATCACGATGAGCTTGGCCAGCTCCGAGGGCTGGATGCCTAAGGGGCCGAGAGAGATCCACCTCCGTGCCCCGGAGATCTCCCTCCCTACGATGAGCACCAGGACGAGCCCGAAGACCATGAGGATATACAGGGGCCAGGCCGACCTCAGCAGCACGCGGTAATCCACGACAAACACGACGATCATCACCAGCATGCCGATCGCGATCCACATGAGCTGCTTGTAGAAGATGGTCATGCTGGTGCCCCGCGACGAGCTGTACAGACACAGAAGCCCGATGAATATGATTGCCAGGGCCGTGGTGATGAGACCCCAGTCGATATTATCGGTTATCCTGGCATACCTGCTCATCACCCGGTCCTTTGCATGCGTAATATTCTTTAATCACATCCCTGACCACCGGTGCGGCGATGCTCGATCCGCTCCCTCCGTGCTCAATGATGGCGACCGCCACGATCTCGGGATTCTCGACCGGAGAAAACCCGAAGAACCATGCATGATCCCTGATCTTATAGGGAAGATCGGACTGATCGGGAAGGTTGGAGGTATATCCGCTCACCACCTGCACGGTACCGGTTTTTCCCCCCATGGCGAAGTTCGGGTCCCTCACGGCCCGGGCAGTGCCCTTCTCCGATTCCACAACGGCCTTGAGCCCTTCCCGTATGACCGCGAGATCCGCCTCACGGATGTTCAGGGTCCGTTCCATGTTTATCTCGGTAGAGGCCAGAATCCTCGGCGTCATGACATTGCCCCCGTTCACCACGCTGCTCATGACCTTAGCCATCTGCATGGGGGTGACCAGGGTGAAGCCCTGCCCGATCGCGGTAATCACACTCTCGCCCTTGTGCCACTGCTCGCCGAACCGGCGGTATTTCCACTCTTTGGTTGGCACGAGCCCTGAGAGCTCGTCCTTGAACTCGATACCGGTGGGCCTCCCCAGCCCCAGATCGAGGCAGAACGCGGAGATCCGGTCGATGCCAAGCCTTTCGCCAAGCACATAGAAGTAGACGTCGCAGGACTGGGCAAGGGCGGAGACGAGGTCCACGTTTCCATGCCCTCCCCTGCGCCAGCACTTGAAGGTGGAATCTCCCAGACTGTACGCACCCGGACAGTACACGGTATCCTGAGGGGTGATGAAGTTGTTTCTCAGCGCCAGGGCGGCAATAATCACCTTGAACACAGACCCGGGCGAGTACTGCCCCCGGATCGGCCTGTTTTCAAGTGGGTGCATGGGGTCCTCGACGATCCCTTTCCAGACCTCGGGCGCCATGGGACGTAAGAATACATGCGGATCAAAGCCGGGCGATGAGACCATGGCCAGGATGTCTCCGGTCCGAGGATCCATGGCTACGACCGACCCCGCCCGGCCGGCCATGGACTTGTAGGCGGTGAGCTGGAGCCTCTTGTCGATAGTGAGCACTACGTCCTGACCCGGCACCGGCGGCTTCTCGTCCAGGATCTTCGTTTTCCTCCCCATGGCATCCACCTCGAAGATCCGAACCCCCTTGGTTCCCCGCAGCGTTTCCTCGCAGATGCTCTCCACACCGGTCTTGCCGATGGGATCTCCAGGGGCGTACGGAGATCCGTGCTTCAGGTCATCAAGCTGCTTTCGGGATATCTCACCCAGGAAGCCCAGAACATGGGAGCCCAGCTCCTTGAGCACATAGTCCCGCTCGCTCGTGGCGTCGATGGACACCCCGGGCAGGGTATAGAGCTGGGCCTCGATGCTCGCCATCTGGTGGAAGCTGATGTCCTTGGCCAGGGCAACGGGATTGTACGGCCTTTTCTTCGCCTCCCTGATCCTCTGGACCATGTCCTCCTCATCGCTGCCCAGGATTTCGGCGAGACGGTGAGCGATAGAGGAGACATCCGAGATGTCTTCCGGTATCGCGATGAGGTTGTATGCGGGCCGGTTGTCTGCAAGGACCTCCATGTTCCGGTCCAGGATCTTGCCCCTCTGAGCGGGAATGCTGACGATCCTGATCCGGTTGTTCCGGGCCAGGCTCTCATAGTAAGACCCCTTGAACACCTGCATGTTCATGAGCCTCAGCAGAAGGATGGTGAAGAGGACGAACACGAAGGCGATGAAGATCTTCGCCTTCCACTTCAGGTCGTCGTCGATATGCGGCCCGGGTATATTGTTTGTATTATTCATATTCCAGTTCATATACCGTCTGGAGCCGGCCCACGATATACACCATCATCGGGCTTAAGCATCCGGTGAGCACGGCGCCTGCCGCGAGGGGAGATGTTGTCCCCTTCAGGTAGGAGAAATCCGAGAGAAACGCCATGGCCACCACGAAAAGGAAGTAGAAAAAGATCCCCAGAAGGGCCTGCGTATAGGCGTTCTCCAGGTAGATGAAGTTCTTCAGCACCTCGATGGCCAAGAAGATGAAAATATACAGCAGGGGAATGAGACCGAGCCGCGCCCCGGAAAAGGCCTGCAGGATGAGCGAGCCGAGAATCACGAAGGGGAACCCCTGGGAGAAGGGAACGAATATGATCTGCCCGATGATCATTCCGATGAAGAAATCCACCCTGAGCGGCGCCCAGACGGCAGGAATGACAGTCGCCTCCATCAGGATTGCGACAAAGAGTATTCCGAAGAGGCTAATCTGAAACTTCCACACCTTGAGCAATGCCGAATACCTCCTCGATCTTTTCCATCTTCACGCAAGGCTCTACAATGATATCCGCAAAAATCTGGCGATCGTCCTTCCTGACCTCCCGGACGTACCCGAGCTTCAAACCCTTGGGAAACATGCCGAGCAGCCCTGAGGTCACCACGGAATCCCCCACCTTCACATCCTCTACGCTGCGTACATACTCCAGGCTCAGCAGGCTCTCCCCTCTGCCTTTTATGATCCCCTTGACCCGGGAAGACTCGATGAGGGCGGGAATGGAGCTGTTGGGGTCGGTAATGAGCAGGACCTGGGCTGTGTGGGGGGAGACCGCGATCACCTTGCCGATCACACCGCTTGGGTTGAGGATGGGTGTGTTGATGCCGAATCCGCTGCGCGAGCCCTTGTCGATGATCACGGTTTTGAATACGTGGGTGATATCCTGGGAGAGGACGCTTGCAGGGATCAGGGAGAAATCGTGAAACTTCCCCTTGAAATCCAGCATGGCCCGGAGCCGCTCATTCTCGTTTTCGAGTTCCTGAAGCCGCATGGTCCGCACGCGGAGCTCATTCAGCTCTTTCTGAAGCGTTTCGTTCTCGTAGCTGGTGTTCACCAGGAATACATAGTGGTTCCAGATGCCTGCAATAAAGGAAAAGGGCGCTCTCACCACCCGCTCGAAGATGCCGTATCCCTCGCGGATGCTGCTGATGCCCAGAGATGAGGAACTGTACTGTCCGGTTGAGAGCAGAACAAGGATCAGGGCCGCAGCCCCAATAAGCAGAGCAACCCTTGTGCTACTTCGCGCCATCAACTCGAAATCGTGACATCTCGAAGGAGATCGATGTCATCGAGAAGTTTGCCTGCACCCCTGGCCACTGCCGAGAGAGGATCTTCGGCGATGATCACCGGCAGCCCGGTTTCCTCCCTGATAAGCCTGTCGAGATTCCGGTAGAGCGACCCGCCGCCGGTGAGCACGATGCCGCGGTCCACGATATCGGCGGCCAGTTCGGGCGGCGTCTGCTCCAGGGCGACCCGCACGGCGTCGATGATGGTCCGGATGGGCCCCTGGCACGCCTTGCGGATCTCTTCGGAGCTGATGGTGAATATCTTGGGGATGCCGTCCACCAGGTCCCGGCCCTTGACCTCGATGGTCTTCTCTACATCGTCCGAGGCGGCGGAGCCGATCATGATCTTGATGATCTCCGCGGTCCTTTCACCGATGAGCAGGTTGTACTCGCGCTTGATGTACTGCATGATGGCCTGGTCGATCTTGTCTCCGGCCACACGGACACTGTTCGTGTAGACGATGCCCGACAGCGAGATCACCGCCACCTCGGTGGTGCCCCCGCCTATGTCAACGATCATGGAGCTGATCGGCTCGGTCACGGGCAGGCCCGCCCCGATGGCTGCCGCCATGGGCTCGGCTACGATGAACACCTCGCGGGCGCCTGCGGCCTCGGCGGATTCCTTGACCGCCCTCTTCTCCACCTGAGTGATCCCCGAGGGGACACAGATGATGGCCCTGGGCCTCACGCCGAGCCTGCGCTGGTGCACCTTGGTGATGAAGTATTTCAGCATGGCCTCGGTGGCCTCGAAATCGGCGATCACGCCGTCTTTCATGGGCCGGATGGCCTGGATATTCTCAGGGGTTCTTCCCAGCATTTTCTTGGCCTCGGTTCCCACGGCGACGATCCTGTTTACACCGCCGTGCTCCATCTTCACCGCCACCACCGAGGGTTCGGACAGGACAACTCCCTTATCCCGGGCATATACAAGGGTATTTGCCGTACCCAGATCAATGGCAAGATCGCTGGAGAACATCCCGAAAATCCATTCGAAGAACATAGATGCCCACTCCTTTCCTTCATGCGGCGCTATTGATAGGCCGTCTTAGCAAATACCCACCTCTTTTACAAGAGAAGAGAAGAAAGCGCTCGTCTCTTGCACAAAGCCCCCGCTTATGATAGCAATGCAGCACGATGCAGAAAAGTTGTACCATAATACTGGCCGCAGGAAAAGGCACCAGATTAAAATCTGAAACACCGAAGGTTCTGCACGAGATTCTCGGCCTGCCGCTGATCTATTATCCCCTCAACCTTGCCGCGAAACTCGGTTCAGAGACCATCTGCGTAGTAGGTCACGGCAGGGATGCCGTCGGGGCGTACCTCGAGCGCTTCCCTGTCCGGCAGGTCGTCCAGGACCCTCCGCTTGGGACCGGCCATGCCGTTCTCATGGCCCGGAGGGCACTGGAAGAGACCGATGCAGAGAATGTCATCATCCTGCCCGGAGACATGCCCCTGGTGGAGTATTCCTCGCTGGCATCCCTCATGGAGGTCTACCGTGCGTCCCATTCCCCCATCGGCGTCCTTACCGCCCGCATGCCCGACCCCACCGGCTACGGGAGGATCGTGCGGGACTGGGAAAACCGCATGATCGCCATCGTCGAACACCATGAAGCCGATGAACGGCAGCGGATGATCGACGAGATCAACACCGGGGTCTACGTCATCGACAAGTCCTTTCTCCTGCGCGCCGTAGAGGGCCTCTCTCCGGACAATGCAAAGCAGGAGTTCTATCTCACCGACATCGTGCGCATGGCACGGTTCGCGGCTTCCTATCAGGTCCCCGATTACCGCGAGGCCCACGGCATCAACTCCCGCGCCCAGCTCTGCGAGGCAGCCCAGGTCATGCAAATGCGGGTCAACCGGGCGCTCATGGACGAGGGCGTGACCCTCTTGGACCCCTCAACCGCCTGGATAAGCCCGCTCGCCCGCATCGGCAAAGACGTCGAGATATGGCCGAACGTCCATATCCTGGGTGAATGCCGGGTTGACTCACAGGTGCGGATCATGCCAAATACCTGGATCAGGAACTCATGTATCGGAACCAGGAGTATCATCAGAAACGGCAGCATGATTGAGAACGCCACGATCTCACCGGATTCGGATCTTCCCGCACATTCAGTGATCGACGGGTCTCACATCGGCTGATTGACTGAGACAGCAAGAAACCCTACATATAACCCATGGAATGGATTAAGAACATCTTCAAGAACACCGACGAACAGAAACCGGCCGCAAAAGAGGAATATCCCGGGATACTCCCCGTCCTTCCTCTCAAGGACGCCGTGCTGGTCCCGGACGGGCTCCTCCCGCTTATCGTGTCGAACCCCGCATCCATCTCTCTGGTCAAGGAGCTCTATGCCGCCGACTCGCCCGTGGTGGCGGTGGGAATACGGGAAAGCTGCGAGAGCGAGTCCGAGCTGTGGGACAACCTTTACCGGATCGGGTGCATGGCGAAGATCACCAAGATCTCCCAGACCAAGAAAGACGAGCTGTCCATCATGATCCGGGGGATACAGAAGGCATCTCTTGACGAGAATGTCTCATCCGACCCATACCTGGTGGTGCGGGTGACCTACCTGCGCGAGCACATGGAGCCGGACAAGGAGGTCTTCGCCCTGGCGCATTCCACCCGGGACATCCTCAACAGCCTCGCACGTCTCTCGTACCACAACCTGGAGACCGTGCTGGTGAATCTCTCCAAGCTCAAAGACCCTGCCATTCTGCTGAGCACGGCCACCACAAACCTTCCCATCCCGGTGGCCAGGAAACAGCAGATCCTCGAGGAGAACGACCTGCACACCAAGTACATGCTTCTCCACGAGTCCCTCCTGAACGAGCTGGAGATCCTGGAGCTCTCCTTGAAGATATCCGAGCGGGCCAAGGGCGAGATCAACAACGCCCAGCGCGAGTACTACCTCAGGCAGCAGCTCAAGGCCATCAAGAAGGAGCTGGGCGACACCCAGGGGGATATCGAGGACGAGATCGAAGAATTGAAGAAAGAGATCGAGGCCAAGGGACTGCCCGAAGGGGTGAAGCGCGAGGTGGACAAGGACATCAAGCGCATCACCCGGATGCAGCCGGGCTCATCCGAGTACGTCACCATCCGGACCTATCTCGACTGGATTCTCGATCTTCCCTGGCACGAAAAGACCGAGGACAATCTTGAGATCCAGAACGTAGAGGATATCCTCAATCAGGATCATTTCGACCTGCGCAAGCCGAAGAAGCGGATACTCGAATATCTCTCGGTGAAGAAGCTCAAAAACGACCTGAAAGGCCCCATCCTGTGCTTCGTGGGTCCTCCGGGGGTGGGGAAGACCTCCCTGGGCAAGTCCATAGCCCGGGCCATGGGCAGAAAGTTCGTCCGCATCTCGCTCGGAGGCGTACGCGACGAGGCCGAGATCCGGGGACACCGGAGGACCTATATCGGCGCCATGCCCGGCAGGATCATCAGCGGCATCAAAACGGCGCAGAGCACCAACCCGGTCTTCATGCTCGACGAGATCGACAAGCTCTCCCACGACATCCACGGAGATCCGGCCTCGGCCTTGCTGGAGGCCCTCGATCCGGAGCAGAACACCCACTTTGTCGACCACTATCTCAACGTGGACTACGACCTCTCCCAGGTGTTCTTCATCACGACCGCCAATGTCATCGACACCATCCCGCCTGCGCTCAAAGACCGGATGGAGATCGTGGAGATCGAGGGATACACCCACGAGGACAAGGTCCAGATCGCCCGGCACCACCTGATCCCCCAGGAGATCGAGGCAAACGGGCTTGAGGGCCGTCAGATCGATTTCACTCAAGAGGCTATCGACCACATCATCCGCTCGTACACCCGGGAGTCCGGGGTGAGGAACCTCAAGCGCGAGATCGCTTCCTGCCTGCGGGTGATCGCATCCAAGGTGGCAAAACAGGAAGGGGATAACTTCGTGGTGGACAAGCCCTTCGTGGAACAGGCCTTGGGACCTGTGCGCTTCCTCCCCGAGGCCAGGCATCGGACCCGGGTTCCGGGTGTGGCCACCGGGCTTGCATGGACCCCCTATGGAGGAGAAATCCTCTTCGTGGAATCGGCACTGGTGGAAGGCAAGGACGAGATGATCCTCACCGGCCAGATGGGCGACGTGATGAAGGAATCGGCCCGGATCGCCCTGAGCATCATCAAGGGTGCGGCCCGGCCCATCCAGCAGGGCAAGGGCGTCCACATCCACGTCCCTGCAGGGGCCATCCCCAAAGACGGCCCGTCCGCCGGCGTCACCCTGGTGACCTCGCTCATTTCGCTCATGACCGGCAAGGTGGTGCGGGAAAACCTGGCCATGACCGGCGAGATCACCCTGCGGGGCGTGGTCCTGCCCGTAGGCGGCATCAAGGAGAAGGTGCTGGCGGCGCGCCGGGCCGGTATCACCGAGATCATCCTGCCCAGGATGAACGAAAAGGACCTGGGCGACATCGAACCGGACGTGATCCGGGACCTGACAATCCACTACGTGGAGAATATCGGCGAGGTCATCGAGCTGGCCTTCCCGGACGCCAAGGATGAAATCCTCCCCCTGGTGCCGGTATTTGAGCTTGATGACAAAGGCGAGGTCAAGCCTGCAGTCAGAGCCTAGCCATACACGTACGTGCCGCCTCGGCCACGGCATCGAGCACGTCCGGAGTATGGGCGGTGCTCACGAACAGGGCCTCGAAGGGCGAGGGCGCGAGGTAGACGCCCTGATCGAGCATGAGGTGGAAGAACCGGGCGTATCTCTCAGCATCGCACGCCATGACCTGCTCGAACGTCTCGACCGACCCTTCAGAAAAGAACAGCCCTGCCATGCTCCCCAGACGATTGATCTTCAGAGCGATGCCTGCCGAGCGGGCGGATTCTCCCATGCTCTCCGTCAGCCATGCCAGTGATCGCTCCAGGGCGGGATAGGGATTTTCCCGCTTGAGTATGGCGAGCGTTGCAAGTCCCGCCGTGACGGCCACGGGATTCCCGGCAAGGGTGCCGGCCTGATAGACCGGGCCTTCAGGGGCGAGCATCGACATGATGTCGGCCCTTCCGCCGAAGGCGCCGACCGGCATCCCGCCGCCGATGATCTTGCCCAGACAGGTGAGATCGGGCCTTATGCCCGACATGTCCTGGTACCCGCCGTAGCAGAACCTGAAGCCCGTAATCACCTCGTCGAAGATCAGCAGTGCCCCATGCTCCCGGGTAATCTCCCTGAGGCTCTCCAGAAAGCCCTTGCGGGGAAGCACGATATTCATGTTCCCGGCCACCGGCTCCACGATCACTGCCGCCACCCGGGAGCCGTGCGCGGCCATGAATGTGCGGAGAGCATCAGCGTCGTTGTAGGGTAACACGGCCGTGGTGGATGCAATGGCACCGGGAACACCCGAGGTGTCGGGGACGCCGAAGGTGAGCGCACCTGAGCCCGCTCTGGCCAGGAGGCTGTCCACATGCCCGTGGTAGCATCCTTCGAACTTGACGATAAGATCGCGGGAGGTGAACGCCCGGGCGAGCCTGACTGCACTCATAGTAGCCTCGGTGCCGGAGTTGACGAGCCGTACCTTGTCCATGGAAGGGACGGCCTCGCACAGCCGCTCGGCCATCTCCACCTCGAGCTCGGTGGGGGCGCCGAAGCTCATCCCCCTGCCGGCCTGTCTGCTCACAGCCTCTACCACCTCGGGATGGGAGTGCCCGAGGATCATGGGACCCCAGGAGAGCACGTGGTCGATGTATCGCTTGCCCTCGGCATCGATCAGGTAGGGGCCTTTCGCCTCCCGGATAAACCTGGGGGTGCCGCCCACCTTGCCGAAGGCCCTCACCGGAGAATTCACCCCCGAAGGTATATGCGCCTTTGCCCGTTCGAAGAGCTCAAGATTCTTCACCGCCGCCCTCCCTGAAATAGTTCATGGACGATTTCTTCAGTTCTCTGAGGCTCCAGTACACCCGGTACCTGTCGATGCCGAGCTCGGACGAAATCTCTCCGATGACCCGGAGGACCTCGTCGTCCGTCCTGCCGTGGATCATGGAAAAAAGATTGTACTCCCCGAAGCCGGGACGCTCGTAGCAGTGGGAGACCTCCCGCCGGCAAGCGAGCTCGCGCCCGATCCGGTCGACCTGATCTCCGGGCACGGCCCACACGACCATGGCGCCCGATGAGAAACCTGTCTGCCGGTGGCGCAGTATAGCCTTGACGCTCCGGATGACCCCCTGCCGCCTGAGCAGCTCGAGCCGGGAGATGAGCTCACCCGGTTCGATCCCAAGCGTCTGCGCCCAGGCATCGAAAGGCCTCTTTTCAACCGGCAGGTCATCCTGGATGAGCCAAAGGAGCTTCCTGTCTATCCCGTCGACCCTCTTCACGGTGAAGAATCTACACCAGTTTCGGAAAAAGGTTCAACCCTTAAAGCCCCCGGCCTCAGGCCTTCAGAGGATAGCGGCGATGAGACGTACCGCCCGGCACACCCTCTTTCATATGAAAAAAGCTTTCACCGGTTTTCCCCCGCTGCACCGATGCACAGTGCGAGTAATAACCCTGCCGGACCGGAGGCTGTATTACCCATGCATTATCAACAACTTGATTGCAATAATGAGGCATCAGCGGAAAAGGCGCCAAAAAAAACCTGCTTGCATTATGAATCACTATTCAGTAGTATGCATGAATGGCAATAACCCGGGGCATAGGATAATGGACAATAGAGAAAAGAAAAAAATGTATCTTACGGTTGCTGATTTGAGCACCATGGGAATCGCCATGGTGCTGTGCATCCTCCTTGGCCTCGCGGCAGGCTTCTATCTGGACAGAACGTTCGGTACAGAACCCATCCTCACCCTGTTGTTCATCTTCGGCGGCATCCTCGCCGGATTCCGGATCATGTACAAGACCTACATGAGATTCTTCAGCGAAGGAAAGTCCGATGGCCCCGATCACAAGTAAAGACCCCGTACAGAAGCGCATCGAGACCATTTCTGTCGGCATCTGGCTCCTGCTGTGCCTGGCGAGCCTCCTTGTCCTGGGCATGCACTTCGCCTCCGGGGTATTCATCGGCGGGGTGGTGTGCATGATCAATTACCAGTGGCTCTACCGGCATGCCAAGGCCGCCGTCACGCTTACCGCCCGGCAAGGAAGATCGTTCATGGCCAGGCGCTACTTCATCAGGCTGCTCACTATGGGCGTCGTTCTCTACCTGCTGATCGCCTATGTGAAAGTAGATATCTTCGGACTCCTGCTCGGGTTATCCGTCATCATCCTGGGTATCATGAGCTACGCGTGTTTCACGTATATTTTCGAGGGAGGGAACTGATATGGAACACGGCTATCTTGTATTAGATTTCATCAACAAACCCCTTTACCATTTCCTGCACGAACACTTCCATCTCACCGACGGCAACCACATGATCCAGGTTACCT
This sequence comes from Candidatus Phosphitivorax anaerolimi, assembly GCA_001896555.1. Classification (GTDB taxonomy): domain Bacteria; phylum Desulfobacterota; class Desulfomonilia; order UBA1062; family UBA1062; genus Phosphitivorax; species Phosphitivorax anaerolimi. The sequence continues at coordinate 187,343 of MPOS01000028.1, forward strand.
TCACGTGGTTCTACATGATCATCATCATCCTGCTGTCGTTCCTCGTGGCACGCAGCATCAAACTGGTTCCCGGCAGACTTCAGAACTTTCTCGAGGTGGTGATCGGCGGGCTCAAGGGATTGCTGGTGGACACCATGGGTGAAAAGGGGATGATCTTTTTCCCGCTCATGGCTACGATCTTCCTCTTCATCCTCGTGTGCAACCTGGGCGGCATCATCCCGGGGTTCTATTCTCCCACCGCCAATCTCAACACCAATCTCTCCATGGCACTGACGGTCTTTCTCCTCACCCACATCGTCGGCGTGAAAATCCATGGTGTAAAATATATCAAGCAGTTCTTCGGGCCTGTCTGGTGGATGGCGCCCATCATGTTTCCGGTGGAGGTGATCGGACACCTCGCAAGGCCCCTGTCACTGACCATGCGGCTCTTCGGGAACATCTTCGGCGAGGACCTGGTGCTCATCGTGCTGCTCATCCTCGTTCCCTTCCTGATGCCTATCCCCATGCTCGTGCTCATGCTGTTCACCTCTCTCCTGCAGGCCTTTGTGTTCACCCTCCTCGCAATGATGTACATCAGCGGGGCAATGGAGGAGGGACACTAGGAAACGGTCGATGCTTCCGGAGATACGTCCTGATTGATGCTGAATGAGAAAAAAGCTGGTGAGTCCTGCGGTTGCTCGCCAGCTTTTTGATAATATTGCGCTGAAAACAAAATATTAGGAGGATTTTATGAAAAAGGTTTTTTATTGTTTGGGGGCTTCGGTATTCTTCTTGGCAGTCTTTGCAACCATGGCCTTCGCCCAGGAGGGCGGCGCAAGCCCTGAGGCAATCCAGTTCTTCAGCTGGATCGCCGTTGCCACCGGTATCGGCATGGGCATCGCGGCCATAGGCACCGGTATCGGACAGGGTCACGGCGTGCAGGGGGCCTGCGACGGCATCGCCCGGAACCCTGAGGCATCGGGCAAGATATTGACGGCACTCATTCTCGGTCTGGCAATGATCGAGTCTCTGGCCATTTACGCACTCGTCATAGAGCTCATCCTGCTCTATGCAAACCCCTTCCTTCAGTACGTCGTAGGATAAGAAGAGTGAAGGCCCGGGGCGGCCTCTGACAGGAGGCTGCCCCGCTTAAAACAAAGGGGCCGCCTCTTCATTCAGGTTTTATCACCAGCAGGGCTTAAAAGAAATAAAACCGCTTTCGTTCGAAAGACCATCTTCCCTTTTCCGGATGACAGACGCTTCTCTCCCATGCGAAAAGGCAGCCGATTGTCTCCGATACAGGTCCAACCCGGGCGCTGGAACGGCCCCTGAGCAGGCCGGGGCATAAAGCGCGCCGCTTTAAGCCCCGGGGCCTAATCCCCGGGATCTTCCCCGGTTCACCCGGCGGGGTTTAAGGAAATTTCTTTAGGATCTCACATCCCGATGAGGGCCTTGACCTTGTTTCTCCTCTCGTCATCCGAGAAAAGGAACACGAGGACACCCCCTGCGACTGCAGCGAGTGAAAGCGGCTTGAACAGAAATCGTAGGATCGACCTGATAAGAGACATCGTCCCTCCGATGATCCCGAATATGACGATGTCGGCGAGGATGAACTTAACGAGCTTGAATGGAAAGAGAATTGCACCCGTAATGAATCGGAAAAGAAAACCCATGAAAGATACCTCCTGTCTTTACTCTATCTCTAAGTATAGTCTTCCGGCGACTACGCCTCAAGAATTCTTCTTGGTCATGATGAGCTCTTGAGCAACTCCGAGGGAATCCTTTGTGACGAGCGCCGCGCGCCTGTTTTCCTCCTGAATCTTGAGATAGATCTCTTCGCGGTGTACTTCGACGTTCTTCGGGGCGCGAATGCCCAGCTTGACCTGGGTCCCCTTGATCTCCACGACGGAGACCTGAATATCATCTCCTATCGCTACGGTTTCTCCTACCTTTCGGGTGAGTATCAGCAATCATCCCCCCATAAACACCGCTCTTTTTAGGTGGGAATACTACCTGATTATTTTACGGAAAGCAATGTCTGCATCATCTCGTCGCACACGGATATGAGCTTTGCCGCAGCCTGATAGAGGTGCTGATACTTCAGTATGTCGGCCATCTCCTCATCGAGGTTGACGCCGGTCACGCTTTCCTTTCTTTGGATATACTGATCAAGGAGCGTCTCGTTGTACTTTTTGTTGAGGCTCGCGTTCTGGACATCCACTCCCACTTCGGCGATGAACGAGCTGAAGTACGCATCGAGGGTGGTGTCAAGCCCTGTTCCTCCGAGATTCGAGATCACCTGGTCCTGGACGGAATAGATAGCCAGGGCCACATTGTTCATCCCGGGCGCCACCCTGTTGTTGCTGTCGAGGTATCCGGCTGCAATCCGTGACGAGTCGGCCGTGAGTTCCCTGTTGATGCCGAGGGTCTGCGTGATATCGAACACATCGTCATTCGGCATGCCGGATTCCTCGATCCAGGAAAAGAAGGTGTTCACCCCCATGACGGCGAGGGCGTTGCTCGATTCCGCACCGATCGAATGCTTGATAGCAAAGGTATGGCCCCCGTTGGCCTGGATGGTGAAGAAGCCGTCAGCGTTCAGAGAAGCGGTGATCTCTCCGCCCCCGGCACCGGCCTCGGTGTTGATCTCGGTGATCAGATCACCCACGGTACTGCCTGCGGGGTCGATAACATACGTATTGGTCACTGCTCCTGATGCGTCATATGCCACGATCTCGAACTGCCCTCCAGGCACGAATCGGTCGGAGAACAGGAAGTCCGCACCCAGGTCATCGGTTAGAGCGGTTATCTCAACAGTACCCGTCAGAGAGCTCACCGGGTCCAGCCCTACCCCTTCGGAGTGGAGTGAGTTCACCTGCCACACCAGCTCCTTGACCAGGGAGTTCATGGAATCGAGATACGAGCCGATCTTGGTGTCCCGCACGTTCGCCCATCCGGCGATCCTCCCCCCTTCCAGCTTGTTCGTGACATTGACGCTCCTTCCCGAAAGGTCCTTCCACAGGATTTCGGTCAACCCGGTGTCGTCATTGCGCTGGCAATCGATGGTATAGTGGTCCTTTCCCAGCACCAGCGGGGTGCCGCCCAGGATGTACACCATCACCTGCCCCGACGACTCCTCCTCATAGTAACTGATGTCCAGGTATTCGGCGAGGTTCTCAAGGAGGACCTCCCGCCGGTCGCGCAGATCGTTCGCATTGATGATGCCGTCGATCTCGACGCTGGAGATCTGTTTGTTGAGATCGGCTATCTGACTTATGATCCCATTGATCTGGTTCACCGATCCCCGTATGCTGGAATCGAGGTGCCTCTGGTATTCCCTGAGGTTGTAGTCGAGATCTCTTATGAACTGGATGAGGTTGTTCGATTTCGCCAGCAGGGACTCACGCTCGGGGGATCCCTCAGGATTGTTGGAGAGATCGCTCCAGGCGTTCCAGAACTCGCCCATGATCTTGTTGAGCCCATACTCGTCGCTTTCGTTGAATATGGTCTCGATCTCCTCCATGGCGCTGTTCTGTGCGTCCCAATAGTAATACTTGGATTTCTTGAGAGTCACCTGTTCATTAATGAAGGCGTCATAGTATCGCGTCACTTCCGTGGCCTTCACCCCGGTACCCATCTGACCCGGCCCCATGGTGATGGGAACATTCGACTCCACCTTAAGCTGCTGCCGTGAATAGCCTGGAGTATTGGCGTTTGCGATATTATGCGATAGCACCTCGATGGCCAGCTGTGACGAATACAGCGACCACCTGGCGATATCCAGTGCTCCTCCGATTCCCGGCATATCACGCTCCTGTATTTATGGCCCGGGGGAACCCTCCGGACTTCTTTCCCTGGCGGTTGTATCCGTTCTTCTCTCCGGAGAAGAAGATCTCAAGCTGGTTCCCGATTTCCTCCAGCCTGCCGGTTACCAGGGACTTGGACAGCTCATTGAGACCTGATGCCCTTTTCCAGAGCATCACGAGCTCCTGCTGGAGAAGGCGTATCCGCTCTGCGCAACGGGGATTCGGCTCGCCCTCCAAGGCGTCCATCTCCTGCCTGTTTTCCTGGATATCATGGAGAATCCGGTACTTCTCGGGCATGGATTCCTCGAGCGACTCGACGTCCTGATTGGCGATGAACTCAAGCTCTTCCCGGAGAAGCTCGGTGAGACGCTCCACCAGCTCTTTCTCCCTCTCGATCCGTCCGATCATCCGGGTATATGCAGTGCTGTCGGATTCAGTCATCATGCCGTCTCCCTCTCTTTTCCTCTTTGCTCTGGCGGGATAAGGTCTCGATATCATATCTTATCGGCCTCCCCCCTGCCCCCTTGATTCAGCCTCTTGCATGTTCAAGGCCTGCATGTGCTGCCTGAGCATGTCTCCGATCCCCAATGCGCCCGATTCGGCCATGGACCGGGCAATAGACTGAAAGAGCATGTCCTTATAGATATCCGACGCCAGACCTTCACCGAACAGTCCGTCCGGCATCGATTCTCCCATGGTTTTCAACAGCTGGTGGGCAAAGATGGACTCGAACTCCTTGCAGGCCAGATCGACCGCCTTGGCCGGGTTCGACTCCCTGATATGGTGCAGCTCTGCAATTCCCCTGATCATATGACCTCCAGGTCAGCATGCAGCGCGCCGGTTCTCTTGATGCACTGGAGGATGATCACCAGGTCCCTGGGCGAGACGCCGATGGCATTGAGTGCAGAGACGAGATCGCCGATGCTGGTGCCTGTGGGAAGCATCACCAGCTGCTGCCCGCCCTCTTTCACACTGATCCCGGTCTGAGGGGTGACTGTGGTGACGCCCCGGGAGAAGGGACCGGGCTGCGACACGGCCGGTTCCTCGGTGATCTCGATGCTCAAGTTTCCGTGAGCAATGGCGACCGTCGAAATTCTGACGCTGCTTCCCATGACAACGGTGCCGGTCCGCTCGTTGACGACCACCCGCGCCCGGACATCGGGGGAGACCTCGATGGATTCGATCAGGGCGATGAACTCCACGGTCCTGTCCCTATAACCCTCGGGGATGTTCACCTCGATGGTGGAAAGGTCGATTGCCCTGGCCACCGGGTCTCCCAGCCGGCTGTTGATGGATTTCACCGTGCGGGAGACCGTGGTGAAGTCCGGGCTGTTCATGACCAGTGTCAGCTTCTGCCCGAGATCGAGTTCGAGAGACCGCTCGACCACGGCGCCTCCGGGTACCATGCCCACGGTGGGAAAGTTCCTGGTCACCTCCGAGCCGGATGACCCGCCCACGGAGAACCCGCCCACGGAGATCGGTCCCTGGGCCAGCGCGTACACCTTGCCGTCAGCCCCGTGAAGGGGAGTCGAGATCAGGGTGCCGCCGGCTAGCGACGATGCATCACCCACCGAAGAGACCGTGCAATCCAGCTTCTGGGAGCTCCTGGCAAAGGGAGGAAGATTGGCGGTCACCATGACGGCCGCCACGTTCTTGACCTTGAGCATGTTGGGGTCAACGGTGATGCCCATGTTCCTGAGCATATTGGCAAGCGACCGGATGGTGAACTGCGATCCAGCCTTGTCACCCGTCCCGTTGAGTCCGACCACGAGCCCGTATCCCGCCAGCCGGTTTTCCCTCACACCCTGGATCTCCACCATGTCCTTGACCCGCACGGCCCAGACATCCGCTGCGAGGAAAGCGAAAAGGCATATCAAGATCAGTCTCTTCACGGCACACCTCAGAACGGCCAGACCTTGTCGATGGCCCGGGCGATGAATCCTTTGTTCTGCTGATCCCCGATGATGCCGCTTCCGTAGTAGTCGAGTTGCATGTCAGCGATGTACGTGGACTGGATGGTGTTGTTCACGCTGATGTCCTCGGGCCGGATGATCCCGGAGATGATGATGTACTGGTTCTCGCTGTTCACCCGGGTCTGCTTCTTGCCCCGGATCACCATGTTCCCCGAAGGGAGGATGCGCTCGACGCGCGCGGACACCGTGCCCGATATCGTTCCCTTTCGGGAGGTCTTTCCCTCGCCTTCGAACTCGGAGGCCGAGGACGCGCTGACAGAGGGCGTGATCCCGTATCCGAGCACGGATGACCGGTCGAGGGGAAGTCCCAGCACGTCGGCGATGGAGTTGTCCATGGAGCTTGTCCTGTCGGCCTCGGTCTTGGCCTCCTTGTTGGCGGACGAGCTCTCGACGATCTGGACCACCACGATGTCACCCACCCGGTGCGCCCGGGCGTCGCTGTACATGTCCGTGAATTTGGCGCCCGGACTCCAGAGCGATCCTGGCGAGGCAGGGCCTTCGTACGGTTCTTCCACGGGAATGGCGAACTGGTCTTCACTCAGGCCTGGAGGCGGTTTCATGTGAGAGCACGCACTGAGAGAAATGATCACAGCGAGGAGAAAAACTGTCTGATATACCTTCATCTATCCCTCCTAAAACATAACCTCGATACGTGATGCAGCAATAACAGTGCCAAAGACCTTTTTCCCTGAGGATGTATTCTTCACCGGGATCTGCTCTTCAAGAAACCCGTCCTTGAGCGCGACGCCCAGGTCACGCACCACCAGACCATCGCGCCTGGCCTCGATGAATACCGGATCTCCCCTGCTGATGAGCGGGGGCTGCTCGATGTTCGACCTGAGCAGGGGCGAGCCTGCGTGCAGGGATCCCTTGAGGCGCATGCCTGCACACTCTTTCTTGTCCCACACGAGCGGCGGATAGGTGGAAATGTCCAGACGCTTCATTTCCAGATCGGCCTCGCCGATCACGGCTCCCCGGGTGAGGTTCGTCCGCGCTACCGGCACTAAGGCCATGACCCGCACCTTCCCGCTCACCCGGCATGATACGGCCGAGGCCCCCAGGCCTGCGGTCAGTGTTGCCGGGGTGAGGCCCAAAAAGTCCTCCCGGGGGGAAAATTTTGCCTGGACGGCATGCCGGTATTTCTCGGGAACCCGGAAGCCGACGGGGACCTTCACATCCTCGATCACCACCTCGCCCGCCTTTTTCCACGGACTGTTCTTCAAGACTGCATTCCGGTAGAGATCCGCCAGTTCCTTTGCGGAAATGGCCACGAACTTCTCGCATACCTGCACGCTTGGGGAACCTTCCATGATCACGGGCTTCCGGTAATGCTCCCCGATCTTCCCGGCAACGAACTCTGATGTGAGGGTCACGCCCAGGGAACCGGCAGGCGTCTTCATGATGGGGATGCCGGAAAGTGCCGCCCTGTCCGTTCCCTCAATCGTTGCGATGTCCTTCAGAAAAATGTGCTCGCCCGATACAAACGCCTTCTGAAGGAGTATCACCCTGCTCTCGCCCATGGCCTCAGCCGTGCTGAAAGTGAGGGTGATAAAAACACTCAGGAGCACCAGCAGCTTCATCTTTTTTCCTTACCTGGCGATGGAGGTCACGACCCCGAGCATGGTATCCGCGGTCTTGATGGTCTTTGAGTTGATCTCGTACGCCCGCTGCCCCACGATCATGTTGATCATCTCCTCGATGGCGTCCACATTGGACATTTCCAGGTAGTGCTGGGCAAGGGTGCCGAAGTTTTCGGTCCCCGGAACCCCTTCGATGGGATCTCCGGACGCCTCGGTGGCGATATATTCATTCATGCCCACGGCCTTCAGACCCGCCGGGTTGGTGAAGACATAGATAGGTATCTGCCCGGTGGCGATGATCTCTCCTTCGCTCGACAGGCAGGTGATCTCACCGTCTTTTGCTATCGTGATCGATGCCGTGTCCCCAGGGATGGCAAAGTCAGGCTGAAGCCGGTTGCCCCGGGAGTTCACTATGAATCCCTCATTGTCCCTCTTGAACGAACCGTCCCGGGAGTACACCTCCTGGTCGCCCGAGAGCAGCCGGAAGAATCCGTCCCCCTCGATGGCCACATCGAGCTCGTTCTTGGTCTCCAGGTAGTCTCCCTGGGAGAACAACTTCTGCACCGACACCGGGCGCGTGCCCATACCCACCTGGATGCCCACGGGCACGGTCCCGCCCGCCGCTGTGGGCGCTCCCGCCTCCTGGTAGGTGGCATAGAAGAGATCCTCGAAGTTCGCCCTGCTCTTCTTGAATCCCGTAGTGTTCACGTTGGCCAGATTGTTGGCCATGACATCGATCATCATCTGCTGTGCATTCATGCCGGTCGCTGCCGACCACATTGCCCTGATCATACATATCCCCCTTTCTCTAGGCGGTCATACCCACATTGTGCATCGACTGCGTGTAGGTTTCGTCCACCGACCTGATCATCTTCTGAAACGCCTCGTATGCCCGCTGGGTGGTGATGAGCCCCACCATTTCCACAACAGGGTCCACGTTTGCCGTCTCGATATATCCCTGGCGGATCTCCGGGGCATCCATCACCTCCGGTGCATATCCTTGTCTGACGCTGAACAGAGCATTCCCTTCCCGCACCAGCGCCTCATCCTCGATGAGAGCGATCTGGAGGACATCCACGACATTGCCGTCAACCATCACCGTGCCCCGGGAATCAATGCTCACCTTGCCCGTGCCCACGGTAATGTCTCCTCCCTGCCCCTGGACAGCATGGCCCTGAGGCGTCACCAGCAGGCCCTCGGGAGAAATCAGAAACGAACCGGCCCTGGTGTATCTCATCCCGCTGTCCGTCGCGACCACAAAAAAGCCTTCACCCACGATGGCAGCATCAAGGGGGCTGCCGGTCTCCTGAAATGCGCCCTGGGCGGTGTCGATGTACTGCCTGCCCACAACAACATCCACGGGGACCGTTCGATACTGCCCGGGAGCAAGCCGGGCGGTGTCAAGTGCCCTCTGGAAATCCTCGAATACCACCGCATCCTTCTTGAACCCGGCGGTATTGATGTTGGCGAGATTGTTCGATATCATCGCCAGCCTTTCCTCTATGGCGATCGCCCCTGCAGCAGCCGTGTAGATTCCCTGGTCCATACTGTCTCCTTTCCTTAAGACAGAGTTGAGCAAGGGAAGTGCCAGAGGCTCCAGATTCGCTGTCAAAGCCGATGCACATGTAAGGCCGGGGGGAATTTTTTTCCTCCCCTCATGCCTTTTAGACTCTCACTTTTCCGGATGAAACCAGGATAAGGGGTTGATTTTTCCTGCAATGAAAATACTCTAAAGGTTGACTGTCACATTCCGATAAAGAGAGAAAGATCGAGCCATACAAGGAATGAATGAAGGAGTGTGCATGGAGGTCAAAAACATCTTTGTCAATTTCATCATGAAAAGCTACGAGAAGCAGGACGCACCGAAAGTGACCAACAGTCAACAGGCGGTTTCGGAAAAGGAACCGGTACAGGATGTTGTCGCAATATCACCTCAAGCAAGCAGGCGACTCTTCGGAGAGCTCATGGAGCATAGTCTGAAGAAAGGACTGAGCGGGGTCTGTGCAGATGAAAATTAACAATACCACTAATCTCGAGGCACTCAAGGCATACGGAACGAATGCGGCAGAACGGTCTCATCAGGCACGGGGAGCCGGCGAGAAGAATCAGAATACCCTGTCCATTCAGGACAAGATCAACATATCGGCCAAGGTGAAGATGTTTCAGGACATCAAACGCGCAGCGCTCGATGCTCCTGATGTCAGAACCGAGAAGGTCGAGCAGGCCCGGCAGCAGATCGAGAGCGGGACATACCGTCCCGATTACAAAGCAATCGCCGACAAGCTGCTGAGCCACAGCATCAGCGCCAAGATCTGATCCTTGAGTTCAAGGGTCGATCGATTCAAGGTATTTGAGGTGCCTGCCTTGGATAACCCCTGTCTCCACGCGGTATATATGAATGCGCCTTCGCAGGGCGTCCATATCCCCGGGGTGCTCCGCTTCCGCAAAAGTCTCATTTCCTTCGGTCGATAAAACAGGCTCACGGGTACTTCCGTCACACAGGCCTTCTTTCAGGAGATCCATGAGAACGAGATAGGCATCGGCTCCCAGGGCTGCCAGCGGCTCGCGGGCCGCCTCGATCTCCGGCCTGCCGGCGATTCTTCCGATCCAGCTCGAAATACCTCTCCTCCGGGTGGAAGCGGCACGGTAATCCGTCACCATATACACGCCGTCCAGATCGTCTCCCCCCTGGGCAAGAAATTGCTGTTCCTGCGGCACGTTCACCACCACGATCGGCGACTCCGGATGCTGCCTGCGCAGCGTCCTGATGGCGGGAAGCGTGGTTTTTTCCGCATATGGCAGGTAAATGACACCGGGATTCTTCTGCTTCACAGCCCCCAATACATCATGGAGATCGGCCCCGTCGCCCGAGAGAATGCAGAGCTCGGATACAACCCCGCCCAGCGAGATCATCTCCGAGGAGAACCTGCTTGCAAGCAGGACAGAGCCCGGGGCATCCTGATCGAGGACGATCATGGCGTCGGAGGCATCAAGACTGTTCCTGGCAAATAGTGCGGCGGCACGCGCCCGGTCTTTCAGGGACGAGCCGAGCTGCACCGCGGTACAGTCCTGCCCTTCCTGCAGGAGACATTGCGCGGAGGGCATCACCGTGATGAAGGTCCCGCTGTCCCGGGTAAAGCCTCCTTTAGGCCCGATGGCCCGGGACGATCGGAACAGGATCGGACCGCTGATCTCCTCTTTCCGGACAAAAACGGCTATGGCTTCGAGAGAATCAAAGGTTGCGGAGCCGGTATCTTTCAAGACCAGCTCGATCTTGCGGCCTGCCAGGGTGCCGTTCAGATCATGCGCCTGCCGGATGCCTCTCCAGATCAGGCTCTCCTGGGGATCATCCCCGTCCGGAACATCCATGCATACGGAGACCTCGAGGGTCCCGGTGTCCGGGCCGGATACCGCAGTCTGCTCGCCCTTTCCCCGGGAGCAGCCGGTCAGCGAGCCTGCAATGAGAATCCCGGCGATCAACACGAGCCCGGAGAGGATCTTCAACCAGCCCGTGCGGCCTTGATACGGCCTGCAGATTTTCGCCCGGCGGCCGGGGAGGCCCGGAACCGTCCTGTGAGATCCCGGTTTGCGCCCCCCCGGCAGGGGCCTTTCGAAACTGTTCATGCCGCCACTGTTCACAGCGATCTTTTCCCCTGGTCTCTCTTTCCTTGAAAACGGTTGGTATATACCACCGAAGTATGGTACTGAATCAACCGGTAATTACACCACCGGATCAGCGCGAGAAAGGAGAGCGGGCATTGTCCAGCATTACCGTCTCAAGGAAAGCCTATGACACCGATCTCGTGATCTTCGACAAGGACGGCACGCTCCTGGATTTCGAGAAAACCTGGATCGGCATCATCGGAGAGCTCATCACGGCTCTGGGTGCATACACCCCGCTGACACCCGCATTGAAACAGAGGGTGCAGGATGCCCTGGGTGTCTCGGTGGACGACTCACGGGTCGACGGCAACGGCCTGATGGCCATGGGCACGTTCGCCGAGTGCACCGCCCTGCTGACCTACTGCCTCTACCGCGAGGGGATCCGGTGGGACAGGGCGCATGACATCGTCGAAGAGGTGGGTGCAGCAGTCTTCGGCCCGGAATCCCGCAAGAGGCACGTTCAGGCGGCACAGGGCGCGCTTGATCTTCTGAGCATGCTCAAGTCCAGAAATATTCCCACCGCGGTAGCCACCAACGACAAGAGGGCGGACGCACTCGTGGACATGGAGCTCATCGGCGCCCTTGGCTACATCGACCTCGTCATCGGCGCAGACAGCGTGGACAACCCGAAGCCCGCACCCGACATGATCGAGAAGATCTGCTCCTCCATGGGCAAGGATCCGGGCAGGACGATCCTGATCGGAGACACGGTCATGGATGCGCTCTTGGGCAGGAACGCAGGCGTCATGCTCACCATCGGGGTGAGCGGCATTGTCCCGGCTGAAGAGCTGGCCCGTCATATGGATGTGGTGGTTACCAGCCTTCGGGACATCACCTGATCCGCCATCTCTCATCACCTGCCGAAAAACCCTGTGGGCGTGATCGCAAAAAGAACCGCAGGGCAAACCGTTCTCGCCCTGGGCGCCTGAACACTCGCTTCAGAAGAGCCCGTACGCGCGGAACACCCTGATGATCTGCGAGAATATCCTCGGGTCGTAGCCCCGGGGAACCCTGTGCCTGACCTCCCGCAGGGCCTCCACAAGGGGAAGGGGCTCACGGTATGCCCTCCGGGAAATCAGGGCGTGCAGGGCATCCATGACTGCACAGGTCTTTACGAAGAAATGCAGGTTGGCGGATGTGAGCGCCCCCGGATATCCCGTCCCGTCGAGGCGCTCGTGGTGCCCTCCGATGATGCCGCCCATCTCAGGGGTCAGGGGATACCTCCTGCCCATGATCTCCACCCCCCAGCGGGGGTGCTGCCTGATGAGCTCCCAGGCGCGGTTGTCCAGGTCGCCCCGATGGTTGACCACGTCTCGCGGAAGGAGCATCATGCCGATATTGTGGAAGAAATATGCCAGCGCAATCTCTTCGGCGATCTCCCGCGGGAGGTGTGAGAGCACGGTTGTGACAAAGAAGGTGGAAAGAATGCCTACGTTGAGCGCGTGCAGGATCGTCGACCTGGGATGTTCGGATATCCGCCCGGCGTTCTTCTGTACGAGGTCGTAGACCTGCCTGAGCGTTTCCGGATGGGAGATGATCTGCTCGATCATCAGGGCGATGATCTGTTTCACATCGGTCAGCATGAGCCTGCCCGGACTGCGGTAAACAGCCTCCAGCCTCCGGTATGCCAGATAATAGAAGACCTCGGCCTTGCCCGCAGCATCCATGAGGGGATGATCGATGATCTCGTCGAGGTTGCTGTCAAGGTAGTGGAGAAGGTCGGGGGCCGACTCTTTCCGGATGAAGACCCGGGACGGCCCTGTCTCCCTGTCATGTCCGTCCTCGCTGGGAACATACATCCGGTGGGGCGGGAGAATCTTCACCGGCTCTCCCTGGGCGGACCTCCCGTAGAGTGCAAAGGGAATCCGTTTTCCCGGGCACAGCCAGCATGACGGGATCGCATAGTAGTGCGAGATTGGCGAGCGTGATGTCCAGGGGTTCAGAAACCGCGCCAGAGAACGCATGCGGTCGCCGAGGCGGTCCGGCTGTTTCCCCGGGGTGTCGGTGTTTCGTCCCGGACTTAAGGGCATCCGGGATGGAACGTGAATATCAAAGCCGTTTCCCGATGATAACTCCATGCTCTCTCCTCCTTGCCGTCCCAGCCCTGAGAAAAGGCATTTTCCCTCCGGCTCTCCTGGCGCTTCACCGCCTTTTTCCCGGCATTCTCCGCCCTGAACGGACTCGCTCCTCCCGGAAGACCTCCACACAGAAGGTGTCTTTGACATCCACCCCGTCCCATTCCCGGGGGTCGAGCCCAAGTGTGCCCGTTCGATATGCCGCTGTGCACCCCGCCTTCCCTTCCTGCACCTCTGCGCAATGGGGCAGCAGCGCCGCCTGGCGAAAATCCTTTCGATAGACAGTCCCGTGAACGCAGGAAGGCCCTTCAGCGCTTCCACACGAGGTGAGAACAGCGATCTCCAGCGTGAGGTCATCCATTTCGTCCGCCGTGATCGGGGAAAACCTGGGGTCCCGGAAGGCGGCGTAGACGGCGCTTTCTCTCACCGCCCGCCACAGGGGGACGAGGGGAAGGACCAGCCCCATGGAGCCTCTGAGCATCCGGTTTTTATAGATGCTGACGAATGCCCCGGATTCTTTCCGGAGCCGGGCCGTAATCAGCCGGGCAGGAGGGGTGCCGGGCTCGGACCCGCTGAGGGTGAGATGAATCGCCTCTCGTGCAAGCCCCATGAGGATCGATTTCTCCCGGGCAGAGATTTCCATGCGCCCCCCTTCTTAAAAAGGCATGTATATCACAAATGTGAACGATTTACAAAAAACATGCGAATCTATGTCATTGCCCCATGCTCCCATGAGTTATTGACTCACTGGTTGAAATCTTCTATATAGGCCTTCGATTTGACGCAAATACAGGAGCCGGTGAATTGGAAGACATAAATCGTCTGGTCAGACAACGGATCGAAAAATTTGACACCATGAAGCGGGAGATGGGGGTCGCCCATTTCCCCAACACCTACAGGAAGGATACGGACGTCTCCGATTTCATCGGCTCGTACCTGGACAAAGACGCCGGGGAGCTGCTTGAGATATCGAGCGTTCACCGCATGGCCGGACGCATCATGTCCATGCGCACCTTCGGCAAGGCCTCGTTCATCCATTTCCAGGATGCAACCGGAAGCCTCCAGGCCTTCTTCGAGAAGGCAAAGCTCGGGGAAGAGGCCTATGCGCTCTTCAAAAAGCTCGACATCGGGGATATCATCGGCCTGTGGGGCACGCCCATCAAGACGCGCACCGGCGAGCTGAGCGTCTATGTCCAGGGCTTCGAGCTGCTGACCAAGTCGTTTCAGCCCCTGCCGGAGAAGTGGCACGGCCTGAAGGACGTAGAGATCCGCTACCGGCAGCGCTATGTGGACCTCATCGTATCACCCGAGACAAGGCAGACCTTCATCACCCGGACCAGGATCATCAGCACGATCAGGTCATACATGGACTCCCACGGGTTCATGGAGGTGGAAACCCCCATGATGCAGAGCATCGCGGGCGGCGCCACGGCAAAGCCCTTTCTCACCCACCACAACGCGCTGGACATGGACCTTTTTTTAAGGATCGCACCTGAGCTCTATCTCAAACGCCTCCTGGTGGGGGGCTTCGAGCGGGTGTACGAGATCAACCGCAACTTCCGCAACGAGGGGATCTCCACCCGGCACAACCCCGAGTTCACCATGATGGAGTTCTACCAGGCCTATGCCGACTATACAGACCTCATGAGGTTCACAGAAGACATGATCTCCACCGTCGCCAGGCAGGTCCTGGGCAAAGAAGTGGTCACCTACCAGGGGATGGAGATCGATCTCCGTGCGCCTTGGAAGCGCTACACCCTCAAAGACGCCGCAATCGAGGTGGGTGGTGTCCCCCGCGAGGTGTTCGAAGACCGGGCCCGGGCCTTGGCGTTCTGCAGGGAAAGGGGCATGGACCTGGAGGGTGACGAGTCACTGGGAGAGCTTCAGCTCGCCCTCTTCGAGGAGACCACGGAAGAGAAACTCATCCAGCCGACGTTCATCACCTCGTACCCCACCGAGGTCTCGCCGCTGTCCCGCAAAAACACGGAGAATCCCGCCCTGGTGGACCGTTTCGAGCTCTACATTGCCGGCAGGGAGCTCGCCAACGCCTTCAGCGAGCTGAACGATCCCTTTGACCAGCGCGAGCGTTTCATGGAACAGCTCAAAAAGAAAGAAGGTCCCTCCGAGATGGACGAAGACTACATCCGGGCCCTCGAGTACGGGATGCCGCCTGCCGCCGGTGAGGGGATCGGCATCGACAGGCTCGTCATGATCCTGACCGACAGTCCTTCCATCCGGGATGTCATCCTGTTTCCCCTGCTTCGCAAAGGAGAGGTATCCTGAGGTTTGAATTACTCGTTGCCAAAAGGTATCTGAGGGCGAAAAAGAGCCAGCGGTTCATCAGCTTCACCTCCGGGCTCTCGGTGTTCGGCATCGCCATCGGTGTGATGGCCCTCATTGTCGTGCTCTCGGTCATGAACGGCTTTGAGGAGGACATCAAGACCAAGATCCTGGGCACCCAGTCGCACATCGTGATATCCACCTACCAGGGAGGCATCCCGCAGCCGCGCGAGGTCGAGGAAGCGGTCGCAAAAGACCCTGAGGTCCTCGGCGCCGCACCCTTCATCCTTTCACAGGGGCTGATCTCAGCACCCGGGGGGGTCTCCGGGGTGGTCATCCGGGGCATCGAGCCTAAGAGCGCGACAAAGGTGATCCGGCTCAAAGAAATCATCGTGCAGGGTGATTTTACGAACCTCAACGAGACCGGGATCCTGCTGGGCTCCGAGCTTGCGCTCCGTTCAGGGGTTTCGGTGGGCGACGCCGTGACCGTGATCTCCCCGACCGGCTCCATCACGCCGCTGGGCATGATCCCCAAGTCGATGTCTTTTGTCGTGAGGGGAATCTTCTCCACCGGCATGTACGAATACGACAACAACATGGTGTATGTCTCTCTGGAGGCGGCCAAGAACCTGTTCATGAAAAAAAGCCCCTCGGGCATCGAAATCAAGGTCGCCGACATCTACGAGGCGGATGCCGTTGCCGAGCGGATCATGAGCTCCCTGGGGCCGGGCTACTGGGCAAAGACCTGGAAAGATATGAACATGAACCTGTTCTCAGCCCTGAAGCTGGAGAAGACCGTGATGTTCATTATCCTGCTCTTTATCATTCTCGTAGCCGTGTTCAGCATCATCAGCACGCTCATCATGATGGTGATGGAAAAGAGAAAGGACATCGCAATATTGCGATCCATGGGCGCCACCACGGGCCAGATCCTGAGAGTCTTCGTGACGCTGGGCATGGTGATCGGGCTGAGCGGAACCATACTGGGACTTGTCCTGGGGCTTTTGCTCACCTATAACCTCAACGCAGTGATCGGCTTTGTGGAGCTCGTCTTCGGGATCGAGGTCATGCCCATGGACGTGTACTACATCACCGGGGTGCCCACCCAGGTGGACTATGCTCTGGTGGGCATCATCGTGCTGATGTCCATCGTGCTCTCGTTTCTGGCCACGATCTATCCCGCCAGACAGGCCGCACGGCAGGACCCGGTGGAGGTAATGCGCTATGAAGGCTGATCCCATGGTCGTGGTCGAAGAGATCACCAAGTCGTTCACCCGGGGACCGGCCCTCATCGAGGTGCTCAAAGGGACCGGGATGTCCGTGGACAGGGGCGAGGGAGTCGCCATCATGGGCGCTTCCGGGTCGGGGAAGAGCACCCTGCTCCATCTGCTCGGAGGGCTGGAGCGTCCCGACGGCGGCAGGATCCTCTACAGCGGAAAAGACATCTGCCGCATGAACGATCGGGAGATCACCCTGTTCAGAAACACCCACGTAGGTTTCGTGTTCCAGTTCCATTTCCTGCTGCCGGAGTTCACGGCCCTGGAAAACGTCATGATCCCGGCCATGGTCCGGTCGCAGAGACCGGACGAGGTCTGGCCGCGGGCAATGGAACTCTTGAAAATCGTGGGGCTCACCGACCGTGTTGAGCACAAGCCGGGCGAGCTCTCGGGCGGAGAGCAGCAGCGTGTCGCCATTGCCCGGGCCCTGATGATGTCGCCCCAGGTCCTCCTGGCGGACGAGCCTACGGGAGATCTGGACCCGTCCACCGGCAGCAAGGTGATCGGCCTGCTCTCGCAGATCAGAAAGTCTCTGGGAGTGACTATGATCATCGTCACCCACAACATGGACCTTGCCCGTACCATGGACAGGGTCCTCATCCTCAAGGGAGGGCTTCTTGAACCGCTTAGCGTGTAGAATACTGGCTCTGCTTGCAGTAACTCTCACCCTGCCAGCCCTTGCCGCGGCTGCGGACCTCGTCATGAACACGGGCTCGAAAGAGATCGCGGACTACGTGGCCGACGTGCCGTGCATCTCCCTGAGAGAGGGTGCGCCCTTAGAGGTGTTCATGGAGGAATCCGACGGGGTCTTCCGGGTGTACGATGCCTCGGGCACGACCTACAGCGCATCCTCCCTGGAGGAGGCGGTGGATGGTTACTTAAGGAACAAAGGCACGTGTGTGATCCGGGAGATCGAGGTCAAGGGACACAGCCGCATCAGCCCCGAGGCGATCCGGTTCAGGCTGAAAAACGCACCCGGAGATATCCTGCACCGGCAGGCGGTGCGCCAGGACATCGAAGAGGTCTACTCCATGGGCTATTTCGAGACCGTGGACGCCGATTTCGAAGAGGGCTCGCTGGTCTTTACGGTCAAGGAATACCCCGTGATCACCTCTATCGAGGTGGAGGGAAACGAGGAGATCGATGACGAGGAAATCATCGAGTCCATCGGCATGAAGCGCTTCGACATCCTCAATACCCGGACCCTCAAGACGAGCGTCGACCGCATCATCGCCCTCTACCGGGAAAAGGGATATTACAACGTGGAGGTGGACTCCTCTACCGAGATTACCGAAGGCGGGATCGTGCTCACCTTCACCGTTGAGGAGAACAACAAGCTCTATATCAAGAAGGTCTCCTTCGACGGCAACGAGAACATATCAGACCGCAAGCTCAGGGGGGTCATGGAGACGAAGAACCGATGGATCCTCGGCCTCTTCGGGCATTCCGGCTCCTATCTCGAAGAGTCTCTGGACACCGATCTCCTGAGGATCGAGCAGTATTACGGCGATCAGGGCTATATCAAAGCCCGTGCCGGCAGGCCCCAGGTGGAGGTCAGGGAAGACAAGGGCATCTACATCACCATCCCCATCCGTGAAGGCCCCCTGTTCTATTTCGGAGACATCGAGGTGACCGGGGACCTGATCAAACCCCGAGAAGAACTCATGGAGGCCCTCCAGATCAAGACCGGAGAAAAGATGCGCAAGAGCCTGATCCAGCGGTCGGTGGAGAGCCTCCGGAACATCTACATGGATCAGGGATTCGCCTATGTGCAGGTGAAGCCCGACATGGAAGAGACAGCCGGCAACAAGGTGAACATTTCCTTCAGGATCAGGAAAGGCGAGCCTGTCAGCATCGACACCATCCATATCCGGGGCAACAACAAGACCAGGGACAAGGTGATCCGCAGAGAGCTCGAGCTCAATGAGGGAGACCTCTTCTCGTCCTCGGACATCCAGAAGAGCAAAAACAACCTGGGCCGCCTGGGGTATTTCACCAATGTCAACATCGAGTCCATCCCCAAGGACGACGACACGCTCTCCCTTCTGGTGGACGTTGAGGAAACGACCACCGGGGCCTTTTCCTTCGGAGTGGCCTATTCCAGCGTAGACAAGCTCCTGGGCACCCTTCAGCTCAGCGAGAACAACCTCATGGGGCTCGGGCTCAAAACCAGGTTCAATGTGGAATACGGCGGCAGAAAGCAGAGCTACAGCATAGACGTGGAGGAGCCCTGGCTGTTCGATTACCCGGTTTCGCTGGGCACCCGGCTGTTCAACACCGAGCGGGAATACACCTATTATACCAAGGAATACCGGGGCGGTAACGTCCGGCTGAGCTTCCCCCTCTTCGAGGATGTGCGGCATTCAATCGTCTATGCATATACCGACGTGGTAGGCCTGACCGACATCGATCCCATCTATCGAGACGTACTCACCCAGGAAGAGATCGACGGCTATGTCATCAGCAGCGTCACCAACACGATCTATCGCGACACCACCAACGACTACTTCCGCCCCACCATGGGCTCGGACGCCGCCTTCTCGATCGAGTACGCCGGTCTGGGGGGCGACTATCACTTCACCCGTACCACCGCGCGGTATGCTCAGTTTTTCCCCCTGTGGAAGGATAAACTGGCCTTGATGTTCAAATTCAGATGGGGTACCATCAACCCTGCAAAAGGCGATGAACTCCCGGAGGATGAGCTCTTCACCCTGGGAGGATTGAATAGTGTTCGAGGTTTCAAATATGGTGAGATCGGGCCGCGGGATTCTGCAGGCAATGTCATCGGGGGACAGCGCATGTTCGTCTTCAACACCGAACTCACCTTCCCCATCTGGGAGGTACCCGGCCTATACGGAGTGCTTTTCTTCGACCAGGGCAACGCGTACGACCGGCGCATCGACCTCTCCAACCTCAAGCGCTCCTACGGCGGCGGCATCCGGTGGGTCACGCCCATGGGGCCTTTGCGCCTGGAATATGGGAAGGTCATCGACCCGGAAGAATTCGAGTCGGACAGCAGGTGGGATTTTTCCATCGGAACGTTTTTCTAGGTTAAATCCAGGAGGAATACGGATATGAAACATTTTATGCCACTGGCAGCAGCACTGATCGCATTCTTTGCGCTCTCGCTTCCCTCTCATGCAGCGGATCTCAAGATCTACTACATGGATTCCCAGAGGATTCTCACCGATTCACTCGCAGGAAAGGACGCATACAAGCAGCTCGAAGTCCTGAAAGACGAGCGGCAGCAGGAGATCGACAGGATGCAGGCGAACCTGAAAAAAATGACCGACGAGATGGCGGCCAAGGGTCTGACCATGAACGAGTCGGCCAGGCTCGATCTCCAGAACAATTATGACAGCGAGCTCAAGAAGTACAACCGCTTCGTCAAAGACGCCCAGGAGGAGCTCAGGAAAAAGGAGCTCGCCCTGATCAAGCCCATCAGCGACGAGGTGAGCGCCATCATCGACGAGTACGGCGACCAGCACAACATCGACATCATCCTCGACCGGAGGGACCCCGGCATTATCTACACCTCGAAGAAGCTCGACATCACCGACGCCATCCTCGAGCTCTATAACAAGAAGTACCAGGAGACCGCAGGGAAGAAGAAGTAGCCCATGCTCCTGACCGAGATCGCACGGCATATCGGCGGTGTATTGATAGGGCCGGACAGGGACATATCCGGGGCCTCCACCATCGAAGAAGCAACGTCCGACGACATCACCTTCCTGGCGAACCCGAAGTACCGGGACAAGGCGGGCTCAAGCGCCGCAGGCGCCATCATCGTGGGAGAGGACCTCGACCTCCCCATGCCCCGGATCATCACGGCAAACCCCTACCTTAGCTTTGCACGGGTCCTGGAACTCCTCTACCCCGCCAAGGTCCACCGTCCCGGCATATCAGACATGGCCTTTGTACACCCCGGCGCACAGGTTGACCCCACCGCCGCAGTCTATCCCTTCGCCTTCATCGGCGAGAAGGCCCGGGTGGCGAAGCACTGCGTGATCCACCCGGGGTGCGTGATAGGAGACGAGGCATCCATCGAGGAATCGACGGTCCTCTACCCCAACGTGGTGGTCTACGAGAAGTGCCGGATCGGCAGACACTGCATCATCCATTCGGGTGTGGTGATCGGCTCCGACGGGTTCGGGTTTGTCTGGGACGGCGAGAAGCACTACAAGATCCCCCAGAAGGGCATCGTGATCATCGGGGACCACGTGGAGATCGGGAGCAACTGCACCATCGACCGTGCCGCGCTCACAAGCACCCGGATCGGCTCTGACGTGAAGATGGACAACCTTGTACAGATCGGCCACAACGTAGTGGTGGGAGACCACTGCATCATTGTGGCCCAGTCGGGCGTGGCCGGCAGCTCCCGCATCGGCAACTTCGTGACCCTGGCCGCCCAGTCCGGGGTCGCCGGCCACATCACCATAGGCGACGGGTCCACGGCCGCGGCCCGTGCCGGGATCGCCTCCGACCTGCCTCCGGGCAAGGTGGTATCGGGCTTCCCGGCTATGGACCACCGGCAATGGCTCCGGGTCCAGAATGTGTACAAGGACCTCCCTCAACTCCTGAAACGCATCCGAGAACTGGAAAGGAGGCTCGACTCCCTTGAGCAGGATTGACCCCACCGCGCGCGTAGCACCCGGCGCCGTCATCGCAGACGGGGTGGAGATCGGGGCGTACGCGACCATCGAATCGAACGTCACCATCGGGCCCGGCACAAAGGTGGGCCCCTACTGCATGATCCAGGGCCCCACCGCCATCGGCGCGGGATGTGATATAACAGGCTACGCGAGCATCGGCACCCCCCCCCAGGACCATTCCTACAAGGGCGAGGACACCCGGCTGGTGATCGGCGATCACAACACCATCAGGGAATTCGTCACCATCAACCGGGGCACCACAAAGGACAAGGGGGTGACCACCATCGGTGATCACAACCTCATCATGGCCTACTGCCACGTGGCTCACGACTGCGTGGTAGGCAATCATGTGGTCATGGGCAATCTGGCCACGCTCGCGGGCCACGTGGAGATACACGACTACGCCATCGTGGGCGGCCTCTCCGCGGTCCACCAGTTCACCCGGATCGGAGAGCGCTGCATCATCGGCGGGGGCTCCATGGTGAGCCTCGACATCATCCCCTATGCCAAGGCCTCGGGCGACAGGGCAAAACTCTTCGGCGTGAACACCATCGGGCTCAAGCGGGGCGGCTTCAGCCCGGAGCAGATCAAGGCGGTCGAGAAGGCCTATCGCATCCTGTTCAAGCAGAAGCTCCTGCTCAAAGACGCCATCGCGGTTCTCGAGCAGGAATTCGGAGACGACGGGACCATCAGCCCCATCGTGAGGTTTCTTAAGTCTTCGCGCAGGGGGATCGCCCGATGAGCAGGGTGCGCGCGGCCGTCATCGGCGTGGGCTACCTGGGGAGGTTCCACGCACAGAAGTACGCGGCCATGGACGATGTAGACCTGGTGGGGGTCGTTGATATCGATGCATCCCGGGCCCGTGAGGTCGCCCATGAGGTAGGCACCCGGCCCCTGAGCAAGTGCGGGGACCTGCCGGAGGACATTGATGCGGTGAGCATCGCAGTCCCCACCACAGCCCATGCCGAGGTGGCGATCCCCTTGCTCGAGCGCGGGGTGGCGGTGCTCCTGGAAAAACCCATCTCCGCACGCCTGGACGAGGCCAGGGCTATCATCAACGCCGCCGCCCGGGGCGGCGCAAAGCTCCAGATCGGACATCTCGAACGGTTCAACCCGGCGCTGCTCGAACTCTCTGGCAGCATCAAAAACCCCATGTTCATCGAGGCCCACCGGATCAGTCCATTCAAGGTTCGCGGCACCGATGTGGACGTGGTATTGGACATCATGATCCACGACATCGACATCATCCTCTCTCTGGTCGCTTCTCCCATCCAGTCGATCGAAGCCATAGGGGTGCCCGTGCTCACGGACTCGGTGGACATCGCCAACGCCCGGGTCCGCTTCGAGTCGGGGTGCATCGCCAACATCACCGCCAGCCGGGTGAGCGCCGATACCATGCGCAAGATCCGGATGTTTCAGAGCAACGCCTACATCTCCATCGATTTCGCCAAGGCCGCGGTGGATGTCTACACCCTTGAGGAGAACAGGCAGATCAGCCACAACCACCTGACTATGTCCGAGTCCGACGCCCTGGCCTCTGAGATCAGATCGTTCGTGGATGCGGTCAGGGGCCTGGCCGAGGTCAGGGTCGACGGAATCGCGGGGCTGCGCGCCATCGAGGTCGCGCACGCCATCAAGGATTCCATGATCATCCCGAAGCGATGACGAGCATATCTGTCTGCATGGTGGCCGGCGAGGCGAGCGCGGACCGGCACGCCGCCGCGGTGATCCGGGAGCTGAAGCGCATCCTGCCTGAGGTCGAGGTCTTCGGCATGGGAGGCCCCGCCATGGCCGAGGCCGGGATGGAATGCCTCTACGGCATGGAGCAGTTCTCGGTCATGGGGTTCTCCGACGTGCTCCCGAGGATCAGGCAGATCCACTCCGTGTATCGCGAGCTGTGCGATGAGGTCCTGAAAAGGAGACCTCAGGTGGTGGTGCCCGTTGATCTGCCGGACTTCAACATGCGCCTGGCAGGCAGGCTCAAACGCTCAGGGCTGAAAATCCTTTACTACATCGCGCCCCAGGCCTGGGCCTGGAGGAAATACCGGGCCCGCACCCTGGCCCGGATAACGGACGGCCTTGCGGTCATCTTCCCCTTTGAAGAGGCCTTTTTCTCTTCCTACGGGGTCAATGCCCGCTATGTGGGCCACCCATTCATGGAGGAGCACAGTGCCGGTGCCGCCGGAGGCACCTGGCCGCCCGGAAGGATCGCCCTGCTGCCGGGCAGCAGGATGCACGAGATACGGACCATCCTGCCCGTCATGATCGAGGCCAAGCGGATCGTGCAGAAAAGGCACCCGCACATCACCTGGCATCTGCCCGTGGCGGCCGGAATCGACCCCGCGGCGGTTCAGTCCCTGGCCGATCCCGACGTGGAGCTGCACTCCTCGCTGACACAGGCTGACCTGGCCGTGGTCAAGTCAGGAACATCGAGCTTCGAGATGGCGCTCAAAGGGGTCCCGGAAGTCATCTGCTACCGGACATCCGGCCTCAACTACCGGCTGGCCCGCGCCTTCGTGCGGATCGATTACATCGGCATGCCCAACATCATCCTGGGAAGGCGGGCGGTACCCGAGCTCATCCAGAACGACCTCACCCCGGAAAGGCTTGCCAGAGAGGTGCTGGAAATTATAGAAGACAGGCAGCGGTATGAACGGATGCAGCAATCGTTCGACGAGATGCGGAGGATGCTCGGCAATGCGAGCCCTTCAAAGGGAGTGGCCACATGGATAGCGGACATGGCAGGGTGAAGTTGACGGACCTCCAGATCTACCGGAGGCTCCTGACCTTCCTCAGGCCCTACTGGTTCAAGCTCATGGTGTCTCTCGTCCTGACCCTTATCACGGCCGGGGCCACCGGGCTGGTGGCCTTCATGTTCAAGTACGTGGTGGACGACATCCTGATCGAAAAGAACATGATGATGCTCAAGCTCATCCCGCTTGCCGTGGTGGTCATCTATCTGGTCAAGGCCCTGAGTGATTACTTCAGCTACTTCTTCATGGCCGACGTGGGCCAGCGGGTCATCCTCAATGTCCGGGACAAGCTCTACGGGCACATCCAGACCCTTTCCATGCCGTATTTCATCCGCACGCCCACCGGGGTGCTCATATCGCGCATCACCAACGACGTAAACATGATCCAGTCATCGGTCACCAATGCGGTGACCGAGCTCATCCGCGAATCGCTGAAGCTTCTCGGGCTCGTGGCGGTGGTATTTTACCGGAGTGTGGAGCTTGCACTGATCGCCATGGTCGTGTTCCCCCTGGTGATCTATCCCATCAGCCAGTTCGGCCGGCGGCTCAAACACTACTCCACCAAGAGCATGAACGTCATGGGCCATGTCATGAGCATCCTGGATGAGGGGATCAGCGGGATCAGGATCGTGAAGGCCTACAACATGGAGGGCTACGAGAAAGACCGCTTCTCGGCCGAAAACCGCCGCTACTATCGCAACTGGATGAAACGGATCGCAGTCAGGGCCCTGTCGAGCCCGCTCATGGAGCTGATCGCCGGTCTCGCCGCTGCCTTCATCCTCTGGTACGGCGGCATGCAGGTTGTGGAGGGCAGCCTGTCGGCGGGCGACTTCGCATCCTTTATCCTGGCCATGGGCATGCTCTATGCCCCCATCCGCAAGCTCAACACCGTCAACATCGAGATCCAGGAAGGGATCGCGGCCGCCAAGAGGATTTTCAACGTCCTGGATACCGTGCCCGAGATCGGGGACAAGCCGGGCGCCGAGGATCTGGGAAGGGTGGACGGCGAATTCGCGTTCCACGACGTCTCCTTCACCTATACTGGGGAGGAATACGCGCTGACCAATGTGAGCTTCACGGCACGGCGGGGTCAACGCATCGCCCTGGTAGGCGAGTCCGGGTCGGGCAAGACCACAATCGCCAATCTTCTGCCCAGGCTCTTCGAGGTGACCTCGGGCCGGATCGTCGTGGGCGGCCGCGACATCCGGGACGTCACCATGAAATCGCTGCGCAGGAACATCGCTATGGTGACCCAGGACATGGTGCTCTTCAACAACACCATCAGGGCCAACATCGCCTACGGAACCGAGAACGCCACCCAGGAGAGCATCCAGGATGCGGCCCGCGCCGCCTATGCGCACGATTTCATCATGCAGTTGCCCCAAGGGTACGACACCGTGGTCGGCGAGAGCGGCGTTCGCCTTTCGGGCGGGCAGCGTCAGCGGATCTGCATCGCACGGGCCATCATCAAGGACGCCCCCATCCTCATCCTGGACGAGGCGACCTCGTCGCTCGACACCGAATCAGAGCGCGAGGTGCAGGCGGCGCTGGAGAGGCTCATGAAGGACCGGACCACCCTCATCATCGCTCACCGGCTCTCGACCATCATCAACGCAGACCACATCATCGTGCTGAACAAGGGAAGAATCGTGGAGGAGGGCACCCACCAGGAGCTCATGGAGAAGAACGGGTACTATGCCAGGCTCTACACCATCCAGTTCGGTCATGCGTAAGGCCCTCTCCCGTGTCTATGGATACGTGATTGCGGCCAGGAACCTCTGCTACGACACCGGGCTTTTCACCATCCACCGTACCGGCATCCCGGTGGTGAGCATCGGGAACATCGAAGCAGGCGGCACCGGCAAGACACCCATGACCATCGCCCTTGCCCGCGAACTCTCATCCCGCGGCCTCAAGCCCGCGATCGTGACCAGGGGATACCGGGGCAGGCTCAAAGGCGTGGTGCTCGTGAGGCCCGATCACCAGGCCTGCGAGGTGGGCGACGAGGCCCTGCTCATGGCACGGATCTTAAGAGTGCCCGTGATCAAGGCTCCCGACCGGGTCAGAGGCGCGATATTCGCCCGCGATGAGCTCTCCTCAGATCTCGTGCTCCTGGACGACGGCTTCCAGCACCGGCGGATACACCGCGACCTGGACATCGTGCTTGTAGCTGGAGATGTCGGTTCGGACGCCCTTCTTCCCCTGGGCAGGCTCAGGGAACCCGCGGCTTCGCTCGCGCGGGCCGATCTCGTGGTCCACACGAAAGGGGCTGGATCTTCCGAGATGTCCGCCGAGCTCGTTCCCTGTTCCCTCATCGGCCCTTCTGGCGCCGAGGAAGACCTGACGTCTCTCAGCGGCAGGCATGTTCTCGCGGTCTCCGGGATCGCCCGGCCCGGACACTTTGCCGGAATGCTCAAGGATCTGGGCGCCCGTGTGGACGTCCTGGCGTTTCCCGATCACCACGGGTTTACCCGCCGGGACATGGAAACGATCAGCGCTCGATCGCAAGGCAAAGACCTGATCGTGACCACGGAGAAAGATCTGGTCCGCCTCGATCCGTCACAGATCAAGGGAACGTGGCGGGCGCTGCGGATCGAGATGCGCGTAAAATGCATGGAAACCATTGTCAGGGAGATCGAGAGCATTGTCAGGAAGAGCGGTATTTCTCGACAGGGATGACACCATTATCCGGGACAGGCACTACCTCGCCGATCCGGACGGTGTCGAGCTCATGCCCGGGGCGGCCGAGGCCATCCGCCTGCTGAACCGGCACCATATCCCCGCCATCGTCGTCACCAACCAGTCGGGCATTGCCCGGGGGCTTTTCGACGAGCACCGGCTCGAGCTCATCCATCAGAGGCTCACGGAACTCCTGGCCGCGCATAACGCGGTGCTGGACGCCATCTACTACTGCCCCCATCACCCCCATGGGTCGGTCGAGAGATACTCCATTGCCTGCACCTGCAGGAAGCCTGAGCCCGGCCTGCTGATGAAGGCAGCCCGAGATTTCGGTCTGGATCTCGCCGGCTGCTACATGGTAGGAGATAAGCCTGAGGACATGGAAACCATTCGCCGGGTCCGGGGAAAGGGTGTGCTCATCGAGGGAGAAAGTACAGAGCAAACAGAACCGGCAGGGCACGATCACCGTATGCAGAACCTCTTTGAGGCAGTTCAGTGGATCCTGAAGGACATGAAGGAATGAAGAAGATCATCCGATTCGCAGCCATGCTGCAGTACCCGCTCATCAAGGGGGGCATCGCCCTCATCAAAGCCCTGCCCTACCCCCTCGCGATCTTTCTGGGCAGATTCTTCGGCCTCCTGGGCTGGCTCGTAGATCCCTTCCACCGCCGGGTGGCCCAGATTCAGCTCAGGCACTGCCTGGGCGAGGAGTATCGTCCATCCATTGTCCGCAGGGTTTTCATGAACCACGGCGACATCCTGGTGGATACCATCAAATACGCCTACATGGATGACGAGGAGATCAGGAACCGCATCGCGATCGAGGACAAAGAGCACCTCGAACAGGCCCTCTCGAGCGGGAAGGGGCTCATGATGATCACCGGCCACATCGGCAACTGGGAGATCCTGGCCCACCTCCCCCGCCTGCTGGGAATCCAGTTCTGCGTCATGGCCGACGTGCGCAACGATCCAAGGATCGAGGCCGTAGTGGACGATATCAGGTCCCGTTCCGGGGCAACCATCCTGCCGCCCAAGGGGAAGGCCCTCATGCTCATCCGGGAGCTGAAAAGGGGGAACACCATCGGCGTGATCATGGACCAGCGGGGCAAACGCTCCGATATGCTCTTCTGCGATTTCTTCGGCCTGCCCGCACCTACCAATCCCGCTCCCGCCTTCATCGCGATCAAGGGCGACGCCGTCATCCTGCCGGTCTCCAGCGTGAAGGAGAATGGACGCTATCGCATCATCTTTCATCCACCCCGGGAGGCCTCATCGTTCGGCACCGGCAAAGAGGCTATCGCCTCCTTGAGCCAGTATATGCAGTCGTGGGTGGAAGAGGTGGTGAAAACACACCCGGAGCAGTGGTTTTGGCTGCACTGCCGGTGGACCAGGCGCTCAGAGATGCGCAGGCTCATCCGCACGGGCGAAGACTTCCGTTCTTTTGTTCTCTCCCAGGCGAACGGGTGCGCCGAACCCCCGGAATCCAGTGATATCCCGGGCTCCTGATGGGCTTCCTGATAGATACTTTGTCTTGACTTTTCACGGCTCCTCTTTGTATACAGAACGGGTCCAAACAACAGCGGCGGCATAGCCAAGTGGTAAGGCGACGGTCTGCAAAACCGTTATTCACCGGTTCGAATCCGGTTGCCGCCTCCAGCCTTTCCATTGTAGTACTGCCCGGTCACTCCTTCTCAACGGAATGTATATGACACCGTGATCGCCCCGTATGATTGCCGTTCCCGCTGGGTCTCATACTCCCGCGTCCCGCTCACATAGGCATAGGTGATCTTGAATCTGCCGGTGATCATCCCGAGGCCAACCGCCCATTCCGCAACCAGCGGCTCTTTTTCGACCCCGCCGCTGCTGCGAAAGAAGTTGCCGTCGAGGGTGATGTCCCAGAGCTTCGCATACACGTCGGCGGATATGAAGGCATGGATGCTGAATCCATTCGGCTGCTCCTGATAACGCGGGTCCTGACCGTCAAGAGGAGCATTGGTGTCCGAGCCGGGCCGGATGGGCAGGGTTCCGAAATCATTCGGCAGATTCCACCCCAGACGGACCTGCCACCCGATAGTTACCGCTGTCAGGGCATTGCCCACAGAACAGCCTGCATGAGGGATCAGGTCATAGCCCAGGCCCGTTGCCACACCCTTTCCGGCGAACCTCCACTTCCGATCGTAAGACACATTGAGGATAGGCTCATTCTTAAGCTGATGGTCCCAGCCATTGGGAAAATCGGAGTTCGTCAAGCTGTGCACCGCCTTCTGCATCTTCTCCGCATAGGAATGGGGGCCGATGATGCCCAGGGTGTATTCCCAGGTGTTCATGATCCGGGCATTCCTGCTGTGGAACCCCACAGAGATGTAGGAGATGCCGGCATACGGCCGGTCATCGGGGTTGAAATCCCGCCGCTTAATATCCTCAGGTGTATAGATGTCCTGCCCCGCGGATAACGACACGGTTTTGAGAAAGTGCTCTCCGGCCTCGAACGGCATTGCATCGATCACTGCATGGCTCCACGACGGCAGGCGGGGATCGTCCCGGAAGTGATTGAGATCGGGCGATATCCAGGATATCTTGATGCCGTTGGTATAGTCACGGTCAGTGCCTGTGTAAAAATCGTTCTCCTGGTAAAACGTGAAGGTTCCACCCTGCAGGGCACTCTCGTATCCAGTGCACACGGACGCACAGAAGCACAAGGCGATTACAGCAATGATGATCGTGGATATTTTCATTTCCGGAAACCGGCCGCTTTGTCCTTCAATGATGCGATCTCTATAATGGTTGCATGTTTCCTCGGAACAAAGGGTTGCGCCAAGAACATGCCGGACAACATGGAGAACTCCTTGTGTCGCAAATATCTTACACCCCCTGAAGCATCTTGAATAGTGGCACTCATCCGACAGATCGCGGGTTCGTGATCGATTTTTTCCGCCCAATTCATGGGGGGAGGATGGGAATCCTGAAAAACGTGCGCTGCCCCCCGTTTATATATAAGTCACTCAGCTCTTTCTTGATCTCAATGACTCAAGTTTCGCACCCCTATTGGGGGGTTTTGGGGGTAAAAAGTCAATAAGAATGGCAAAGAAGATGGTGAAGGGGACTCGCATTTGTGGTATATAAG